>NZ_LS483470.1:427500-1107500 GCF_900478135.1 Leminorella richardii
GCCGAAAGGCGTAGTCGATGGGAAACGGGTTAATATTCCCGTACTTGGTGTTACTGCGAAGGGGGGACGAAGAAGGCTAGGCCGGCCGGGTGACGGTTATCCCGGTTTAAGCGTGTAGGTGGGCAGTCCTGGTAAATCCGGTCTGCTGTATAACACTGAGGCGTGATGACGAGTCTCTACGGAGATGAAGTGGTTGATGCCCTGCTTCCAGGAAAAGCCTCTAAGCATCAGGTAACACGAAATCGTACCCCAAACCGACACAGGTGGTCAGGTAGAGAATACTCAGGCGCTTGGGAGAACTCGGGTGAAGGAACTAGGCAAAATGGTGCCGTAACTTCGGGAGAAGGCACGCTGGCAGTAGGTGAAGTGGCTTGCCCATGGAGCCGAAGCCAGTCGAAGATACCAGCTGGCTGCAACTGTTTATTAAAAACACAGCACTGTGCAAACACGAAAGTGGACGTATACGGTGTGACGCCTGCCCGGTGCTGGAAGGTTAATTGATGGGGTTAGCGTAAGCGAAGCTCTTGATCGAAGCCCCAGTAAACGGCGGCCGTAACTATAACGGTCCTAAGGTAGCGAAATTCCTTGTCGGGTAAGTTCCGACCTGCACGAATGGCGTAATGATGGCCAGGCTGTCTCCACCCGAGACCCAGTGAAATTGAACTCGCAGTGAAGATGCTGTGTACCCGCGGCAAGACGGAAAGACCCCGTGAACCTTTACTATAGCTTGACACGGAACATTGAACCTTGATGTGTAGGATAGGTGGGAGGCTTTGAAGCATGTACGCCAGTACGTGTGGAGCCAACCTTGAAATACCACCCTTTAATGTTTGATGTTCTAACTTAGCCCCGTTATCCGGGGTGAGGACAGTGTCTGGTGGGTAGTTTGACTGGGGCGGTCTCCTCCCAAAGAGTAACGGAGGAGCACGAAGGTTGGCTAATCCTGGTCGGACATCAGGAGGTTAGTGCAAAGGCATAAGCCAGCTTGACTGCGAGAGTGACGGCTCGAGCAGGTACGAAAGTAGGTCTTAGTGATCCGGTGGTTCTGTATGGAAGGGCCATCGCTCAACGGATAAAAGGTACTCCGGGGATAACAGGCTGATACCGCCCAAGAGTTCATATCGACGGCGGTGTTTGGCACCTCGATGTCGGCTCATCACATCCTGGGGCTGAAGTAGGTCCCAAGGGTACGGCTGTTCGCCGTTTAAAGTGGTACGCGAGCTGGGTTTAGAACGTCGTGAGACAGTTCGGTCCCTATCTGCCGTGGGCGCTGGAAGATTGAGGGGGGTTGCTCCTAGTACGAGAGGACCGGAGTGAACGCACCGCTGGTGTTCGGGTTGTGATGCCAATTGCATTGCCCGGTAGCTACGTGCGGAAAAGATAAGCGCTGAAAGCATCTAAGCGCGAAACTTGCCCCGAGATGAGTCTTCCCTGGGATTTTAAGTCCCCTAAAGGAACGTTAAAGACCATGACGTAGATAGGCTGGATGTGTAAGTGCAGCGATGTATTGAGCTAACCAGTACTAATGAACCGTGAGGCTTAACCTTACAACGCCGAAGGCGTTTTGAGACGAGAGACGAAGAGAATTATTGAGCTTGTTGAAGGATTGAAGTTCGTGGTTGGGTTGTTGGTAGAACAACAGCGTCAACGGTGAACAATACAGACTTTGCCTGGCGGCGATAGCGCGGTGGTCCCACCTGACCCCATGCCGAACTCAGAAGTGAAACGCCGTAGCGCCGATGGTAGTGTGGGGCTTCCCCATGCGAGAGTAGGGAACTGCCAGGCTCTTAATTTAAAGAAGAAACAGAAGGCCACTCGAGAGAGTGGCCTTTTTGTGTTTGTAGGGTTTATAACGGCGATTGCGGAGTGTTGTGATAAAAAGCTGTAGCGCCGAGGGTAGTGTGGGGCTTCCCCCTGCGAGAGTAGGACAAAAGGCAAAGCCTTTTGAACGTTGCAACGCAACGGCCCGAAGGGTGAACCTTGAAGAGGTTCATCAACTGCCAGGCTCTTAATTTAGAAAGAAACAGAAGGCCACTCGGAAGAGTGGCCTTTTTGTGTTTGTAGGGTTTATAACAGCGCGTGCTGCATTTGTATCCTTCTTAGTAAGTCCCATTTTTATTGTGTTCTACAATTCAAGTTACTCGCAGTATCTCGCAACATCGAACACAATCAATTCTTCATTTTCCTTTTCACTAAAGAAAAGTCGCTGATTGCAGCAGCTTTTTTACTTTTTAGCATTAGGTAAATCGCCCTTAGGGCGCGTTTGGCTCTCGACAGCTGATACAAAAGACGTTATCTTTAGCGGTATAGAAGTCTAAATGTATAAACGTATAAATGGATATTTGAGGATCTAGCAATGCCAATTCGTATTCCTGATGAACTGCCCGCCGTTAACGTATTGCGTGATGAGAACGTCTTTGTGATGGAATCTTCACGCGCAAGCCATCAGGACATCCGTCCGCTAAAGATCCTTATCCTTAACCTGATGCCGAAAAAAATTGAGACTGAGAATCAATTTTTACGCCTGCTTTCTAACTCGTCCCTGCAGCTGGACATTCAACTTCTGAGAATAGACAACCACGAGTCTAAAAATACGCCCACAGAGCATCTGGATAGCTTCTATTGCAATTTTGAAGATATCCGTGAGCAAAACTTCGACGGTCTGATTGTTACCGGCGCACCGCTGGGGCTAGTTGAGTTTAAAGACGTCTCTTATTGGGATCAGATCGAGCGTATTACGCTGTGGGCTAAAGAGCACGTCACGTCGACGCTGTTTGTGTGTTGGGCGGTGCAGGCCGCGCTAAACATTCTTTATAATATTCCTAAAATTACAATGACCGAGAAGCTCTCCGGCGTTTACTGGCATTCTGTTACCCAGCCGCTGGCGCTGCTCACCCGCGGCTTTGACGATCGCTTCCTTGCTCCCCATTCACGCTATGCGGGTTTTCCCTCTGAGGCTATTCGCCAGCATACGGATCTGGATATTTACGCAGAATCAGAGCAGACCGGTGCATATCTGTTTGCCAGCCGCGATCGCCGCTTTGCCTTTGCGACCGGGCATCCTGAATATGATGCTCACACGTTGGCGGCGGAGTTCTTTCGCGATTTGAACGCTGGACTGAATCCCGCACTGCCCGAGAACTATTTTCCTAACGATGATATTGAGTCAGAGCCGAAGGCTACCTGGCGCAGCCACGGCTATTTACTGTTTAACAACTGGCTTAACTATTTTGTTTATCAGAGAACACCGTATGATTTAAGCCAGATGAATCCGACTATGGATTAGTATTTCACTGGCGGTGGGCGAAGTATTACGGGGTCTGAAACAATTCATTTATCGTTAGAGGTTATTTTGGCAAACCATACTGAGACGTTAGCGCAACAACTGTCAAAGCGTATTCTGATTCTGGACGGCGGCATGGGCACGATGATCCAAAGCAATCGTCTTGAAGAACAGGATTATAGAGGAGAGCGGTTTGCTGACTGGCCGTGCGATCTGAAGGGTAACAACGACCTACTGGTATTAACTAAGCCGGATGTTATCTCTGCTATTCACGACGCCTACCTTGAGGCCGGTGCGGACATTCTTGAAACAAACACCTTTAACGCTACTGCTATCGCGATGGCCGACTACCAGATGGAGTCTTTGGCTGCTGAGATTAACTATGAGGGAGCTCGTCTGGCCAGAGCCTGTGCCGATGTGTGGTCGGCCAAAACGCCGGACAGGCCTCGCTACGTTGCCGGCATCTTGGGACCGACTAACCGCACAGCCTCCATCTCCCCTAATGTCAACGATCCTGCCTTTCGCAACGTCACGTTTGACGGGCTGGTAGAGGCCTATACCGAATCGACGACCGCGCTGATTCAAGGCGGCGTCGATCTCATTATGATCGAGACTATCTTTGATACGCTAAATGCCAAGGCGGCGATTTTTGCCGTAGAGGGCGTTTTTGAGGCACTTGGTGTCAGGCTGCCGGTGATGATTTCTGGAACAATCACTGATGCGTCAGGCCGGACGCTGTCAGGGCAGACAACAGAAGCCTTCTATAACTCTTTGCGCCACGTGAAGCCTATCTCTTTCGGCCTTAACTGCGCCCTAGGCCCTGATGAGCTACGCCAGTACGTGGCGGAGCTGTCTCGTATCGCTGAATGCTTTGTTTCCGTTCACCCTAACGCGGGTCTACCTAACGCCTTTGGCGGCTACGATCTTGAGCCTGATGAGATGGCTGCGCAGGTTGCTGAATGGGCTCGTTCAGGCATGGTGAATATCGTTGGCGGCTGTTGTGGAACGACGCCAGCCCATATCGCAGCAATGGCAAACGCGGTTGCTAGCATAGCTCCCCGTAAAGTGCCTTCCCTTTCTGTCGCCTGTCGTTTGTCTGGGCTAGAGCCGCTTAACATTGATTCGTCTACGCTGTTTGTTAACGTTGGCGAACGCACTAACGTAACTGGCTCGGCAAAGTTTAAACGACTGATAAAAGAAGAAAAGTATTCAGAAGCGCTGGATGTAGCGCTTCAGCAGGTAGAAAACGGCGCCCAAATTATTGATATCAATATGGACGAGGGCATGCTGGATGCAGAAGCGGCAATGGTGCGCTTCCTCAACCTGATTGCAGGGGAGCCGGATATTGCACGGGTGCCCATTATGATCGACTCTTCTAAATGGGAAGTTATTGAGAAGGGGCTTAAGTGCATTCAGGGGAAAGGCATTGTTAACTCTATCTCGATGAAAGAGGGAGAAGACAAGTTTATCCAACAGGCTCGACTGGTGCGCCGCTACGGTGCTGCCATGGTTGTTATGGCCTTTGACGAACAGGGGCAAGCAGACACCCGAGCTCGCAAGATTGAAATTTGCCGCCGCGCCTACCGGATTTTGACGGACGTTGTTGGCTTCCCGCCGGAAGACATCATTTTTGACCCTAACATTTTTGCCGTTGCGACCGGTATTGAAGAGCACAATAACTACGCGCTCGACTTTATTGAAGCCTGCGGCGACATTAAGTCTGAGCTTCCCCACGCGCTGATTTCCGGCGGCGTTTCTAACGTTTCCTTTTCTTTCCGCGGTAATGAGCCGGTTCGTGAAGCTATTCACGCCGTATTTCTGTACCACGCTATCAAGAACGGCATGGATATGGGGATCGTCAACGCCGGCCAGCTGGCGATTTATGACGACTTGCCTGCCGAGCTGAAAGAGGCGGTTGAAGACGTGGTGCTAAACCGTCGTTTGGATGGAACGGAGCGGCTGTTGACGGTAGCGGAAAAATATCGAAGCAGCTCAGCGGACGATGAGTCAAACAAGCAGCAGGCAGAGTGGCGAGGCTGGCCGGTCAACAAGCGTCTGGAATACGCGCTGATTAAAGGCATCACGGAATTTATTGAAGCCGATACCGAAGAGGCTCGTCAGCAGGCGACACTGCCGCTGGAAGTGATTGAAGGGCCACTGATGGCCGGTATGAACACCGTCGGCGATCTGTTTGGTGAGGGGAAAATGTTCCTGCCGCAGGTTGTGAAGTCTGCGCGCGTTATGAAACAGGCTGTGGCCTATCTTGAGCCCTATATTGAGGCGAGCAAGCAGAAAGGCGCAACGGCGGGAAAAATTCTGCTGGCGACAGTTAAAGGCGACGTTCACGACATTGGTAAGAATATCGTCGGCGTTGTTTTGCAATGTAATAACTACGAGATTATCGATCTTGGCGTAATGGTGCCGACCGAGAAGATCCTGAAAACCGCCAGAGAAGAGAAGGTTGATATTATTGGCCTATCAGGGCTGATTACTCCTTCACTGGATGAAATGGTGAACGTCGCCAAAGAAATGGAGCGTCAGGGCTTTACTCTGCCGCTACTGATCGGTGGGGCGACTACGTCCAAGGCTCATACTGCGGTTAAAATCGAGCAGAACTACAGTGGGCCTACGGTATACGTTCAGAATGCATCGCGCAGCGTCGGCGTTTGCTCCGCTTTGCTTTCCGATGCGCAGCGGGATGACTTTGTTGCAAGAACGCGTAAAGAGTATGAAACCGTCAGGATCCAGCACGCTCGGAAAAAGCCCAGAACGGCGCCTATCGTACTGCAGGCTGCCCGAGACAACGGATGGACGTGTGACTGGAACAGCTACGTTCCGCCAGTGCCAAAGACGCTGGGCGTACAAGAGGTCGAGGCCAGTATCGAGACGTTAAGACGCTATATCGACTGGACACCGTTCTTTATGACCTGGTCGCTAGCGGGTAAATACCCTCGGATCCTTGAGGATGAGGTGGTGGGTGAGGAGGCCACTCGCCTGTTTGCCGATGCTAACAGCATGCTAGACCAGCTTGCTGAAGGACAGAAGATTACGCCTCGCGGCGTGATGGGTATTTTCCCGGCTAATCGCGTGGGAGATGACGTTGAAATATACGCTGATGAAGATCGTCGAAACGTGTTGACTGTAGGCCACCACCTGCGCCAGCAAACCGAGAAAACCGATTTTCCTAACTACTGTCTGGCTGATTTTGTCGCAGCGAAAGAGAGCGGTCTGGCAGACTATATCGGCGCGTTTGCGGTAACCGGTGGCTTAGAAGAAGACGCGCTGGCGCAGGCCTACGAGGCAGTTCATGATGACTATAACAAGATCATGGTGAAGGCGCTTTCCGACCGCTTGGCAGAGGCGTTTGCTGAGTATTTACACGAGCGAGTGCGTAAAGATATTTGGGGCTATGCCGCGGATGAAGCGCTCAGCAACGAAGAGCTTATTCGGGAAAACTATCAGGGTATTCGACCTGCGCCGGGCTATGCAGCATGTCCAGAACACACTGAAAAGAGCGCCATTTGGCAGCTGTTGGTGGTTGAAGAGCGGATTGGCATGAAGCTAACGGAGTCTTATGCCATGTGGCCGGGAGCTTCGGTATCCGGCTGGTACTTTAGCCACCCAGACAGCAAATACTTCGCTGTTGCTCAAATCCAGCGGGATCAGGTGGAAGACTACGCCGCGCGTAAAGGAATGAGTATTGCCGACGTTGAGCGCTGGCTGGCGCCAAACCTAGGGTACGATGCGGATTAGTGTCTGAAGTCTATCTACAGAAGTATTCTGGATAATATAAGAAAACGGTAGCCAATTTATTCAGATTGGCTACCGTTTTTCTTAAGCGATCAGTAAAGACCGATAATTTTCCACCAGGCCAGACCGAGGGTCAGGAAAATGGCCTGATTGAACAGACTGACGACAAACCCCGTTTTCCACCAGGTGCCCGTTGGCACATAGCCTGCACCAAACAAAATCGGGCCGCGGGCGTGAGAGTACTGAGTCAGCGAACAGTAGAGGCTGCTGGTAAAGGCCAGCATCAGCGCCATTGGCGCGGCAGGAATGTGCAGGCTAATCCCTACGCCGAGGAATACAGCATACAGCGCCGCAATCTGCGCGTTGCCGCTGGCGAAGAAGTAGTGGGTGTAGAAATAGGCCGCGTTCAGTATCAGCAGGATCAGGATCCAGCTGCTGTCTCCCATGACGATACCCACATATTTTCCGATTTCGTCGCCAAACCAGCTGGTAAAACCAAGTTTTTTAAGTTGGTTAGCCATCATTAGCAGGGCTGCGAACCAGATTAGTGTATCCCAAGCGCCTTTTTCGCTTTTTACGTCTTCCCAGGTCAATACGCCGGAAAGCAGCAAGAAAGAGAGGCCAACGAAAGACGCGGTAGTGGCGTCGACGCCTAAAGCATCGCCGAAAATCCACAGTACCAGCAGTAAAACGACGGTCGCTGCCATGATCCACTCGCTGCGGGTCATGTTCCCCATTTTTGCCAGTTCGCTTTTCGCCAATTCCGGTGCGTCAGGCGTGTATTTGATTTCCGGCTTAGTCAGCCAGTACACCAGCAGCGGCACGATGATGAGCGATGCCAGACACGGAACGACAGCGGCCACAAACCAGCTGCCCCAGGTTAGCGTTACGCCGGCATTCGCCGCAAGCTTCATGGCTAGCAGGTTGCCGGTATAGCCCGTCATAAACATGGCCGCAGTGACATCGTTAACGTTGCCGATACAGGTGATCAGGAATGTGCCGATTTTATTGCGGGACTCGTCTTCAGGCCTAGAGTCAAAGCTGCGGGCCAGAGAGTCGGCAATAGGGTATATCACGCCGCCGCAGCGAGCGGTATTGCTTGGCATCGCCGGCGAGAGGATCAGGTCAGCTACGGCAAGCCCATAGGCCAGTCCTAGCGTTCTTTTTCCCAGCAGGCGGATCATCTGTAGCGCGATGCGGCGCCCGAGACCGGTTTTAATAAAGCCTCTGGCGATCATAAAGGCTACGACGATAAGCCAGATAAGTGAGCTGTTGAGATCGCTGAGAGCGACTAGGATCGCGTCCGAGGCAGTTTTAGAACCTGCTGCGTAGGTGAGAGCAAAAACGGTAATGCCGATAAGGCCAACGGCACCAATGGGAAGCACCTTGGCGACAATACAGGCGATAGTGGCGATGAATACAATGGCAGAATGCCAGGCTGGAGCGCTCAGCCCTTCGGGCGGCGAGATATGCCACAGAACGGTAGCACAGGTCGTGATGATGATGAGCGGGAGCCATTTAACTGGGGAAAGCTTAGTTGAGGCCACGAGACGTCCTTACTATGAACGGAAAACGAAAAAAAGGACAAAGACATGTGCCTTTGTCCAGCTATATTAGAATAGTCACCCGTTGGGATTTTTTCGTTTGTAAGGTTGTGACCAAATGTAAACAGAAAGGCGTCTTGTTGCTTGACCGCTAAGCGAACGGATTAGCCCGCTCGCTTAGGGTAGGTGAAACGCTTCAGTCAGGGCTATTTGTTACACTTTTCGTGGGTTTTCCCTGCCAGTAACCGG
This sequence comes from Leminorella richardii, assembly GCF_900478135.1. NCBI lineage: Bacteria > Pseudomonadati > Pseudomonadota > Gammaproteobacteria > Enterobacterales > Budviciaceae > Leminorella > Leminorella richardii. The sequence goes on from NZ_LS483470.1 coordinate 436,327, forward strand.
CCAGAAGAGATCCAGACAGGTTGTGCCACACCGAGAATAGAGCTCCCGGTAGTGCGGCAACGGCAGAGAAGTACTGTGCTCCTAGCGTAGCGGCAAGGCCGGAGTTCTGCATGCCGACTTCAATGGCCAGTGTCCGGCAGGTAGACTCATCAAATCCGCACAGTCTCCCGCCCCAGTAGCCACCTAATAGGCCAATGGCGTTGTGTAATACAACGGCGATAGCGACGACAAATCCTACTGAAGCGATGTGGCTTTGGCTCTTGGCAACTACCGCACTGATAATGGCGAGTATGCAAATCATGGATAGTGCCGGAAGGAATGGCTCTATGCGCTTCACCAGATTGGGCAGAGTATGGTGAATAATCAGGCCTGCGCCGATCGGAATAACGACGATTTGTAAAATGGACATCAGCATGCCCATGACGTCAACATTGATCGATGCGTCTACATATAAGTAGGTCAGCAAAGGCGTTGCAAAAACGCCGACCAGCGTTGAAACAGAAGAAATAGTCACTGAAAGGGCAACATCTCCACGAGCCAGATAGATCATCACGTTAGATGCTGTGCCGCTGGCAACGCTGCCCACCAGAATCATCCCCGCAGCGAGATCTGCCGGCATGCTAAACAGCTTAGCCAGAATCCAGGCCGCCAGAGGCATGATGAGATAGTGAAGCAGGGTACAGGCAATAACGGGCATCGGGCGCGTAACGACTCGCTTAAAGTCACCAAGATTAAGGGTAACGCCCATAGCGAACATAATCAGCATCAGCAAGTAGCTAACGTTGGGCGCAATGCCCGTAAAGGTGCTAGGGGTAAAATAGGCTGCCGCTGACAGCAGAACCGCCCACAGCGGAAACAGGCGCGTAATTTTAGCTAACATGTTGTGTGTATTCCTTATTGAGACGTATGTTGTGCTTTGCAGGGGGTTTGCCCGCCCTGTTTTTGTTTTTATTTACGTTACCAGTGTCGTGCTGAAGGCGTTGGTAAAAATAAATGGGCAACGAGAGTCGTTGCCCATTCAACATTATTGCAAAATAACGCTGTCATTCAAACAGATTGCGGTGCAGCGTCTTCACTACATGTTCAGCATCGCTACCGGGAACCAGCAGGCAAAGGTTATGGCTGCTGGCGCCGTAGGAAATCATGCGGATGTTAAACGGCTCCAGAACGCCAAATACCTCTTTGCCGACGCCACGAGCCTGAGCAAGCTGGTTGCCGATAAGCGCGACCAAAGCCAGATCTTCCTCAACTTCAACGCGACAGAGTGAAGACAGTTCTGTCAGCAGCGCGCTGGTCAGAAGGCTGGCACCGCAGGTTGATGAGCCCGCGGTATCCAGCGTTAGCGCAATGCTGACTTCTGAGGTAGTAATCAGATCCACGGAGATGTGGTGATTGGCCAGAATGCTGAAAATTTTGGCCAAAAAGCCGCGTGCGTGCAGCATATTCAGGCTGTGCAGAGTGAGTAGAGTTTGCTTACGGCGCAGCGCAAGAGCGCGAAACAGCGGTGGATTCGTCGTTTTATCACAGACTAGCGTGCCGCCAGCGGCAACGTCTTTGCTAGAGCCGACAAACACTGGGATCCCACGGCGGACAGCGGGAATCAGCGTCGCAGGGTGAAGAATTTTAGCGCCAAAGGTGGCCATTTCTGCCGCTTCTTCAAAGCCAATTTCATCAATACGCTGCGCGTTGGGAACGATTCGCGGATCGGTGGTGTAAATGCCGGGAACGTCAGTCCAGATATCTACGCGCTTTGCGTTGAGGGCTTCGCCCAGCAGTGCTGCGGTATAGTCGCTGCCGCCTCGACCCAAAGTCGTGGTTCTTCCCTTGCCTTCACTGCCGATAAAGCCTTGGGTGATCACTAGCGCGCCGGAGCTAATTCTCGGGGCAAGATGCTGTTCACTGAGAGAAGACAGGGCTTCGACTTCAGGTTCAGCCTTGCCGAAGCGGTCATCTGTCTTCATGACGCGGCGAACGTCAAACCATTCAGCGTTAACGCTGCGGCTTCTTAATAGCTCAACGAACAGCAGTGTCGACATCAGTTCGCCGTGGCTGACCAGCTCATCGGTCAGCGCCTCGGAGGTGGCGAGGCTAGCTGCTTCTGAAAGGGTGGTAATGTTTTCCAGCATTCTGTCGATTTCTTCTCTTACCACGTCAGAGCCCGGCAGAGTGTCCAGAATTTGGTACTGAATGGCGCGGATCTGCGCGATTTTATCGGTGCGGAGATCTGGGTTACAGCCGTTGGCTAGGTCGACCAGCAGATTGGTCACGCCCGCAGACGCCGACAGTACGACGACGCGCACGTCTGGGTTTGATAAAACGACGTTAGCGGAGTTGTTCATGGCGTCGCTGTTTGCAACGCTGGTGCCGCCAAACTTGGCAATAACGATTTGAGACATGTAAAAATTCCCCGTGTCAGGTGGGGCCAACGAGGCCCTTATTATTCATCAGCCTTGGCACAAAGGAAGCGCGGTAAACAGGGAGCAGGCGTAGGACGGAAGCACTACGATACACCCAGAAGCGCCCCACCTTGCCAGAACCTTTTACTGCGAAACGCAATCGCGGCGCGGGTTCTACTTTCCGCAATATGTCTGCGGAGTACATTGGTGACAACCCAAGGGATTCAGCCCTTGTGGTCGACGACATTCCCATTCGGTAGGAAAATCGCCTCGGCGTCATATCCCCTAGAGTGTCTTCTTCGGATACCGATTCCTCTGACACTTTACCTGAATGACGCGCCTCTTCTGGCTTGCGTACAGGATACGCAAGTAGGCCTTAACAAATAGCGGGTTATGGCGGCGGTGTCAATGGCGAGGCTTTGTTTACTCTTGTTTTTTGTCATTTTTTGAAGAGATATTCGATTTGTTTTTGCTGATTTCAGTATAGGCTTCAGCTGAAAGCGTTAGGCTGATTTGCTTTTTCGATATGAGAATCTGGCTTTCGCCCTATTAGTATAATTATTAATTAAAATGACTGGTTAAAGGCGCATTGAAAGAATGATCTAACGAGAAGAGCATCGACGCGTGGGTAGCACGTGCCGATGCTTTGACGAGAAGATGAGTTTCAGGTGCTACCGTTAGTCTGCAACTACGGTAAAACGCTGGCGTATATGTTTACCCTGTTCCACTTCGTCAATCATTGCAATGGCATAGTCTGAGTAGCTGATGGTGCTGTTCCCCTCAGCATTAACCAGCAGTCGATCTCTTCCGAGCGTATAGACGCCAGTACGCTTGCCGTCGGCAATAAACATCGCCGCTGGGCTGAGGTAGGTCCAATTCACATCCGGACGCGCTCTCAGCTTAAGGAAGGCTTCCCCCATATTGCTGGCAGTCGGCTTATAGGCGTCGGGGAAATCTGGCGTATCTACCACTCGCAGAGTAAGGGCGTCGTCAAGGTAGAGGCTACCTGCACCGCCAACAACCAACAGTCGCGTTTTGGGCTGGTTAGCCAACAGGTCGGCCAAATGAGCTAGCGAAGTCTGATGCTGAACCTCATGCCCGGCTGGCGCATTAAAAGCGTCGATGACTGCGTCAAAAGAGGCTAAATCCTCAGTCGTCAGATCGAACAGGCTTTTTTCCAGCACGTTTACCGACAGGTTAGCTACGCTTGCCGCACGCCTGACGATAGCGGTAACGTGATGACCTCGCGCTAAGGCTTCTTGTGCAATAAGGCTGCCGGCTTTGCCGCCAGCGCCAATGATAGCGATATTCATAATGTGTTCTCCGTTATGCGCCAAGCAGTAGGGGCGCGTTTCTGTGGCTTAAACTAAGCCTATGCTCTTTCTATTGTTTTAAAAATAGAGTATTTAAATATGCTCTGTTGCAGAAATTGAGCGAATAAATGGACCAGTTAACCGCAATGAAGGTTTTCGTTGAGGCCGTTGAACGAGGAAGCCTAACGTCAGCCGCAGACAGACTGGGGCTGTCGCGAGCAAAGGCCTCTCGGTATTTGGCATTTCTAGAACATCAGATGGGAGTGCGGTTGCTACACCGCTCGACCCGCAGTCTTAGCCTAACGGGGGAGGGGCAGCAGGCGCTGGTGGACTGCCGCCAGATTCTGGATGTGCAGGAAAGAATGTTCTCTAGACGCAGTGAGCAAGCCTCGAAGCCTAAAGGTGAACTGCGTATCACCTGCAGCCAGTCTTTTAGTCAGGCCTACTTAGCGGGCGTCATTGCGGAATATGCGCTGCGCTATCCCGACGTCAGTATCGATATACAGTTGCTGGAGCATAGCGTCAATTTGGTGGATGAACGCATTGATCTGGCGATTCGGATAACGAATACACTGGATCCCAGCGTTATTGCTAAGCCATTGGGAACCTGTCATGCGCCTCTCCAGCCTACCTAAAGGCAAAAGGAAGACCCGACGAGCCGGACGCGCTGCTAAACCACGTTTGCCTGACTCACTCGCAGTTTGAAACCTACCGCTGGCGCTTTCAGTCTTTGCCGTCTGAGGAGTGGATTAAAGTTGCGGTGAAAGGGCAGATTCGGGCTAATGACGTAACGGTTCTGAAGCAGGCTGCGCTGGCGGGGGTTGGTATCGCTATGTTGCCGACCTATCTGGTGAGAGAGGAAATAGCCTCTGGTCAGTTGGAGGCTTTACTGCCGAACTGGCCTCTGTTACCGCTGGGGATCTATGCGATTTACACCTCCCGTTTGCATATGCCGGCCTCAATGAGAACTCTGCTGGATTTTCTTGATGAAAAGTTCAGCGCTGACGACTTTTGGCAAAATAACAGATTGTTGTAACAGATTTTTTTTCGAGTACGCGTCTATAATTTAAAAATCAGCGCTAAAGGCTGAATCCAGCCAGCGTTCATCCTGTCGATAGAATGTGGCTATTGGTGAAAGTCATATTTCCGAAGCGCAAACGGGATACAATCGGCAGCGCACTATCTTTGTCTTATGAATTCAGGGGAGCCACAATGAAAAGCATTAACCCAACGACAACGGCAGCATGGCGGGCGCTAGACGCGCACTTTAGCGCGATGAAGGACGTCACAATAGGCGAGCTTTTTGCCAAGGATACAGCGCGGTTTTCCCGCTTTAGCACCGAGTTTGAAGGGCAAATGCTGGTGGATTTCTCTAAAAACCGCATTACCGATGAGACGCTGTCTCTTTTAAGGGCGCTGGCGGAAGAGTGCGACCTGTCGGGGGCTACCAAAGCGATGTTCAGCGGCGAGAAAATTAACCGCACCGAAGATCGCGCCGTGCTGCATGTGGCTTTACGCAACCGCACCAATACACCGATTCTGGTCGACGGCAAAGACGTTATGCCAGAGGTTAACGCGGTGCTGGAAAAAATGCGTTCATTCTGCCGTCGCGTAATCAGCGGCGAATGGAAAGGCTATACCGGTAAAGCGATAACAGACATTGTAAACATCGGCATTGGTGGCTCCGATCTGGGGCCTTATATGGTGACTGAAGCGCTACGGCCCTATAAGAATCACTTAAACGTACACTTTGTTTCCAACGTTGATGCCACCCATATGGTGGAAACCCTGCGAGACCTGAGCCCAGAAACTACGCTGTTTTTGGTGGCGTCAAAAACCTTTACCACGCAGGAAACCATGACGAACGCCCATACCGCTCGGGACTGGTTCCTCAGCGCGGGCAAGCCGGAGGACGTCGCCAAGCACTTCGCTGCACTGTCGACGAATGCGAAGGCGGTGGCTGAATTTGGCATTGATACTGACAATATGTTTGAGTTCTGGGACTGGGTCGGCGGGCGCTACTCTCTGTGGTCTGCTATTGGCCTGTCAATCGCCCTTTCCATTGGTTTCGACAACTTTGAGAAATTGCTGTGCGGTGCCCACGCGATGGACAACCACTTTGCCCACACGCCGCTGGCGCAGAATCTCCCGGTGACGCTGGCGCTGATTGGTCTGTGGTACAGCAATTTCCACGGTGCCGAGACGGAAGCCATACTGCCTTACGATCAGTATATGCATCGCTTTGCGGCCTATTTCCAGCAGGGAAATATGGAATCCAATGGCAAATATGTCGACCGCAATGGAGAGGTCGTTTCCTACCAAACTGGGCCGATTATCTGGGGCGAGCCGGGGACTAACGGTCAACACGCGTTTTATCAACTGATCCATCAGGGAACTAAGCTGATCCCCTGTGACTTTATCGCACCGGCTAAAAGCCACAATCCGCTGGGAGATCACCACGCGAAGCTGCTGTCGAACTTCTTTGCTCAAACGGAAGCGCTGGCATTCGGTAAGTCAGTGGACGAGGTGCGCGCAGAGTTCGACAGGGCGGGAAAGGCGCCTGAAGAGGTTGCATCGGTTGTTCCCTTTAAGGTTTTTGAAGGCAACCGCCCGACTAACTCTATTTTGTTGAAAGAGGTTACGCCTTATAGCCTAGGTGCACTGATAGCGCTCTATGAGCACAAGATATTTACTCAAGGCGTGATTTTAAACATATTCAGCTTTGACCAGTGGGGCGTTGAGCTGGGCAAGCAGCTGGCGGGGCGTATTCAGCCAGAACTGGTAGACAATAAGGACATCAGTAGCCACGACTCCTCTACCAACGGCCTGATTAATGCCTATAAGCGCTGGCGCTAGTGCGGCTGAATGCTATTTTCGGGAGGCGTAGTGCCTCCTGTTTTATTGGGATCTTTTCAGAGGCGAAGAATTATGTCGGATAACGCAAAACGCAGAATGTGGATAGCCAACGTGATGCAAACGGTGTTGAACATCGGCCTACTGCTGCTGGGCGCCATTCTGATTGTGTTTCTGGTGAAAGAGACCTACGCGTTAATTCAGGTGCTGTTTGTTAACTCAGCTCAGTCATCAAGCTACTTGCTGATTGAAGGCATCGTTATCTACTTTCTCTACTTCGAGTTTATTGCCCTGATAGTTAAGTATTTTCAATCAGGTTATCATTTCCCACTCCGCTATTTTATCTATATCGGCATTACCGCCATTATTCGACTGATCATTGTTGACCACAAAGATCCGATGGATACGCTTGTGTATGCCTGTGCCATCCTGGTGCTGGTAGTGGCGCTGTATTTAGCCAATACTGATCGCCTAAAGCGTGAGTAAAAATACGCCAAATATTGCAGGGTCATTAGGCTGTGGCTGCATTAAATGTGTCCATCGTGTTTGCTGCCGTTTGTTTTACGCTACAATAGTCGCGTTTTTTCTGTCGAAGCCCTTTTCGCGGGCTAACTAAAGGCTCAAGCACAAATGAAACAGACGCTCTCCGTACCTCGCTGGAAAGAGAGACATTGGCGACCCTCGCAGCGCGGTGAGCTAAATCAGCGACAGTCTGAATGGCTGCTGGAAACAGGCTCGATGACCTGTCGCTGTGAACAGTTTTGCCAGTCCGTGACGGTTCAGCCGCAGTTTGAAGGCTTTGTTGCCGCATCGCAGCTGGGAAATGAAGGTGCGGAGCTGCCAGCAGACGATCGCTATTGGATTCGTGAGATCTTTCTGTTTGGTGATACTATTCCGTGGATATGGGCTCGCACGGTAGTGCCCGCGAAAACGCTCGACGGGCCGCTGGCTGAGGTCGCCTCTTTAGGAAAAATACCGCTAGGGCGCTATCTGTTTGGCCACGCGGAGCCTGAGCGGGACTATATTCACGTGTCGTTAGATGATGGGCTATGGGGCAGGCGTTCTCGCTTTCGTCTGTCGGGAAGCCCTTTGCTGCTGACGGAAATTTTTTTGCCAGCGGCACCGCTGTACTGACTGGGGGAGAAGGTGACTCAAACCAAATGGCTGGCATACTGCCGTTTGATGCGTATCAATAAGCCTATCGGCGCTCTGCTGCTGCTTTGGCCAACGCTCTGGGCGCTATGGCTGGCGGGCAGTGAAATGCCGAACGTGTCGATTTTACTGATTTTTGTTGTTGGCGTTTTTTTAATGCGGGCTGCGGGCTGCGTGATAAACGACTTTGCCGATCGTCACTTTGACGGGCACGTTGAACGCACACAGTCTCGCCCTATGCCGAGCGGCGCGGTTACGGAGAAAGAGAGTAAAGTGCTGTTTTTAGCGCTGGTGACGCTCTCTTTTCTGCTGGTGCTGATGCTAAATCATCTAACCATTGGGCTCTCTTTTGCCGCGCTGCTGCTGGCTTGGATGTACCCTTTCATGAAGCGCTTTACCCACTTTCCTCAGGTAATTTTGGGGGTAGCGTTTGGCTGGTCGATTCCTATGGCCTATGCGGCAGTTAGCAATGCTCTACCGATGAGCTGCTGGCTACTGCTGTTTGCCAATATCTGCTGGACTGTCGCCTACGATACCCAGTACGCCATGGTGGATCGTAATGACGACATTAAAATTGGCGTTAAGTCGACGGCTATTCTGTTTGGCCGATACGACAAGCTGATTATTGGCCTGCTACAGTTTGTGGCGCTGCTGTCTCTGTGTGCGGTTGGCTACCTTAACCATCTTGGTGGGCCTTTTTACTGGTCGCTGCTGTTGGCGGGAGCGATGTTTGTCTATCAGCAGCAGCTGATCGCAGAACGCGAAAGGGATAAATGCTTCCAGGCCTTTATGAATAATAACTATGTTGGGCTGGTGGTTTTTCTGGGTGTCTTTATGGACATTGTTATGAAGTAAACGTTATGAAGTAAACATCAGCTATCTGAATATAAAACAAAACGGGCCGCAGTGGCCCGTTTGCTTTTCTGCCAGAAGCTTATGAGGCTTCTGCTTCTTGAGACGATTCCCCCAGAGACTGACTAACGCTCTCTATGGTCAGCGTAACCTCAGGCGTCATCAGGTGAGTCAGCATGTCGTACATTGACTGGATGTTCTCTGGAATAGCGTCGCCGTGGTCATTGATATAGCCAGCGCTGCGCAGCGTTGCAACCAGAGTAGAGAATACCGCCTTGTCGAAAAACTCCGGCGCGTTGATGCCGTGAAGCACGGACAGACGCTGGGCAAGCTGGCGACTTTCTTTTTCCAGCACGCCGCGGCTGATGCTCGGGTTATTACGCAGTAGGGATAGCGTAATTGTGTAGCGTTGGAGGGTTTCTCTTACTCCGGCAGCCAACAGCTGCAGAGGCCTGATTTTGGCCGGATTTAGCACCAACTGGCCGTCTTCGCGCTGTTTGATGAGGCTCTGACGCAGTAGTTCATTAATGAGCGTTTCGATAACCTGCGGGAGCTCGCTCTCTTCATAGTGCATAAAGAGTTCTGCGCGCAGCAGGGGATAAATGAGAGAAATTTTGTTAGCAACGTCTTTTCGGGACACGCCGTCATGGTGCATAACGATACTGGCAAGCAGCGATGGCAACACCAGCATGTGGTGAATGTTGTTGCGGTAGTAAGTCATCAGGACAGCCTGCTCGCGAGGCAGAATAATAATTTCTCCTGCACCGTCCTTCTCAACGTCAAACTTGCTCATCTTAAGCGCGTGAGCCAGCATTTGCTCCGGCGTATCGCTGGAGACAGTGGCGTCCTGTGCGTAAGGTACGTTGCGCAGAAGCTGAACGTAGCAGTCAAGCTGTTCAAGCAGCTGTTCACGCGTTAAGGCGCGCTGGCGAGAGGCAAGCAGTGCCGTACAGCACAGGTTCATGGCATTGGCGGCAGCGGCATTGTTAATGTTGGTCATCAGCCGGTCAGCAATTTGGTTAACCGTTGGAGTCAGCCAGCTTGGGCGAGGCGTTTCGATTGGGTCAATGTACTCTCGCCAGTCAGGAACGTTCTGATTGAGATAGGTCATCAGGGGAATTGGTTCACCAAAGTTAACGTATCCCATGCCCAGATTCCGCAGCTTGCGCATTGTGCGAACGACCTGCCAGAGGCTCTCTTTTTCCTTCGTCGCCCCGCGTAGCTCTTTGGCGTAAGTACCTACTTCCATAACGTGTTCATAGCCGATATAGACAGGAACAACGGTAATAGGGCGAGTGCCTCCGCGCAGCATGGCCTGAATGGTCATCGACAGCGTACCCGTTTTAGGCTCCAACAGACGGCCGGTGCGCGAGCGCCCGCCTTCAACGAAGTACTCTACAGAATAGCCGCGGCTAAATAGCTCGCCGAGGTATTCACGGAAAACGGTGGAGTAGAGCTTATTGCCTTTGAACGTCCGACGAATAAAGAAGGCGCCCAGGCGGCGGAAAATTGGCCCGGCTGGCCAGAAGTTCAGGTTGATGCCTGCGGCGATGTGCGGCGGAACCAGCCCTTGATGATAGAGCACGTAGGAAAGCAGCAGGTAGTCCATATGGCTACGATGGCTCGGTGCATAGACAATGCCGTGGCCGTCCTGCGCCAGCCTGCGAACGCGTTCTGCGTTGTGAACCTTAATCCCCTGGTAGAGGCGGTTCCAGGTCCAACTTAGCACCCTGTCAGTAACGCGTAGGGTTTCATAGGTAAAGTTAGCGGCGATTTCTTCCATCATGTCTACGGCGTTTTGCTGCGCCTTAGCAATAGGGATCTTCTTGGATGCCGCTTCTTCCTCTACGGCTTTCTCAATGGCCTTAGAGGTTAAAAGCTTATTAAATAGATCCTGGCGAACGGGAAGCTTAGGGCCGGTGGCGGCAAGCCGCAGACGGGAGAAGTGCATGCGCGCTACGCGAGCCAGCTTCTGGGCAATCGTCTTATCAGTACCGTGTTCGTCAGCCATGTGGCGGAGCGAAACGATGCGCGAGAAGCGGACAAAGCTATCGCGGCCAAGCCAAAGGATGACGAAGAACTTTTGAATACCGTTAAACAGGCGAAGGCGAGGCCCGTCGTGAGACTCATGGCCTTCACGGCCGGGAGAGCGACCAAACATCACAGAAACCGGCACCATCTGAATATCCAGAGTGGGGTGATTGCGGTGCAGATCGAGGTAGTCGTGAAACAGCTTCACTGACTCTTCTTTTGGCGCATAGTAGCTAAAAACGCGCGGGCCATCGTGAATGAATACATAGCGTGGAAGCAGCTGACCATCTATCTCAAACGGCTCAAGAGGATCGGGTAATTCTTGTGCCAGACACTGGGCGCGCAGCGTTAGCAGGTCTGCCTTTGAGTTATAGGGCAGAACGTACAGAATTGGGCGAGTGGTATCCAGACCTAAATCGGCCACCGGATCGGTAGGAATACATTTGCTACGAACCAACGTTTTTATAGGAATATTCAACAGTTTATAGTAAAGATTTCGCCAACCGGACATAGATAACGTGTGCCTCTTACTGGATAATGAAACGCAAGAATACCAGAACTGTACGCAATCTGTGATGATGTGGTTACTGATAATTGCTAAAATTTGGAAAGAATCTGCCAATCAACGGTGAATAAATGAATCAGGCAACAGGATTGACGCGTATCGTAAAGGCCGCAGGGTACTCGTGGAAGGGATTATGCGCCGCTTGGCGGCACGAAGCGGCGTTTCGCCAGGAAAGCATTCTGTTTATTGTCGCAGCAGCAGTCGCGTGCTGGCTCGATGTCTCCCTCGTTGAACGAATTTTGCTAATAGGCTCGGTCGCACTCATGGTGGTCTTTGAACTGCTAAACAGTGCGATAGAGGCCGTTGTCGATCGCATCGGCAGCGAGCGCCATGAGCTTTCTGGTAGAGCTAAGGATATGGGATCTGCTGCGGTACTGATAGCGGCTCTGATTGCGCTGTTTATCTGGGGCAGCATACTGTATCAGCACTTCTGGGGAGCTGCCTGACTGTCTGTCAGGCGATCAGACGAGTTTAGTTGCGAGGGCTACGAGCCGAAGTGTACGCAGTGTGGATCATGCGGCGCTTCTGTTCAACCTGCTCCATCAGCCAGCGATAGAGAGGATGGCTGCTGTCGGCCAGATAGTGTATCTGTGTATCGCCCCAGCTTTCATATTCAAAGGCCAGTTCGTCTTCGAGGTAATGAAAGCCGATAATGATGCGGGAGTGAAGCCTGCTCCAGTCGCAGTGTTCACAGCCCGCATCTAGCTGCTTTTTTATGTGCAGCCCCGGTGCTGGAAGGATAAAGTGACGATGGCAGACGGTGCACTGAGACTCTCGCGTTTTGGCATTTATCACGTGAATACCGTCACAGTGCTTTTTTCCCGTAATAAATGCGCCGTAGCGGATATATTCGTTGATAGCTATTTCCCTGATGAGTATCCGTAGTTTTTATTCTGTTATCGTTTATTTATAAATAAAAAGTAAAGACGACGTGAGTTAAATAATTTACTTAAAACGAGAGGTTCCCCAGATCATTTTTTTGCATTAAACAGTCTTAATGCTTTTAATTCTATCGTATTCGCTTTTTTCAAATAAAAAAGAGAGGAGAAAGGGATAAGGCTTTCTCCCCCTGAATTGAAAATGCAATATTTCGTTTATAATGCATCGTTACAGCACGTAGCGATGTGGCGCCATTTTCCAGCACCATCAGCTGGTTGTCAATTAATTTATAAAGTAAACTATTTCTTTGTGAATAGAGTTTGATTCTGAAAAAATACAAGATGAAATTCCCCTTTATTTGGCTTTAGGCAGTGCGTCAGTTTGCTATTTTTAAATTTTATGAAATATTCCTTATTGCTTTGGCAAATGACGTCTTGCTTTATATACATACTTTTTATTAATTAAGTCTTTTGATGCACGATCGAAACGTTAATCATTCGTTATAACAATAGGAAAAAGTACCATTACGTTATTTTATGTGCTATTTCCGATGGGGATGGTAAATATAGTTCAAATGAATCATCGTTCCTTTTCTGAGGACTCTTTAGGATGCATTTTTAGATACGCCTCGTAATTATGTTGTTTAGTGGTTCCCATATGTCTGATACCTGTATATACTCACAGCATTACTGTATAAAAAAACAGGCTGAAGGAATCGAGAGATGAAAGCATTAACCGCTAGGCAGCAACAGATCTATGACATGATTCGCGAGCATATTGGTCAGTCCGGTATGCCGCCAACCAGAGCGGAAATTGCCAGAACGCTCGGCTTTAAGTCCCCTAATGCTGCAGAAGAGCACCTGAAAGCAATGGCGAGAAAGGGCGTTATTGAAATCGTTACTGGTGCTTCCCGAGGGATTCGGCTGTTGATGGAAGAGGCGGAGGAAGAGACGGGCCTGCCGCTGATTGGGCGAGTTGCCGCAGGGGAACCTCTGCTGGCACAGGAGCATATTGAAAGCCACTACCGCGTCGATCCGGCGCTGTTTCGCCCACACGCTGACTTTTTGCTACGGGTTAGCGGTATGTCCATGAAAGACATCGGGATCGTCGATGGCGATCTTTTAGCCGTTCACAAGACGCAGGATGTCCGCAACGGGCAGGTTGTGGTTGCGCGCATCGACGATGAAGTCACCGTCAAGCGTCTCAAAAAGCAGGGCAACGTCGTTCAGCTGCTGCCGGAAAATGAAGAGTTCTCTCCGATTGTAGTTGACCTAAGCGAGCAGAGCCTGACGATCGAAGGCTTAGCCGTTGGCGTTATCCGTAACGGTGATTGGATGTAAGAAATATCAAGCTGACCGATCGAGTACACTGATGCTGCTTCGGTCAGCGCGTTAACGCTAAAAGCGCCTTCGGGCGCTTTTTTTACGTGCGGAGTTTGGGTTCAGTTGTCGAGAGGGGGTAAGCGAGAGCCCTATGGGAGCTAACGGAGCTATGCGCTTTGCTTATTGCACTGGCCACAGGTACCGTGCGTTTCAAGCACGCTGTGCTGAATGGTGAAGCTGCTTTCATCCGCCAGCGACTTAAGCAGTTTGTCTATACCTTTAGCGTGGTGCTCAGCCACCAGTCCACAGCTGTCGCAGATAAACAGGGCGGAGGTATGCAGCGGTTCACCAACGTGGTGACAAACGACGTAGCTGTTGGTGGACTCAATCTTGTGAATAAAGCCCTGTTCAAGAAGAAAATCGAGAGCGCGATAAACCGTAGGCGGCTTCGCCTGTGGTTCTGATTCCCGCAGCAGGTCTAGCAGATCGTAAGCGCTGATGGCATTTGGCTGCTCGGCCATTAGCTGCAAAACCAGCTGACGCTGTGGCGTCAGGCGAACGGCTCGCTGTTCACACAGCTTTTGCGCTTTGGCTAACATTGAGGTGATGTTAACTGAGACCATCTTACTTCTCTCCTGATAAACAGAAAGCCAATACTACCACGCTAGAGCAAGAACGCCGATAGGGAGCTTTACGCATCCGTGAGCCGTGTGGGAGAAAGGCGCTTGGCGCTGAGGCTTTATTCGCTTGCTGTGTTACAATTATCGGCCTTTTATGACGCTGCTGTGCTGAAAATAAAGCACAGCAGCGACTTTGATAAAACCAAAAGAGTGAATTTTACGTCGATGTCCCAATTTCCTTCTCACCGCTTCTCCGTCGCTCCCATGCTGGACTGGACAGATCGCCACTGCCGATATTTTCATCGTTTACTCACTCGGCAAACCCTGCTGTATACCGAAATGGTGACGACGGGTGCAATCCTGTTTGGCAAAGGGGACTATCTGGGCTATAGCCGGGAAGAGCAGCCGGTTGCGCTACAGCTGGGGGGGAGCGATCCCGCGGCGCTAGCAGAGTGCGCGGCGCGGGCAGAGGCTTTGGGCTACAGCGAAATCAATTTGAACGCAGGATGCCCGTCCGATCGCGTGCAAAACGGGCGCTTTGGCGCCTGCCTGATGGCGGAGCCTGAACTAGTGGCAGACTGCGTTGCCGCGATGAAAGAGGCCGTGACTATACCCGTGACGGTGAAAACCCGAATCGGTATTGACGATAGCGACAGCTATGCCTTTTTACAGCGCTTTATTGAAGTCGTCTCCCAGCGGGGCGGCTGCCAGAGTTTTACGCTGCACGCGCGTAAAGCTTGGCTATCTGGGCTGAGTCCGAAAGAGAACAGAGAGATCCCTCCTTTGGACTATGATCGAGTTTATCGCGTTAAGCAGGAGCTCCCACACTTAACGATCTGCATCAACGGCGGTGTGAAAAGTCTTGAGGAGGCGAAAGGACACCTTGAGCACGTTGACGGCGTGATGATGGGGCGAGAGGCCTATCAAAACCCAGGCATTCTTGCCTGCGTTGACAGGGAGCTGTTCGGTGACTGTGCTGAACCGCTTGCTCCCGCAGCGGCGGTTGAAGCGATGTATCCCTATATTGAAAGCGAGCTGACTAAGGGGACTTACCTTGGGCACATTACTCGACATATGCTGGGGCTGTTTCAGGGGGTGCCCGGTGCGCGGCAGTTCCGCCGCCATCTGAGTGAAAATGCCCATAAGGCAGGAGCAGACGTTGAGATTCTTCGCCAAGCCCTCGCATTTGTTTCCGGGAAAGACACGTAGCGGCAGCGAATCGATAAAAGAAAGGCGACCGCGCGGTCGCCTTTCTTGTTTTTATTGACCGCTATTCGTGCCCGGCCAGCTCTCTGGGGCGATAGGGGGCTTCCAGTATAGCAATCTCTTCATCGGTCAGAGTGATAGACAGTGAAGCGATAGCATCGTCAAGGTGATGAGGCTTGGACGCGCCGACGATCGGTGCCGTAATGCCCGGCTTGCTGTGAACCCAGGCCATCGCTACCTGTGCCATAGGAATACCGCGCGCGCTTGCAACCTGTTCAACGGCAGCGACCAGCTCGTCTTCCTCTTCCTGATGGTTGTACCACGAATGTGCCGGAGCATCGGTTGCCGCACGCACGGTGGCATTCTTCCTTGAGCCCGTTAGGACGCCTCGAGCCAGAGGCGACCAAGGCGTAACGGCGATTCCCATTTCCCGGCACAGCGGCAGCATTTCCCGCTCTTCTTCACGGTAAATCAGGTTATAGTGATTTTGCATGGAGACAAAGCGCGCCATCCCGTGGCGTTCCTGAAGATCCAACATGCGCATAAACTGCCATGAGTGCATCGAAGAGGCGCCGATATAGCGCGCTTTTCCCGAGCGAACCACGGTGTCTAATGCGTCAATTGTCTCTTCGATAGGGGTTTCTGGATCGAATCGATGAATAATATAGAGATCGATATAGTCAGTACCCAAACGCTTTAGCGAATTGTCGATACTGGCAAGGATATGCTTGCGCGACAGGCCGCGATCGTTTGGGCTGTCGCTCATTGGGTTAAACACCTTAGTGGCGATAACCACGTCGTCCCTAGGTACCATCTTGAGCAGCGTATTGCCCAGCACCTCTTCGCTGGCGCCTTTGGAGTACATATCGGCGGTGTCGAAAAAATTAATGCCGAGATCCAGCGCCTTTTTAATAAAGGGGCGAGTCTGTTCCTCGTTTAGCACCCACTCACGCCACTGCGGGCTGCCGTAGGTCATGCAGCCCAAACAGATGGGGGATACCTTAAGGCCAGTTGAACCAAATCGTACGTATTTCATTGGGGATCTCCTGCTGTGTCTGACATAGGGAAAGAGCAATAGCCCTCGATCTTTTTATCCAGTACGGCGAGGCAGCTTTCCAGCTCAAGAATACGGGCGCGAACCACGTCACGGTGCGCTTCCAAAAGCGCTCGGCGCTCATGTTGAGTGTTGTCTCCTTCGGCAACGAGCGTCACATAGTGCTGCATTTGGCGCAGAGGCATGCCAGTTGTTCTCATCTTGCCGAGAAAATCCAGCCTTTGAAGCGTCGCGTCATCATAGTCGCGCTGCCCGCTGGCATCGCGATAAATCGGTGGCAGCAGGCCGATGCGCTCGTAGTAGCGCAATGTGTGTGGCGTCAGCCTGACCTTTTTTGCCAATGTGCCGATTTTCATAGGAAATTGCCTTCTCGTCTCTGGGATGAATAACTCTAAGGGTTAGAGTACGCTCTAAGTCAAGAAAGAAAATGATTCTTTAAGAAAGGAGAAAAAAGGCCGCTCGAAAGGTGCCTGCGGCCTCTAACTAACATCAGTAAATCGTTACCAGAACGTGGCTGCCGTCTTTCCGGCACTGCTGATAAAAATGGAGAAGCTGGTCTAGCGACTGAGTCAGTTCACTGAACAGCGCTTCGCTATCTTCCGAGAGCCAGATATTTGGGTAAATGTCTTCTTCATTGAGGCGGCTGGGAGAAAACTCACTCTTGAGCTGCGCTCTGTCAATGCTGCTCAGGGCGCGAATAATCTCTTCCAGCTCGTTGTGCCCCGTTGCGGCAATAAAGGTTTCATCATCGATAACGTGAACGCCGACAACGGCATCGCTAAGCGGATCCCCTTCTAACGGCTCACTGGCAGAGACGCCCGTCAGGATAAAGTGCAGGCCGTCCCACATTTTATCCAGATCCAGCGTCGGGTTTTTTTCTTCCAGCGCGTCAATTTCATCGACTATCGGTTCGTCGCCTAAGTCAATCAGTCGGTTGAGCTCGTCTTCACTGACGGCGATATAGCGGGCAAGCATACCCATAGGAACTCTCTCTTCTTAGTTTAGTTAACCCATGATTTGGTTAATTCATGATAAAGCAGCGCCGGAGATTTGGCATCTTCGGCGCGTGGAACATTAGGGGATCAGCAGTGACGAGCCCACAGTGCTGCGGCTTTCCAGCGTCTGATGAGCGCGAACGGCTTCACTTAGCGGGAAGCGCTGCTCGGCGGGAACGTCAACGTTAATCGCACCGCTGGCGACAAGGGAAAACAGCTCGTTAGCCGCCTGCTGTAGCTGGGTGTGTGTTTTCAAATAGTGTCCTAGAGACGGGCGAGTAACGTACAGGCCGCCTTTTTGGTTCAGAATTCCCAGATCGACACCGGTTACTGGCCCGGATGAATTACCGAAAGTGACCATCAGCCCAAGAGGGCGAATGCTGTCGAGGGAGGCAATCCAGGTGTCTTTACCCACGGAATCATAGACAACGTTGACTTTTTCACCATTTGTCAGGGCTGCAACGCGCTCGGCAATATTCTCTTCCCGATAGTTAATCGTGGCCCAGGCTCCGTCCTTCTTGGCTTGTTCGGCTTTCTCTGCGCTGCCAACTGTGCCGATAAGCTTTACCCCTAGCGCTTTGGCCCACTGACAGGCGATGCGGCCAACGCCACCGGCCGCCGCGTGAAACAGAATGATTTCACCGGGCTTAACGCGGTAGGTCATATACAGCAGGTAGTAAACGGTGAGCCCTTTTAGAAGGGAAGCCGCTGCCTGCTCGTAACTGATGGACTTTGGCAGCGTTACGACTTTATCCGCTGGAGCATTGTGCACAGAGCTGTAGGCACCAAGAGGCGCCTGAGCATAGGCGACTCGATCGCCGGGTTTTAAGTGTTGAACGTTTCGCCCGACCTTCACAACGACGCCAGCCGCTTCAGTACCCAAACCGCTGGGCAGACTGGGAACGGGGTAGAGTCCGCTGCGAATATAGGTATCGATATAGTTAATGCCGATAGCGTGGTTTTCTATTTGAACTTCATTGTCGCTCGGCTCGGCGGGTGTGAACTCAACAACGTCCAAAACATCTGGGCCGCCGTGCTGACTGAACTGGATACGCGCTGCCATGTGAACTCCTCGTAGCTTTCATTCTCAAAGGACGGAAGCGAGGCTCCCCATTTCTCTTCGGGTATAAAGCGGCCCGTGTACAGTGGTGGGATAGTCTCGTAGTGATTCGTGGAATGACTCAACGTTCGTTGCCTATATTATACTCTTCGGAATCGTTAACGTAGCCTGTGGGCGTCACGAAATTGAGCGAGCAGAGGGAGTGAGCCGGATTCAGTGCGCGTTCAGTTTGTCTGCTCGCTGACAAACTGCACTTGTCAGTGTCGATCGTAGGCAATAGAGGGTATACTTTTCCCCTTCTTCAGTAATGTATTTTGAGCGACGCTTTCACTATGGCAGGAAATAAACCCTTCAACAAACCGGCTGAATCTCGCGATCGTCAGATTGAAGGCGTGAAAATGCCGCCCCACTCCATAGAGGCTGAACAGTCTGTTCTTGGCGGTCTGATGCTGGACAACGAACGCTGGGACAACGTCTCCGAACGCGTAACGTCAGGGGATTTCTACAGCCGCCCGCACCGCATTATCTTTACTGAAATGCAGAGGCTGCTGGAGCAGAGTAATCCTATCGATCTGATCACGCTTTCTGAATCTCTTGAACAAAAGGGTGAGTTGGATCAGGTGGGCGGGTTTGCCTATCTGGCTGAGCTGTCAAAAAATACCCCTAGCGCCGCCAACATCGGCGCTTATGCTGATATCGTTCGCGAACGTGCGGTCGTGCGGGAGATGATCTCTGTCGCCAATGAAATCGCTGACGCCGGTTACGACCCGCAGGGGCGAAGCAGTGAAGACCTGCTGGATCTGGCCGAATCTCGCGTTTTTCAAATCGCTGAAAGCCGTTCGAATAAAGATGAAGGCCCCAAGAGCATCGATCAGATCCTTGAGGAGACAGTTAGCCGTATTGAGCAGCTCTATCAGCGCCCGCACGACGGTGTGACTGGGGTGTCTACCGGCTTCCACGATCTGGATAAGAAAACCGCTGGGCTGCAAAAGTCTGACCTGATTATCGTGGCGGCTCGTCCCTCAATGGGGAAAACCACGTTTGCGATGAACCTGTGTGAAAACGCGGCGATGATGCAGGAAAAGCCAGTACTGATTTTCAGTCTGGAGATGCCCTGCGAACAGATTATGATGCGTATGCTGGCGTCCCTGTCCCGTGTCGATCAGACTCGTATCCGTACCGGTCAGCTGGACGACGAGGATTGGGCGCGCATTTCCAGTACCATGGGCATTCTGCTCGAAAAGCGCAATATGTACATCGATGACTCATCCGGCCTGACGCCAACGGAAGTGCGGTCGCGGGCGCGCCGTATTTTCCGCGAGCACGGTGGCCTGAGCCTAATTATGATCGACTACCTGCAGCTGATGCGGGTCCCTGCTATGTCAGATAACCGAACGCTGGAAATCGCCGAGATTTCCCGCTCGCTGAAGGCGTTGGCTAAAGAGCTACAGGTGCCAGTGGTTGCGCTGTCTCAGCTAAACCGTAGTCTTGAACAGCGTGCAGACAAGCGCCCGGTTAACTCGGACTTGCGTGAATCCGGCTCTATCGAGCAGGATGCCGACGTCATCATGTTTATCTACCGCGATGAGGTGTACAACGAGAACAGCGAAGAGAAGGGCATCGCGCAGATCATTCTCGGCAAGCAGCGTAACGGCCCCATCGGCTCTATCCGCTTGACCTTCCAGGGGCAGTGGTCCCGGTTTGATAACTACGCGGGGCCAATGCAGTTTGATGACGAATAGTGCACTTTCAGGAATAGCGCCCCCCAACGAACGCTTTTTTTACCGCTTCACGACGGTTTCGTTTCCATTTCATATCGGCTTCACATAGGCAACCGAATAATAGCGGTAATCCTATGGCGGCGCCCGGAGCGCTACTCTTTTCGTATTGATTAACTAAGGATCCAACATGATTTCGGCAACGGCGGTCATCGATCGCAACGCGCTCAGGCACAATCTTCGGCGTATTCACGAAATGGCGCCGGGGTGTCGCGCTATTTCCGTCATTAAAGCGAACGCCTATGGCCACGGCCTGCTAGAGGTTGCCCATACGTTACCTGAATCAGACTGCTTTGGCGTGGCGCGCATTGAAGAAGCGCTGACGCTGCGTTCAGGTGGCGTGATTAAGCCTATCCTGATGATGGAAGGCTTTTTCTGTGCCGAAGACTTGCCGATGCTGGTGGTTAACAATATCGAGACCGTTGTACACAGCGTGGAACAGCTCGAAGCGCTGGAAGAGGTAAATCTTGAGTTCCCGGTTCGCGTTTGGATGAAGATTGATACCGGCATGCATCGGCTTGGCTTTCGCCCTGAACAGGCAGAGGAATTTTATACGCGCCTTAGCGCCTGTAAAAACGTGGTGCAGCCGGTCAACCTGATGACACACTTTAGCCGTGCCGACGAGCCAGAAGTTGACGCGACCCGCCAGCAGATTTCCCGGTTTGACGCCTTTGTTAGCGGTAAACCGGGGCTTCAGTCGCTTTCCGCATCAGGTGGGATTTTGCTGTGGCCTGAGGCCCATCGCGACTGGATCCGCCCGGGTATTATTCTTTACGGCGTTTCTCCCTTGCTAAACAGCGTAGGATCACAGTTTGGCCTGAAGGCGGCGATGACCCTGAAGGCTAGCCTGATTGCCGTGCGCGAACACAAGGCCGGAGAGCCGGTTGGCTACGGCGGTACGTGGGTGAGTGAGCGGGATACGCGCATCGGTGTTGTTGCTATCGGCTACGGCGATGGATACCCACGGGATGCACCAACGGGGACGCCCGTACTGATTAACGGGCGCACCGTGCCTCTAGTTGGTCGGGTTTCAATGGACATGATTACGGTAGATTTGGGGCCAGACGCAACGGATCGCGTAGGTGATGAAGCGGTTATTTGGGGAGAGGGGCTGCCGGTTGAGACGATCGCAGAATATACCCACATCATTCCCTATGAGCTGATTACTAAGCTGACTGCCCGGGTGGCGACTAAATACGTAGGGTAGGTTAAGAACAGTAAAACAAACAGGGCGCCCAAAAGGCGCCCTGTTTGTTTATTACTGGCTCTCTTGCCAGCTATCCCGATTAATCTTCCTCATCCAGCGGCTGGCGGCGGCTAGGGTGATATTCGTGGTTAATTTTCGCGACGGCGATGGTTGCGACGGTATTGCCGATAATATTAGTCACGGCCAGCGCCATGGACATAAAGCGATACACGCCGAACATAACGGCAACGCCTTCAAGCGGCAGGAGGCCCGTTGTCGTGATCGTAGCAGCAAACACCACGAACGCACCGCCAGAAACGGTTGCAGCGCCTTTAGACGTCAGTAGCATAATCAGCAGGATACCGAACAGCTGGTCAAGGCTAAGCGGAATGCCGTAGGCGTTCGCCAGAAAGATAACCCCCATCGACATATAGATTGAGGTACCGTCGAGGTTAAAGGCGTAACCGGTAGGCAGCACTAGCCCTACCGTCTGACGCGAAGCGCCGTACTTGGGCAGCTTTTCCAACAGCCGGGGCAGAACGCTTTCTGAAGATGCGGTACCAAAGGTAATGTAGAGCTCGTCTTTGATAAACCGAATGATGTCAAACAGGTTGAGTTTAAAGATTAGGCAAACGGTGCCTAGTACAATGACAACAAACAGAATCAGCGTAATGTAGAAGGCAACGACTAGCCAGGTAAGCTTAATCAGCATGTCTACCCCATTGCTACCTACTGCATAGGCAATCGCACCGAAGGTGCCGATCGGCGCCAGCAGCATGATAACGTGGATAAACTTAAAGAAAGCGTGAGCGACGTAGTTAAGCGCTTTTTCAACAACGACGCGCTCCTTTTCTTTTAACAGCAGAATACCGAAGCCGAACATCAGCGCCAGAACTAAAACCTGCAGCAGGTTATTTTCTGAAAAGGCGCCCATAAAGCTTTCGGGAAAGATTTCCAGAAAGAACTGACCGAATGACTTAGGCGTCGCTTGCGAGGCCTGAATCAGGTTGCTGGCCTGTGCGCTGACCTGTCCTTCGGCTAAAACGGTACCGCTGCCGACGCTAAACAGTTCACCCATGCCGAAGCCAAACAGGATGGCGATGGTAGAGACGATTTCAAAGTAGATGATGGCGGACAGGCCGACTTTACCTACCTGCTTAATGTCACCTGCGGCACCGATACCGAGCGCGACGGTTAAGAAAATGAGCGGAGCAACGGCGCTTTTAATCAACCGTAAGAAAATATCCCCCAATAGCTTCAGGCTAGTGGCAAATTCCGGCCACAAAAAGCCGACTAAAATACCTAAAATCATGCTGACGGCGATTTGAAAGCCAAGTCCTTTCCAGAAGGCCTTTTTAGGAGGAGAAGCATAGGATACAGCTTCTTTTTCCAGGGTATGAGTATGATTTGTCATCGCGTTTGCCTTAGCCGTTACTGATGTAAACTTATTGTGTTAATGAGAGCAAAACGAAAGGAATCATGCATCGGTTAGAGAGTCACTGCGGAGAGTTGAGTAACCTGAATTCGGGCTTTTCTGTTTTGCGACACTAAAACGGAGGCGTTTTTTGAAAGAGTAAAAACGTGTTAAATTTCCGTTCGCTATTGCTGTTATAGAGCCTCAGACGCATTTTACAAAGAGGTCAGCTGACTTTTTATGAGGTACCTAACAGAAATAAGGTGTTGAAACGGGAAAAGCATTTTTCATCATGCATTATTACTTTATTTTTGCTACAAGCGCCTTTAAATGCGCAGTTTATCCTATATCAGGGAAGGCCCTTCTGACAAGACTTGGTAACGGTATGAAACTATATTTTATCTCAGGATGTGATAATGAGCATGAGAAAAAATATATTGATTTTTATTTGCTTAAATAAAACTGATTGATTATCTAGACAATAATGTGTTTATGCACGATATACATAAATATGATTTATTAAATACATAAGAAAAATTAAATGGGATGCTTTGCTGCCTGCTTGACAACATTATTTTGTGACTTCTGAGAACACCGCTAGCATGCGGAGATGCTGGGTTTTTCTATAGGTCTAGTACGATTTATATACGAAATGGTAACGATAAATCCATAGTAAAAAGGCGAGGAGAATAAATATCATTCTTTAAGCATATATATATGTATTAACAGTGACTGCTGTGTTTTTTTCCTTAGAAAATATTCCATTTTTATTAGATAAGATAAACTCTGCTATTTATTCTCACATTAAAATAGTCTTTCTTATCCTTTAATATTTATTTGCTAGCGGATATTTTTAATCATTTATAGTTACGATCATCTGACTGTTCTTTTTACAGCGGCTGTAAAAGTGAGGTTAGCATCTTAGCTGTGCGGTGAAGGGGAGCGAGGAGAGAGATTTCTGCTGCATATCCCCTTTTATTGATACGCGAATGTGGTGTCTGGAATTGCTATTATAGATAAGTGCTAATTTAGTGAGTCATTGCTTTTTTACTTGGCTAATCGTGTAAGACGTTTCTTGCAGCATCTGAGGAAATATACATTTGTTATTATCCTCTTCTGTATTATCGGTAAAATGATGATGAACAGGCAGGATTTATTATAAATATAAGCCGCAAAAAGAACTGCCGCTTATATAAAATAGATTGAGAAAGTAATCGAAAGGCAGAGAAAAACAAGGGGGAGCCTTTCGGCTCCCTTTGCTGCGTTATCCTTTTGCCAAAATGGGCTTAAGGAATCGGCCGGTATGGGATTCAGAGCATCCCGCCACGGTTTCCGGAGTGCCGGATACCAGAATCTGGCCTCCGCCGCTGCCGCCTTCCGGGCCGAGGTCAACAATCCAGTCTGCGGTTTTGATCACGTCTAGATTGTGCTCGATAACCACAATGGTGTTGCCCTGATCTCTTAACTGATGCAGAACGCTAAGCAACAGCTCGATGTCGGCGAAATGTAGACCCGTCGTCGGTTCGTCCAGAATGTACAGAGTTTGTCCCGTACCTCGTTTGGAAAGCTCTTTGGCCAGTTTGACTCGCTGAGCTTCACCACCGGACAGGGTTGTTGCCGCCTGGCCTAAACGAATATAGGACAGGCCAACGTCCATCAGCGTTTGCAGCTTGCGCGACAGCGCGGGTACTGCGTCAAAGAATTCTCGGGCGTCTTCCACGGTCATCTCTAACACTTCATTGATATTCTTGCCCTTGTACTTCACTTCCAGCGTTTCGCGGTTATATCGCTTGCCCTTACACTGATCGCAAGGGACGTAGATGTCAGGCAGGAAGTGCATCTCTACCTTCAGCACGCCGTCGCCCTGACAGGCTTCGCAGCGGCCGCCGCGCACGTTAAAGCTAAAGCGCCCAGGGTTATAGCCGCGGGCGCGGGATTCCGGCACGCCGGAAAACAGCTCGCGGATCGGCGTAAACAGGCCAGTATAGGTTGCCGGGTTAGAGCGCGGCGTGCGGCCAATCGGACTTTGGTCAATATCAATGACCTTGTCGAAGTGCTCGAGACCGGTAATTTCTTTGTGGGGAGCCACTTCTTCCCCTGCTGCGCCGTTAAGCTGACGCTGGGCAACGGGATAAAGGGTATCGTTGATCAGCGTTGATTTACCCGAGCCGGAAACGCCGGTAATACAGGTAAACAGGCCAACCGGAACGGTTAACGTCACGTTTTTCAGATTGTTGCCGGTTGCGCCAATGACTTTAAGCACTTTATTCGGGTCTGCCGGGATGCGCTCTTTCGGAATATCGATTTTACGTTTGCCGCTCAGATACTGACCCGTCAGCGATTCTGGGGACTTAATGATATCTTCAACAGTGCCTTCCGCGACGACGCTGCCGCCGTGAACGCCTGCGCCGGGGCCGATATCAATAATGTGGTCGGCTTCGCGAATAGCGTCTTCGTCGTGTTCAACCACGATAACGGTGTTGCCAAGGTTTCGCAGGTGAATCAGCGTATTCAGCAGGCGTTCGTTATCGCGCTGGTGTAGGCCGATTGAAGGCTCATCCAGAACGTACATCACGCCTACCAGCCCGGCACCGATCTGGCTGGCCAGACGAATGCGCTGAGCTTCCCCGCCGGACAGCGTTTCCGCTGAGCGCGACAGAGACAGGTAGTTAAGGCCGACGTTAACCAGAAAGGTCAGGCGTTCGCCGATTTCCTTCAGGATTTTTTCCGCAATTCTTGCCCGCTGGCCGGAGAGCGACAGCGCGCCGAAAAACTTCAGGGCGTCGCCGATGCTGAGCTCGGAGATTTCCGGCAGAGTGGTGTTTTCAACAAACACGTGGCGGGCTTCTTCTTTCAGACGCGTGCCGCCACAGGAGGTACATGAACGGTTGCTGATGAATTTCGCCAACTCTTCTCGAACGGCGGTAGACTCTGTTTCTTTATAGCGGCGTTCCATATTGTTCAGCACGCCTTCAAAAGGGTGCTTACGCACGGTGGTGTCACCGCGGTCGTTAACGTACTTAAACTCGATGTTCTCTTTTCCTGAACCGCTAAGAATAATCTTACGCACGTTCTCCGGCAGGCTGTTGAACGGCGCTTCAACGTCAAAACGATAGTGATCCGCCAGCGAACGAATCATTTGGAAATAGTAAAAGCTGCGGCGATCCCAGCCGCGAATTGCGCCACCCGCTAGAGAAAGCTCGGGATTTTGCACCACGCGGTCAGGATCGAAATACTGCTGCACGCCGAGGCCGTCGCAGGTTGGGCATGCGCCGGCGGGGTTATTAAAGGAGAACAGGCGCGGCTCAAGCTCACGCATGCTGTAGCCGCAGACAGGGCAGGCGAAGTTGGCAGAAAACACCATTTCTTCTGCTTTGTCATCGTCCATATCCGCGACGATGGCGCTGCCGCCGGAGAGAGCCAGCGCGGTTTCAAACGATTCCGCCAGGCGCTGGGCCATGTCCTCACGCACTTTAAAGCGGTCAATCACCACTTCAATGGAGTGTTTTTTCTGCAGTTCAAGCTTGGGAGGATCGGACAAGTCGCACACTTCACCGTCGATTCGGGCGCGGATATAGCCCTGAGCCGCCAGATTCTCCAGCGTCTTGATGTGTTCACCCTTGCGCTCTTTGATGACGGGCGCCAACAGCATCAGGCGTTTGCCTTCAGGCAGTGCCAGCACGTTGTCCACCATCTGGCTGACCGTCTGTGCGGCCAGCGTGATATTGTGCGTTGGGCAGCGAGGCTCACCTACACGGGCAAACAGCAAACGCAGATAGTCATGAATTTCTGTAATCGTACCCACGGTCGATCGCGGGTTGTGAGAGGTAGACTTCTGTTCGATAGAAATTGCGGGAGAAAGCCCTTCAATGTGGTCGACGTCCGGCTTTTCCATAAGGGAAAGGAACTGGCGCGCATAGGCTGACAGGGATTCAACGTAGCGACGCTGACCTTCGGCATAGAGCGTGTCAAATGCCAAGGATGACTTGCCGGATCCCGACAGCCCCGTGACAACAATTAGCTTGTTGCGCGGCATGGTCAAATTGATGTTTTTCAGGTTGTGGGTGCGGGCGCCCCGGACTTCTATCTTATCCATTTCTACGGTTACCTCTGACAGGGATCTGACTATTATTACACACATTGAGCTGAATGGATATACAGTGTTATTATGTGGGCAGATGAAGCTGATTTCTATGAAGTGGCTAAGCTAATGATAATGGAATGATTTCTAAGTATATGAGAATGAAAGAATTTATTGGTTCTGCGTGGTGCCTGTTGTTGGTGATTTTAACCATTGGTGGCTGCGTGAAAAAGCACGAGCCGATAAGCCTGAACTATATTTCCTTGCAGCGAGTTGAACATCCTACGCAAGGTGGTCCTGAGGGATTATTTCACGTTTATGAAGTGAAGTTTTCGACCAGCGCAGATCTGAAAGGCGTTTTTGACCATCCTTACGACTGGTTACCTAATCTGTTTTGCGTCGTTAGCAGCCCCGAGCGCCAATATAGAGTTGCTGATATACCTGAGGGGAAGGTGGGGCTTTACGCTGAAGGGTCTTTGTTCAATCCTAATCGCGAATCTGGAGGCCACCGAGATTTTAGAGTTGAGAATGGCGTTTATAGCGCGGAGATTTTTTTTCTAAGTGGAAACTTCTCGTCGGCAGTCAATATCGATTCTGCGCTAAGTGAATTGAAAGATGCAGAACAGGAAGGAGGAGCAATGCTCTGTCAGGTCGTTATTAGTGGCGGTAATCTCAGTGTACCCGGCGAGAGTAGTTTTATCGGTACGTTGAAGTGGTTACAGACTAGGCCTTTCTATTCCGAAACGATGACGTTTCCGATTAGTGAACTTATGAAGTAAACGCTGAACGGGTGTCGCATCATTGAATGATTATTGGCTGTTGTTGGCATAGTATTACGGCCTATGCAGCATATTTTTACCTTTATACGCATTAGACGATTGCCATGCTACAATCGTCAGATCACTATAGTGAACTCAATTTATTTATCAGGAGAATCGACATGGCCAGCAGAGGCATTAACAAAGTAATCCTTATCGGAAATCTGGGGCAGGACCCGGAAGTTCGTTATATGCCCAACGGCGGCGCGGTAGCCAATATTACCGTAGCAACCTCTGAATCCTGGCGCGATAAGCAAACCGGTGAGCAAAAAGAGCGTACCGAATGGCACCGCGTCGTGATTTTCGGCAAGCTGGCTGAAATCGCAGGTGAGTATCTGCGTAAAGGTTCTCAGGTATATCTGGAAGGCCAGCTGCAAACTCGCAAATGGCAGGATCAGAGCGGCCAGGATCGCTATACCACCGAAGTGGTTGTTAATATCGGTGGCGTAATGCAGATGCTGGGCGGCCGTCAGGGCGGCGGTGATTCTCAGCCGTCTCAGGGTGGTTGGGGCCAGCCTCAGCAGCCACAGGCACAGCAGCAGTCTTCTCGTCCTGCGCCACAGCAGAGCCAGAGCGCACCGATGCAGCAAAACGAACCGCCGATGGACTTTGACGACGATATTCCGTTCTAATACCGTACGGTCATTCGTAAAATATTACTTTTTAAGCTCCGTTTTTACGGAGCTTTTTTATGGTAGGTGAATGGCTGTTTCTACCATAAGGTGATGCGTCACCAGCTATAGTGTTCAATCGAATTAGAGGTAACGAAATAGCAGTATTAAAAAAGATAGGGTAAAAATTATGGAATGGATGCCAGAAAATAATTTCACAACGGTTGGTAGAAAGTCAGTTTTTATATAGTTTGACCTTCCCCAAAAGGCTGCGTATTAGGCCTTTTTCATTGTTATAAAACCCTTTATGATGAGAGTGACTTAGCTTTTATCCTTAACGGCTGCGGCGCAATATGGCATCTACTCCTATCGGCGACAGGTTTAAGAAAGTTCCTCCTATGCTGGCGGCGGCCGTCCTGTTTTTACTGCTGCTGGTCGTGCCTTTTCTTTATTTATCAACATGGGTGACGATTGCCGTTGCGCTGATTGAGCTGGCGGCGATTCTATTTTTATTTCGCTATCGGGGCAGAAGAAATGCGGCAATACTTTTTATCGCGCTGTCCGGTATTTGGATATGGCAGGCTCATTTTACCTGGCAGGGATACTTTTGGGTAAACGGTGACGCTCTTGAACAGCTGGCTAACCGAATTGAAACCTATGGCAAAATACGCTCTTTAAGCATGGGAAAAGACGGCCGCTATCGCGGAGGTGATGGCGTTGTCCGCTATGATGCCTACCGCACGCTGAACGGCGTTCGCATTACTCACTATTCCCACAGCGTAGACGCGGAGGGCGAGGAACAGGCATTTTTATCGATGACTACTGTAAAATGCATAATATCTCACCTGACGCTTACTACGCGCTGCGCCAAAAGCTGGAAACGCTAAATATTAACGGCTTCAGCATTATGGAAAATGGCGATATTTATTTTAATCTGTGGATGAAAAGCGGCGTGTCGAGAACGATAAATCTGATCCGCATTGCTGACGGTACGCATCCGCTTAACGGTGAAACACTTGAGAAGCTGGGCGACCGCTGGTACATCGCCACAATCTTTGACTAATGGGTATCCACTTTTTCACGGGATGGGAGAGCTGTAATGAACAGGCATGAATACTATATGAACATCGCCATGGCCGTGCGCAAAAAGGCAAACTGTCTGGGCCGTAAAGTCGGCGGTGTTATGGTTAAGGATAACCGCATTATTTCAACGGGCTACAACGGCACGCCGGAAGGCATTACCAACTGTACTGACGGCGGCTGCGTCCGCTGCCGAGATAGAGCAGCCTACAAAGCCAGCGTGGGCTATGACGTATGCATTTGCGTTCACGCTGAGCAAAACGCCATTATTTCTGCCGCTCGCTTTGGCAATCCGGTTGAGGGTTCCGTGGTTTATTCCACGCTGCGTCCGTGTTTTGACTGCACGAAAGCCATGTTGCAGGCGAAGGTTCAGGCTATCTACTACCTCCACGATTGGAAGCACCCCATCGGTGAGCTGCAGGAACAGTACGAGGTTCTACAGGCGCAGTTCCCCGAGGGCGTGCATCAGGTGGTGATGGAAGATCCGGAGGCGGACTGGGCTAACGGCGTAACGTCTTAGCCGCAGGAGCGTCCATTAGATCAATACCCTTTCAAGCCGCGCCAGAGATGTTCAATCAAAATGTCTACTGGCGCAGTGCAATTACCGTTCATCTTTGAGCGTTAATTCCCTTTATCAAGCCGGATTTCTTCAATTTCTGAAGGAATTGGGCGCCTTCCCAGCGGCTTATTCATTCTTTGAGCCAGAATCACACCAATAAGAGAAAGTCCTCCGCCGAGCAGATGGTAGCTGTGAATGGGCTCGTGTAAAAAGATAATGGCGATCGCGGCGGTAATAATCGGCGTAATGTTCATAAATAGCGCGGCCTTGCTGGCGCCGAGCTTCATTACACCCTGGATCCAGACAAAGGGAGCGATAACGGAGGCGGGAATGCCTGCATACAGCACCAGTGGGATATTTATCGCGTTCAGCTCTACGTTTTCTGCCATAAGAAATCCCGGCAGGAGAAGCAGCATTCCAAACAGCGCCTGCATATAAACCGACTGCCAGTTAGGCAGCTGAATGGCCCAGCGCTTTGTTAGCACACCGTACAGAGCGTAGGCGATAGCTGCTGTCAGCATCATCAGTTCGCCCTTTCCAATGCCGATTTCCAGCAGTTGTGCTGGATCTCCGCCGCTGATAAGCCAGAGAATGCCGCCAAAAGAGAGCAGGCCGCCAAACAGGGTCCCCTGTGTTGGCGGAGTTTTCAGTACGATGATACTAATAAGCACCGTCAACAGGGGAATCAGGGAGACGAAGATACCAATGGTCAGTGCGCTGATGGTGTAGGCCGCGTAGTAGGCTAGACTTTGGTAAAGCGCCATGCCCAGAAAGCTTAGGATCAGTAATTTCCACCAGTAGGTTTTAACGAGTTTCCAGTTGCGAAGCGTGCCGGGCAGAATAAACGGCGTTAGCAGCAATACTGCCAAAAACCAGCGATAAAAAGAGATAGCCGCCGGGTCGATAGCTCCCGCAGACAGCTTGTTAACAATTGTATTGACTGCCCATATCAATACGGCAATCAGAGGATAAATTATCGCCATAGCGAACGCTTTCTCACCCGAATAAATAGAGAGCCAGAGTGTACATGTGTCGCATTTGAAATATATACTTCAAATCAGACAATTGATAACGATGTTCAGACAATCATGAAACAGGCCTTAAAAAGAGTGCCCGGACGGCAGCGTATTTCTGCGTTGGAAAGCTACCCTGGCGGCATTGCCTTCTTTCGCAATGAAGAGATCAGTGCGGATACGGAGTTTCGCACCCATGCCCACCAGTGGGGGCAGATGATCTGCGTGAAGTCGGGAATTATTGCTCTTAACACGGCGGGGCAGCGTATTCTTGCTCCGGCAGGGTTTGCCGTGTGGATCCCGACAGGTATGGAGCACTCTAGCTATAACCATCAGCACATTCGCTTTCGTTCGATCAATATTCATCCTCGATTCTGCTCTAGGCTGCCGCAGGAGGCGCGGGTTCTCAACCTGAGCGCGCTGTGCAATGAAATCATCGACACCTGCTTTGAACGAGGCATTGAGACGGTAAGCACGCTGGCAGAATGGCGGCTGTGTCGCGTGCTGATTGACGAGCTTGCCGCAGCGCCCGCGGAGTTGACCTACCTTCCTGACAGCGACGATAAGTATCTGTCACCCGTGTTACGGGCGCTGGAAGCGTCTCCGGGAGACAGCCGTTCTTTGGCACAGTGGGCTGAAATGGTTTACACCACCGAAAGAACGCTGGCTCGGAGGTGCACACAGGAGCTGGGTATGCCGTTTAGCGAGTGGCGACAGCGGCTGCGCTTTCTTTGCGGCGTGTCGCTTTTAGAACGGGGCAAGACCGTACAGCAGGTCGCACTGGAGGTGGGGTACAGCTCGGCATCGGCGTTTATTACTATGTTTCAGCAGATTGCCGGTACCACTCCTGAACGATACCGACGCCGCTGATGATCACGGCGCGGCTACCTATTCCACGCTATTCATTGTTGCGAACGACAGCATTATACTCACGCCACGATAAGGCAATTAGCGCCGTAGTAAAGCCAGAACAAACCAGAACGAAGGAGTAACGAAACCATGTTAAGACGAATTTCCTGGGGGCTGGGAGCGCTGTCTGTACTGATGCCTTTGGCCTTTTTTGCCTGGCAATGGTTTGTGCGTCAGGAGCGGCTTGCCGCAGGGGTAACGGAGAGCTCCATGAGCTGGACGTTCGGCGTGCTGATTGTCGATTTATCTCTGGCGGGGTTTATTGCCTTTCTGGCGGTGGTGTTTAACGCGCTGTCGCTCTCTCGTGTGCCAAACGACGGTTCGTTTCGACCGTTGCCTAGAATGCTTGAGATGGGGCTTTTGGCGCTTCCCCTGTTAATTAGTCTGTTCTTTTTCGGTGCGGTCATGACTCACGGCTAGTCGCCGTAGGGAGAAAAGCTCGTGCGGTTTTTCCCTCAATCACCATCTGAAAGAAAAAATCTCTCAAAATCGAACAATAACGGTTGAAATAGAGGTCGGTAAGCTCAGATAATCGTTTGCCTTACGACGTTAAACTGAATTTACTCCTTTTTTGAGGGCATTCTTCATGTCAAATCCAAGCGGGCAATCTCGGCCTGGCGCGTTAGAGCGCCTCTTTACTCTTTCTGAACGCAAAAGCAGCGTACGTCAGGAAGTGCTGGCCGGGCTTACCACTTTTCTGGCGATGGTTTACTCTATCGTCGTGGTTCCTAGCCTGCTGGGACAGGCGGGTTTCCCGGTTGAGACGGTCTTCGTCGCAACCTGTCTGGTAGCCGGCTTGGGATCTATCGTGATGGGCCTGTGGGCAAATTTGCCGATGGCTATCGGCTGTGCCATTTCCCTGACGGCCTTTACCGCCTTTAGTCTTGTTTTAGGGCAGGGGCTTTCTATCCCAGTTGTGCTGGGCGCCGTCTTTATTATGGGCGTTCTGTTTACGCTGATTTCGGCAACCGGAATTCGAGCCTGGATCCTGCGCAATATTCCAATGGGTATCGCCCACGGTACCGGCATCGGTATCGGCCTGTTTCTACTGATGATCGCTACCAGCGGTATTGGCGCAGTGGTGAAGAACCCTAATGCGGGGCTACCGGTGCAGTTCGGTGACTTTACGTCGTTCCCTGTCATGATGGCCTTTATCGGTCTGGCTGTGATTATTGGCCTTGAGCGCCTGCGCGTACCCGGCG
The DNA here is from genome assembly GCF_900478135.1 of Leminorella richardii. Lineage (NCBI taxonomy): Bacteria > Pseudomonadati > Pseudomonadota > Gammaproteobacteria > Enterobacterales > Budviciaceae > Leminorella > Leminorella richardii. Next base: position 469,276 of record NZ_LS483470.1, read on the forward strand.
GTATCCTGCTGGTTATCGTGGCGATTTCCGGGCTAGGGTTAGCGTTTGACCCGAACGTGAAGTTTCAGGGGGTAAGCTCAATGCCTTCGCTAGTGGCGCAGGACGGCACTTCGCTGATGTTCAGTCTGGATATCCCCGGCGCGCTTAAGCTCACGGTTCTGCCAAGCATTTTGGCACTGGTGATGACGGCGGTTTTTGACGCTACCGGGACGATTCGCGCGGTGGCCGGTCAGGCAAACCTGCTGGATAAAGACGGTCAGATTATCAACGGCGGTAAGGCGTTGACCACAGACTCCGTGAGCAGCATTCTGTCCGGCGTTGTGGGGGCTTCTCCTGCGGCGGTGTATATTGAATCTGCGGCCGGCACTGCAGCGGGTGGGCGTACCGGCCTGACGGCTGTCGTCGTCGGCGTTCTGTTCCTGCTGCTGCTGTTCTTCTCTCCTCTGGCTAGCCTAGTGCCCGCTTACGCAACGGCTCCGGCGCTGATGTACGTTGGCCTGCTGATGCTGAGTAACGTTGTAAAGCTGGACTTCGAAGATTTCGTTGACGCTATGTCTGGTCTGGTTTGCGCCGTTTTCATTGTACTGACCAGCAACATTGTGACGGGCATTATGCTTGGCTTTGCTACGCTGGTGATTGGGCGCATTTTCTCCGGCGAGTGGCGTAAGCTGAATGTCAGTATTGTGCTGATTGCCGCCGCACTGGTGGCTTTCTACGCAGGCGGCTGGGCTATCTAGCTACTTTGATCCCGGCCTCATCTCTTGACGGCCGGGATTTTTACCCTCTGTTTCACTTTGTTATCCTTTTTTCACTTCTCTTTACGCGACGCCGACTTTTTCTGTTATACCTTAAAGCGTGTAGGGCCTTACCTGTCGTGAATATTGGTTGGCTGTTTCAGCGCTATTTAATGTCCGATGTGGCATGTTGCAGCGAGTGCGCTGCGGTGTGCCTAAACGCATCTTTTTGTGCAACGGGTTGTCTGGATGATGATATTTTATAGGCGGATTTCGTTCTGTTGCCTGGGGACAATATGGAAATATTTTTTACAATACTGATTTTAATTCTGGTGGTTTCACTGTCGGGCGTCGTCACAAGGATGCTGCCGTTTCAAGTGCCCCTGCCGTTGATGCAAATTGCCTGCGGAGCCCTGCTGGCTTGGCCAACTTTTGGCCTCCACGTTAACTTCGACCCTGAACTGTTTTTAGTACTGTTTATTCCTCCACTGCTGTTTGCTGACGGCTGGAGGACACCGCTGCGAGAGTTTCTGCACCACGGTCGAGAGATCTTAGGGCTGGCTTTAGTACTGGTAGTGCTGACTGTTGTTGGCGTTGGCTATCTGATCCACCTGATTATTCCCAGCATTCCTCTGGTCGCCGCGTTTGCGCTGGCGGCAGTGCTGTCGCCAACGGATGCGGTGGCGCTGGGTGGTATTGTCGGTGAAGGCAAAATCCCCAAATCCATTATGAGCGTGCTGGAAGGGGAGGCGTTGATGAACGACGCGTCTGGTCTGGTATCGCTGAAGCTAGCCGTGGCGGTTGCCATGGGCACGATGGAGTTTACTGTTTACGGTGCAACCGTTGATTTCCTGATTGTCGCTCTCGGTGGCGTTGCGGCAGGCGTAGCAATTACATGGCTGTACAGCAAATCTCTCCGCCTATTTAGCCGCTGGAGCGGCGATGAGCCAGCGATTCAAATTGTTCTGATGCTGCTTTTACCCTTTGCTGCCTATTTGGTTGCTGAACACTTCCATGTGTCAGGCATTTTGGCCGCGGTAGCCGCCGGGATGACAATTGCGCAATCAGGGGTGATCCGCAACGCGCCGTTGACTATGCGCCTGCGGGGAAACAGCGTGTGGAGCATGCTGGAGTTCGTGTTTAACGGGCTGGTATTTATCATGCTGGGTCTACAGCTGCCGGATATTCTCTCTGCCTCGATTCTACAGGCGGAAAGTGATCCGTCTATCGAGACCTGGCACCTGTTTATGGACATCGTGTGGATTTACTTCGCCCTGATGGTGATGCGTTTTGCCTGGCTGTGGCTGATGCGGCTGTATAGCCGTCGATTCCTGAAAAAGCGCCCGCTGTTGTTTAACGGCTATCGCACACGGGATCTGTTTGTCGCCACGTTCGCGGGCGTCAGGGGGGCGATTACGCTAGCGGGTGTGCTGTCGATCCCGTTGATACTGACCAGCGGTCTGCCGTTTCCCGCCCGCTATCAGCTCGTATTTCTCGCGACCGGAGTAATTCTGTTTTCTCTGGTGATGGGTGTTGTCCTTTTACCGCTGCTGCTGCGCGGCATCACCAGCAGCGACGGCGCGACGCGAGAAGAGGAAATGCGTCTGGCGTGGGCTTCAATGGCAGAAGTGGGCATTGTCAGTCTGGAGAAGCTCCGGGAGCGGATTGAATCCAGCAGTGAAGAAAACGTCGATCCCCATCTGTTAACAGAAGTCAGTTCGAGAGTGATTGGGTCACTGCGCAAGCGTATGTATACCGATGACGAGCGCGCCCGAGCGCTGGAAGACGAGCGGCTCGAGCGACGCTTTCGCCTGACTGCGTTGAGAGCCGAGCGGGCGGAACTTTATCACTTGAGAGCGACGCGCAAAATCAGTAACGAAACGATGGTCAAAGTGCTTTACGACTTGGATCTGATAGAAACGCTGCTGGTAGATAAAGTTCACTAGCGGGCGTTGATCAAGCGGGTTATTCGTTGAGTACGGGCAGCTTTTTAGCTGCCCGTACTGTTTCTAGCGCGTGTTGTTTTCCATAAGAAACGTCGTAAACAGCTTCATATGGCTGAGGGACGCCAGCTCAGTGAGCCAGACCGCCTCAAAGCTCAGCGTCAAAGGTGACCCTCGTTTATTGGTGAGCAGGCTGGCATTATTGTCTAAAGCGTGCCGCTTTGATTCAGGCAGGATAGCTGCGCCAAGACCCAGCGCGGCCCACTCTTCCAACACCTGATAGCTTAAGGCTTCCCCCGGATATTCATTCAGCCTGCGTCGATGGCTTCGGAAAAGTGCCCGAGTGGCTTTCGCTAAGCCGCAGACGTTGGGCACCATTACAAAGGTTTCTTCTGCAATGTCTTCGAACATCACTTCGCTTTTACCCTGCTCACCGTCGCCGCGGGGAATAAAATAGAGGTTTTCCCGATAGAGATCCGCGCTTGACCAGCTAGGACGATGGGCGTCCGCTACGCCGAAGACGATGTCGAGCAGTCTGTCGTCCAGCATACGGTATAGGTCAGCCATATTCTGTTCATGAAGAATAATATCGATACCGGGGTGCGCCTTGCGAAAGTCTTCCAGCATGGCGGCAAGCCAGCCGGAACGCAGCAGAGGAGAGGCGCCGATACGAACTGTATTTCCCGCCGGATGAACGAAGTTTCGGGACTCATGCATGAGTTCCGCATGTGCATCAATAACGCGATCGATAAACGGCAGAATGTGTTCACCAAAGGGCGTTAGCGCAACGGAGCGCGTAGTTCGCGCGAACAGACGCTCTTCGAACTCCTGCTCGAGCTGGGCAATGCTGTTAGAGAGCGTTGGCTGAGTAACGTAGCATGCCTGTGCAGCAAGAGTGAAAGATCCCGTTTCAACAACGGCCTTAACGTAGCGAAGCCGAATTAGATTCATAATTTATAGCTTTTTAGAATAAGTGAGATGTGAAAAGACAATTTTTTTCAACGCGTCGTGAACGGTATTGTCTTTGCCACAGCGCTTTTGCTGTAAACGTATATATCTTCACAAGGAGAAACACAATGGCCTATCTGGAAATTACCTTGAAAGTGTCTAACGAAAATCGCCCAGCGGCCGCTGGCGTCTACAGCAAATATAAGGGACCGTTCCTTGATTTGATCAAGGGTGCTGAGTCTAAAGAACTGCTTATCAGAAACGAAGACGTACAGGTTCTCCACGGCTTTGCAACCATTGCTGATGCGAATGCCTATCTGCAGAGCGAGCTTTTTAACCAAGACGTGGTGACCGGTTTAGCGCCGTATTTGGACGCGGCTCCTGAAGTTCGTATTTACGACGTCGCTTAGTACGTTAACGACCTATCTCGGTCTACAGGCCTCGCTGGCTATCAGCGGGGCTTTTTTTATGCTTTCCGTTTATGTCTCTTGGTTTATCTCTGTTTGAGCAGTACCACTAGAGCTAAAAGCGTCTATTTTTTAATAAGAGGATTTACAGCTCTTGGTTTGGCTAAGATGTCTTTTTATTCACGCACTACAAAAGGGATAAAGCGTTGTAAACTTCCGAACGTACTTATTATTCACGGAGTGTGCCGTGTAAACAGGAGGTCAGGAGATGCCTGTTTATTTTGATAGCGGCGCACTGTCTGTTTTATACATCATAGAGGACGGATCCCGCTGCCTCCGCTGCCCTGTGCGATGAGAGAGCAAATAGATCATAAAAAGGCTTTAGATAATGAATTCGCCTACAAAGCCAGATGAAAAGCTTTCTCACGTTAAGCTTGAACAAAGCCGACAGCGCATTCTGGCGCTGCTGTCAGATCGCCTGCTGGTAGCGGCGATAGACTACGGGAAACGCAGCACCAGCCTTTCAGACAGCTCGCTGGAGAAGGCGCGCTACGAGCTGGCCGAGCGGGTTAACGCGCTGCACGCGGCGGATATCGCCGACTTATTGGAGTCTCTGCCGCAGAGCAAGCGTCAGGCGGTTTGGGGCTTACTCTCCGAGCGTAAGCGCGGTAAAACGCTGGTTGAAGCGTCAGACGCCGTTTGGGACAGTCTGATAGCCGACATGAGCGATCGCGAGCTGCTGTCAGTGCTAAAACATCTGGATCTGAACGAGCAGGCCTATTTAGCTGCACATCTACCACGGGATCTGGTTGAACAGCTGCTGGTGTCGCTGGATGTAGGGCAGAGGGCGCGCATTGCCGAGGTGATTCACCTCGACAAGGATAAGATTGGTGCCCTGATGGACTTCGATATTATCGCCATTCGCGGTGATGTGACGCTGGCCGTGGTGCTGCGCTTTCTACATAGGAAAAAGGCCATCCCCGACTCGACGGACAAGCTGTTTGTGACCGATCGGGATAACCAGCTGCTGGGGGAGCTAAAAATTACCGATATTTTACTTCACCCACCAGAAACTCTGGTGTCAGCGCTGATGCTCAGCGATCCGGTGACCTTCTTACCCAGTGACGATGTGCAAGAGGCTGCCAGCGCGTTTGAACGCTATAACCTTATCAGCGCTGCGGTAGTTAATCACCAGAACCGGCTGATAGGCAGATTGACGGTAGAAGATGTGGTTAACGTCGTGATTGAAGAAAGCGACAGTGACTTGCGCAAAATGGGTGGTCTGACGGAGAAAGAGGATATTTTTGCGCCGGTTATGACGTCGGTTCGCAAGCGCTCTACCTGGCTGATGATTAACCTGTGCACCGCATTTATCGCTTCCAGAACGATTGGCCTGTTTGAACATACCATCGCTCAGCTGGTGGCACTGGCGGCACTAATGCCTATTGTGGCGGGCATTGGAGGAAATACCGGCAATCAGACGATCACCATGATTGTTCGGGCACTGGCGCTTCATCATATTCGCTCAAAGGATTTGCCGTCGATGCTGCTGCGGGAGCTGGGCGTGGCGACGATTAACGGCATTGTCTGGGGCGGGGTGATGGGGATTATGACTTGGCTGCTGTACGGTAGCCCGGCGATGGGCGGCGTGATGACGCTGGCAATGCTGCTCAACCTGCTGCTGGCGGCCTTAATGGGGGTGACTATCCCGATGGTGATGAACGGGCTGGGACGGGATCCCGCCATTGGCTCTAGCGTAATGATTACCGCATTAACCGATACCGGCGGGTTTTTTATCTTTCTCGGTCTGGCAACGCTGTTTCTGATTTAGCAATGAGCGCCTTTGTTTGACAAAGGCGCTCGCCGACCTCAGGCTTTGTTGCGCTGCTGCTCATAGGCTTTCAGATGAGCGTAGGCCGTTTGCAGACGGATCAGCGAGGCACTGCTGACGTTTGCCTGCTGGGCTCTTTGCAGCAGATCGCCGACAATGTGATCGGCTTCGATCCTGAAACCGTTTTGTAAGTCGCGGTACATGGAGGCGGTCAGCGGGGAGCCCGGTTCAGTCAACATGCTGTGGGCGCGCTCAACGCTGGGTGAGTAGCCGTTGGCGAGAGCAATGGCTCTGATTTCCTCAATCAGCGCCAGAATAAACGCCTTGCCGCCCGGTGCGGCGACAATTTCACCGATAGGGGCTCGCATCAGGCAGGTGCTGGCGGCGAGGGAGGCGAGGAACAGCCACTTTTCCCACATGGATAAAAGAACGTCGCTGCTCTGCTGTGAATTAAATTCGGCCTGACCAAAGGCGCTAGCAATGGCGTTAACCCGCTCAGTCACGCTTTTATCGAGTTCACCAAAGGTGATGTTTTGTACCGGAGTCATGCGGTGCACAGCACCGCTATCGTCAAGGGTGGCGACAATGTTGCACAGCCCGCCTAGCACTTTCTCTTTACCAAATCTGTCGCTGAGGATTTGAATATGGCGCATACCGTTAAGCAGCGGCAGGATTGCGGTTTGTTTGCCCACTGCGGCGCTGAAGGAGTCCATCGCGTTCTCAAGGTCGTAGGCTTTACAGCTGAGTAGAATCAGGTCGAAAGAGGGCGTGAGAGCCTGTTCCAGAACGGTCGGAGGCGACTTTATCGCAACGGTTTTTTCAGGGCTGTGGAGTACGAGACCGTTTTTCTCCAGCAGGCCTGCACGCGCAGGGCGGACGAGAAAGGTGACATCCTGTGATGCCTGTAGCAGTCTGCCGCCAAAGTAACCGCCGACGGCGCCGGCACCTACAACGAGTATACGCATGACTTCTCCTTACGCTTGTCGATAACGTGGCTATTTAGAAAGAGTTAATGTCTGCATTATCATAGCGCTTAATAGCGGAACTGGCTGAGAATTGTGCCTGATTTCGCTACCGTATCGAAACTATCAGCAGGAGATTTTACTTCGGCTTTCTGTCGGAGGCAGTGGTATAATCGCAGACCTCATCTTAGTTTTTTAAACGTTTGTCTTTTAAACACACTTTCCCACTGAAGGTTCTATCACTTATGGAACAGGCTGGTCTTGGTTTTCCCACATTGACGGTCACGGTATTTGTCGTACTTGCCGTTTCTGCGCTAACGATCGATCTTATTGCCCACCGAAAAGATCGGCCGATTAGCCTGAAAAACGCGGCGATGTGGTGCCTGTTTTGGCTTTCTATCGGCCTTGGATTTGGCGTGTTTTTATATTTTCAGCACGGGGCTGAAATTGCCAGCCTGTACCTGACCGGCTATGCGCTGGAAGAGGTGCTGTCGGTAGACAACCTGTTTGTGATTATGGCGATTTTTGCCTGGTTCAAAATCCCGGAAGGCTACCGCCATCGGGTGCTGTACTGGGGAATTATCGGCGCGATCGTTTTTCGCGGCATCTTTGTTGCCATCGGCACCGGCCTGCTAGCCTTAGGCCCTTGGGTGGAAATGGTTTTTGCTCTGGTAGTGTTTGCTACAGCGATTATGATGCTGCGGGCGAATCACGACGGCGAAGAGATCGAGGACTACTCTAATCACCCTGCCAACCGTCTGGTTCGGCTGTTTTTCCCAGTATATCCCAAGCTGGTGGGGCACCGCTTTCTGGTTAGCGCTCGTGAAGTCGAAGAAGATTTGGCGCGTCCGGAAAACAGCGGCTTTCAGTTTTCTGTTAAGAAGAACGTGCGTTACGCAACCCCTCTGCTGCTGTGCGTCGCGGTGGTTGAGCTTTCTGACGTGATGTTCGCTTTTGACAGCGTTCCTGCTGTGATTGCCGTCAGCCGTGAGCCGCTGATTGTCTATTCGGCGATGATGTTCGCGGTACTGGGGCTGAGAACGCTCTACTTTGTGCTTGAAGCGCTGCGAAGCCATCTGGTGCATTTGGAAAAAGCCGTGGTTTTTCTGCTGTTTTTCGTTGGCGTAAAGCTTGCGCTAAACGCTAGCAATCACCTCTGGCACCACGGCTATGAAATCAGCGCTTCGGCCAGCCTTCTGGTTGTGCTAGCCGCGCTGGCGCTGGGTATTGTCGCCAGCTGGATTTTTCCTGCCAAAAAGAGTGGCAAAGAGAGTGAATAGACGCTTACGCGTTAATAACAATTTTATGATAGTTGTCGTTATCAAGGTTGCCGACTTCTACCGAGATTTCCGTTTTCACACCGTTTGCTGAGGTGAACAGTGACTTAGCGCTGGCCAGAATGATTTTGGCAACTTCCTGCTTGACCGCTTCGCTTCGTCCGGCAAACATGCGGAAATCGACGTGTATGACGGCCTTGTCCTGCTTGCCTAGTCCGATAACCGTATGGGGAGCAGGAACCAGATAGGTCTTAAAGTTCTCTGCATCGGAAGCTATCACTGGTGACACTAAACTGTGGATCTGTAGCGCAAATTTCTCCAGCTTTTCTTTACCGGGCAGGTTGGGCGTATAGGTGACGTGAATATTTGGCATTGGGCGCTTCCATATGAAAAATAAAGGGAACAGGCGATCATATATACCCGAAGCGCCTGAGCTAACGCAATAAAAGTTAACGTAATAAAAAACTAACGTAATAAAAACGCCAGCCTATTTCCTGACCAGCGTTACTGGCGACCGCACAGGGCGGCCGCCGTAAAAGGGGCTACTTTTGCAGCTTGGCGAGCAGGGTTTTTCGGGTGATGCCCAACTGTTTGGCTGCTTCAGTTTTATTTCCACCGGTTTTCTCCAGCGCGGTCAGAATGGCCTCTCTTTCTACCTGCTCTAACGGCTGGATGGGGGCGTTGATATCTCTTTCCTGCGCCGCTGGCTGAGTCTCTATAAACTGATTAATGGACAGAGGCAGCTCTCGTTCACTGATGTAGTCGCCGCTAAGCAATATCACTGCCCGTTCGACGGCATTTTCCAGCTCCCGCACGTTGCCAGGCCAAGGGTACTTTAACAGCATATCCATTGCCTGTGGGGTAAAGCCTTTGACGGTTTTTCGGTTTCTGGCGGCAAATTTTTCCATAAAGTGCATGGCTAACACAGGAATGTCTTCCATGCGATCGCGAAGTGCAGGGCTGTCAATAGTAACAACGTTAAGACGATAGTAGAGGTCTTGGCGGAAGCGTCCTGCGTCAACTTCAGCCATCAGGTCGCGGTTGGTGGCGGCGATTAGGCGGACATCGACGTTTAGTGTCTGATTGCTGCCGACGCGCTGGATTTCTCGCTCCTGTATCGCGCGCAGCAACTTAGCCTGCATAAGAAGGGACATTTCGCCGATTTCATCCAGAAATAGCGTGCTGCCGTCGGCTTCCATAAAGCGGCCTTCGCGCCGCCGGTCTGCGCCGGTGAAGGCGCCTTTTTCATGGCCGAACAGTTCTGATTCCAGCAGTGATTCACTCAGCGCCGCACAGTTTACGGTCACCAGCGGTTTGTCTTTGCGCGCGCTGTTGGCGTGAACCGAGCGGGCGATGAGCTCTTTCCCCGTTCCTGATTCACCGCAGATAAGCACAGTCGCTTCCGAGGGGGCTATGGTGGCGATCATTTCCATCAGTCGGCGCATCTGAGGGCTGCGGCCAATCATGTTTTCTCTGTCGAGGGTCAACTGCTGGCGAAGATCCTGATTTTCTGTTTTCAGTCGAGTGTGTTCCAGCACTCGCTCAAGAGTCAGACGCAGCACGTCGAAGTCTAGCGGTTTGGTCAGGTAGTCATAGGCACCGGCCTTGATGGCCTCAACGGCTGACTCGACGTTGGAGTAGGCGGTCATAATCAGAATGGGAATTGCGGGATTGTAGGCCTTGATTACCTTCATGGCCTCAATGCCGTCCATTTCAGACATGCGAACGTCGCTGAGTACGACATCGAACGGCGTCTGTTTTACCCGATCGATTGCCTCAAGGCCGCTGTGTGCCAAAGTAACCTGATAGCCCCAGCCTTTCATCAGGGCTTGAATAATGGTGCAGTGGCTGATGTCATCATCGACCACCAGAACATGGGGCTTATGATTCATCATGGTTCTGAGTCTCCTCGGTCTGGTTCTTCGGCGCGCGCTGCGTGGGGATATTCATTGTAAATCGCGTTCCTTCTTGAGGGCGGCTGGTGACGCCGATTTTCCCCTGATGCTCTTCAACCACTTTCTGCACAATGGCAAGCCCTAGCCCTGTGCCGGAGGCCTTGGTGGTGAAGTAAGGGTTGAAAATGTTGACGAGGTTGTCCGGCGGGATGCCTTTTCCGCTGTCCTGAACGAGAATATTAATAGTATCGTTCGGCGCGCTTTCAAGGATCACGCTTAGCTCGCCTTCCCGATCGATCGCCTGAATGGCGTTCAGATACAGGTTCAGCAGCGCTTGAGTAAAGCGGTCAGGGTCTATGCTGACGTTAGGCAGAGTGTCGTTGCGCATAAAGCGAATGGCGATGTGACGAGCCTCGGCGTCCTGACGGATAAGCAGCAGGGAGTGGTCGATAACGTCGTTAAGGTTAACCTCCTGCTCTTTCAGATCAGAAGGGCGAACCAGCTCCAGTAGCTCTGTCACTACGCGGTTAAGGCGATCGACCTCTTTTGCCATCACCTGAGCGAGGGCTTTTTCTTCTTCGCCCAGCGCCGGCAACCCTTCAAAATATTTAGCAAATCCCTTGATGGAAGAAAGTGGGTTACGGATTTCGTGGGCAACGCCCGCCGCCAGATTACCGATAGCGGCAAGCTTTTCCTTACGGCGAACCTCTTCCTGTAGCTGGCGGACTTCCCGCATGTCGCGGAAGATAAAGATATTGCCTAAAAATCCGCCGTCGTCGCTCTTGATGATAGCGACGCTAATGCTCAGCGGCACGGTTTGCCCGCTGTCCAGACGGATATCCAGCTCCTGCTCAATAACCGGATGCTGGCCATGAGAAGTTTCTGCCAGCTGGCACCACTCTGCCGGAAGCGCCTGACCGATGTACCGATCGCACAGCGCCTCGGCGCGTTTAGCGAGAATATTCTCCGCCGCCTGATTGACGATAGCGATACGAGAGTCAGCGTTAGTGGTGATTAGGCCAATGGGCAAGTGGCTGATAATCTCGCCGGAAAACGTGCGGGAAACCTGAAGCTCTCGGCTGGAGTGTTGATATCGTCTGGCCCAAAACATGGCAAGAACGCCCGCCAGCGCCAGAAGCAGCAGGATGGTGAGAGAAATGACGGTGTTGCGAATATCTTTGGCCTGCATGGCGTCCAGAGCGCTGGTGTCAAAAGCGGCGAAGATAATCTGTGAATCTTGCCTGTCTTCTCTTGGCTCAATATCTTCCTCCTGCTCCTGACGCATCATCCCCATATGGCCGCGATGACCCGTGCGCATCATGGGTTTAAAATAGCGGTAGGCTTCAAACGCGTTTTGTGAGGCGCCTTCTTCATTGGTTGCTCGGGTCATCCGCCACTGTTCCTGAAGGCCTGGCTGTAGCTTTTTCATTTCCTCTTCAGAGTAGAGACTGCGACCAATAAGCTCAGGATTGCTGTGGGCGATAATTCGGCCAGAGGCGTCGGTGACAGCAATATAGAGAACCCCCGGCTGGTAGGTCATTTCCTGCAGCAGCGCCTGACGAAGCTCTTTGCGCCAGCGCATGCCAATTCCCGTGCGAGTGCCGGATTCGAAAGCGCGGATGAGCACTGCGCTTTTTTCCTGCAGAGTTTGAATTTCGCTATCTCGGTTACGGTTAAGATCTCTGACCGCCATGCTGACGATGATACCAAGCAGTACCACAATAAAGCCGACAAATAGCCACGACGGTAGAGTAAACAGCGGACCCGGATCTTTTCTCACAGTTTTAAACATCGTATTCCTCGCTAGCGACGGGAGTGAGTCATTATAACTCGCGACGAGTAATTTTTACCCGAACTATGCCTGAGATGGGTAATTATTACTCGCAGGCGGCAGCGCTTTTTATTTTTTATGCCAAATAGATGAGTGCATTCCCTTACCTGCCCCTGAGGCAATTGAAGGTAAATTCAGCGTAACTTGCTTATAAAACGGCATTTTTCTCTTCTAAGTCACATTAATTACCATTCAATTTTCATGCCAAACGTGAAGTTGGCACGGTGATTGCAAAATACTCTGTGGGTACGCCGAAAGGCTAATGTCAGATTTTATGAACTGAAAAAGAAGGAAGATGATGATGACTTTTAAGAAAACTGTAATTGCTGCCGTTATTTCTTTAACTGCCATTGTGAGTGGCGCTGCGATGGCTCAAAACGGTGGGCTGATGCACTCAGGTCCCGCAGTCACTAACGGCCAAGGTATGGGACACGGCGGATATCATCGCGGCTATGGGGCTAATCTGACTCAGGAACAGCAGACTACTGTTCAAAAGGCCTATGACGATTTCCAGACTAAAACTGCCGACCTGCGCCAGAAGATGATGTCCAAAAACTATGAATACCGCGCGCTGCTAACCAGCAATCCGGTTGACGACCAGAAAGTTCAGGCCGTTGGTAAGGAAATTTCGGCACTGCGAGACTCTATTTATCAGCATCGCGTGGAGCTGGATACTCAGTTGGCCAAGGCAGGGATCCCCATGATGGGGCGCGGTATGGGCGGAGGTCATAAGGGTATGAGAGGGGGACATATGGGCGGTGGCCATATGGGAATGAATGGCGGTATGGGGATGGGAGATATGCCCTGCGGCCGTTAACGTGTAAATAAACAACCTTTGGTATAAGGGCAAAAACCCCGACGGGCGACGGGGTTTTTGTTTTTTTGTTCCCACACGTTATGATAGGCAGCTATCGGAGCTTGCACACTGGGTGCAGACAGACACGGGACGTTTTTTATGAATCGCCTTCTTTCCTGCTTTTTCTCACTGTTTCTTATCTTTCCGCTTTTTGCTCAGGCAGAAAACGCATTTCGCATTGATTTGCCCAGCGGTGAAAAACTGGAGGTTCAGGCCCCAGACGACTGGCGAAAAAATGAAGACAAGACGCCTTTTGACCTGCAGCTGCTGTCCGGTAACGAGCGGGCGAACTCGGGCATCTTTTATTACTACAAGAGCGATTTGTCTGAAAGCCAGACTCCTGCTGTCGTTTTCCAAAAGCAGATTGAGGACATGCAGTCCAAGCGGCAGAACTTTCGCGAAGTAGAAAAGGCGCGTCAGGAAACGATAGGGCAAAAGAGTGTTACCTACGTTTTGTACAAAGGCGAGAGGAACGACACGGCGTACTATTACTATTTCACACTGGTTGAGTCCTCTGCGCATCCCGATATGTTTTTGGTGATGGTACAGGTTACCTTCCCGAGCGAGTGGAAAATTAACCAGCCTACACTTGACGCTATCTCTGCGTCGGCGAAAGTACTGAAAGAGTAAGACCGATGAACCGAAGTGCCAGGCTTGCGCTGACCATTGCTGCTCTGAGCACTTTCTTTTCAGCCGGATGTGCATCAACAACGTTCCCTGTGCAGCAAGAGGTGAGGATCGTTGATCGAAAGTATGACTATGAGTATGGCGATCGGGGCGGCCCTATTCTCCGTATCCGCATTGAGCTGGAAAAAGAAAGTGTCTGCGGCGGGCGTGAGGCAATCGTGACGCCACAAAGCATGGGGCTTAGCCCGGAAGACTTCACCCGGTGGCAGGACAAAACGTGGCATCTTTTTTCTGCCCTTCAGTACGTTCGATTTACCTATTCAGGCTGTAGCGGCAGCATAGCCCAGATAAGCTATTTGGAAGTTTGTTCAAAGAATGGCTGCTAACATCAAAACAGTGCGGCAGCCAGATAAGGCCGCCGCTGTCGTTATTGTGGCCTATCACCGTAATTGACTCTATCCCGTAGACGGCTTAGGCCGATAGGGCTTACCGAAGCCGACGCCTTTAGGTTCAGACTCCGGATCGACCCTGATATCAATGGCGTTTTGCGCTACGGACATCATCAGCTTCAGGCGGTTTAGCTGGTTAACTTCGCTGGCGCCGGGGTCGTAGTCAATGGCAAAGATGTTGGCTGCCGGGTATTTCTGCTTAAGGCTTTTAAGCACGCCGCGTCCGGTAATGTGGTTCGGCAAGCAACCAAAGGGTTGAACACAGACGATGTTGTTTACGCCCATCTCCAAAAGCTCCATCATTTCTGCCGTTAGCAGCCATCCTTCTCCGGCCTGATTGCCGAGTGAAACTACGCTTTCTGCCATTGAGGCCAGTTCGGCGATGGACGGAGGCGCGCTAAAGCGCTGACTGCGCCTGAGCGCCTTGTTGACAGACTTGCGCATCCACTCGATGGTCGATGTGGCGACCTGATTAAGCGCCACGCTGAGAAAGTTAAGCCCGTACTGACGGCGATCATAGCGCGTGCCGTAAGTGCAGGACAGGAAGAAATCGAGCATGTCGGGAACAACAGCTTCACCGCCTTCCGCTTCGATTTGCCCGACTAGATCGTTATTGGCGCCGGGGTGGTATTTCACCAATATCTCACCGACGATGCCGACTTTGGGTTTGCGCACGGAACGCAGAGGCAGCCTGTCGAAGTCAGCGACCATTTCTGCTACGTCGTCCTTAAACTGCCCCATGCTGCCTTCGGCTTCCAGATTCTGTTTAGCTCTTTGGTTCCAGTAGTCATACAGCTTTTGCGCTGCTCCAGCCTCGACCTCATAGGGACGGGTTCTCAGCAGCGTTCTCATCAGTAAATCCCCGTAGACGATTGCCATCACGGCCTTTTTTACCATTCGGAAGCTGTAGCGGAAGCCGGGGTTTTCCTCCAGTCCGGAGGCGCTAAGGGAGATCACCGGTACCTCAGGAAAGCCTGCATCTTCCAGCGCTTTGCGGATAAAGGCGATGTAGTTGGTTGCCCGACAGGCGCCGCCGGTTTGGGTGATAATGGCCGCGCTGGTCTGAGGATCGTATTCCCCGCTGAGCAGGGCCTCAACGATTTGACCGGTAACCAGCACGCAGGGGTAGCAGGCGTCATTGTTGACGTACTTTAATCCTTGCTCAATTGCCGATTTGTTTACGGTTGGTAGCACCTGCAGCCGGTAGCCCTCGGAGCGGAATACCGACTGAATCAGGTCAAAGTGCATAGGAGCCATCTGCGGCGCCAAAATAGTGTGGGTGTCCCGCATTTCCTCAGTAAAAGGCGTTCTCTTGGAAATATAGGGAGTATCTGAAACGGCTACGCCCTGCCGCCTGCGGGCGTTCATGGCTGCTTTTAGCGAGCGGATGCGGATCCTAACGGCGCCTAGGTTAGCGCCTTCGTCAATTTTAATTAGCGTGTAGACCTTATTGGCGGCTTTCAGCACTTCCTCTACCTGATCCGCTGTCAGGGCATCCAGACCGCAGCCGAACGAAGTCAGCTGCACCAGCTCAAGCTGTGGACTGGCGGCCACGTAAGCGCCGGCAGCATAAAGGCGTGAGTGATAGGCCCACTGGTCGACAACGCGCAGAGGGCGACGCAGTAGCGATTCCCCTAGGTGGGCAACGCTGTCTTCTGTGAGAACCGCAATGCCTTCTTCAATGATAATTCGGTCGATGCCGTGATGAATACCGGGGTCAACATGATAGGGCCTTCCGGCGAGCACAATGCCCGGCTGGTCGTTTTCCACTAGCCACTTCACCACTTCTTTACCCTTGTGGCGAATGTCCTCACGCATAGACTGAAGTTCAAGCCAGCCGGCCTGTACTGCCAGCTTGACCTCTTTACGCTTTATCCCCAGCGGCTTAAGTTCTTCGAACAGCACTTTTTCCACTGATTCTAGGTGGTTAAAGTTAATGAACGGGTTGTGGAAAGGGATATCTCCCTGGCTGATAGCGTCAATATTCGTGCGGATTACTTCCGAATAAGTGCTGACTACTGGGCAGTTAAAATGATTATCGCCGCCCTGTGTCTCTTGCCACTCGTAGGTGACAGAAGGGAAGAAAATTCGGTCAACCTTACGGGATATCAGGTGTTCTATGTGGCCGTGCACCAGTTTGGCCGGGTAGCAGGCTGACTCTGAGGGAATGGTCTCGATCCCTTTAAGATAGAGACGCTCTGTCGACGGCGGCGACAGTTCCACGCGAAAGCCGAGCTGGCTGAAAAATGTGTGCCAGAACGGGTAGTTTTCAAACTGGTTGAGCACGCGAGGAATGCCGACGCTCCCCCTAATTGCTAGCTCTTTGGGGAGGGACTTGTAGTTAAAGACCCGGTTTTCTTTGTATTCGTAGAGGTTTGGCAAACGGCTTGGTTCAGCTTCCAGGCGGGCGCCTTTTTCACAGCGATTGCCCGAGACAAACTCTCTGCCGTCTTCAAAGGTATTGATAGTCAGCATGCACTGGTTGTTGCACTCGCGGCAGCGGTCGCCGCTTTGCGCTACGCTGAACGTTTCCAGCTCGCTGGCGGGTAGCAGCGTGGAGGGCAAGCCGTCGGCGGCCTTGTCTCTGGCAATCAGCGCTGCGCCGTAGGCGCCCATCAGCCCGGCGATGTCTACACGGGTGACGTCTCTTTCTGTCAGGTTTTCAAACGCTCTCAGTACCGCCTCATTGTAGAAGGTGCCGCCCTGCACCATGATTTTTTGCGGCAGGGCGTCGAGCTGCTTGAGTTTGATGACTTTGTACAGCGCGTTTTTGATAACGGAATAGGAAAGCCCGGCAGAAATGTCTGCGACGGTAGCCCCTTCTTTTTGCGCCTGTTTGACCTTGGAGTTCATAAATACGGTACAGCGGGTGCCGAGATCTACAGGGCGTTCTGCAAGCAGCGCCAGCTGGGAAAACTCGGTGACGGGGATGTTCAGCGAGCGGGCAAACATTTCGATAAATGAGCCGCAGCCCGCGGAGCAGGCCTCGTTGAGCAAAATGCTGCTGATGACGCCGTCGTGAACGTACAGGCACTTCATGTCCTGTCCGCCAATGTCGAGAATGAACTCTACGCCGGGCAAGAGCTGGTCAGCCGCGCGGTAGTGGGCGACGGTTTCTACTTCTCCGGCATCAGCACGAAAGGCGGCTTTGATAAGCTGTTCACCGTAACCGGTGGTGGCCGACTTGGCGATAACCGCGCCAGAAGGCAGCTGGCGGTAGATGTCCGACAGCACTTCACGCACGATGTTAAGAGGATTGCCCTTGTTGTTGCCGTAGAAGTCATACAGCAGTTCACCGGCCTCTCCAATCAGGGCCACTTTGGTGGTCGTGGAACCTGAGTCGATGCCTAAATAGGCTGCCCCACGATAGCTGCTTAACGGCTGGCGGGACACGTTAGCCTTGGCGTGGCGGGCGCGGAAAGCGTCAATATCGGGCTGCCCGTAGAACAGCGGAGGTAAGAGATCGACCTCTTTGACGGTGCTCTCTTTAGCATCGTTCAGGGCGTTAACCAGTTCGCTTAACGGGATGGATTCACCCTGTTTATCCGCCAGCAGCGCTGCGCCAATGGCGACGAACAGCTGGGGGTTTTCCGGAAAGATAACCTGATCTTTTTTCAACCTGAGGGTTTTGATAAACAGCTTTCTCAGGTTGTCTAAAAAATAGAGTGGGCCGCCGAGGAACGCGACATTGCCTCTTATAGGCTTACCGCAGGCTAGGCCGCTGATGGTTTGGTTAACGATAGCCTGCAGAATGGATGCCGCGATGTCTGACTTGGCGGCACCCTGATTGATCAGAGGCTGAACGTCGGTCTTGGCAAACACGCCACAGCGTGAGGCGATGGGGTAGAGGGTCTGATAGTCGTTGGCCAGCGCGTTGAGGCCTGCGGCGTCGGTTTCCAGCAGGGAAGCCATTTGGTCAATAAAGGCGCCTGTGCCGCCTGCACAGCTGTTGTTCATTCGCTGATCGACACCGTGGCTGTCGAAGTAGGTGAGCTTGGCGTCTTCCCCTCCAAGTTCAATAGCGACGTCCGTATGGGGGATCAGTGAGGTGATGGTTTTAGAACTGGCGATAACTTCCTGTTCAAATGGGATAGAAAGTAGTTCTGACAGAGCAAGACCACCGGAACCGGTAATCACGGGAACAACGTTCAGTGAGGGAAACGCGCCCTGCACTTGTTCAAATAGCGCTGAAAGCGTTTGACGAATGTCAGAAAAATGACGCTGATATGCGTGGTGAACCAGTTTCTTTTGCCGGTCCAATAGTACCAGTTTGACTGTCGTCGAACCTACGTCAATTCCAGCAAGATAATAGTTGGGCACAGACGCCATGTTGATTCAACCTCTTCTCAAAACCTTCCGTATCTTTAAATCGGCTGTGGGCTATCAAGGGGTATAGAACCCAAAAGGCTGCGTGGATCCCGATACTGTCATTTTTTGCCGCGTCTGACGGCTGTCTCTGGGGTAACTCACGCATTCTTATGTAATTAATTGATAAATTACCATTAAACATAGGGGCTTTCTATAGATAAAATAGTGGTGAGATCGACAGTTTAAAGAATTTTATTCGAGCTTAAGGCGTAGCTTCAAAAGGTTAGTGACTTTTTTCATAGAAATGGAATAAATAGCGACGGCGAGAAGGTCGAAAAAAAGCATAAAAAGCGAAAAGTATTTCGGTGCCATTTTTAACAATCTATTTACTTCTATGAGTTACAAGCGTTTTTTTTGAAATAGTTACCCTTATCACTCTTTTTATGAAAGAGCGTGAAACTTGTTCATTAGAGGTCGATTTTGGAAGATAAACTGGGGTAATTATCGATATTTCTTTGCTTTTGGTGAAATTTGTTCTAACGAAAATGGTTGTTTATCGTATTGATATTTTTAATAAAAAATGACCCTTATGGGGGCAGCCGATAGGCGGGAACCCGAATCGCCGGGAAATTTACAAATATATACCCAAATGAGGGAATTATTAGGGCATAATGCGCTCTAACTTTCATTCCAACCTGATTACATGGCTTCCAAAATGTCGAACAATAATGAGGGCCAGGCATCATGATGAGTATGCTGAACCCAATAACAAAACGACTGAGTACCCCTCTGATAAAACTTGTTTGCTGTTCTATGCTGCTGGTCTCCGGCGCAGCGTATTCCTCTCAGCAAAGCTCTGCTAAAAAGGTGCAGGTGCAGAAGATCCAGACGGCAAAAGCTCAGACGAAACAGACCCAGACAAAGAAATCATCAGCCAAGGCTTCAACAAAAACTGCTCAGGTAAAAACGGCGCAGGCGAAGAGCTCAAAGGCTAAAACCACTCAAACAAAGACAGCTAAATCCACACAGACTAAGGCTACGCAGACTAAAACCGCACAGGTGAAATCTGTTCAGGCAAAGAGTGTTCAGGCACAAACGGCTTTGTCTAAGCAGCCGCTGTTGAACGGGCGGAAGTCGTTCAGCATGAGTTCCAGCAGCACCTCTATGCTCCGCTATCCGACAGCAGACGCTTTCCCCGTGACGTCTCACTTTAACCCCGAGCGCGTAAACCCTGTAACGCGCAAGCGCATGCCCCATAAGGGGATCGATTTTTCAATGCCCATTGGCTCTACCGTGATCTCTACGGGAGCAGGTGAAGTGGTTATTGCCAAATTCAGTCGCTCCGCAGGCAACTACATTGTTATTCGTCATGCAAACGGCTACAGCACTCAGTATATGCACTTAAGCAAGCTGATGGTGACCGAGGGGCAAAAGGTTAAGCAGGGCCAGAAAATCGGCCTGTCCGGAAATACCGGTCGCAGTACTGCCGCACACCTGCACTATGAACTGTGGTCTAACGATCGCCCGATAGACCCGCTGTCCAGCCAGTTTAACGGCATGGCCGTAGTGAACAATTTCCGCTACGACGGCACTTCAGCACCGTCGACCACGCTGGCTTCAGCGAATATCTCCAAGGGCAGCGATCCGTTTGCGTCAGGCAGTTCGTCGCGGGATCTTCAGTCTGCCAGCCGTCAAGACGGTGGATATGAAACCCAAATCCTTGGCGACGGTAAAATTCTATATACAAGACGCGCGTCTACCAGCGAAGCTAACTAACTTCTCTGAACAGAACAGCCTATAAAAAAGCCGATGCTCTATAGCATCGGCTTTTTTTATGGTGTGCCCTATCTCTCTCTTGACTATAGTTATTCCATTGCTGCTTGGGAGGAATGATGGCCTGGAAAATTGCGTTCAGCGGGTTTATTGCGTTAGTTATCGTCATGGGAATAGGGCGCTTTGCCTTTACGCCACAGGTTCCGCTAATGCTGGCTGAGGGGCAGTTTTCTCTTACCGGCGCCGGGCTGGTGGCCGCCAGTAACTATCTGGGCTATTTGTGTGGTTCGTACGACGCCATGCGGGCTTCCCATCGGGTTGAGACTCGCCTGTGGGCTGGGGTTTGGGGCGCGGTGCTGCTTACGCTGCTGTCCGGTCTGGTTGACGGCGCATACTGGCACGGGGCGATCCGCTTTGTTATCGGCTGGGCCAGCGGATGGGGGCTGGTGATGGTGGCAGCCTGGAGCAGCGAGCGGCTCTTGGCGCTGGGGCGGCCAGGACTTTCAGCCGCCGTATTTGCAGGGCCGGGAGCGGGAATTTTTCTCAGCGGCCTGCTGGCGGTGTGGTTTCACGCTCAGCAGTGGAGCGCGGATGCCGCTTGGCTAGGCTACGGTACCGTTGCGCTGGTGCTTGCCTCTGCGGTTAGTATGAATTTCCCCCGCAGAGGCGATATGCATCGCCCGCAAAGTGCGGCCACAGTGCCGATAGCGCTGACCGGAAACGTGAAGAGACTGGTGTGGAGCTACAGTCTGGCGGGGTTTGGCTATATCCTGCCTGCAACTTTTCTCTCTCAAATGGCGACAGAGCGGTTTCCCGGCTCCCCGCTTGCTCAGTTTATGTGGCCACTGTTTGGTGGCGCTTCTGTGGTTGGTATCGGCATTCTGATCGCTACTCGGCACTACTTTTCTACGCCAACCTCTCTTCGGTTGGCCATCGCGCTTTGGCTACAGGCGCTGGGGGTTGCCTGTGCAGAGCTTATACCCGGCGTTGTCGGTCTGGCCTTGGGGGCGATTCTGGTGGGGGGCGGATTCCTGTGTGTGGTGCAGCTATCGCTGCTGTACGGCAGGGAGCTAGCGCCAGACTCCGCGCGCTATATGGCGGGGCTGCTAACGACGGGCTACGCTGCTGGCCAGCTTGTAGGCCCAATGCTCTCCGCACTCTCTACTTCATTAACCGGCAGCCTGACACCCGCACTGTATGTAGCGGCTTTTGCCTTAATGCTTGCAGGACTCCTGGTTTGGCCCGTAAAGAAACTAGCCTGAAGGAATATTGGTGATGGCTACGTTAACGTTTCTGGTATCGGCACGCCCGCGATCGTCTATTGCCCGGATGCGATAGCGACCGCTGGCTTCAGGCCGCCATTCGATAGCCTTTTGGCTAGTAGAGTTCCCCAGATAGGCATCGTCAACGAACCAGTAGATAACTCGGCTGTCGCCGTCGGTGATGGCATTAAAGACGATAGGCGTATTTTTCAGGGTTGCTCGCCGCAGTGTATAGGTGGTATTGCGAAGCGGTGAGGTAATACGCGGTGGCGTACCCCCGACTGCGCTGTTGCCATCCCGACAGTGGGCGGTCGAGGGGGGCGCTTTTTTGGGTAGCCCAGCCTGTGCAAACACTTTTGCCAAGTCAGACGGCCAGTATTCGAAAACCTCAATATTGACCTGCGAAGGGTCGTAAGGTGGGCAGACGACGTCGCCGGTTTCCTTATCGATCGCGACTGGGCGATAAACCGTATCAACGCTAATGGGGGACTTGCCGGGGATAAACCAGGTTTTGCCCTTTCGCTGGCACCAGGGGGTAGGAAGGCTACCGCTGGAGAGGCAAACTTCAACCTGACGCAGATTTTCCGGCTGCCGATGGGGTGGCTCTTTAAGCGCTGGGTAGTCAGCAATGACGTTATCAATAATATTGAAAAATAGCGGAGCGGCGGTGTCTGCACCAATAAAGGCGCTGTTACCCTTGCCGTCAAAGTTCCCCTGCCACACCACCAGCACGTAAGGGCCGAAAATGCCGCTGCTCCAGGCGTCGCGAAATCCCCACGAAGTACCCGTTTTCCAGTATACCGGCAGCGAGAGCGGCCTTTGGGCAAGCGTGTCTCCAGGGCGGCGGTGCTGGCTAAGCATGTCTAGTGTAATAAAGCTGGCTTCTTCACTCAGCAGACGAACAGGGGCTGAGGGAGGTGTTGATTCTTCAAACCTCAGCGGGCTTAGTGTGCCTCTGTTTGCCAAGATGGCGTAGAGCCGGGCCAGTTCCTGTGCGGTAACTTCTCCGCCGCCAAGCGCCAGTGAGAGCCCGTAGTGCCGCTCTGTGGCTAAGTTGGCTACGCCAGAGGTTTGCAAAAACTGATAAAGGTTTGGCTGTTTTAGCCGAGCGGCAATAGCTACTGCGGGCACGTTGCGGCTGTAGTTAAGGGCGTCGGTGGCGGAAATGGGGCCGAGAAAGCGGTGGTCAAAGTTCTCCGGTGCATAGGCGCCAAAGGAAGAAGGGACGTCCTTGAGAATGGTCATCGGATGGAGCTGCCCCTGTTCAAGCCCCAGCGCATAGATAAACGGCTTAAGGGTAGATCCCGGTGAACGCTTTGCATCGGTACCGTTAACCTGCCCCTGAATGTCTCGGTTAAGGTAGTCAGCAGACCCAACCAGAGCTCGAACGCCCATGTCGCGGGTATCGACCAGAAGAACGGCAGCGTTGCGGATACCGCGGCTTTTGTTGCGTTCTATAAACGCACTGACCTGATTTTCGACAAGGTGCTGGAGACGAGCGTCCAGCGTGGTGATAACGTCCTGTTTCCTGTTTGTACTTAGGCGGTACTGCCGCTGAAGCTGCTCGACCAGATGGGGAGCGATAAAGGGCATTTTTTCAGGTTGCCTAAAGGTCAGGGGCAGTTGAAACAGCGCTGACAGATTAGCGTCTTCAGGATGCTCTTCCAGCCAGCTCTGATACAGCCGGTTGCGGGCGTTGGTCAGAGAGAGGCCGACGACTCCCGTTTTTGCATCAACCCGGTAGCTGGGGGACTGAGGCAATACTGACAGCGTTAGCGCTTCTGGCAGCGTTAGGGCTGAGGGCTTTTTGTCAAAATAGATCAGGCTGGCAGCGCCGACGCTTTCAATATTTCTACCGTAGGGCGCATAGTTGAGGTAGGCTTCAAGAATATCGCGTTTGGAGTAGCTAAGTTCCAGCTGAATGGCTCTTAGAATTTGTACGGCCTTACCGTGCAGTGTGCGAGTATTAAGCCGCCAGTGCATGCGGGCAAGCTGCATGGTTAGCGTAGACCCGCCCTGCTGGCGCCCTCCGCTGACGTAACTGACCCAGAAGCCGCGCAGCAGGCTGTAGGGGTTAAAACCGGGATGGTAGTAAAACCAGCGATCCTCGTAGCGCATTATGCCTTCAACCACCAGCGGCGAGATGTCTTCCAGCGGAGTCCAAAGCCGATAACGATCGTCGTTAGCCAGCGTTAGCCTCATCAGCGTTCCCTGGCGATCGTAATAGGCGGTCGACAGCGGAAGCCCTTCCGACAGAGGCGGATGCGGCCACAGGC
The DNA here is from genome assembly GCF_900478135.1 of Leminorella richardii. NCBI lineage: Bacteria > Pseudomonadati > Pseudomonadota > Gammaproteobacteria > Enterobacterales > Budviciaceae > Leminorella > Leminorella richardii. Next base: position 492,655 of record NZ_LS483470.1, read on the forward strand.
GAAATCCGATAAGCAGTATCGCCAGTAGGAACAGCGCCATCAGCAGGTTTTGCAGAAAGCGCCTCATTCCGGCCCTCGAAAAGCGGCCGGAAGGTTTTGTGGCGATAGGTTCGGGCGACACGTAGTTAACCGCTACCTGATGGCGTTCGGCGCGGTAACCGTTAGGGTACCCGTACCGACGGCCAGCGCCTGAATGTCGCGGTTATACATTGCTTCACCAAAGGCAGGCGGCACGGTAAAGACGCCGGAGTTAGTCGCCTTGATTTGGTAAACGAACTCCTGGGCCTGCTTCGTGGCGTGGCCGTAAATGATGACTCTGTCTTCGCGAATATCGCTATAGCTGGGCTGGAAGCGGGATCCGGAAGAGGCTTTCGGTGACTGCCAAGAGGCGGCTGTACCGTCATCGCTTGAGGCACCGGCGCTTTCCGGTGACTGCTGAACAACTTCAAAGCCGCCGGGCAGCAGGTCAACGATCGCCAGACTGTTGAGCCCCTCTTTGGCGTTAGCGCGGATCTTCAGGCGTACGTAAAGTTTTTCACCCAGCGCAACGCTGTTGACGATATTGCCTTCCTCGTTAACGTAGTCTCGACTGATTTCTAAACCGCGAGAAACGGGCTTTGTCGGCAGGTGCCGATCGTAGCCGGCCTGAGTGACTACGTACCAGGCAGGGACGTTCTCTGGATTGTGGAACAGGACTTCCGTGGCCTGGGCGTCAAAGCTGCTGACGGTCGTTGAGCCAATCATCAGACTGCCGCCCGCCTGCTGTTTTTCTCCCTGTTTAACGCTGATGCTCAGTCCACTTACCGGTGCAGCAGGGGTTTGGAGGCGGGCAGTATAGTATTCCAGCGCTAAAATGGTCATTGCTGAAGAGTAGGTGGTATAACGCTCCTCTTTCAGGCGCAGCGCCATATTTTCCAGCAGCTGAGGCGGGATACTACCAGCCTTCTCTGGGAAATGGCGAACGATGAGGTAAAGGCGAGTGCTGTCTTGAACCAGCGGATCGAAGTAGCCTCTTGTCCACCAGGCTTTGTCATAGCTTTTGCTAAGGGCTTCCCAGGTTGGCTGTAAAAGCGCATCGGCCTGTTTGTCCATTTTCAGCATCTTGTAGGATGCGGCAAGGTACAGCGATCCCAGATCCTGCTGCCAGCTGTCAGGCGCATTCTTTTGCATGCGCGTCTGAACTGCGGCCAGCAGGCCAGTGGTGACCTCCCCTTGGCGCGTTAACAGATAGGTGGCAAAGGCGCGCAGACGCAGGTCGTCTTGCGTGTACATTGCGTCGTTTGCCGCCATACGCGCCAGATAGCCGTTGGCAGATTTAAGCAGCGATTCGGAGATGGGGTAGCCCGCTTCGCGCGCTTCCAGTAAGAACTGAACGACATAAGGGGTGATAAACGGATCGGCATCAGGCGAAGAGCGCCATTCACCGACAGCTCCCTGACTGTTTTGACGCGCCAGAAGCGTAGTGATCACGTTTCTAACCTGACTGCGGGTTTTTTCCTGTACGCTCCCGGCTTTTGTCTCAGGATGGCGCTGCTGAAACAGTAGCGGCACCGTCTGGCTGACAATTTGCTCAGAGCAGGCGTTAGGGTAGTCCGCCAGATACTGAGAAAGGCCGTTAGTCAACACCAGAGGCGAACGGGACACTCTGGCGTCGCGGCGGGCAAACTGATCGTACATTTGACGAATGTCGCTTACGTTTTGCTGAGTGCCGTCCATCCGGCCCATTATAGACTGGGTGCGGAAAGGTGCTGCTGGCCTGAGGGATAGGCTAACGGTACGTGAAGCTGACTTATCGCCAGCGTGGGCGCTAAATTGAATCGACGCATTGCCCAGATTGTCTTTCGCCTTGAGGCGGAAAGTCACAACCCCTTCCTGCTTTTCTGCCAAAGACAGGCTGTAGTTTTGATTGCCAACGACTTCAAGCTGAGGCGGCGGCTTAATAGCCACATCTAGCGTTGTTTTCTCGCCGTTAAGACCAGTCAAGTTGTTAGCGACACCCAGCGTGACGTCAAACTGGTCACCCGGAGAGACGGTTGTCGGCACGTTAGGGCTTAAGACAAAGTCGTCGCGAACGGTAGTGTAGCGCTGGGTATGACCGATGCGTTCTGGCGTAACGGACACCGCCATCACCCGCAGCTTGCCGTTAAAGTAGTCCGGCACGCGGTAGCTAAACTCGGCTTCGCCGTTAACGTCAGTAATGCCTGACCAATAGGCGACGGGCTCATCTTTTTTCCGCTTGAACGGGTTCAGGTGCAGGTCTACGCCTTCGCCCGCATCGCCGCCAGGCGCAGAGGCTAGGGAGAGCATCTTGCTGAACTCTGGCAGGATAAGGTCAAGGATCTGGGCGCTTTCTACTTCCAGCGCGCGCTTGCGGAAGAAATAGTCCAGCGGATCCTTCAGGCGATAGCGGGCAACCTGAAGAATACCTTCGTCCACGGCGAATACGGTAACGCGCTGTGCAGAGTCAGTTTTCACCTTGATAGACAGCGTTTCTCCGGGCTTGATGATTTCCGGTGAATCGATCTCTATTTTTGCCTGACGAGCTTCGTGGCTGATTTTAAACGGAGCCACGCCGTAGCTGAGCGGGCTCATAAAGATCTCATCGGAGTTCATATCGCGAATGAACTGCACGTTGATGTAGCCGTTGCCTTCCATGTCGGCGGGAAGGCGTATGGTTTGTACAGAGCTTGTGGTGTCAGTATGGAACCACTGCCAGTGGTAAACTTTATCCCGTTCAATAGTAATGATGCCGCTGCCCGCGTAGGGCGCATTAATCGCTACCTCAATATCTTCACCCTGACGATACGATGTTTTATTGAGGGTGAGTTTCAGCTCTGCATTGCGCTCAAGTGAACGGGAAACGTTAGCATTGCCCGCCACCGTGTAGGAAACGCGGTTGAGTACTTTATTGTCCGCATCTTTAATCACCAGCACGAAGTTACCCGGCTTTTCTGTGTTCAGCGTAAAGTCAGTTCCCTGAGCGCTGATAGAGAGAGGCTCTTCGGCGATGGCAGCCTCTTTCAGCTTGGACTGATACTTATAGACGCCGGAATTTTCACGGGTCAGTACCGAGAGGTACTTCTGCTCCAGTAGCTCTGCCTTTAGCCCAGACAGAGGGATCTGCGCGAGTGAAGGATCGACAGCAAGCAAGTTTATTTTGCGCTCTGAACGATGGCTGATGTAGTCCAGCGAACCGTCCGCCTTTACGCCGACCAGATAGTCGTGAGGGGAAACCATGACGCGCGCTGCGGCAGTGACAGAACGACCTCCACCGGCCTCAAAGGCTTCTGAAATAAGCTGGAGCTGATAAGTCGCATCGCCGTAGGCTTCAAGCCCCAGAGCAATCGAGGCTTTACCATTCGCATCGGTTGTGCGTTCTTCAAGTTCAGTGTCGAAGCCGTCGCCGCTGCGGCGGTTTTCATAAAACTGATAGTCGGCAAACTGGCTAAAGTTGGGGTAGATCGGGCGCAGCGTGAGTTTGGACTTAACGCGCCTGTCCTGTGCTGGCGTACCGAACAGGTTTTGTACGTCAATGTCAGCCTTTAGTTCGGACGGCTTGACCCAGCCCTGCTTGCGATCTGGCGTGAGGGTAAGGGCTACTTTCAGTCTGTCTGGCTCAAACTCTTTGATTCTAACCATGGTACTGCCCAGCAGGCGGGAATCCCGCTTGTCTTTGCCGACCAGATACAGATCGACGGTCCAGTCGCCAGTGGGTGAGTTTTCTGCGGTAGTGTAACTGAGCTCATTAAAACCGGAGGCTTCCAGTGTGAGCGGAAACTCTGCCATCAGAGTATTTCTTGGATCGCGCACTTCAGCGCGTAGAGGAATACCGGTGACAGGGGTTTTCCAGTCTACGGTTCTTGTAATCAGGCCAATGTTAAACTTTTCCCCAGGACGATAGACACCGCGATCGGAGAATAGATAACTCCCCAGCGTTCGGGGATCCCTAGGCGTGCTTTCACCGAAAATGTCGAAGCGAGAAAGTTCGAGCTGGCGATCGTAATAGGCATACGTAGGTAGGAAAGAGACATCCCCTTCCTTTTCCACCAAGAACATAACCGCCGTCTGTTCGGCGCGAAAGTCCTTTAGAGAAGGGAACGCGACGTGGCCGTCTTCAGCGGTGGTTTTACTTAACAGCGTAGTGCCGTTTTTAGCGATAACGGACACTGTCGCACCGCTGACGGGCTCGCCGCTGTGAATTGACTGAACGAAAACGTCTCGGGAGCCGTCAACTGACGTTTTTGACATAATGCCAAGGTCGGTAACAACGACAAAGCGGGAATCTGTAGGGCGCGGCTCCGCTTCTTCATCCATGGCTTCTGGATCGTTACCGTCATACTCGTTTTCATTCTTTTTAACTGTGTTCTTTTGAGGATCCCAGGGCTTTAGGCTAAGCAGGAAGATACCGCGTTTAGATTTAGGATCGCTGGTCAAATAGCGGCTAAGATCGATGCCCTCGTATTTGACATCACCTGGATTGCTAACGTTGATAGCCGTTTGATAACTGAAGCTTTCAGTAAAGTATTCGGCGTTCAGGCGATCAAAGTCTGCGGCGGTGAAGGTCTCATTCTTAAACGAAACGATGTGCTGTAGCTGGCTTGGAATAACGCGCTTAATATCAAGCTTCAGACCGGGCACGTTGCGGGCAGTGACCGTAATGCGTTTGTCTCCCTTCATGGATAACAGAGAGCCTTCTGATACGAAGCGCAGTGTCTGAGGATAGTCGGGAACGCTGACGAGCCTGTAAACATTATTTTTCAGCCTGTAGCCACCGGCAGAAGCCAGCCCGGCAGAGACTTCCACCAGTAAATAGCGGTTGGCCGGCGCGTTATAGGTAAAGCTGAAGCTGGCCTGATTTTCCTGTTCATTGTCGTTCATCACAATGGGCAGTGAGTCGGATTGAGACATAATGGATTCATCTATCTCCTCAATCTGCCAAGGGTATACAGCATCTTTATCGGTCTGTGCGCTTTTAGTTGGCTTATGCTGGGGGAGAAGCCAGGCTCTCGTGCTAGAAGCGATCGCTTTCTCATTAACTGCGTCGCTTAATGACAGAATCAGCGCCCGAGCGTCTTTACCGCCTTCTGTTTCAATCAGCTGACTGTGAATGTGATCCACACTCAGGCTATAGAGGCTTGGAACCTTGACTGTATAGGTTTTGGGCGTCGCGGTCGCGTTTACTGACGCGGCGCTTGTGACACCCTTATCGATACTGAGTGTGACCTGCATGTCATTATCTGAAGGGGCGATTTGCTCTGAATGAACCCACGCCTGAAGCTTTTTGTCATCGTAAACGACGGAGTGTTTTAGCTTTTGGTTAGGAGACAGGGTTAGGTTGAGGCGTTTTTCAAAGCTCTGTACGTCAACGGGCGCGTTAAAAGTTACGGAGAAAATAGCGCTCTTTTTCTGCGGATCGCGAGGGTCTTGGTAAAACTCTCTTTGGGACAGACGATAGTCGAAAGCAGCTATCTTAAAGGTGGCCTCACTTTGAGTTAGTGCAACCTGTGGAGCGACCAGCTGTGCGTTGTTGAACGTGACTTGGTACTCTTGCCCCATGGGCATCGCTTTGGCAGCAGTAAAGGTCAGTGTACGTTCATCCTGCCAGCGCCATTCCCCAGCAACGGCAGGTGAAAGAGTAATGCCTTCAGTAACGGTTTTACCAATGCGCTCAATGGGCGCTGCGGGGCGTGAAAACTTCAGAGTGAGGCGCTGAGGTTCTGCCGTTGCGCTGCGGTAGTTAACGGGTGACGGCACCTGAAGGCGGACATTGGTCTTGTGAATAACAAGCGGTGCCGGATCGATAGGAACCGGACGATTCAGATTCCAGTGATAGGCGTAGTAGCCGCCAGAGCCCGCGGCAGCCAGCAGAACCACCGCCAAGGCGGAGGACTTAGGATAGCGATTTACCCCGCCTTCAGCCCACAGGAGCGAGCGCCCGACAGCGCGAAGCCAGCCGGGCGTGCGCCACTGCACCCGCCCGATAAAGGGCGTTAACAGCAGGCCAAGAACGCGCAAACAGGCGGACAGCGTCCAGCCAATTGCGCGTAAAAGCGTAAAGGGAAAGCGGAGTAGAAAGCGCAGTACGTCCATATAGCTATAGTCCTTTAAGTGCCACAGGTCGAAAGTAAAAGTGCGTAGTTTTGGTCAGCATAGTTTGCCAAACCAGTATGAAGAGTATGTGAAGTAATAGTAGTGGGAAAGAAACTATCCCGTCCGTTGACCTGTAGGAATTATCGACGAAGCTGGTTCGGACGGGAAGCCTTGAACGCCTATTTAATGAGAGTCACAGCAGCGTTTACCTCCATCGTGATGGCAGTCACCATGGTCATGTTCGCTGCCTTCGTGACTGCATCCACATCCTCCGCCTACTGCTTTTTTCGTTTCATAGTTGGGGGAGCGCTTCCCCTGTTGGGCGTCTGTCAGCGGCGTAAACCCCTCCAGATGCGCGGCACACAGTGCCTGAACGTCGATATTTCCACTGTGGGTCTTGAAGACAGACAGTTCGCGAGAGAGCAGCTTTCCAAGCATGCGCTCGCCGATATGGCGGACGATCACCCGTTGTGCATTTTGACGCTGCAGCATGTTTAGCAGCGCTTTCTTTTCTGCACAGCCACCTTCTCGGGCCGGGTTTATGTGGTGACATACGATGCGGCCTTCGGCGTTGATAAAAATGAAGCTTTCCGCTTTGGTAAAATGGCCAGAGATATGCTCTTTTGTTACGGGAATTGCAGTGATCATTCGCGATCCTCCTGTATATTTTCAGTTTTGTAGTTCATTATCAGCGCCTTTCCCTGAGAGAGGCATTCGATCACTTTGAAACGAGCCGTTTTCAGTATGTTGGCCAGCGTTTGGCGTGAAACCCCCATTTCGGCGGCAGCTCTCTGCTGCTGCATGCCGAGGTAATCCACCAGCCTTAGAGCCTCAAACTCATCTTCTCCGAGTGAGACTTCATCCAGCAAGCGCATGGGGATACCGTTAGGCTTAAAACAGGTATTAGCCGGCTGGCCGCAGACTTTTCTCGGAATTTTAGGACGTGGCATAGTGGCTCCTTATTGGCATATGCTATATAAAATACGCGCTGTTTATGGCATATGCTAATAAATATTTCCGATCTTTGTGACTCGGATAGCTTTAAGTTACGTTAAACTAGTGACTATATTTTCTCTGAGGTCAGGCTATGGCTATTTCCTTAGTGGCTTATGCACGGGGGCTGGATAAGCCCACTAGTGATATTTACGTTGAGAAAAAGGCTATTCGCCGCGATAGCTATCAGGAGAGCGGCGTAAAGGTTGACGTGTGTGAAGAAACCTACCGATTTTGCGACGGTGTTGTGCTACGCCGCTTGATAGAGATTGACGACGTTTGCGCCGCGTTGGAGTCTGAAGGCGTATGTGCCGAGTGTTGGATAAGTTATGAAGTCTTAGATAGCGCGGGAATTGACATCCAGCCAAAGTGTAAGGTCTTTAGTAATACCTGCCAGATGAGGTTTTGGTTGAGGATGGGAGATTTGTCCACGACAGCGTAAAGATAAAAAAGCCGATGTTAAATCGGCTTTTTACTATACATCGTAGCTCTACTGGTTAGCCACCCGATCCCCATAGGGCAGTTTATCGTAGTCGTGCAGCCCGTCTTTTTCATAGGGATCGCCAATCCAACGGGTTCTTTCCTGAAACTCTGGGCTGGTGAGCGAGTAAGTAGGATCGTAGCCGTCATAGCTCAGCCCAGCTAAATCTGACCAAGTGTGTATAAGCTCAGAGCTGCTGTACTTTCTATCGACATAGGCGCTCAGATCGCGAGGGTGGGCTGACTGCCATTTGGGCGATGTCCACATGATAAAGGGTACGGTATACATGTGACGGGTCGGCTGTTTCTCGTTGCGCCCCTGAATATCGTGAGGGGGCGTGTCGTAAACCTCTTCGCCGTGATCGGAGAAGTACAGCAGGAAACCGTTTGGATCCGTTGCCTTATAGTCTTTAATCAGGGATGCCACAACGTAGTCGTTAAACAGGTTGGCGTTGTCATAATCGTTATATGACTCAAGCTTATCGTTGGACAGCCCCGCCGGAGCGTGCTCTGTCTTGCCGTCAAACTTACCCCAGTCTTCCGGATAGCGATACTTGTAGTTCAGGTGTGTTCCCAGCAGATGAACAATGATGAACTTTTTCGGAGCCGGATCGGCCAGCACTTTTTTAAACGGATCCAACACGTTGGTGTCGTATTCGCGGGCGCTTTGGGTGCGCTGCTGGTTCATGTAGTACTGCTCGTCCGTTTGCTTGGAGAAGACCGTTAGCATGGTGTTGCGCTTGGTCATGGTCTGCTGATTGGTGATCCAGAAGGTCTTGTAGCCCGCCTGTTTCATCAAGTTCATCAGTGACGGCTTGGTGAGATAGTCGTCCGGATTCTGTTCATTGGCGAACGTTAGCGCCTGCTGCAGAATTTCGATGGTATAGGGACGAGAGGTCACTACGTTGTTGAAGACAGTTAGACCGCGATCGCTATCGCGTATGGCGTCCAGCTCTGGCGTGGTCTTTCTTGGGTAGCCGTACAGACTCATGTGGCCCCGCTGAGTTGATTCACCGATAACCAGCACTAGCGTTCTTGGCGCTTCACCCGATTCATCTTTAAGGTTTTGCAGCGGCGGTAAAGCGCCGTTTTGGTCAAGCAGGCTATTCAAACTGCTGAGCTGCTGTTGGTACTTAACGTAACCCATCAGCATCTGCCAGGGTGCAGCGGGCTCCATACGGGAGGCGAGGTGCGACGCGCTGGAGGTAATCAGAGGGTTAAGAATAAGTCCGTACAGCAGAGCAAAGGGCACCAGTTGGCGCCAGCGACCGGGAATATAGACAGGGCGAAGGCGCGTCCAGAGAAATATCGCCACAGCCGTGTAAAGCACTAGCACCGCTAATAGCTTAAAGCTGAAGTATTGACTAACGTATTCACTGGCTTCGTTAGTGTTGGATTCAAACAGCGTAAACAGTACGCTTTGGGAAAATTCCTGTCCATAAATCACAAAGTAGGCTAGCGCACAGGCAGAAGCCGCCCACAGCACAATGCCGATAACCGCAGCGATTGCCTTGGTCTTGTTTGGAAACAGAAAAACGGGAATAAGCCACAGCGAGCTGTAAAGCAGCGAGTCGCGTAGGCCCGTGGTACCGCTATATCCGGTAATTAAAATAGTTATCTGGAGTGACGTGGAGAAAAACCAGAAGTAGGCCAGCACCCAAAAAAGGGCTGACCAGCGAAAAGAGGGTTTGGCCTGTTCAGTCGAGGACATCATGAGTTTTGCCTGTAAGAGAGAGAACGCCACGAGAGTAGTCGCCAATCCTTAATAAAAGCTTAACGCTGCCTTATTGAGAGTTGGTGAGTTTTTATAAAGCATTAGCAATGACTTGATGCTAAATATTTATAGTCTATGGATGAGATTTTTGTTATTTGGCGAGACGTTATTTATCAAGATAAGGTTTGTTTAATAATGCTTATTATTTCATTTGTTATTATTTGGTTGTAAGAGCGGGACTGAGGGGATAAATATTTGTAGAGGAAAGGATTAGAGGCTGTTTAACCACATATTGTTAAAGTATATTATGGGCTATCTCGTTTATTAAGGTACTAGGACAGTACTTGGACCTTTCCGTTAGCGGCCTTACCTGAGTATTTTTACGGTCTGCTAATGGGCGATTATTCATAATAGAGTGGTAACTATGAGTTCTCAGCAGGAATTATCAGAGTTTCAATCGTGGTGGGCAACGGAAGGCGACTGGGTTGAAGAGCCGAACTACCGCCGCAAAGGTATGAGTGGCGTACAGCGCATCGAGAAAGACGGCAAAATACTTTACGTGAAGAGAATGACACAGCACCTGTTTCATTCGCTGCGCTACCCGTTTGGCCGCCCGACCATAGTGAGAGAGATGGACGTTATCAGGACGCTGGCTAAAGCCGGAACGCTGGTGCCTAAGATTGTTTACGGTAAAGCATTAAAAATTGACGGAGAGTGGCGAGCGCTTCTGGTTACAGAAGATCTGACCGGATTTGTCAGCATCGATCTTTGGTATGAGCAGCATCAGAAGACGCCTTTTTCTGACGAGGAACGCTTTGCTATGCTGCGCGCGGTAGCCCACGCCTTTAAAAAGATGCACAGCGTAGGGATGCAGCACGGCTGCTGCTATGTGCGCCACATCTTTGTGACGACTCAAGGAGAGGCTCAGGCGGCATTTATCGATCTGGAAAAGGGCCGTCAGCGCTGGCGCAGAGCTAACGCTATTCGCCACGACTTCCAGCAGTTGGAGAAATATCTGGCTCCGATCCCGAAAGAAGACTGGCAGTACGTGAAGGACTATTACTGGTCTCTGTAGTTTTTACACAGCGCGTTGTTGAACGTTCAGCCTGTCGTGTCGCGGCCTTTTGCCGCGACTTTTTGTTTTATAAGCCGGATGTTTTTCCCTGCTCCCGCGATGTGTAAGAAAAAGGCTTTTATCGTCTAGGTCTGGTAGTATTTGCCACATATCTTCTTTTGTGTACGCTATCTGGATAGTGACTTAAACGGCATTGCCCACAGGGCTTTCAACTAATTTTTTAAAATTAAGAAAAGCTCCGTTGCTGGTATAATATGCCCACGAGACAGGTATGTATTGTTCAAAAAATAGACTATCAGCGTTCGGGTAGCTGCAAAGCCTGGGGCGGTAGCGTGTCTTTTTCTCCCATATTCTTTTCTATTATCAAGGATAAAGAGTCCTCTAGTGGATAAGCAATTTAAACGAATTCTTGTCATCAAAATGCGTTTTCACGGCGATATGTTGCTGACAACGCCGGTCATTAGCACGCTGAAGCGGCAGTATCCCGATGCAAAGGTTGACGTCCTGCTTTATCAGGACACCATGCCGATCCTGTCGGAAAATCCCGAAATTAATGCGCTTTATGGCATAAAAAATAAGGGAAGCGGAGCGAAAGAAAAGGTCTGCAATTTTTTATCGCTGATTAGAACCTTTCGAGCCAACCGCTATGACCTGATCGTGAACTTAACCGATCAGTGGATGGTTGCGCTGCTGGTGAGGCTGGTGTCTGCCAAACTGTCAATGACACAGAATTATAGCAATCGTCAGTCGGCATTTTGGAAGCGCAGCTTTACGCAGATTGTGCCTATCACTGGAGTTCACATCGTTGATCGTAACCTGTCGATACTGGCGCCGTTGGGGATTGAACCCTTTTATTCCAAAACGACAATGAGTTATCTCCCCGAGCACTGGGAGTCTCTTAAGGAACGGCTGGCGTCATTGGGTATAAGCGGTCAGTATGCGGTGATTCAACCAACAGCGCGCCAAATGTTTAAGTGCTGGGACGACGAGAAGTTCTCTGCAGTCATAGACGCTTTGCAGGCAAAAGGGCTTCGGGTCGTGCTAACGTCTGGCCCAGGCGCAGACGATCTCGCCTGCGTGAACCACATCGCGGAGGGATGTAACGAACCTCCCGTTACTGAACTGGCAGGAAAAACCAGCTTTCCAGAGTTAGGGGCGCTTATTGACCACGCGGCGCTGTTTATTGGCGTGGATTCTGCACCGATGCATATTGCTGCTGCGGTAAATACCCCCGTGGTGTGCCTGTTCGGTGCGACAGACCACATTGTGTGGCGCCCGTGGTCGGATAACGCGACGGTGCTTTGGGCGGGTGACTATCAGGCGATGCCGGAGCGAGATCAACGCGATAGAAATAAAAAGTATCTGTCAGCGATCCCGGCCGAGGACGTTATTCAGGCTGCCGAGTCGCTGCTGCTGAAAAATGCGCAGCCGCCAGAGCCAGAAAAGGGCGTAGAACCATGATCGTCGCTTTTTGCCTATACAAGTATTTCCCCTTCGGCGGCCTACAGCGCGACTTTATGCGCGTCGCTAAAACGGTAGCCGAACGCGGTCACGAGGTGCGGGTTTACGTTCAGTCGTGGGAAGGCGACTGCCCGCCAGAGTTTGAGCTGATTAAGGTTCCCGTGAAGTCACACTCCAATCACGGGCGCAACGCCGACTATTCTGACTGGGTTCAAGCCCACTTACAGCAGAATCCGGTTGATCGTGTGGTGGGGTTTAACAAGATGCCCGGTCTGGACGTCTACTACGCCGCAGACGTCTGCTACGCGGAAAAAGTAGAAAGAGAAAAGGGCTTTTTTTATCGGCTCACCGGGCGCTGCCGCCACTATTCGGCATTTGAACGCGCTGTTTTTGAGAACGGGGCAAAAACTCGCCTGCTGATGCTGACCGATCGGCAGATTGCCGATTTTAAAAAGCACTATCAGACTGAGGACGAACGATTCCTTATCTTGCCTCCGGGTATTTATCCGGATCGTAAATACGATCGGCAGATCCCTGATGCTTATCAAACCTATCGCGAGAAAAACGGCATTAGTCCAGAGCAATATCTTCTCTTGCAGGTGGGGTCAGACTTTACGCGAAAAGGCGTAGACCGCTCTATTGAGGCTCTGGCCGCGCTTCCCGAAGCGTTACGCAATAAAGCGGTGCTTTTTGTTGTGGGGCAGGACAAGCCTGGGCGCTTTGAAGCTTTAGCGGAGAAGCGAGGCGTGAAGCAGAACGTTCGCTTTTTCTCTGGCCGTAGTGACGTAGCTGAGCTGATGGCTGCTGCGGATGTGCTGGTGCACCCCGCTTATCAGGAAGCTGCAGGTATTGTTCTGCTAGAAGCGATTGCTGCCGGGTTACCGGTTATTGTGACGCAGGTATGCGGCTATGCGCACTATGTTGCCGAGGCAGGCTGTGGTGAAGTTATTCAGGAGCCATTTAGCCAAGAGGCGCTCAATCAGGCTCTGTACCGCGCTTTGGACGACCGCACTCGCCGTAGCGAGTGGGCTGAGAACGCTCGCCGCTGTGCCGATACTGTTGACTTATATAGCCTGCCGGAAAAGGCGGCTGATATCATTTTAGGCGATCGGAATGGTTGAATTAAAAGAGCCTCTGCTCTCCTTGTGGAGAGGTAAAAACGCGTTTAATGAAGTGGAAAAGCTTCAGGGGGAAGTGTTCCGAGCGCTGGAAACGCGCCGAACGCTACGCTTTGAGCTTGAGGGGAAGAGCTACTTTCTTAAGCTGCACTACGGTACAACGCTAAAAGAGGTGATAAAAAACCTTATTTCTTTCCGCCTACCGGTATTAGGCGCGGACAGGGAGTGGCGGGCGATTCACCGCCTGAAAGAGCTGGGCGTGGATACAATGAGTGGGATTGGTTTTGGCCAAAAGGGGCTAAACCCTATCCGCCGAACCTCCTTTATCATTACTGAAGATTTGACTCCAACGGTCAGCCTGGAAGACTACTGTGCCGAATGGATAAAGGTAGCGCCAGCTCCGCATGTAAAAAGAATGATTATTCGACGAGTCGCTGAGATGGTTAGAAAAATGCATCAGGGCGGTATTAATCACCGCGACTGCTATATCTGCCATTTTCTTCTGCACCTTCCCTTTGAGGGGGATGAGGAATCACTGAAGATATCTGTGATTGACCTGCATCGGGCGCAAATTCGCAACAGCGTTCCTCGCCGCTGGCGGGATAAAGATCTTATCGGCCTTTATTTCTCATCATTGAACATTGGGTTGACTAAGAGGGATGTTTTTCGCTTTCTCAAGATTTACTTCGCGCTGCCGCTTAGGGATATTTTACGTGGGGAGAGGGCGTTGATGGCATCGGCGCAAGAGAAAGCCGAGAAAATTAGAGAAAGAACGGATAGAAAATCACTATAATCAAGAGAATATGATGCGCTACTTTGATGATGATGTTGTCACAGAAACTATCCTATACAGTTTTAATCAAGATATCGTTACTGAAGATGAGATGACGGTCTGCTATGGTACTGATAGTGGGTTTATGCTTGGTGCTGCCGTTTCAATAGCCTCTGTGATTAAGGAAAATCAAGGAGCTAACTTATCCTTTCATATTTTTACCAATGAAGTTAAAAATGATTTTTTAACACGTTTTGAAGCACTAGCCGAGAAAAATAGGGTATCTATTTTTATTCATATTATTAACGAAGGTGTGTTATCTGCACTTCCTTCAAATCGACTTTGGTCGACGGCTATTTATTATAGATTTATTATCGCTGATTACTTTTCTGACAAGCGTGAAAAAGTTCTATATATAGATTCTGACGTTGTTTGTTTAGGTAGCATATCCTCTTTGTTTTCTATTGAACTTAAAGAGAATATTCTGGCTGCAGTCACTGAAAGAGATGAGTCTTGGTGGAAGAATAGGGCGAATACGCTTGGAAAAACTGAGCTAATTGACGGTTATTATAATAGTGGTGTTTTATTAATTAACACAGGCTCTTGGGCAAAAAACAGTGTAACCGTTCAAGCTATTTCTCTACTTAATAATGATGTGATTCGTAGTTCATTGACTTACTATGACCAAGATGTATTAAATATCATCACGATTGGAAAAGTTCTCTTTTTAGGGAAAAAATATAATACACAATATAGCCTAAATTATGAGCTAAAAGAAAAGCCAAATCGTCCTAATACTGATAGTGTTATTTTCTTACACTATATTGGGCCTACTAAGCCTTGGCATGAATATGCGTATAAGTATGAGATAGCGTTACCGTATTTTTCTGTGAAGAATGCGTCTCCATGGTGTGATATCCCATTTCAATCACCAACGTCTAGCATGCAATACCGGTATGCAGCAAAACATTATGTGAATCATAAAGCGATGCTACTCGCGATAAAGTCTTACTTTCTCTATTTTAAGTCTAAAGTTATTGGCTAGTAGAAAATGGAAATAATGAACTATAATATTAATAGTTGTATAAAAAACACTGTTTCATTTGGTAATGACGCTGGGTTTGAAGATAAAAAACCTTTCCATATAACTTATGGTGTAGATAAGCGGTACCAGCTTGGGGTTGCAATATCTATTGTTTCTGTACTCATTAATAATAGAAATTCCTTCTGTTTTCATATTTTTACTGATGAATGTTCTGATGAGTATTTAAATAAAATAAAGGATATTGCAGAGAATTTTAGTACATGTATCAATATCTACTATGTAGACCCCGCCTTCTTTCACACTCTTCCTAGTACGAAAGTTTGGTCCCATGCGATGTATTATCGCTTACTTGCCTATGATTGGCTTAATAGTGAAATTGAGCGGGTCTTATATCTTGATGCCGATGTTATGTGTGCAGGCAATCTTAGTGCGTTATTTCAGCTTGATTTTTCTGGGAATGTTGCTGCTGTAGTGGATGACTTTTTCAGTACAAAAGAGAGCAGTATTGTACGATTAGGCTCTAAACTAAAAGATAAACAGCATTACTTCAATTCAGGAGTGATGCTTGTAAATTTAAGAATCTGGCAGGAAGAGAGTTTGACTGAGAAGGCATTAAATATGCTTCTTGACCCTGCGTTAGCTAAAGAAATCAAATATCCAGATCAAGATGTTCTAAATATTATCTTAAGTGAAAGACTAATATTTCTGGAAAGAAAATATAATACTATATATACGTTAAAAGCTGAATTAAAAGATAAAACACATAAAAAATATACGTCAGTGATTAATGATAGTACAGTTTTAGTCCACTATACGGGGGTAACTAAACCATGGCATTCATGGGGTTTTTATCCCTCTGGTGATATTTTCAATATTGCATGGAATTCCTCTCCATGGCGGAACTCTCCTCGTCAATCGGCAGAAACAGTTTCTGAAATGCAAAAAGAATATAAGCATTATTTTGCTTATGGAAAATATCGGAAAGGTATTTTTTCTTTACTGAAATATAAACTTAAAAAATCAAGATAATATTATGATTAAAGGTATGCGCTATCGAGGTTTCTCATTTTACTTCAAAGATAATGACAGTAAATATAAAGAGATTTTCGATGATATTCTTTCCTATAATTTTAAAACAATAAAAGTATTACGCAGTATTGATGATACAAAAGTATCTCTTATTGATACTAAGTATGGTCGGTACGTATTTAAAGTTTTTGCACCTAAAAGTAAGAAAGGCGAGCGCTTTTTCAAATCTTTCGTTAAGGGTGACTACTATAAGAATCTTATTGTAGAGACCGATCGCGTAAGGAAAACCGGCTTTCTTTTCCCTAATGACTTTTACTTTCTAGCTGAGCGAAAGGTATTCAACTATGCCAGCGTATTCATTATGTTAATCGAATACGTAGAGGGAGTTGAGCTCAACGATATGCCTGACATACCCGATTCAGTCAGAGCTGAAATACAGAGCTCAATGAAGAGGCTCCACGAGTTGAAAATGCTGTCGGGCGATCCTCACCGTGGAAACTTTATTGTCAGTAAAGAAGGCGTCAGGATTATCGATCTGTCTGGAAAGCGCTGTAATGCTGAAAGAATGGCGCGCGATCGTATGGCGATGGAAAGGCATTTAGATATTAAAAATGAGCTTGAAGACTGTGGTTATAAAAGAGTGATCTTTAAAACCAAGCTTCGTAAATTTTTAAAGAAATTAAAGGGTAAGGAATAATTTATCCTTCAGCGTTGAGAGTGGACATGGATATCTTACAAGAAAGTATTAGCAGCGTTATGAGTTCAGGAAGCATCAATACAGATGACTTCCCTTCTGGATTAGACATCGCTTACGGTATCGATCGTAACTTTTTATTTGGTGCTGCCGTTTCTATGCAGTCTGTTGCTATGTATAACAGTGGTATTGCGCTTAGATTTCACCTTTTTACCGATTACATTGATGATGACTACCTCATAAGAGTGGATCAGTTCACGCAAAAGAACAAAAATGTTGAGGTTAAAATCTATGTTGTTTCAAAAAAATTTATTGATATCTTCCCTAGTCTAAAGCAGTGGTCATATGCCACTTTCTTCAGGCTAGTTGCATTTCAGATCTTGAGCGACAGTGTAGAAAAGCTGCTTTATATTGATGCGGATGTCATTTGTAAAGGCAGCTTAAGCGGTTTACTTGATATTCATTTTGAAAATGATAAGTATGCGGCAGTTATTAAAGATATTCCGTTTATGCAGGGAAAACCAGCTGAGCGGCTCAATGTGCCAGGCTTACCCGGAAACTACTTTAACGCTGGCGTTGTTTTTCTCCAGTTAGCGGCTTGGAGAGACAATGACTTTATGCATAAGTCGATCTCAATGCTGGCAAGCGATCCAGACCACTTGAAGTATAAATGTCTCGATCAGGATATCCTTAACATACTGTTTTGTGGGCACTGCATATTTATCAGCGGTGACTATGATTGCTTCTACGGCGTTGATTACGAGCTAAAAAATGCGAGTGATAACGACTACAAGAAAACGATTACTGAGGATACAAAGCTAATTCACTATGTCGGCATTACAAAGCCGTGGCATGACTGGGTCGACTATCCCTGCCAGCAGTACTTTAACGATGCTTATAGGTCATCATTTTGGAATGATATTCCTTTTCTGCCTGCCGTCGGCGAGAAGCAGTTTAGCGTGAAGTATCAACACGAATGGAAGAAGGGAAGATATATTTCAGCAATAAAATATTTTATTAAATTTCGTTGCGAAAAGTATTCAAGAAAGTATTTAAAGTAGCAAGATTCTTATTAGCTTTCTATTAAAGGACAATGAATAGTATAATGAAAGTATCAGTTTATGTTATTTCTTTATTAAGGGATAAAGAAAGAAGGGAAAAGATTCAGTCTGACTTTTCAAGTCTGGGTATTGATTTTCAGTTTTTTGACGCAATAGATGCCAAAGATGAACGAAATTCAGATCTTATTGATGGAATGAAGCACGCTGGCCTTGGTAGTGTAATGACGAATGGTGAGATTGCATGCACATTAAGCCATCAGTTTATTTATAAAGATATTGTTGAAAAAGGACATGAATGGGCCATCATTTTAGAAGATGATGTCATCGTCGATCGCCGATTCAAAGATTTTCTAGCATCGTTTAATAATAAAGAAATGAGCAAGTTAGAAAAGGATAATTTATATCTTCTTGGTGGTATGAAAGGATTGCATGATTATCCTGTTATTGGAGTTAGTTTTTTTAATTATATTAAAGTTAGCAGCGCTAAGTTTCGGCGAGTCAATTGGAATCAGCACAAGATACGCCGTTCCTGCTGTTATTTAATGAATAACGTAATGGCTCAACAGCTTTTAGATCTCACCCAAAGCTTTGGAACTTATCGAGCAGACAGCTGGAAATATATCTATCAAAATGGAATGATTAAAGATTTTTATATAGATGAGTTTATATATCACCCAATTGTAACTGAAGGAAACAGTAATCTTGAAAGTGAACGGCGTTCAGTGTCTAAGGAAAAAAAGCCTCGCAGTAAGTTTCAGAGGAAATTAAAAATAATACGTTCCTGGATTAAAGCAATTTTCTTTTCTATATTTTCTAAGTGATATTTTTACTCTAATTTAAGCAAGTGAGCTCATGATAACTAAAAGTTTAAAAGAGAATGGTTGCCATTTGATATTTTTTTCTTATCTTATTGGTCTTATTTTTATCCCAATAGATCCCAATGTATCAAATAAGATAATTAATATAACCGGTGCTTTTTCCTTCTTATTATTACTTATTAAACCAAGATTTTCTTACGATAGAAATATCATTGTTTTATGCCTTGGGCTTTTTCTTCTTGGAAGCTTTTATTTGACGTGGTATGAAGTCTATAAAACTCCAGATGTTGTTTATAGGAATGGTTACCGGGGCTATCTTGAAGCAGGAAAGATGCTATTTTTGGGAGCTTTCACTTTTTTGTTGATGAGTGACTATCGATTTCCAAAGAAGAAAGTAAATTATGTTTTTCTTGCTGCATGTATTGGCCAGATTATTTTAGTAACTAGAGCCTTTTACCAAGGGATCTATTTAGATGCCCCTAGAATACCACTTTCTTCAATGAATGGAAATATTGGTCAAATGGGGGCTGCAACGATTGCAGCCTATATGATAACTTTTAATGCGCTCTACACTTCTATTGTCTTCTTAAGAAGTAAGATAAAATACCATTGGATAATATTTTATCTTAACTTCTTGTTAAGCTTTTCAGCAATCATAATGACAGGAACGCGGTCTGCTATTGTTGCGTATCCTCTAATGATTATCTTAATGCTTATCATTGAATACCGTAAACAAAAGAGTTTCATGTTAAAAATAGTAGCAGCTATGCTATTTCTTCTACTCTCATGTGGATTTATTTTTGGCAAAGAAATTAAGGGACGCATTAACGCTGTTAATTATGATGTTTCTCTTTATGTTAACTCGAACAATAGCCTTTCTTCTGTTGGCGCGCGCCTTTCTATGATTAAAGCCGGTATTGAGAGTGCACCGGATGGCCTGTCATGGCAGTCACTGGAAGAACGAGGTAAAAAGATTATTGCATTAAGCGAGAGCGATAATCTTTATAAAGGGGCAACACTGTTTCTTAATGTTCATATGCATAATGAGGTGATTGAAGCACTTTCTACAAGAGGAATTTTGGGCATTATATTCCTTGCGTTCTTTTATTTCACATTGATTTATTACAGCATTCGAACTAAAAAGTATTTGTTGTTGGTTTTTCCCCTATCAATAATACTATTTGGCCTGAGTGACGTTATTACTCATGCAAAACCTATCCCCGCATCGTGGATAATCGCACTGTTTCTTTCAATTTTATTGCTTTCAGATAAAAGAGAGAAGTCTATATAGTCGTTACGATGGATTGGATATTCTGAAAAAACAAAAACCCGCCTAGGCGGGTTTTTTAATATGGTGCCCGGACTCGGAATCGAACCAAGGACACGGGGATTTTCAATCCCTGCTCTACCGACTGAGCTATCCGGGCAATGGAGCGACATTAAACCGGATTATGGCCGGAAGGTCAAATACTTTAATGCTGTAGGGGTATAAAACTGAACTGGTTGCGCTTTTTTCAATCAACTTTGGGCTTTACCTATAGCACAGCCTGCCCTTGAGGCACACAGAGGAAACCGTTAGAGTGCGTGTTGTCTGATTGGTTACGGTAAGTGAATATACACTTTAATTATCGTTTGTTCCTTTTAAGATGCTTCTCGGAGCATTGGGAATGTCTTAAGTCCGCTTATTGTTAAAGCAGGTGGCCGTTGTTTATGAACGTTGTTTTACAAATCGCTCACTTGATTGGCCTTGGGTTAGTGTTGCTATTGCCATTAACTAATCCGCTAACCTCGGTGGCGCTGTTTTTAAGCATGAGCGGGGATATGACCCGCGAAGAGCGCCATCGTCAGGGGATGATGGCATCGTTTTACGTTTTTCTGATCCTCGTGATTGCGTTTTTCTGCGGTGAACTGGTCATGAGGCTGTTTGGTATTTCGATTCCTGGCTTGCGTATCGCCGGTGGTTTGATTGTGGCCTATATTGGCTTTCGAATGCTTTTTCCACCGCCGCCAGTCCCCAAACCTTTGAAGGTTGAGAGTGAGGAAGAGAAAGTATTAAAACCGGCAACGCAGAGCATTGCGTTTGTCCCCATCGCGATGCCAAGCACGGCAGGGCCCGGGACGATCGCCATGGTGATTTCTGCCGCATCAACCTGGCATCAGGCCGTCAGCTATAGCGCTTGGATTGTGTATGTAAGTGTGGTGTTAACCAGCATTCTGCTGGCGCTGATCCTCTGGGGCAGCCTGAGAAGCTCCGATCTTATTATGAAGGCGCTGGGGAAAAACGGCATTGAAGCGGTTTCCAGGGTGATGGGGTTTTTGCTGGTCTGTATGGGGGTTCAGTTCATTATCAACGGCGTTTTTGAACTGATAAAAACTTACCCCGGCGCCTAGTCCCTAAAACTGTTTGCGGCTTTTACGCGTGTTGAAAGCCGCTATCAGGGGCGTTACTATAGGCGCTCTCTAGCGTTTCGCACAGCGGAATGGTGAATAGAATATTTGAATAACAACGGGAAGATGCGATGGAGAAGTGCTCGAAATGTGGAAATATATCGGTTAACGACGACGGTCTATGTGTCGTTTGTGATGAGGCGGCCTTAGCCGTGAATCCCTATGCCGTTTCCGACACGGTAGCGGAAATTACCGGCGATGCGCCTGACGCTCCGTCTGAAAGCTATTCCAAAGTATTTGTCGGCAGTAAGTACTACTCGTTCTTCCCGAACGGCGGTGATATTCCCAAAAGCTGGAACTGGACTGCGTTTTTCTTCGGCGCATTCTGGTTTATATACCGTAAAATGTATCTCTATGCGGTTCTTTATCTGGTGCTTGGCTTTGTGCTAGCCAGCGTGCAGGAGTTGATGGGAATTTCAGAGGTGATGATTAACGTGACCAGCATTGTTCTGGGCGTTGCCGCTGGGATATGGGCGAATCGACTGTATAAGATGCACATTGATAAAAAGATAGCTGAGACGCTGTCCTATGCAAAGGGAAATGACATTATTCCTGCGCTAAAGGCGAAAGGCGGTACTAATATTGGCGCGCTGCTAGGAACTATGGCGCTGCTTTTTGTGGTGCTCATGCTGGCGGGCATCTAGAAAAGCTAGCTTCTCTTATTTGAATATACAAAGGGCCCGATGTGAAAACATCGGGCCCTTTACTTTAGAACAAATGCTTAGAGCAAAAAGAAAATCACTGTGAGCACGAGGAACATCGGAATAAGAATGCCAAATGACCACTTCATATAGCCAAAGAAGCTCGGCATGTCGATGCCCCTCTGGGTTGCTATGCTTTTCACCATAAAGTTTGGCGCGTTGCCGATGTAGGTTAGGGCGCCCATGAAGACAGAGCCCATCGAGATTGCCAGCAGCGTTTGCGGTAGCTGGTTCATGAGGACATTGGCATCGCCGGCAGCGAGATTAAAGAACACCAGATAGGTTGGTGCGTTGTCCAGAAA
Source organism: Leminorella richardii (assembly GCF_900478135.1). Classification (NCBI taxonomy): domain Bacteria; kingdom Pseudomonadati; phylum Pseudomonadota; class Gammaproteobacteria; order Enterobacterales; family Budviciaceae; genus Leminorella; species Leminorella richardii. The sequence continues at coordinate 514,456 of NZ_LS483470.1, forward strand.
ACCGGAAAGAGCGCCGCTTAGCCAAAAGTACATGGCGTTAATTGGTGCGCCCTGTGAATCGGAAACCATGGCGACAAGACCGGCCATATGTCCTTCTGAACCGGCGCGCAGGATCGCCAGCACTGGGCCGATGGTGATAAAAATGCCTGCAAACAGTTTGGCGACTTCAAGGATTGGGTCCCAGTTAAACTCGTTGCCTGCACGGATAGGCTTGGCGGTAACGGCAATGGATATTCCTGCGATGACTAACAGAGCGATGTCGCGAACAATATCCTGCAGCGCCATATGTACTCCCAGCAGGGTCACTTCAATGCCGGGGCGCCAGAAGCCGGAAAGCAGAACACAGCCGATGATGGCCAGCAGCAGGACAAAATTGAACTTGCCGTACAGGCGCAGCTTTGAGTCTGGCGTTGGATCTCGCTGCTCGATCTCGTCTTCGCGCTTATAGTAGTAGCTATCGACAAAATAGAACATGACTAACAGAATCAGGCTGCTGATAAGCACTGGCGGCAGCATATGAACCGCTGTCCAGAAGAAATCTACCCCTTTCAGGAAGCCGATAAACAGCGGCGGATCGCCCAGCGGCGTAAGACCACCGCCGATATTTGCCACCAGAAAAATAAAGAAGATAACCACGTGGACGCGGTGCTTACGGTTATCGTTGGCTCGGATCAGTGGGCGAATGAGCAGCATTGCTGCGCCGGTTGTTCCCATCAGTGACGCAAGAACGGTACCGATAGCCAGTAGCGCGGTGTTTAGCTTTGGCGAACCGTGAAGGTTACCCTGAACGAGGATCCCCCCTGAAACGGTAAACAGGGAAAACAGCAGAATGATAAACGGAATATATTCTGCGAACATGGCGTGTGCGACGAGGCCCACGCTGGTGCTAACGCCAAAGGTTATGGCGAACGGAACCAAAAACAGGATTGACCACAGTGCGGTGATTTTCCCAAAGTGGTGGTGCCAGATGGTTGGAATAAGTAAGGGGCAGAGGGCTATAGACAACAGAATGCCAACAAACGGAATGCCCCAGCCTAGGCTGAGAGTTGCGCCGTCAACGTCCGCGGCAAAGCTTAAGGCCGGTGTGGTTAGCCCGAGGAGCAGGCCAACATATTTTAGTCGTTTGAGTGCTAACCGGTGAGCCATTGAGAGAACTCCACTTCTGATAAAATAATTATTAGCGTTGGGAAACATCCATTTGAGCAAAAACCCGATAGTGCTGTCAAAGTACGGTGGGCTTTTTGTTTTCAAAAGGGGCGAATAAGTCAGGACTCAGTGAGAAAATCATAAAATTGCTTACTGATATCCGAAAGGGCCTTCCCGCTTTTGCGGATGACATAAATATCGCGACTTAACGTTTCTTCCGCGATGGGTTTGACCATAATATCTGGGTGCTGAAACATATATAGCGTCAACTCAGGTAAAAACGTAATGCCAGAGTTTGAGAGCAAAAGCCCGAATAGAGTACTCAGTTGCTCAATATCGATATAGTTAATGTTTTTATTATTAGTTATATCAACATGTAGTGATTGGTAAATACTGGTCGTTGAAGCAAATCGAATAACAGTTGAGTGACTGATATCTTTTAGATGAATAGTGTCTCTTTTTGCTAAAGGATGGTGGCGATTAAAAACCAAATAATATCTTTCACTGTGTATTTTGTAGCTTTCGACACCGCTGTCTTGGGGTAAATATCCCACCATTCCTAGTTCAGTCGTTTCATTAACAACCGAAGACAGGCAGTAGTCTGACTGTAAATCCTTAATATCAAAAGCAGCTTTAGGTTGAATAAGGCGAAAGCGCTGAATGTATGAAGGCAGTAGCTTTACCGCAATGGAAGGTAAAACCGCGATAGAGATTTTAAACTGCTCCTGATTAATATGGTCGTGCCAGCGAGATAGCCCGAGATTAAATTCATTAATGATGCCGAGTGCGATATTTTGAAAAACCTCGCCATCAGGCGTGAGTTCAACGGTCTTTGGCTTTCGGTCGAACAGCCGAGCTCCCGCCTCTTTCTCTATCGTGTAGATGAGGTTGCTAAAGGCTGGCTGAGAAAGAAAAACGGATTCTGCCGCTCGAGTAAAATTGCGGTGTTTGCACAATGCCAGAAAGGCGCGAAATTGCTTAATCGACAGATTCATAGCTACCGTTCTCCTAAAGGGGAACACTGTATAAGCTATTTGTTTTTTTTATAGTGTGATAGGACACGCATTCTATTTAATTACTCATTCATCTTTTAAATAGTGTCATCTGATTAATGAATTTCCCTGTTTTTTTCACGCCGCTAGTATGGAATCGAAAATAAAAAAATTCTCTTGAAAACTATTTCTAATTTCGTTTCCTATAACGTTCAAGAACAGGAAATCTTACCTATGATAGCTCTATTTGGACTTCTCACCATCATCGTCGTTTTGGCGGCGATTATGACAAAAAAAATGTCGCCAATGGCGGCGCTGATTTCAATACCCGTCATTATGGCGCTTCTGGCCGGTTTTGACGTTGCTTCCGTAAACAAGTTTGCGGTTAGCGGCGTGAAAAACATTGCACCGGTTATCGGCATGTTTGTTTTCGCCATTCTGTTCTTTGGCATTTTGACCGATGCGGGCATGCTGGATCCCATCATCGACAAAGTTCTGAAGGTCGTTGGCAACAAGCCGTCGCGCATCGTGTTGGGCTCTGCCGTGCTGGCCTCTATTGTGCATCTTGACGGTTCCGGCGCAGTCACTTTTCTAGTGGTTGTTCCAGCCATGCTGCCGCTGTATAAGCGCCTGAAGATGGATCCGCGCGTGCTGGCCTGTTCTGTCGCCATGGCCGCCGGCGTCTGTAACATGCTGCCGTGGGGTGGGCCAACGCTTCGAGCCGCGTCATCCCTGAACGTTCCCGTTATGGATCTGTTCCTGCCAGTGCTGCCGGTTATGTTGACCGGGCTGGCCTTTGTGTACATCTGCAGTTGGTTACTGGGTAAACGCGAAGAAAAGCGTCTGGGCTACAGCACTGGCTCATTGTCGGTGTCTGGTGCAGACCATCATCGTACTGAACTGACAGAAGAGGAGCTGGCTATTCGCCGCCCCAAGCTGTTTTTAGTCAACATTGGGCTGGTTGTTATCGTTATTGGTACCATGATTAGCGGTAAAGTAGCGCCTATAGTCTGCTTTATGCTGGGTACGGTGCTGGCGCTGCTGATTAACTACCGCAAACCTGAACAGCAGAAAGCCCGTATTGACGCTCACGCCAAATCGGCGCTGATGATGGCGGGTATCCTGTTTGCTGCGGGTATTTTCACTGGCATCATGAAAGATTCCGGCATGCTTAAGGAAATGGCGTCCTATATGGCTGCGCATATTCCGGCGGAATCAGCATCACACTTCCCTTTCATTATCGGCTTAATCGCGATGCCGTTAAGCATGATTTTTGACCCAGACTCCTTCTACTTCGGCGTTCTACCTGTAATGGCAACCGCTGGTCAGCACTTGGGGGTTCCGGCTATGGAGATGGGGCAGGCAGCCATCCTTGGTCAAATGACGACAGGCTTCCCTGTAAGCCCACTGACGCCAGCGACGTTCCTGCTAGTTGGCCTAGCCGGTATAGATTTGGGCGAGCATCAAAAGTTTACCTTCTTCTTCCTGTGGGCCGCTTCCATTGTGATGACCATTGCGGCGGTGCTGTTTGGCATATTCCCGATTTAATTTCTACGTAGATAGATGAGTTAAGAGTAATGACTATGAAAAAATTAAGAATTGGCGGTGGTGCTGGCTATGCCGGTGACCGTATTGAGCCGGCAGTAGAGCTGGCTGAAAAGGGCGACATCCAGTATCTGGTGTTTGAGTGTTTGGCTGAGCGCACTATCGCTATTGGGCAAAAGCAGAAGGCGGCGGATCCTACAAAAGGCTTTAACGAGCTGTTGGCGGATCGAATGAAGGCCGTACTGCCGGTCTGCATCGAGAAAGGCATCAAGATTATTACCAATATGGGATCCGCTAACCCGCAGTATGCCGGCAAGCTGGTCGCTGACATCGCTCGCTCAATGGGCGTGAAAAAGCTGAAAATTGCTGTCGTCAGCGGCGATGACGTCCTGAGCGTAGCCACTAAGGCCAACGTTAAGCTGGATGAAATTGGCCAGCCCATTGCGGAATGCGGTAAGCAGATTATTTCCGCTAACGCCTATCTGGGGGCAGAGGCAATGGTTGAGGCATTAAAGAACGGCGCCGACGTGGTGATAGCCGGGCGCGTCTCGGATCCTTCTCTGTTCCTAGCACCTATGATGTATGAGTTTGGCTGGAAGGCTAACGACTGGGAGCAACTGGGCAAAGGCACCCTGATCGGGCACCTGCTGGAGTGCGGCGGCCAGATCACCGGCGGTTACTACGCTGACCCAGGCTATAAAGATGTTCCTAATCTGGCGCGGTTGGGATTCCCCATCGCCGAAATCGATGAGAACGGCGACGCAGTGATTACTAAAGTGGCTGGCTCCGGCGGTTGCGTAACGGTAGATACCTGCAAAGAGCAAATGCTCTATGAAATTCACAAGCCGGATCGCTACCTGACGCCTGACGTCGTGGCCGATTTTTCTCACGTGACCTTCACTCAGGTTGGTGCAGATCGCGTTGAAGTTAAGGGCGGTACCGGCTCTGAGCGCACAGGCACGCTGAAGGTTTCCGTTGGCTATCAGGACGGTTTTATTGGCGAAGGCGAAATTTCTTACGCCGGCCCGGGTGCCGTAGAGCGCGGTCAGCTGGCGCTGGATATTGTGAAAGAGCGGTTTGCCCTGTGCGGTTTCGCACCAGAAGAAACTCGTTATGACCTGATTGGCGTTAACTCCCTGCACGCCGACGCTTTGTCACAGGGCTGTCAGCCGTATGAAGTTCGCGCTCGCGTAGCGGCTCGCTGCCAAACCCGCAGTGAAGCGGCCAAAGTGGGTAACGAAGTCGAAACTCTGTATACCAACGGCCCTGCCGGCGGCGGCGGTGCGACCAAGTCGGTTAAAGAAATTCTGGCGATGGATTCAACGTTGATTTCTCGCGAACTGGTCACTGCAACCGTCGAATTTTTGGAGATTTAGTCATGAAACTGCGCGAAATTGCACACTCACGCACTGGAGACAAAGGCAATACGTCAAACATTTCCGTCATTGCCTATTCCATGGACGACTACGAAAAGCTGAAGAGCGCCGTCACGGCAGAGAAGGTGAAAGCCTATTTTTCTGACATCGTGAAGGGCGAAGTTGTCCGATACGAGCTGCCGGCTATCGGCGCGCTGAACTTTGTCATGTACGGTGCTTTGGGCGGCGGCGTCACGCGTTCGCTGGCGCTGGATATGCACGGTAAAGGGCTAAGCTCTGCCATGATGAACATGGATATCTAAAGCCTACAGGGCCGAGCGCTCGCTCGGCCCTTCATTAACACATAACGCTAATTAACGTCGACTGCGGCGCACGCCTCCGTAGTGGGGATGCTTTTGTCTCAGTTCGGCCGGAGAAGGGCAATGAAGGATAAACAAATCAGTCTTGAGGCTTTCCGCGCCAGTCTGCGCGACGGGATGACCATCATGTTCGGCGGATTTATGGCTGTGGGTACTCCAGCAGCGCTGGTTGCCGAAATTTTAGCCTCGGGCGTAAAGGATCTGACGCTTATTGGTAACGACACTGGCTTCGTCGATACCGGCGTTGGGCCGCTGGTTGCCAGCGGGCAGGTAAAGAAAGTGATCGCTTCCCACATTGGCACAAACCCAGAAACCGGTCGCCGCATGATTGCCGGCGAAATGGACGTTGAGCTGGTTCCTCAAGGCACGCTGGTAGAGCGCATCCGCTGCGGCGGTGCTGGTCTGGGTGGCTTTTTGACGACCACTGGCGTGGGCACCGTTGTTGAAGAGGGCAAGCAAAAGATAATCCAAAACGGCGTGGAGTATCTGCTTGAGCTGCCGCTGCGTGCAGACTTGGCTATTTTGCAGGCGGCCAAGGCTGACCGAAACGGTAATCTGGTTTACTCCCTGACGGCGCGCAATTTTAACCCCATCATCGCGCTGGCAGCGGACCGAGTCATCGCCCAGTGCGATGAAATTGTTAACGTGGGTGAAATCGCTCCAGATGCCGTAATGACACCGGGTGCGCTGGTAGATCAACTCTATTTGGGAGAAGCGTAATGAACGCCAAAGAAATGATTGCTCGCCGCGTAGCGAAAGAGCTAAAGGACGGCGACGTCGTTAACCTGGGGATTGGTCTGCCTACTCAGGTAGCAAACTACCTGCCTAACGATATTCACGTCACGCTACAGTCGGAAAACGGCTTTTTAGGTCTGGGGCCAGTCACTCAACCGGATACTAATTTGGTTAACGCCGGCGGTCAGCCGTGCGGTTTGGTTCCCGGAGCTGCGATGTTTGACAGCGCTTTCTCCTTCGCCCTGATCCGCGGCGGTCATGTAGACGTTTGCGTACTGGGTGGATTACAGGTCGACGAAGAGGCCAATCTCGCGAACTGGATGGTGCCGGGGAAAATGGTACCCGGCATGGGCGGCGCAATGGATCTGGTTGCAGGCGCCAAGAAAGTCATTATCGCGATGGAACACTGCGCCAAAGACGGTGGCGCCAAGCTGCTGCACCGCTGTAATTTCCCGCTGACGGCGAAGGGTAAAGTCAGCATGGTGGTAACGGAATACGCGGTTTTTAGCTTTATTGACGGGCAAATGACGCTGACTGAACTTAGTCAGGACATCACCCTTGATAAGCTGCGGGAAATGACCGAAGCCAACTTTACCGTTGCTGACGACCTGCGCCCTCTAAGCGTTGAGTAAGGAGAGAAAAGATGACTCACTCTGTTGTTATTGTTGCAGCCAAGAGAACGGCGATCGGCAAATTTGGCGGCGCGCTGGCTGGCGTCCCCGCTGTTGATTTGGGTGCGAAGGTGATTGCCGAATGTATGAAAAACCTGCCCGACGATCTGAACGTCGATGAGGTTATTCTGGGGAACGTATTGCAGTCCGGTCTTGGTCAGAACCCGGCCCGTCAGGCGGCCGTAAAGGCAGGATTGTCTATTGAGACCTCAGCGTTTTCCGTTAATAAAGTTTGTGGCTCTGGTTTGAAAACTGTCGCCCTTGGCGCTCAGGCTATTTTGTCCGGCTGTGCCTCGGTGGTGGTCAGCGGCGGTATGGAAAATATGAGCGCGGCGCCTTATCTGCTGGACAAGGCTCGCCAAGGCTATCGGATGGGCAACGGCACGCTGGTTGACTCTATGATTAAAGACGGCCTGTGGTGCGCGTTCAACGACTATCATATGGGCATTACGGCAGAAAACGTGGCTCAGCGCTACGGGTTAAGCCGTGAAGAGCAGGATGCGGTGGCGCTGGCTTCCCAGCAAAAGGCGATTGCAGCGATTGAAGCCGGTCGCTTTGTTGATGAAATCGTGCCAATTGAACTCAAGAGCCGCAAGGGTACGACGCTGTTTAGTCAGGATGAATACCCGCGCGGTGATACCACCATGGAAACGCTAGCCAGCCTGCGCCCTGCGTTTAAGCCGGACGGTACCGTCACGGCAGGCAACGCGTCCGGTATTAACGACGCCGCGGCTATTTTAATGCTGATGCGTGAAGACGAAGCCACTGCACGCGGGCTGAAGCCTTTAGCCCGCATTCGCGGCTGGGCATCGGCGGGCGTTGAGCCTGACGTCATGGGTATTGGGCCGGTTCCTGCATCGCGTAAGGCGATGAAAATGGCCGGTGTCAGCCTGAACGATATCGATCTGATTGAGGCCAATGAGGCGTTTGCCGCTCAGTTCTTGGCGGTAGGGCGCGATTTAGGTTTTGATCCGCAGAAGGTTAACGTCAACGGTGGTGCTATCGCGCTTGGGCATCCTATCGGCGCCAGCGGCGCCAGGATCCTGGTAACGCTGGTTCACGCTCTGAAAGGCTATGACAAAACGATGGGGCTGGCGACGCTGTGCATTGGCGGCGGTCAGGGCATCGCGATGGTGGTAGAGCGGGTATAGTTTTCCTCTGAGAATGATGACTTCGGCGGTTTTGCGCCGAAGTCAGAGTTCAACGGCGACGGGCTTTTCATCGAGAAGCCCGTCGATTAGCCGATAAGAGCCATCTTTCAGCATTTCCAGCGTCAGGTCAGCTTTACGGCTATGAGTGAGTGCTCGCATAACGTTCGGCCCATCGGACTGTTCAAAAAAGCGCTCCGCGTCTTCTCGGCTAGTGCCTCCCTTCATCTTGCGGGCGATCAGCCTCTCTTTTAAACGATCGATGTAGCTACCGATAAAAATGCTGTAGTCGCAGCGGCGGATCAACTCCTGCCAGCCCGGCTCTTTCAACAATAGCCAGTTGCCTTCGACGACCGCGATCGGCGAGGTGACTTCGATGGCATTTTGCTGTGGATCGTGCAGGTTGCGGTCATAGCTGGGCCAGCGTGACTCCGACGACTTCAATTCTGCCAGATGGTCTTGCAGCAGCCCAAGATTAAAGGTGTCCGGCGCGCCCTTGCGGCCGCGCAGACCCTGCTCATCCAGATAGCTGTTGAAGTGGTGGAAGCCGTCCATCGGTAGCCCTTGAAGATCCTGAACATCGGTTTCCTGACGGGACAGCATCTGCCAGAAGGCAGTCAACGTTGATTTTCCCACCCCAGGCGGTGCGGCCAAGAATACGACCAGCCGACGCTTTTTTTCCCGCTGTAGGCGAGTCAGTGTGCGCAGCAGAGGCAGATGAAGGTCGCGGACGTCTTTGTCCGGAAAGGTGGCGATGTAGCTTAGGCCGTTAACGTTAAGTTCCACATGCATCGACTTTCTCCCTGAAGGCGGCACAGGCGCTGAGCGCAGCAAAACTCACTCAGTGCCTGTGCATCCGGCTAAAGCCGTCGCCTATCGACGATAGCTTTTTTGCGCGGTATTTACCTTTTTCAGATAGTTGCGCGATTCTGCTGACGGGTGCTTGGTGGTCAGCGTTTCATACACAGTGCCCGGCTCCATGCCGTTAATGACGCTAGGAGCCCGATTTCTGTCGCTGGAGAACACGCGCAGCACGCTGCCAGCACCGCCGTTATAGGCGGTAATAACAGCATAGCGGCGAGAGGTCGGATTGCTGATACCGCCCAGATAGCTGTTTTGCAAAATGGACAGATAGGCGGTACCGGCGTCAATATTGTTGGCCGGATCGAACAGGTAGCTGCGGCTAGGATGACCGGATTTACCCTGCATTTTAAAGACGTCTTTACCCGCAGTGTGCTGCATAACCTGCATCAGGCCAATGGCGTCAGAGCTGCTGACGGCATAAGGGTTAAAGCTGGATTCCGTCTGCATAATTGCCAGAATCAGCGACTCTTCCACGTTGTACTTGCGGGCTGCCTGACGTACCAATGGCAGATATTTGTGGGCACGCTTGTCGAGGTGGTTGGGCACTAGCGGAATGTTTACTGACCAGATGACTTTAAGTCCAGAATTTCGGCGCTGCAGCTTATTTTGGAGCAGGTAATCGGCAAAGTGATTAGCGCGCCACTCCCAGCGAATGGTGTTACCGTCTGAGTCCAGAACCTGGCCGTACAGGAACGGTTCTTTGCTCAGCTGGATATCGTTAACGTCCGAATACAGATCCGTCGTTTGCGGGTCTTCACCCATCAGCAACGTAGTGATAATGGCTTTGCGCAGGCTGGCCTGCGGATCTGCGCTGATAGTTTCCACAGTAATCACCCCAGCATCAAAGTTGATGTGGCTGCGGGTTTGGTACTGGTCGGTATATTTTACATAGTCTTTAGGGCCAGCGATTAGCACTTCGCTGCGGCCCCAAATGTTTTCAACATTGTGGGCAAACTGCCCCATCAGGATATCAAAACCGTTGGTATCCTTAACGTAGCGATCGTCATCGACAGGCTTCTTTGAGCCACCGCCGCATGAAAACAGCAGCGGCGTAATCAACAAGAGTGCACAGATTTTCTTTATATTTCGCATGATTGACTGACGTTGTTGGTATGGTTAATGACTACACCCTCAATAGTTCAAACGGCAGGCTGGTTTTCAGCGAGAAGCCTGAGCCTCTCAGCATCTCTGATGCGCCTGCGGTTTGAATCGAGCAGCTACAGGCGTCTATTCACTCGGTGGCGTATATCCTTCAATGTGAACGTCTTTACCTTCAAACAGAAAGTTCACCATCTCCTGCTCAAGCAGCTTACGGTGCTCAGGAGTCATCATATTGAGCTTTTTCTCGTTGATAAGCATGGTTTGTTTTGCCATCCACTGCGACCAGGCTTCTTTAGATATTTCATTAAAAATGCGTTTGCCTAGCTCACCGGGATAAAGCTGAAAATCTTGCCCTTCGGCTTCTTTTTGTAGATAGGTGCAAAAAATGGTTCTGCTCATGCTTCATCCTCACGTTAATTGCTAAGCTGCTGGAGTAATCGTTCAACCGGTGCGGCTAAGCCGACCGACGGGGGATTTGCCAAATCGTACCAGATGCCGGGTTTTTCTTCACGGCAGGTTTTATTTAAGTCTGCGCTGTCTAACAGCATTGGCACAATGTCTAAATGAAAGTGGCTAAACGTATGGCGAAACGCAGTGAGCTGCTGTAAAGCGTCTGCACCGAGTTTCTGCTGGGAAAGCCAGTCGTTGAGCTCTTCGCGCTCGCTAAACTGGGGGAAACAGTAAAGCCCGCCCCATAAACCCATTGGAGGCCTTTTTTCCAACCAGACTTTCCCGCCGTCTTTCATTAATAAAAACCAGGCGTTCCTTTCGGGGATCTGTTTTTTTGGTTTTTTACCCGGGTAGTCTCTCCAGCTTTGATTGGCGTAGGCCACACAGCCATTGTTTAAAGGGCAAAGCTCGCACTTGGGGCGTGAGCGAGTACACACCAGCGCCCCCAGATCCATCATTGCCTGATTAAACTGTGCGACCCCCTTTGCTGGGGTGACGTCATCGCTGATTTCCCACAGGCGGTGCTCAACCTCTTTCTTACCCGGCCAGCCTGCAACGGCATAGCAGCGAGCAAGTACTCGCTTTACGTTGCCGTCTAGAATGGGGTAGCGCTGGTTAAGCGACAAAGAGAGTATAGCTCCCGCCGTGGAGCGCCCTACGCCGGGCAGGTCGGCAACATCGTCGAAGCTAATGGGGAAGCTCCCGCCGTGCTTTGTGGCAATCTGCTGTGCAGCTTTGTGAAGATTGCGCCCTCGGGCGTAGTAGCCGAGCCCTGTCCACAGGTGCAGTACTTCATCGGTAGGCGCAGCGGCCAGAGAGGCGACGTCGGGAAAGCGCTCGATAAAGCGCTGGAAATAGGGAATAACGGTAGCGACCTGAGTCTGTTGAAGCATCACTTCGGACAGCCAGACGTGATAGGGCGTTTTTTCGATCTGCCAGGGGAGGGTCTTACGACCAAATTTTTCATACCAGCTCAAAACGGCCTGTGCAAATACCTTTGCCTGTAGCATAACTCAGTGATACTTCCCTAAGATTTTAAAAGATGCCGAGATTCCAGCACAGACACCGACCTGAGTAAACCACGAAGTGACCGTTTTATTGTAAGAGAGATATACGCAAGGAGTGCTTTTTACCCTCCGGCGTTTTGGACAAGAGGAGAATTTGCTATCATGCCGCAAACTAACGTAGACCTGCGGATTAAAAACGGGTGGTGAATGCCGACCGTATGTACAGAGCTTTTATATGATTAATGACGTAATTTCTCCCGAGTTTAATGAAGACGGACGCGCGATGCGCCGCATCCGCAGTTTTGTGCGCCGACAGGGGCGACTGACAAAAGGCCAGCAGTTTGCGCTGGACAACTACTGGCCGACGATGGGCGTAGAGTTTGAAGAGCAGGCGCTGGATTTCCCCACGCTGTTTGGCCGCAGCGCTCCGATTACGCTGGAAATCGGCTTTGGTATGGGAATGTCACTGGTGAAGATGGCGAAGGAAAGCCCTGAACAGGACTTTCTCGGCATCGAGGTACATAGCCCCGGCGTGGGTGCCTGCCTGTCGGCTGCCCATGAGGCCGAGCTTTCTAATCTGCGGGTAATGTGTCACGATGCGGTCGAAGTACTGGAAAAGATGATCCCAGACGCGTCGCTAAGTCGAGTGCTACTGTTCTTCCCTGACCCGTGGCACAAGGCTCGTCACCACAAGCGCCGCATTTTGCAAACGCCGTTCGCGATGGCGATTTTGCAGAAGCTTAAAGTCGGCGGCGTTTTTCATATGGCAACCGACTGGGAAAACTATGCGGAACACATGCTGGAAGTCATGAATGCACTTCCGGTCTATCGGAATCTGTCTGTAGACGGTACGTATGTGCCGCGTCCGGACGATCGCCCGCTGACGAAGTTTGAACTTCGCGGGCAGCGTTTAGGGCACGGCGTATGGGATTTGATGTTTGAGAGGATTGAATAATGGCATATCAGCGTAGTCGCCGTTTGCGTAAGAAAATGCGCATCGACGAGTTTCAGGAAATTGGCTTTATCGTAACTTGGTCGTTTCCTGAAGGAACGGCCATCGAGCAGGTTGACGCCACCATCGATCAGTTTATCGGCGAAGTGTTTGAAAAACACGACCTGTCTTTTGAAGGCGGCGGCTATCTTCAGTGGGAAGGTCTGGTTTGCCTGCAGAAGATTGGCAAGTGTACTGAAGAGCACCGCGGTTTGGTGAGCAACTGGCTGGAAGATAAAGGCATGATCGACGTTCGCGTCGGCGAGCTGATGGACATCAACTACTTTGACGTCGAATAATCGCGCGTGCGTGGTTAATGTTATGTAAATTTCGCCCGGTTTCTTACCGGGCGTGTTATTTTTTGGCTCATTCCGCGCGATAGGCCGCAGGCCCAAGTCAGCGCATAGACCCCACACAGTGAACAACGTTGAGGAACAACTATGTTACGAAAAACCGGTGCGGTGCTGCTGTTACTGGCTGCCGCTCAGGCGCAGGCGGCCTATAAGTGCCCGGTTCAGCCGCAGGATGACATTACGATCAGTGCGCAAACCGTGGAAATCGTCGGCGCCAGCGGAAATCTGGTGATTAATAAAAACGGTGACGTGACGAGAAACGGCCAGGCTCTTGTGCTGTCTGACGCGGTGCGCGCTCAGGCGGTAACATTGCAGCAGGGTATTCGCGGCGATTTCCCCTACATTAACGACGGCGTTCGTTCTCGTCTGGTTGTCGCGCAAAAAGCGCTGGACGGCATTATCGTTAAGCAGTTGGGTAAAGAGAGTAACGTGCGCAATCGTCTGACAGCGCTGACAGCAGACCTGACCAAAGAAATGGAGAAGGTGTTAGAGCCCCGTCAGGACGGCTTTGTGTTCCATCATCAGGCGCTGAGTCAGGTTGAATCGAACAGTCGTACCGTTGTACAAAGCGCAATGGGCGGAGTCCTACAGGACAGCATTAACGAGCTAGGGGTTCAGGCACTAGCGAAGGGCGGTAAGTCAAATAACCCACTTCAGGCCGTATTGGGTAGCCTAGGGGGCGTTCAGCAGGAAATTAAGGACGAATGGAAAAAGCAGGAGAAAGACTTTGATCAGTTTGGTAAAGACGCCTGTGGCCGTTTGACCGCGCTGGACAGCCAGCGAGCTGCGCTTATCAAGGCGCTGCCGCAGTAATCTTTTTGTCAAAGGCCGGGAGATTTCAATTATCGCCCGGCCTTTGTCTTTCTAATTTTTATAAAAACAGTTCCAGCAGCGAGTTTAGAAACAGCTTTCCTTTCTCCGTAACCTGCCACTCTGTATCCGACTCCGTGATGTACCCCGCCTTCAGCGCCCGATCGATATTCTGGCGTATAGTCTTTTCGTCAAGGCCGGTTAATAGCCCAAACTGCTCTCTCGGGCAGGGTTCCAGCAGGCGAAAGCGATTCATAAAGAATTCAAACGGGAGATCTTCTGGCTCAACGTCGTGCTGTTGGTCAAGGTAATTGCCTTCCATATAGCCACGCGGATGGCGAGTTTTTACCGTTCGGACAATGCGCTCGTCGTTAAGACTGACTTTTCCGTGAGCTCCACAGCCAATGCCCAGATAGTCGCCAAAGCGCCAGTAGTTCAGGTTATGCTGGCAGCGATAGCTGGGCTTGGCATAGGCCGAGGTCTCATACTGCTGATAACCCGCTTCGCTCAAGAGCTGATGACCGCGCTGGTAGATATCCCACAGGGCCTCGTCGTCGGGCAGTGTCGGTGGACGGGAGCCAAACAGAGTGTTGGGTTCAATCGTCAACTGGTACCAAGAGAGGTGTGGAGGCTCGAGATCTATTGCCTGACGCAGGTCGTCCAGCGCCTGTTCCTGCGTTTGGTCGGGCAGGCCGTGCATTAAATCGAGGTTAAAGCTGCGAAGGCCGAGCCTTTTGGCGAGACGGGCGGCCGCTATGGCCTCCTGTGGCCCGTGAATGCGCCCCAGCCTTTGCAGCTTTTCAGGGTTAAAGCTCTGCACGCCAATGGAGATCCGGTTAATTCCCGCGTTCTGATAGGCGGCAAAGCGCGCAGCCTCTACGGTTCCGGGGTTGGCTTCCATGGTGACTTCAGCATTGGGGAGCAGAGGTAGCCTTTGCCGCACGCCGTCCATCAGCAGCTGCATAGCGCTGCCGCTCAGCAGACTGGGTGTCCCTCCACCGATAAAGATTGAACCAAGGGGACGATCGCCAACAAGGGCTAGCGATGCGTCAAGGTCGGCCAGCAGATGTCCGACATAGGCCTCATGGGGTACTTCTCCCTTGAGTGCGTGTGAGTTGAAGTCACAGTAGGGGCACTTCTGCACGCACCAGGGAATGTGAATATACAGGCTCAGAGGTGGCATATTAGGCACGGCGCAGAGCGTCCAGCAGCATGCTCAGTGCCTGACCGCGGTGAGAGATCTTGCTCTTATGCTCATGGCTTAGTTCAGCGGCCGTGCAGTTTAGCTCGGGAATATAGAAAATGGGATCGTAGCCAAAGCCGCCTTTTCCCGCCGGGCTGAACAGAACTTCCCCGGGCCAGCTGGCGTGGAACACCAGCGGAATGGGGTCTTCGGCATGGCGCATATATACCAACACGCAGTGGAACTGTGCCTGACGCTGCCCTTCAGGAATGTCTTTCAGGGTTTCCAGCAGCTTGTTAAGATTCTCTGTATCACTGGCATCAACGCCCGCGTAGCGGGCAGAGTAAATGCCGGGCGCTCCACCGATGGCGTCAACGGCGATGCCAGAATCGTCGGCAATGGCGGGAAGACCTGTGACCTGTGCCGCGTGCCGCGCTTTGATAATGGCGTTTTCAATAAAGGTTAATCCGGTCTCTTCGGCGGAGTCTACGCCAAGGTCGGTTTGCGCGATAACGTCGAAGCCAAAATCGCCCAAAAGGTTAGCCAGTTCGCGGACTTTACCGGGGTTTCCGGTGGCAAGAACAACTTTCTGCATGAGAGATTCACCTGTGAGAGTGCATGGGGAAGAGATGAACGCTGCCACCGATGCGCAGTCTGGTGAACAACGCGTGGCATCAGCGCTATAGCATACCCTAAACCAACATCTTCGGCTGAGTGATTTCTTCAGCTCGGCTCGTTTTGTTGTGGGGTTCGGGAGGAAATATTCGTTTGTACATTAAAATGAAATGTTACATATGTGTTATAATAAGCCTTACGAAAGCATGAGGGGTTCAGCTGTCCAGGTATCATGAAAAAGAGAAAAACGCGACTCAACTGGGTGGTTTGTCTGATCGTCTTTATTGGCGCGGTGGCAATCTCACTGGCCGCGCTGTGGGGATGGCGCTACATTCACTCCGACGAGCTTTGGAATATCGTTAACGGAGAATGTGTACCTCATGCGAAAGTGCAGGAGAACGCCAATGCATCCTGCGTTAGTGTCGTATTGACGCCAGATGAAGAGCACGGCTATACGGTGTTTAAAGATCGCAAAGGGCCTTTGCACTTTTTACTGATCCCTACGGTGAAAATTGAGGGACTAGAAAGCCCTGTCTTGCAGCAGCCTGAAACAACACACTATTTCCTTAAGGCATGGCAGGCGCGAGGCTATCTGGCACAGGCCTCCGATCGCCCTGTGGCCCGCAATATGGTTTCGTTAACGGTCAATTCAGCCTATGCGCGCAGCCAAGAGCAGCTGCATATCCACATTGCCTGCATCAGGCCGGAGATTAAAGCGCAGCTTGATAGTCAGATAGAGCGCTTTAGCGAGCAGTGGATGCCGGTAGAATACGGCTTAAACGGCTCTCACTATCTGGCGAGAACTCTGACGGAAAGCCAGTTCCAAGAAATGAGTCCGTTCCGGCGGATGGCAAAAGAGCTGCCTGGCGCTGCTGAAGAAATGAGTAAGTACGGCATTGCTCTGGTGGCCTACAGCGATCTTGATAATCGACCCATGTATTTATTGATGGTAAACCGGATGGACGCGCTGTCGCTGAATCCCGGATATACCGGTGATATTCAGGACTATCAGTGTGATTTGCTCAAAACAACGCGAGTGCTGGGCTAGTGACCCAGTTCCTTTAGCAGAAGAGTGATTTCTTCAGGCACTTGCTTAGGATCGTGAATTTTCACCTGTTTGTGCCGACCCAGCTCCCCTTTTTCAATGTCCACCGCGCCCTTCGGCACGCGAAACTGCTTGGCAAGATACTTGATCAAGTGGGCATTAGCCTGACCGTCAACCGGCGGAGCGGTGATGGCGACTTTAAGCTCGTCACCGTGCAGGCCAACAATCTGATCCCGGCTGGCCTTGGGCTGAATATAAAGCCGGAGCACTATGGCTCCGGACTGTATTTCTATCGCATCCACGTCACTAAAAGCTCTAGAACGTCGGCTTTAAGATAGTTCAGCGCATACAGAATGAGCATCAGGATCATCGGTGACAGATCGAGGCCTCCCATTGAGGGAAGCAGGCGGCGAATCGGATGCAGAAGAGGCTCAGTAAGCTGGATCAGCAGCTGGTCGACAGGGTTTCTCCCTTGGCTTATCCAACTCATCAGAGCGCGAATGATAACCAGCCAGAACACCAGCTTTCCTGCGGCACTCAGGAGTTCAATTAGCGATAACGGCAGGTAGAGCGGGAAAAACAGCATTACGCCGTTGAGGAACCATAGTCCGGCGATGTACTTGATTAAAATAAGCAAGTAGGCAAACAGCACTGACGCGGTGTCTACTGGCCCGATTGAGGGAATAATTCGGCGCAGTGGCCCGAGTACCGGCTGGGTTATCTTGACGACAAACTGAGAGAACGGATTATAGAAATCGGCTCTCGCCCACTGCATCCACACCCTGAGCAGCAGGACGGACACGTAGAGATCGAGTACGGTAAAAAGAACAAACGATAAAAATTGCATGTATAGCCCTTTGGTTATTACTCGTGCTTAAGGCGCAGAAACACTTTCGTCTAGCGCCTTAGCATATAGTAAATCAGGGAAAAATGGCAGCTTGCCGCCAAAGGCGCTCTTAAAGCGATTTTTCCATTTCTACCGCCCGCGCAATGGCGGCCTGCATAGCTTTGGCTACCGTATCAGACAGCCCGCTTTCATTGAATACCCGCAGCGCTTCCGCTGTGGTACCCCCCTTGGATGTGACCTGTTGACGAAGAGTAGCAATGTCTAACTGCGAATTTTCTTCAACCATGTGCGCCGCGCCTAGAGCGGCCTGCTGAACCAGCAGTCGCGCGTCCTGAGAAGAGAATCCCAGCCGTTCGGTTTCCTGCTGCATGGCTTCCATAAACAGAAAGAAATAGGCCGGAGCGCTGCCTGCCGCCGCGATAACGCCGTTAATACCGGTTTCATCGTTGACCCAGCAGACTTTACCGACTGCCGTCATTAACGCTTCCGTATAGTCGCGATCCGCCTGACTGACGTTAGCGGGTGCAAACAGCCCACTCATACCCAGCCCTATTAGTGAGGGCGTGTTGGGCATAATACGAACAATGTCAATTTTTCCTAACAGCTGATAAAAGCGCTCGACGCTGACTCCTGCGGCGATGGAAAGGATCAGCTTACCGCTCAGGTCTAACTGCGTTAACGGCTGACATACGTCAGCCATCATCTGCGGTTTTACCGCCAGAACGATAACATCAGCCTGACGGGCGCTTTCCAGATTGTTGCTGCTGCAGTTAACGCCAAGTTCGGTATGAAGGGGAGAGTCTTGCGTCATGGACGGAGAAGTGGCGGTAATCATTTCGGCGGGATAGCCGCCGTTGACGAGGCCAGCGATAATCGCTTTGGCCATGTTTCCTGCGCCGATAAAGGTGATATGACGGTGCTGCATGGAAAACCTCTCGCGTGTTGTTAGTGAGTGCTGGCGTGTGTGTTAACGATAGTCGCGCGCGCCGAAAATAGCCGTTCCGATTCGCACTAGAGTGCTGCCCGCCTGAATAGCCGCGCCCATATCATCGCTCATGCCCATCGATAGCGTATCAACCTGAGGGTAGCTTTTCTTCAACTGGTTAAACGCGTCAGTCATCTGGCGGAAGACGGCCAGCTGGCGCTGAGGATCGGTTTCTACGGCGGGAATAGTCATTAGCCCGCGCAGTCTGAGATTGGGAAGTGCATGAATGTGCTCAGCCACCTCCGGCAGTTCGGCAAGAGTGATGCCCGACTTGCTTGCTTCATCGCTGATGTTGATTTGAATCAGGACGTTAAGCGGAGGCATGTTCTCTGGGCGCTGTTCGCTCAGTCGGCGAGCGACTTTCTCTCGGTCGAGAGTGTGCATCCAGTGAAAGTGTTCTGCTACCGCGCGCGTTTTATTTGACTGAAGGGGGCCAATAAAGTGCCACTCCAGACGGTTAGCGAAAGGCGTCGTAAGAAAGTGCTGAATTTTATCGACACCTTCCTGAACGTAGTTTTCACCAAACTGCGTTTGCCCCGCATCGATGGCCTCTTGAACGGCGCTCACAGGTTTGGTTTTACTGACGGCAAGAAGATGAACGTCTTTTGGATCTCGCCCGCATTCCTGAGCGCATTGCGCGATCTTCTGTCTTACATTGTCGAGATTTTGGCGGATAGTCGTCATAGGTTTGTTTAGAGAATCAATAATGAATATTTACCAACTGATTGGCCATAGTGTAAAGCAAAACGCCTCCGATCTGCACCTTTGTGCCGGGCATTTGCCTGTCGCCCGTGTGAACGGTGATTTACGCACGCTAGACGATGTGCCGCTGGAGCCGGAAGCGCTGTCCTCCGTGCTGATGTCACTGCTTAGCGCCGAGCAGCAGAGGCGCTTTTGGGAGGCTAGGCAGATGGACGTCGCGCTGAACGTTGAAGGAACGCGCCTGAGGGCAAACCTGTTTTTACAGTTCACTGGTGTGTCTGCGGCGTTACGCATAGTGAACAGTGCGCTGCCGACGATTGAGCAACTGGGCGTGCCGCCGGCGCTGGTCTCTGCGGCTGCCGAGCGGGATGGGCTAATTATTGTCAGCGGGGCAACCGGCAGCGGCAAGTCCACCACGCTTGCAGCACTGGTGGATGAAATGAACCAAAATCAGGAGCGCCACGTTATAACTCTTGAAGATCCCATTGAGTTTATTCACCGCTCACAGCGTAGCCTGATTCAGCAGCGAGAGATTGGCGTACACGTCAACGACTTTACTTCCGGCCTGCTGGCGGCGCTTAGGCAGGATCCTGATGTGATCCTGCTGGGAGAGCTGAGGGATGTTGAAACTCTTCGCCTGGCGTTGACTGCCGCGGAAACCGGTCATCTGGTATTAGCGACTCTGCACACGCGCTCGGCGGCTATGGCGGTGGAACGTATTGTTGACGCCTTTCCTTCTGGCGATAAGCCGTTTGTGAGTGTCCAGTTGGCTAACGCGCTCAAGTCCGTGGTCTGTCAGCGGCTGCTTCCCGGCAAGGCAGGGGGAAGGGTGGCGGCCTACGAAGTGCTGATCAACACGCCTGCCGTTGCTAACCTGATCCGCGAGGAAAAAAGTCATCAGATTGAGACCCAAATGCAGACCGGCGCCGCCTTTGGCATGCAGACAATGGCACAGAGCATGACGAAATTAAGCGTTGCAGGTATGATTAGCGGGTAAGGTCGCTTTTAGTCAATTCTAGCTAAGCGGCCTTTATTGAGCTCACTTTTTTGCCCTGCGTTATGCTCAGCGCCAGTCCGGCGTACGGTGCTTTTGGCCGAACGGGAGATAGCGAAAGAAAGGGAAGAATAAGAAGGATACGAAAGGCCGTGAAAGCGCTTAAAAGCATACTGATACTGATCGTTCTGGCCGCCGTAGGCGCCGCCGGATACTGGTATTACACTCAACGCCTGCCAACTTACGGTTCAGAAGGCACGTTTGAAATTACGGTTGGTCTGCTGGATCCTAAAACGCAGCAGGCGATGCCCAAGACACCGTACTACCTCGTGGTGATTAAAGACGGTGAAGTTGACCCAGCGTTTAAACAGCCTCTGTTTGGTGTAACCGATGCGGAGGGGCGTGCGGCAAAAATTATCAGCAGAACACAGCTGAATGCCAACGACTACGTGCTGGTGGAAAAAGTCGGCAAGGGAGAATACGGAAAATACTTTGCTCTGCTAGGTACTGGAAATGCGATCCCTTTGCCTAACACCAAGTACACCATTACCGGCTGCGGCGATATTCCTGAATACAAGGGAACCTCTAACCGTCAGGGCTATACGGTTTACTATTCCGCAACCCAGGCCTGCAATATAAAAATGAGCATTGACTGGGGAAGCACTATCGACGGCCTGCTGAATCAGTAGACCCGCTTTATAGCTTTCCGCTCGGTGGTTGATTGCCGAGCGGAGAGTTAGATATGTGGGAATCAGAATTGTGGTAGCTAGAGCTATCAAACGCGAGTAAATAGATGGCTGCGTTGATAGATATTCGTTAGGTGATGGATGCGTCAGGACAAATTTTGTTCAAACCAGCTTTCCAGAATAACGACAGCTGAGGCGGCGTCTACGCTGCCTTTGTCCAGCGCCCGATAGCCGCCGCGATCGAACAGCCCTGATTTTGCCTCAACCGTAGATAGCCGCTCGTCGTGCAGAGTAACTTGAACGCCGAACCTTCCGTGCAGCCTAAGAGCAAACTTTTTTGCCTGAGCGGTGACGGGCTGTTCGGTGCCGTCCATATTGAGCGGCAGGCCGACCACAACGAGGTCGGGTCGCCACTCTTTGAGCATTTTTTCAATTTGCTGCCAGTCAGGGGTGCCGTCTTTTGCTTTAAACGACGCCAGCGCCCGGGCTGTTCCGGTTATTTCCTGGCCAATAGCGGCGCCAATGCTGCGTGTTCCAAAGTCAAAGGCGATAACAGTGCGACTGGCCATCAGGCGTGCCCCGCCTGAGAGGATATGGTGTGAATGTTGACGCCGAGCTTTTGCGCCGCAGCAGGCCAGCGTAAGTCGATAGGCGTGTGAAACAGGATTTGGCTGTCGGCTTCAACGGTCAGCCAGCTGTTTTCCATCAGCTCTTTTTCTAACTGACCGCTTTCCCAGCCGGAATAGCCCAGAGCAACCAGCGTTTCGTCTGGCTGTGAGGCGGAGCCCAGCGTTTCAAGCACGTCTTTTGATGACGTGATCATCACGTCGTCGGAAATCTGAATGCTGGAGGAAAAGCCGGGTTTCGGCGTGTGCAAAATGAATCCGCGATCGTCAGCCAGCGGCCCGCCGTCCAGTACTGGTCGGTTCAGGTGTTCTGGATAGACCTTGAACGCCTGATCGATATTCAGCTGTGAAAGCATACCCCGGACCGTAAGCTCGGCAACAGGCTTGTTAATGATGAGCCCCATGGCGCCGTTTTTGCTGTGCTCGCATACGTAAACTACTGAATGGGCGAAGCGCGGATCTTCCAGCCCGGGCATGGCAATAAGAAAGTGGTGCTGTAAGTTCATGGAGTAACCGTTAAAAAAGAGAATGGGATAACGTCGTTACCCCAAAAGCCAATTTTACGATGGCACACAACGCCCGCCAAGGGTAGCAAAGCGGGCGAATGATGATTAGCCAACGCGGCGAGCGATGGCATCCATCAGCATGCCGGTAATAGAGACGTCCGGATAGGCCGCCTCGATCTCGCGAATGCAGGTGGGGCTAGTGACGTTGATTTCAGTCAGCCTGTCGCCAATGATATCAAGCCCGACAAAAATCAGGCCTTTTTCTTTCAGAACCGGAGCCACGCTGCGGGCGATTTTCCAGTCGCTTTCCGTTAGCGGCCTTGCTTCACCACGGCCGCCTGCGGCTAGGTTACCGCGCGTTTCACCCTGCTTGGGAATGCGGGCTAGGCAGTAAGGCACCGGCTCGCCGTCAACAACCAGCACGCGCTTGTCGCCGTCGACAATCTGCGGCAAGAAGTTTTGCGCCATGCAGTACTGATTACCCAGATGAGTCAGGGTTTCAATAATCACCGAAAGGTTAGGATCGTTGGGCTTAACGCGGAAAATGGAAGACCCACCCATGCCGTCCAGTGGCTTAAGGATAATATCGCCGTGTTTGTCATAAAACTGGCGGATCAGATCTTTGCTTCGGGTTACCAGTGTGGACGGCGTCAGCTCTGGGAACCAGGCGGTAAACAGCTTTTCGTTACAGTCGCGCAGGCTCTGGGGCTTATTGACGATAAGCGTCCCCTGGGCTTCGGCGCGTTCCAGAATATAGGTGGCGTAAATAAATTCGGTATCAAACGGTGGGTCTTTGCGCATCAGGATAACGTTGAGGTCTGACAGCGCGATATCCTGTTCGCTGTGAAATTCAAACCAGCGATCGTAGTCATACTGAACGCTGAGGGTGCGGGTACGCGCACGGGCGACGCCGGTATTCAGATACAGGTCGTTCATCTCCATATAGTGCAGCTCCCAGCCGCGCTTTTGGGCCTCCTGCAGCATGGCGAAGCTTGAATCTTTTTTGAGGTTGATGGAGGAAATGGGGTCCATCACGATACCAAGTTTGATCATGTTTATCTCCGTTATCCCAGATCGCCAAAGCGAACCTGTAGGGCGGCAATCGCGGTCAGCGCGGCAGTTTCCGTACGCAGAACCCGAGGGCCAAGTAGAATATCAGTAAAGCCGTAGCGAGCAGTCATATCGATTTCATCCTGAGAAAGCCCGCCTTCAGGGCCTATCAGCAGGCGAACGTTGTTAACCGGCAGCGAAAGCGTGTTGATGCTTTGGCTGGCTCTCGGATGCAGGTTGAGTTTGAGATCGTCACCAGACTGAGCGCACCAGGTTTCGAGCGCTTCAACGGCGCGGATTTCCGGAATGCAGTTGCGTCCGCACTGTTCGCAGGCAGCCACGGCGATTTTTTTGCCACTGCTGAACTTTCTTTTCCAGGCGCTCTTTTTCCAACCGCACGCCGCAGCGTTCCGAAATCAGCGGCGTAATGACGTTAACACCAAGCTCCACCGATTTTTGTATAGTGAACTCCATCTTTTCACCGCGAGAGATAACCTGACCCAGATGGAGATTGAGTGGTGATTCGCGATCGTCCTGCTGAGCGTCAAGCACGCGAACGCGAACCTGCTTTTTGTCTACCTGAGTGATTTCAGCGTCGAAGACGCAGTTGCTGCCATCAAACAGGCTAAGCCTTTGTCCCGCTTGCATACGCAGAACGCGTCCAACGTGATTGGCGGCTTCATCGCTGAGCGCCAGTGAGTCAGCGATCGACAGCGGCTGTGGATGGTAGATGCGAGGTGCGCGCATAGTGTTTCTGGATTTCCCGATAATTCGTTACGCTTCGGGCCTTTTACAGCCTAAAGACTTCACAGTATATATCAATCGTCGCGGGCGTTTACGGCCCGCGGCTATCAGTGTAATAGGCGATAAGATAACACAATCTGTAAAAGAGAGCCTAAACCCGGGATCAGTTAATCGGTCTCATTCAGCTTTAGCAGCGAGCCGCACTGCCTGCAGCGATATTCGCTCTCTTTTCGCAATATCCTGTTGTGCCTGCGTATTGTTAATTGATGAATCTGGCAGTCACAGCGGTAGCTGAAGGTTTTTCCCTGTACAGAAGCGACGTCAAAACGGTGGGTTCGGCAGGCGGAAACGCCGAGCACTTCTTCCATCATCCAGCGCCACTGTGGGCCGTGTGGCGAGACTCGGCCAAACTGACGATAGACTAATAGATGAGCGAGCTCGTGGGGAACCACTTCATCAATAAAAGGCTGGCCGTTTTCCGCCAGAAGTACAGCGTTGAGGCGCATCTCCCACTGCGAAAGGTAGGCTGTACCCGCCGTTGTACCACGCTGCCGAAAGCTGATTTTCGGTTCGGGATAGTTAGCGTTCAGGCTGGCGTTGGCCTTCGCCAAATCGAGACGGAGACGGTCGATAACGGCCTGTTGAATGGCAATGGGGAGTCTTAGCGTTTTCATTGGAAGCTAGCATAGTCAGAGAGAGGATCGGGGGCAAGGGGGAGATAAGGGAACCTTTAGCCGTTAGAGATACCAGCGGCTAAAGGCCCATGTATTTTTAATAGTAAGATATTTGAAACACACCAATGGATTCGAAGCTTCCCGCGGTGACTCTACTCCCATCTTTTACCAGCTGGCCGGTAAAGGGCATCGTAAAGTTAGCACTGGGAGCGGTAAATTTATAATCAATATTGGCTCTGATATCTGCGTTAGGTGTCATGACATATCTGTTCGGTCCGACAATCTCTACACCAACTCCCTGTGCGGCACTGTCTCCCGTTAGCCTATTGGCAAGCAGCATGTTTCCCGCACCTGTTGTTTTGGTTGTGGTTAGCTTGACAGAAACTTTGGGAGCCACGCTGCATGAGCCTGTGATGTTGATGGGCTTCACTGTTGTTAGGTTTTTATTGACTTGGCTAGTGGTGTAAGTGCCCAAATCAACAGTTTTAGGAGCGCTAAAGTTACAGGTGGTGCCTTTAATTGGAAGCTGAATGGAGCTGCTGTTGGCGCTTATCTTGATGTGCGGGTGCTCTCTGCCTGCGACATAGGGGGAACCGACAACAGCTTCACCAATCACTGTATTGGCTGCAGTTAACGACGTAAATCCGCTTGGTAATCCCGCATAGCTGGGGAGCTGATAAATTTCTACATGGGCTATCCAGGATCTGTTTACCATCATGTCATCACGGTTGTCCATATTGTGAAAGACATAGTCGGTCGTTGGGGTAGAGAAGAAGTTTAGCCCGAACGACTGATCTGTTGAGATAGCAACAGTATAGGCAAGCCCAGTTACGTTAGTTTTAAACAAGGCTTTCCCGTCAACGGCCGTGATGTATTCAGGGCTATAAGCAGTTTTTTGGAAGAGATTTTCGCCATCATCGCCTACTTGACAAATTGTTTTAAGGTTAGGAATAAGCCGGAAAATGATAGGACTGCTGCCGCTGATTTTCGTAGGGCTGGATACGGCGGAAACAATATTAATGTCAGGAAAGGGATATTGGGGTGTGGAACCAATGGCGACTTGGGTTCCGTCACCAAGGTCGAATTTACAGTCGATATTTGCCAGGCTTGAAAAAGAGGCAATGGTTAAAATCAAGAAAGCCAGCCTTATGGCTGGCCTTTTAAGAGAGTATTGAGATACTTTCATCAATACCTATCCTTTACTATTAGTAATGTTGGGTATTTTATTTTAACCCAGCAGCCTCGCGCAGGATAGTTGCGCGATCGACTTTTTCCCAAGGGAACTGTTCTCTTCCGAAATGACCATAAGCGGCCGTTTGCTTATAGATAGGCTGAATCAGATCCAGCATGCTGATAAGGCCGTACGGACGCAGGTCAAAGTGCTCGCGAACCAGCTGAGTCAGTCGGTCGTGGGGGATTTTTTCTGTACCGAACGTTTCCAGCATGATGGAGGTCGGTTCTGCAACGCCGATAGCGTAGGAAACCTGAATTTCACAGCGGTCTGCCAGACCCGCAGCGACGATGTTTTTCGCCACGTAGCGAGCGGCATAGGCCGCTGAGCGGTCAACTTTAGACGGATCTTTACCGGAGAACGCGCCGCCGCCGTGGCGAGCCGCGCCGCCGTAGGTGTCAACGATAATTTTACGGCCGGTTAAGCCACAGTCGCCCATAGGACCGCCGATAACGAAGCGCCCAGTTGGGTTGATAAAGTATTTGGTATTTGCCGTCAGCCACTCTTCTGGCAATACAGGCTTAACGATTTCTTCCATGACCGCTTCTTTCAGCGTGGTCTGATCGATATGCTCAGCGTGCTGAGTAGACAGGACCACTGCGTCAATGCCGGTAATTTTCCCGTTGTCGTACAGGAACGTTACCTGACTTTTAGCGTCCGGGCGCAGCCACGGCAGAGTGCCGTTTTTACGAACGAGCGCTTGGCGTTCCATCAGCCGATGGGCATAGGTAATTGGCGCAGGCATCAAAACGTCGGTTTCGTTGGTCGCGTAGCCAAACATGATGCCCTGATCGCCAGCGCCTTGTTCAAGAGGATCGCGACGGTCAACGCCCTGATTGATATCCGGTGACTGCTTTCCGATAGCGCTCAGTACGGCACAGGAATTGGCGTCAAAGCCCATATCCGAGTGGGTGTAGCCGATATCGCAAACAGTGCGGCGGGTCAGCTCTTCAATGTCGACCCAGGCGGATGTGGTGATTTCACCGCCTACCAACACCATGCCGGTCTTAATGTAGGTTTCACAGGCAACGCGCGCTTTGGGATCCTGCTCGAGGATAGCGTCAAGGACGGCGTCGGAAATTTGGTCGGCGATCTTGTCAGGATGGCCTTCAGATACGGATTCGGAAGTAAACAGATGTTGAGCCATTTCTTCTTTTACCTCTAGAGCAATGTAAATTCGGTGTGATGCAAGGGCGCTGTGGCAGAACGCAAAATAAAGGCGTAAACGGAGAGCCGCAAAATGCATCGATTAATCAGTATAGACGGATTAACTTCTGGATGGCTATTCTAAGGATCTGCGGTTCTAATTGCCAGTTGTTTTTTTATGTGAAATTATATAACTTAATGTAATTAAAGAAAGTTTCTTAAAATAGTGTGAAGTTGATCGATCTGCCTAGAGAGATATGATTTCCCTCCATAATTGTCTATCCTTATGCGGTCGCCGCCGCCTTTCTGTTTTTCTGTCATGTGCGTATCTAACGTGGCATCCACGAGAACAGTAAAAGTCGTTCCGGAAGGGCACCGTTTACCAAAACCGTCCCCAATGTTGCGATAATATTGGGTTCTGCTTTCTGTTTTTTATTGTGGGGCGACTTAGGCTCGCTCCCGGCACTAAGAGGTTTTGCTGTGATGACAAACGCTCTGGCAAGCAAGATGATGCGCACTTACAACGTGGCCCACTGGGGCGGCGGTTACTACGGCGTCAATGAGCAAGGGCATATTACTGTATGCCCAGATCCCGAGATGCCACAGGCGAAGGTGGATTTAGCCTCGCTGGTACAGGAGATGCAGGACAAAGGCCAGAGGCTGCCTTCACTGTTCTGCTTCCCTCAAATTCTTCAGCACCGTCTGCGTTCTATTAACGCGGCGTTTAAGAGGGCGCGCGAGTCGTTTGGCTATGAAGGCAACTACTTTCTGGTTTATCCCATTAAGGTCAATCAGCACCGCCGAGTGATTGAAGCACTGATCCAGTCCGGCGAGCCGCTAGGGCTTGAGGCCGGTTCTAAAGCAGAATTGATGGCTGTGTTAGGGCACGCCGGTTTTACCCGTTCAGTGATCGTCTGTAACGGCTATAAGGATCGTGAATATATTCGCCTTGCCCTGATGGGGGAGAAGCTTGGCCATAAGGTTTATCTGGTGATTGAGAAGATGACCGAGATAAAAATGGTGCTGGAAGAGGCTAAGCGTCTGGACGTTGTGCCTCGGCTTGGCGTGCGTGCACGGCTGGCATCTCAGGGATCGGGGAAATGGCAGGCCAGTGGGGGCGACAAGTCAAAGTTTGGCCTGTCAGCTTCTCAGGTACTATCGCTGGTGGAAACACTGCGCACAGAAAACTGTCTGGACAGTCTACAGCTGCTTCATTTTCACCTTGGTTCACAGCTTTCTAACATTCGAGACATCGCGACCGGCGTGCGCGAATCGGCGCGTTTTTATGTCGAGCTTCACAAGCTGGGCGTTAACATACAGTGCTTTGACGTTGGCGGCGGTTTGGGGGTGGACTATGAAGGAACGCGCTCTCAGTCTGACTGTTCGGTGAACTACGGCCTCAACGAATACGCCAACAACGTAATTTGGGGGATTGGTGATGCCTGCAATGAACACGGGCTGCCTCATCCAACGGTGATCACCGAGTCCGGCCGCGCCGTAACGGCACACCACACTGTGTTGGTCTCTAACGTTATCGGTGTCGAGCGCAACGAATTTATTGTTCCTGAACAGCCCGTGGAGGATGCGCCTCGCGCCCTGAGCAGTTTATGGGATACCTGGATGGAGATGCAGGAGCCGGAAAACCGCCGCTCTCTGCGCGAGTGGCTGCATGACAGCCAGTTGGATCTAAACGATGTGCATACCCAATATGCCCACGGCATACTGGATCTGACCCAGCGCGCCTATGCGGAACAGATGTTCTTGGTGATTTGCCATAAAATCCAGCAGCAGTTGGATCCTAGCAATCGTGCCCATCGGCCTATTATTGATGAACTACACGAGCGCATGGCTGACAAGCTTTACGTCAATTTCTCCCTGTTCCAGTCAATGCCCGACGCCTGGGGGATTGACCAGCTGTTTCCGGTACTGCCCCTGA
This sequence comes from Leminorella richardii, assembly GCF_900478135.1. Lineage (NCBI taxonomy): Bacteria > Pseudomonadati > Pseudomonadota > Gammaproteobacteria > Enterobacterales > Budviciaceae > Leminorella > Leminorella richardii. The sequence goes on from NZ_LS483470.1 coordinate 542,974, forward strand.
GTGGCTTAGACAAAGACCCAGAGCGCCGCGCCGTTCTGCTGGACATTACCTGTGATTCTGACGGAACTATCGACCACTATATCGACGGTGACGGCATGACAACCACGATGCCGATGCCTCCTTACGATGCAGACAATCCGCCGCTGCTGGGCTTTTTTATGGTGGGTGCCTATCAGGAAATTCTTGGCAATATGCACAACCTGTTTGGCGACACGGCGTCCGTTGACGTGTTCGTGTTTAGCGACGGATCGGTTGAAGTGCAGCAGTCAGAAGATGGCAACACGGTAGCGGAAATGCTGGAGTACGTTCAGCTTGACCCGAAAACCCTGATGCTGCGCTACCGTGAGCAGATTAAGGGCGCGCACCTGAGTGCAGAGATGGAAAAACAGTTCTTGCAGGAATTTGAGGCCGGTCTGTACGGTTACACCTATCTGGAAGACGAGTAGCTAAGCCCAAGAGCGCGTAGAGACAACGGGGTTAAACTTGAAAAGGGAGGTTGAAGTGTTAGTACTAAAGGATCTGTTTATTGGTTGGCGCAGTGGAACGATGGGGCGGGTTAAGTTTGGAATATATACGCTGGCTGTCGTTTTGCTGCAGATTCTGGCGCTGTGGTACTCACTGCTGAATTTATACAGCACGTTTGCGTTTTGGCTGTTTTGCCTAGCGACGATTATTGCCTATTACTCGGGCTTTCTGTTGCTGGTAAAACGCTGGCGAGAGTTAGTTCCCTATCCGGTGCTCTTCGCGCTGGCAAGTTGGGGTATGTCGCTGATATCGGTTCGCTATCAGTCAATGCTTGTAGCCACTGTCAGCTGTATTATTCTGCTCTTACTGGTGTGCTTGCCTGCGAGGCGGGGAAAGGGCGCTGAAAGCCGTTAGGCGGCGCCTTTTACCTCTATCGTCCGCTTTTATCGGTCAGACTTTTTTCATGAGAGAGACGCTATGAACAACACGCTGGGCAACAGGCCCGATAATTCACTGGTTTCTAATGCTTTTGGCTTTTTGCGCTTTCCCCTTCACTTTCAGCCTTATGAAAGTGATGCAGAATGGGTGATAACCGGCGTGCCGTTTGATATGGCGACGTCAGGCCGCTCGGGGGCGCGCTTTGGGCCAGCAGCCATTCGCCAAGTGTCTACCCATTTGGCCTGGGAATCTTCCCGCTGGCCGTGGACGTTCAGCCTGAGGGATCGCCTGAAGGTGGTGGACTGCGGTGACGTTGTGTTTAACTTTGGCGATGCGCAGGATATGAGCGAGCGGCTGCAAGGCCACGCCGAACGCGTGCTGGCTGCCGGGAAGCGAATGTTGACATTTGGCGGTGACCATTTTGTTACCCTGCCGCTGCTGCGGGCTCACGCTAAGCACTTTGGCAAAATGGCGCTGGTGCACTTCGATGCGCACACAGATACCTACGCCAACGGCAGCAAGTTTGACCATGGCACCATGTTTTATCACGCGCCTAACGAAGGGCTAATCGATCCTCATCATTCAGTTCAGATCGGTATCCGCACTGAGCACGAAACGGACAACGGCTTTACCGTGCTGGACGCGGCGCAGGTGAACGATCGCGGCGTTGACGATGTAGTTGCTCAGGTGAAGCGTATCGTTGGCGATATGCCGGTCTACCTGACGTTTGATATCGACTGCCTCGATCCTGCCTTTGCGCCGGGAACGGGCACTCCAGTATGCGGTGGGCTAACTTCCGATCGCGCGCTGAAAATTCTGCGCGGTCTGGGGGCATTGAATATTGTTGGAATGGACGTGGTTGAAGTGGCTCCAGCCTATGACAGTGCTGATATCACCGCGCTGGCGGCAGCGACGGTTGCGCTGGATATGCTTTATATGCAGGCACAAAAGAAAGGGCAGTAAAAGTAAGGCAGTAAAAATGAGCCTGCAATAAAACGAAATCGGCCGCATATGCAGCCGATTTTTTTATCCTGTAAGCCTGCTACTTAGGAAGACGAGTCTGAACGCGAACCCAGTCGTCGTAGGCGTCAATAAACGCTTTTAAAAACGAATGGGTTCTTTCCGTTAATTGACCCTTCTCGTCAAAGATGCTGCCTGCATTACTGATGTAGGCTTCCGGCTGCTGCATGCAGGGGATATTCAAAAAGACCAGCGACTGGCGAAGGTGGTGGTTGGCACCAAAGCCGCCAATGGCGCCAGGAGACGCGCTGACTACGGCGCCGGGTTTGCCGCTCCATGCACTTTGCCCATAAGGGCGGGAACCTACGTCAAGGGCGTTTTTTAACGCGGCGGGAACCGAGCGGTTGTACTCCGGCGTAACGAACAGTACCGCATCAGCAGCTTTGATTTTTTCACGGAAGGCCGTATAGGCTGCCGGAGGGTTGCCTGCATCAATATCTTCGCTATAAAGCGGCAGATCGCCGATGTCGACGATTTCAAGCTGAATGGACTCTGGCGCCAGATCGGCCAGAGCCAAAGCGATTTTCCGATTAATGGACTCTTTACGCAGGCTTCCTACCAGAACGGCAACCTTTTTCACTTGACTCATTGTATAGCTCCTTAGCGTATGGCGATGTCTATCCCTTTATTCAGACGTAGTCTGAATCGAGGAAATGTTGTGGGCTACTTACGACAGGCTTAAGCGCGACAATTAACGCGATATTAAAGAGATATATAGAAGGTAGTGGTTAATAGGGCGATTGGCAACGTGTGTGATGAACAAAAAGAGCGTTTCGTGACCTGTAGAGTAGTAGGTATTCACAAAGGCTAGGGGGAATAAAAAATCCGGAACCTTTTGGGCTCCGGATTCAATGCTTTCACATGAAGCTGAGGGGGAATTACTTGCCGCCGTCAGCTGCGATGCGAGCGCGGATAGCTGCTGCACGATCTGCAGAACCCGGGTGAGAGCTCAGCAGGCCAGCGCTTTGACCACCATCCATTGCCGCCAGCTTGTCAAACGCTGAAGCCAGAGGTGCTGTTTTCAGGTTCTTCTTCTTCAGCAGGTCGTAAGAGAAGCCATCAGCTTCGCTTTCCTGAGACTGAGAGAACTGAGAATTGATCAGCGCGTTAGCGAAGTCCAGAACCTGCATGTCGTTCAGCTTAGCAGCGGTTTTGCCGCCGTACTGCAGAGCTGCCTGAGTAGCGAACTGAGCTGCATAAGCAACCTGGAACGCTTTCTTGGTGTGGCCCAGCTCAACGTGGCCGATTTCGTGGCCCAGTACGCCGATAACTTCGTCGTCGGTCATCTTGTCCATCAGGCCGCTATAAACGCGGATACAGCCGTTAGCCATCGCCCATGCGTTGATATCGTCAGTCAGGTACACTTTGTAGTTCAGAGGTTGACCGTTGATGTTGTTGCCCAGCGCTTTAGAGATCTTGTTCAGGCGCTTGGTGTATTTGCTGCTTTTGCCAGCAATTTTTGCCTGGGAATCCATCTCTTTACAAGATTGGTCAGACAAAGATTTTACTTCAGCATCGCTAACGGTAACGGCGGAGAGGAGGGTATCGCCCAGACTGCCGTTCTGGCAGCCTGCCAGCATGGTTGCGGAGGCAATAGTTGCTGCAATTAAAGTAGAACGTATTTTCATAAAACTATCTTCCCTTGATCGTATGATTTTTACTGTCAAATAACTGGTCCTGTCCAGTCGCAAAATCATATCAATAAAGTGACCTACTGTCATGAAAATATAAGTCCGAAATCTACCAGTTATAGTTAGTTGTTCTTGCTACAAATTTTTCTGAATAATTTCATTTTTCAAGTGTTATCGGGGGTTGCCGTTTGCTCATTGACTTGAGAAGATAGATGGGTTTTTCGATTTTTGTACAGGGACACTGCCCGGCGTTCCGAATCTTGATAACGATGACTTAATGCTATGCCTTAAATGGAGCAAATAATGCCTTCTCAAAAAGAACTCGCCAATGCTATCCGCGTCTTAAGTATGGACGCCGTGCAGAAAGCCAAATCCGGTCACCCCGGCGCCCCCATGGGGATGGCCGACATCGCCGAAGTCCTCTGGCGCGGCTTCCTGAGCCATAACCCGACCAACCCCAACTGGGTTAACCGCGACCGCTTTGTCCTGTCCAACGGTCACGGCTCCATGCTGATTTACAGCCTGCTGCACCTCTCCGGCTACGACCTGTCTATTGAAGACCTCAAGCAGTTCCGCCAGCTCCATTCCCGCACTCCGGGTCACCCAGAGTACGGCTACGCGCCGGGCGTGGAAACCACCACTGGCCCGCTGGGTCAGGGTATCTGTAACGCGGTAGGGATGGCAATTGCCGAGAAAACTCTGGCGGCACAGTTCAACCGCCCGGGTCACGACGTGGTTGACCACTACACCTATACCTTCATGGGTGACGGCTGCATGATGGAGGGCGTGTCTCACGAGGCCTGCTCTCTGGCGGGCACGCTGAAGCTGGGCAAGCTGATTGCCTTCTACGATGACAACGGCATTTCTATTGACGGCCACGTTGAGGGCTGGTTTACGGACGACACCGCCATGCGTTTTGAAGCCTACGGCTGGCACGTGGTGCGCGGCGTAGACGGCCACGACCCGCAGGCGCTGCGTCAGGCCGTGGAAGCGGCACAGAAAGAGACCGGCAAGCCGTCTCTGCTGATGTGTAAAACCGTGATTGGCTTTGGCTCGCCGAACAAGGCCGGTACCCACGACTGCCACGGCGCCCCGCTGGGCGACGCGGAAGTGGCGGCCACTCGCGAAGCGCTGGGCTGGACACACGCCCCGTTTGATATTCCGGCTGACGTTTACGCCGCCTGGGATGCCAAAGAAGCCGGTAAAGCCCGCGAACAGGCGTGGAATGAGAAGCTGGCAGCCTATGCCAAGGCGCATCCTGAGCTGGCGGCCGAGTTCCGCCGTCGCACCTCCGGCGAGCTGCCGGCCAACTGGCAAAGCGAGTCAACGGCGTTTATCGAAAAGCTGCAGGCCAACCCGGCCTCTATCGCCAGCCGTAAAGCCTCTCAGAACGCGCTGGAAGCGTTCGGCAAGGTGCTGCCGGAGTTCCTGGGCGGTTCCGCTGACCTGGCGCCGAGCAATCTGACCATGTGGTCGGGCTCGAAGTCCATCGTGGAAGACGCGGCGGGCAACTACATTCACTACGGCGTGCGCGAGTTCGGCATGTCGGCCATCATGAACGGTATCGCCCTGCACGGCGGGTTTATTCCCTACGGCGCGACCTTCCTGATGTTTATGGAGTACGCCCGCAACGCAGTACGCATGGCGGCGCTGATGAAAATCCGCAGCCTGTTTGTTTACACTCACGACTCCATTGGTCTGGGTGAAGACGGCCCGACTCACCAGCCGGTTGAGCAGATGGCCAGCCTGCGCTTAACGCCGAACATGCGCACCTGGCGCCCCTGTGACCAGGTGGAATCGGCGATTGCGTGGAAGTCAGCGCTGGAGCGTCAGGACGGCCCAAGCGCGCTTATCTTCTCGCGCCAGAATCTGGTGCAGCAGCCTCGTACGGCGAAGCAGCTGGCAGACGCGGCGCGCGGTGGTTACGTGCTGAAGGGCTGTGAAGGCACACCGGAGCTGCTGCTGATTGCGACCGGTTCAGAAGTGAGCCTGGCGGTGGACGCGGCCGAGAAACTGGCCGCAGAAGGCCGTCGCGTACAGGTTGTTTCCATGCCCTGTACGGAAGCGTTTGACGCGCAGGATGCGGCCTACCGTGAATCCGTGCTGCCTTCAGCGGTCACAGCGCGCGTTGCTGTGGAAGCGGGCATTGCTGACTTCTGGTACAAGTACGTTGGCCTGAACGGCCGCATCGTTGGCATGCGCTCGTTCGGTGAATCTGCACCAGCAGAGCAGCTGTTTGCCGAGTTTGGCTTCACGGTCGACAACGTGCTGACGCAGGCTCGTGAGCTGTTGAAGTAATCGTAGCTTAACAGCGTGGATAATCCGCGCTGTTATGTTTCTACTCTACAGTTCTTGCCGATAGTTTTTTATAGCGCTCCACAGTTTGTGAACTGTGGAGCGTTTTTGTTCAATCAGTAAAAGAAGCGGTGGCAATTTTACAAAGATTTTCGTAATCTCTTCTTCTCTGCTGAAGCGTTTCAGTTTGTATGGCAGAGTAACAGTGAGACAGATACAGGCAGGATTTAGCCGTGGAGAAGACCACCGTGCTGCTTTGCACGCGGTGACATATGAAGAGCGGCATTGAGGTTAAAATAGAAGGTTAATCTCGGCTATACTTTTCATGTTATCATTCATCACACTGTTTGATCCTGCATGTTAACAGCTTTTTAAGTTGGTGTTGGCTCCACAGCCGCTGTGCGCGGGCATGCCCATCTGGCCCCATCGCCAATACTACCAATACGGCTCTATCGCCAATCAGTGAAAAGCTGTTTGATTGGAATCAGCCACGGCCTGACGATCAGGCTATGGTCATATTGAAGAAGAATGAATAAGAGGATTCACAATGACTGTAATTAAGATGACCGATCTGGATCTGGCCGGTAAACGCGTTCTGATCCGTGCTGACCTTAACGTTCCCGTCAAAGAGGGCAAAGTGACCTCTGATGCCCGAATTCGTGCCTCTTTACCGACGATTGAACTGGCCCTTAAGCAGGGTGCCTGTGTAATGGTGACTTCTCACCTAGGTCGCCCGACAGAAGGTGAGTACAACGAAGAGTTTTCTCTGCTGCCGGTTGTCAACTATCTGAAAGATAACCTGAAATCCCCAGTTCGTCTGGCGAAAGACTATCTGGACGGCGTAGACGTCGCTCAGGGCGAGCTGGTTGTGCTGGAAAACGTGCGCTTTAACAAGGGTGAGAAGAAAGACGAAGAGACGCTGTCCAAGAAGTACGCCGCACTGTGCGACGTGTTTGTTATGGACGCCTTCGGCACTGCTCACCGCGCGCAGGCTTCAACTCACGGCGTCGCAAAGTTTGCTCCAGTAGCCTGTGCCGGACCTCTGCTGTCTGCCGAGCTGGAAGCTCTGGGTAAAGCGCTGGACAAGCCAGCTCGTCCGATGGTAGCTATCGTTGGTGGTTCTAAAGTATCCACTAAGCTGACCGTGCTGGATTCCCTGTCTAAAATCGCTGATCAGCTGGTTGTTGGCGGCGGTATTGCCAACACCTTTATTGCTGCACAGGGCCATAACGTAGGTAAATCCCTGTACGAAGCAGATCTGATTTCTGAAGCGAAAAAGCTGATGGAAACCTGTCATATTCCTGTTCCGACTGACGTTCGCGTGGCAACTGAGTTTTCTGAAACCGCGCCTGCGGTCATGAAATCCGTCGCGGATATTAAAGATGATGAGCAGGTGCTGGATCTGGGCGATGCTTCCGCTCAGGAACTGGCTGACATCCTGAAAAACGCAAAAACCATTCTGTGGAACGGCCCGGTTGGCGTCTTTGAGTTCCCTAACTTCCGTAAGGGCACTGAGATTGTTGCTCAGGCTATCGCTGAAAGCGATGCTTTCTCTATCGCTGGCGGCGGTGACACACTGGCGGCTATCGATCTGTTCGGCATTGCTGACAAGATTTCCTACATCTCTACCGGCGGCGGCGCGTTCCTTGAGTTCGTTGAGGGCAAACCGCTTCCTGCCGTAGTGATGCTGGAAGCGAGAGCAAAAGAGTAATGCAGTAGAACACGGGAGCCTAGTCTCCCGTGTTTTTTTATATCCCTATGCTGAATCGAGGAAGGCCTCAGAGTCTTTATCACGTCCTGTCGTTTGAGGGGCATAGGGTATATGATTAACGGGTAAAGCGTTCTTTATCTATCAACAGCTAAATGAAAAATAGGGCGAGTAGCATGTCTAAAATTTTTGATTTCGTAAAACCAGGCGTAGTGACTGGTGATGATGTTCAGAAAATCTTCAGCGTTGCTAAAGAGAATAACTTCGCGCTGCCTGCGGTTAACTGCGTCGGCACTGACTCAATCAACGCTGTTCTTGAAGCAGCAGCTAAAGTTCGCGCCCCGGTTATCATTCAGTTTTCTAACGGCGGCGCACAGTTCATCGCCGGTAAAGGCATGAAGCTGGAAGGTCAAGGTGCGGCAATCGTCGGCGCTATTTCCGGTGCCAAGCACGTTCATCAAGTTGCCGAATACTACGGCGTACCGGTTATTCTTCACACCGACCACTGCGCGAAAAAGCTGCTGCCTTGGTTAGACGGCCTGCTGGACGCCGGTGAGAAGCACTTTGCCGAAACCGGTAAGCCTCTGTTCTCTTCCCATATGATCGATCTGTCAGAAGAGTCTCTGGAAGAAAACATTGAGATTTGCAGCAAGTACCTTGCCCGCATGGCAAAAATTGGTATGACGCTGGAAATTGAACTTGGCTGCACCGGTGGTGAAGAAGACGGCGTAGACAACAGCCACCTCGATAACTCTGCGCTGTACACTCAGCCAGAAGACGTCGACTACGCCTATCAGAAGCTGAGCGCTATTAGCCCTCGCTTCACTATTGCCGCCTCTTTCGGCAACGTCCACGGTGTTTATAAGCCGGGTAACGTCAAGTTGACGCCAAAGATTCTGCACAACTCTCAGGAGTACGTGTCCAAGAAACACGGCCTGCCGCACAACAGCCTGGACTTCGTGTTCCACGGCGGTTCCGGTTCTTCTGCTGAAGAAATCAAAGAAGCAGTGGGCTACGGTGTGGTCAAAATGAATATCGATACTGACACCCAGTGGGCAACTTGGGAAGGTATCTTGAACTACTACAAAAAGAACGAAGGCTACTTGCAGGGCCAGCTGGGCAACCCAGAGGGTGACGACAAGCCGAACAAGAAGTACTACGACCCGCGTGCCTGGCTGCGTGCTGCCCAGTCTACGATGATTGTTCGTTTAGAGCAGGCGTTTAAAGAACTGAACTGCGTAGACGTTCTCTAATCTACCTCACTGGCATTATCGGTCTTCGATCCGGTAATGCCAGTGAATTAACCTTCCTGAATATTATCCAGTAAAGCTACGTTGTTAGCTTTATTTCGCACGTTCTTGTTGTCTATATCACACTGAACCCTAACAATATATTTAAATCATATTATTTTGTTTTTGGCCTGCATCAGAGGCATCCTTAGCGGTGCTTAAATATGTTATAAACTCGTTGTGTAATAATTCTTGGTGCTTAAATAGTATAGGCGGAGAGTTATACTGTTGATATTTGCTTGTTGAGTAAAAGCGGTGGGTAAATCATTTTCAAGGGAATTTCATGAAAAAAATAATAAAGCTATTGCTCACCGTCGGGCTCATGTCGAGTATTTTTTGTTCTGTATCTAAAGCGGATACTCAACAGCTTCAAAATAGAGCCCAGCAGGGCGATTCGGAATCTCAGTTTGAGCTTGCTAACATATATAGTAAGGGGCAGGGCATTAAGAAAGACCTGCAACTAGCTAGATTCTGGTTCGAAAAGGCTGCCATCCAAGGTGTTGTAAAAGCGCAATATAATCTTGGCCTTATGTATGAAAGAGGAGCGGGCGGCGGGAAAGATATTCAGAAGGCTCAGCGTTGGTTTGAAAAAGCAGCAGAGCAGGGGCTTGCGGAAGCACAGCTTAGCCTGGGCATGACATACTATTGGCCAGAGATCGGCATCCCCCAAGACTACTTACAGGCCAGACAGTGGTTTGAAAAAGCGGCGGAACAGGGGAATGCGCTTGCGCAGTTTGGCCTTGGGATGATGTATTTCGAAGGAGAAGGCGTTTCAAAAGATTATTCGCAAGCTCAACAGTGGTACAGAAAGGCAGCCGAACAAGGGCTTTCGTTAGCACAGCTTAACCTTGGCTTTATGTATTATAAAGGACAGGGTGTTTCACAAGATTATTTACAAGCTAAACAGTGGATTGAAAAAGCTGCCCTACAAGAGCATGCAAGGGCACAGTCTGAGCTTGGCATTTTATACTATAAAGGACATGGCGTTACCCAAGACTACCAGCAGGCCAAGCAGTGGTTCGAAAAAGCTATTCAGAAAGAGCATGCGGAATCCTACACACGCCTAGGCACAATGTACTACAAAGGGCACGGTGTTCAACAAGATAGGCAGCAGGTTAGCCAGCTGTTTCAAAAAGGCTGTCAGGCAGGGGATAAGCTTGGGTGTGAAATGTTTAATGAGCTGAATTAATTATTTTATTTGCAGGAATGATTCAGAGTATACGACTCGTTTATTCAGTCATAGCTATGAACCATTTGATTGAGCTAATAAAAAATCCGAAAACAAAAATGTTCTCGGATTTTTTTGTTTAGTGTCCTGCGACATTAACAGAATTTTATTGCCGCTACGACCGCCAGCCTTCCACCCGTCTCTCTGAGGCAGAACGCGTGTAGACCCTATTAAAACTCGTCCTGCATAAGATAGTCGTAGGCGTACTGAGCATAAAGCTCGGCACCTGCCGCCATAGTGTCTTCATCGATGTTAAAACAGCCGTGATGGTGCGCCCAGTCGCTTCCCTTCTCAGGGTTGCCCGTGCCGACCAGCGCAAAACAGCCAGGAATATTTTCGATATAGAAGCTGAAATCTTCTCCGCCAGTGGTGGGCTGTGCAGCAAACAGAACGTCGTCACCAAACGCTTGGCGAATGGTGGACTGTGCCAGCAGCGCGCTGCGCTCTTCGTTGATAAGCGGCAGTGTGCCGTAGACGTAGTCTACCTGAGCGGTAGCGCCGTAAATCGCAGCAGTGTGCTCAGCGTAGCGTTCGATAGCGGCCTTAATGCGTTCGCGGTTTTCAATGTTGAAGCAGCGTACAGTGCCATCAAGCACAGCGTTTTCAGCAATGACGTTAAACCGAGTGCCGACGTCCATTTTCCCAATAGTGACCACCGCTGGTTCGAGGGGGGAGGTTTCTCGGGAAACAATAGCCTGTAGGTTCATAACAAAAGATGAGGCAACGACGGCAGCGTCGATACAGGCTTCAGGCATTGAGCCGTGGCCGCCGCGCCCTTTGAAGCTTACCTTCAGCAGGTCCGCTGAGGCGAACGAGGAGCCTACGTTACAGGAGATTTTGCCAGAGGCGACGGTTGTCCAGATGTGCATGCCGAAAACGTTATCAACGCCTTCGATGGCTCCTTGCTTGACCATCTCCAGTGCACCCTGAGCGATTTCTTCTGCCGGCTGAAAAATCAGGCGCACGTTGCCGCGCAGCTGGTCGCGGCATTCATACAGCGCTTTGGCCGCAGTAATGAGCATGGCAGTATGGGCATCGTGACCGCAGGCGTGCATTTTTCCTGGTGTTTGTGACTTATAGGCCAGGCTGTCGTTGAGCTCCAAAACAGGTAGGGCGTCCATATCGGCGCGCAGCGCTACGGTTTTGCCGGGCTTGCCGCCCTGAATGTCGGCAATGACGCCAGTGGGTTCAGTGAGGCGATAAGGAATGCCTATCTCGTCGAGCGCCTCTGCGATTTTCTTGGTGGTACGAATCTCTTCCCACGGGAGCTCTGGATGGGCGTGCAGGTCGCGGCGAAATGCAATCATTTGGTCCTGATGCTTCTTGATAGATGCCGCTATGTCTGGGTTACTCATGTGTTGCCTCTGTCATTTCTAGTACGGTTTGGAAAATAACATCCACGCCTTTTTGCAATTGTTCATAGTCGGTCCACTCGTCGGGATGATGGCTTAATCCATCGCGACTGGGAACGAAAACCAAGCCCACATCAGTGATGCCTGCAAATATCATAGCATCGTGGCCTGCGCCGCTGACCATAGTGCGGCTGCTTAATCCAAGCTTATCTGCGCTGTTTTTTAGCGAGGCTAAAATCGAGGTGTTCAGGGGCGTTGGGGAAACGTAAAGCGGCTGCTCTATCTCTGCTTTTACGCCGTCGCAGGCGAAGGTTTGAATGCAGTTCTGAATCTGCTCGATGGTCTGGCGCAGCTTCTCTTCGCTCTTGGAGCGAATGTCGACAGTGAAGCTAACGCGGTGGGGGATCACGTTTGCACCGTTTGGATAAACCTGAAGTTTACCCACGGTAGCAACAGTAGCCTCACCGGCCTGGCGGGCAAAGTCACCGATGCGGCTGACCATCTGGCTGGCGGCTACCAGCGCGTCCTGACGGCGGTCCATCGGCGTGGTGCCCGCATGGCCAGCTTTACCGGTTAATACGACGTTCAGCTGAGTGATGCCGACGATAACGTCGACTAGCCCGACGTCGGTAGCCGTTTGTTCCAGCACCGGGCCCTGTTCAATATGCAGCTCGATAAACGCCTTAAGGGTAGCGGGTGGAATAACGATGCTGGCAACGCTGTCGGCATTAAAGCCGACTTCCGCCATGCGATCTGCTGCGCTGACGCCTTCGGCGTCGCAAAGGCGGTGCAGCTCTTCAGCGCTGACTTTCCCAGCAAGAGCGCTGGAAGCCATCAGACCGCGCCCAAAGCTGGCTCCCTCTTCTTCAACTAGGGCGACAACGTCCAGCGGATAGCGGGGGGTAAGTCGGTTTTCATGAAAGAGACTGGCGATCTCAAGACCCATGACCACACCCGCAGGGCCGTCAAAGGCGCCGCCGTGGGGAACGGAATCAAAGTGCGAGCCAATCATGACCGCGGGTAGCGCATCGTCGTTGCCCGACAGCCGACCAAAAATATTGCCAATGGCGTCTTCCCGAACGGTAAGCCCGGCTTCCTGCATTTGCTGCTTTATATAGGCGCGCGCCTGCTGCCCCTGTGGGCTATAGCTCATACGCGTGGTGCCTGCCCCCGGCGTTGCCGTAAAGGCTGCCAGCGCCTCAATGTGGCGCTGGATCCTGTCTGTTTTTGCGTGAATCACGTGTTATCTACCCTGCGACTGGCGTAATGTAGCCAACCATAATACCTGCCAGCACGACGGAAACCATAGTGACGGAAATAAAGCCGCCAACCAGCATTGGACCGAGCATATGGTTAGTTAATACCTGACGCTCTTTTTCGTCTCTGGTTAACGAGGTAATGGCTTCGTTAGTAATGATGTAGTCAGCCGGGAAACCGTATAGTGCGGTAAGAGAAATAGCAAACGCCATTTCCATTGAAACCCCAAGGATCTTGCCAACCACCCAAGACACGATAAACATACCGACAACGGCTGTGCCGATCAGCACAATCATCGGAAACAGCAGGCGCATCAGCATCTCTGGCGTCGCTTTGTTCAGGGTGTCGAAGATAAACAGCATCAATACCATGACGGCAAAGCCAAAACCGTTGGCCTTTTGCAGCGGGTGCCTTTCCAGAAAGCCCAGTGAAGAAGCAATAACGCCAAACAGTAGACACAGCACGAACGGGCTAACACTGACAACGGGCGCCAGCGCAGTAGAGGCCAGATAGGCCAGCAGCCCGACAAAGGCCAGACGCAGGAATTTGAAGTAGCTGGTATTGTAGTGCGAAGGGATGCCGCTAAACAGGCGGGGCATCTTGTCTTCGGCAGCGATGGTCGTTGGTTCGTGATTATCTGAGCCTGCCTCTTCCAGAGGGGCGTCCTTCCACTCTCCGGCGCGGTATTTTTCCAATACTCGCTTGCCTTCGCGCTGAAGCATGATGGCGGTGAGCGGATAGCCTGCAAATCCTTGCATCACGTAAATCAGAATGGCGAAAACGGACAGATCGACAAGCCCTGCATCCGCTGCGCCTTTTGACATAATCAGCGATGAGACAATGCCGCCAACCAGCGGTGGAATAGTGACGATGGCTGTGTTCATGTCAAACATGAATATGCACATGGTAAACACGGCAGCGATGATGCCAAGAATGCCCGCGAGGGAAATGATAATAGTCTTCCACTGCCTGCCAAGCTCTTTCATGGAGAGCAGTGTCCCCATGTTGGTAATGAGCAGGTACATCATCATCACGGCAACCGGCGTCGTGATGCCGGCAAGGCTGATAATGTTACTGGGGAAGAAAGTCCAATAGCCGACAAGAAACAGCACGGCGCAGACAAAAACAGAGGGGATCCAGGCCTTGGTTCTCACTGACACGGCGTCGCCGATATAAAGAATAAGAACAATGATTAACAGCGCTAACATCTGCGACATAGAGAAGTTCCATTTATATGTATTACATTACCCAATTATGTAATCTTTAATTTTGGTAATTATTTTAAATTTGGTTGATAGTTCTGATTTTTGCTTGAGGGATGTCCATAAAGCAGCGTATAAAACTACTTCTAACTGAATGTGTATGTCAAGTTTAAGTGACGTTTGTGGCAATAAAAATGAACGTCAGGAAGTGAGGGAATAGGATTGTCATCAAAGAGCCTTCGGAGGCTGGCATTATTCCCTCTAGCCCACAGTGCCTATAAGCAACGCTAATGGGCAATTAGAATTATCCATTTCCCTATGCGAAATCAGACGGTTAGTCTACACAGCATTGACCTATTGATACGAGTGAGGCGTAAAGTGCTGTTGACCTATTTTCAAGGAGTTGTGCTGGGCATGGCGATGATTCTGCCCATTGGGCCACAAAACGCGTTTGTTTTGTCACAGGGAATGCGCAGGCAGTACCCGATAATGGTTGCGGGCGTGTGTGCTTTAAGTGACGGGGTGCTGATTTCTCTCGGCGTATTTGGCGGCGGCGCTCTGTTGGCAAGCTCTACACTGGTGCTTCAGCTAGTGACTTGGGCGGGAGTACTGTTTCTTTTGTGGTACGGCTGGGGGGCGTTTAAAGACGCGCTGCGAGCAAGCAGCGAGGCGTTTAGCCTTCAAGACGGTGCAGTTCGCAGTCGCTACCGTATTATTGCTACTGTGCTGGCGGTCACTTGGTTAAATCCCCACGTATATATCGACACGGTTGTGGTACTCGGCAGTTTAGGCGAGCAGTTTGGTTCTCTGCGGCTATGGTTTGTTTTGGGAGCGGTTACTGCATCCATCGTCTGGTTTTTCTCTCTGGCGCTCTTGGCCGCGTGGATGGCGCCGTGGCTACAGAAATCTTCAGCTCAGCGCATAATTAACATTGGGATAGGCAGCGTCATGTGGATTATCGCGTTTCAGCTGGCAAGGCATGCGCTTGCGGGGATCCTGGCATAAACGTCAATATGGTGTAAATTCTGTTGTTATCTGAAGGCGACGTCTTATGATGTCGCTGTTGTTAAATCCTTTAACAAGATATACGGCTTTGAGGAGACACCATGAAGTTAAAAACGCTAGCCATTGCTGCCGCTTTTGCGGTCGCCCCGTTCACCATGCAGGCGGCAGAATTGCCTGATGGCCCTCATATTGCGACCTCGGGCAGCAGCATTGTGAAAGCCAAGCCTGATATGGCGACGCTGTTCATTGAGGTGAATGTTTCAAACAAGTCTGCGGCAGAAGCCAAGAAGAAGAGCGATGAACGCGTTGCAAAGTACATCGACTTCCTGCAAAAAAACGGCATTGATAAAGCGGATATTGACGCAGCCAACATTCAAACGCGCATAGAATACTCTGACGGCAGCTATGTCAGCAGCGCGAAAAGAACCATTAAAGGCTATATTGCCACCCGTCAGGTGAAAGTGACGGTTCGCCAACTGGACAAGCTGAATGCCCTGTTAGATGGTGCGTTAGCTAACGAACTGAATGAAATTAACGATGTGCAGCTGGGCGTTATGAAAGACGAAACTTATCGCGACGAAGCGCGCCAGCAGGCGGTAAAGGATGCGGTAGAGAAAGCCAATGCGCTGGCGAAAGAGTTCGGCGTGAAGCTAGGCCCCGTGTTCAGCATTCGCTATAACTCCAGCGGCGGCGGTGCGGTACCAGCAGCGAGCTACCGAAGCAAGGCGATGTCCTACTCTTCCAGCGCGGCGGACGAGAGCTATCAGCAGCAGAGCATCGACTTTAACGATCGTGTAGAAGTGGTGTTTGACATCCAGCGCGAGCCGAAAGCGAACTAAATCTGCCTTAATACCTGACGCCCGTATCCTAAAAGGGCGTCAGTCACTTCCCGCATAATCTTGCTTTCCGGCGAAAAGCGATGCCAGTACAGCATGCGTCTTTGGCATAAACCCGGTGTCAGATCCATCAGCTCCCCGTTAGCCAGCTCTTTTTCAATTTGCAGGTGTGGGATCATGCAGCAGGTCGTACCCTGTTTTGCCAACTGGACGAAGGCTTCCGACGAGCTGACGATGTGGCAGGGCACGCTGCCCGGCGGTAGGTCGAAGTTCTGCTGTAAAAACGCCTGATGCATATCGTCCAAGTGGTCAAATGCAACGGCAGGCGCCTTTTGCAACGCACTGCGGGTGACCCCGTTAGGGAAGTAGCGATCGGCAAATTCCGGCGAAGCGACAAAGATATAGTCCAGCGCTCCGAGCTGATCCACCAGGCATCGAGGCAGCGCCTGAGGCTGGATACTGACGGCGCCGACCACTTCACCCAGCCGCAGACGTTCCTGAGTGCGGGTTTCGTCTTCAACCTGAAGATTCAGGCGAATAGGAGAGTCGGAAAGCACCGGCTTGAGGGCAGGCAGCAGCCAGGTTGCCAAACTGTCGGCATTGACCGCCAGCGCCAGCTGAAGTGGCGATTCCACACTGCCTTCGTCGCTGAGCCACTCGTCTTCTAACAGCTCAACCTGGTGCAGAAGAGCCAGAAGCTTTTGCCCCTGTTCAGTCGGCTTAGGAGGAACGGTGCGGATCAGCAACGGCTGGCCGTAGAGGTACTCTAACTGCTTAATCCGCTGTGAAACGGCCGACTGGGTGATGCACAGCTTTTGCGCTGCGCGCTCAAAGCCGCGTTCGCGAATCACCGCGTCCAATGCCTGAAGCACGCGATAGTCTGGGCGTTTCATTGTGTGTCTTCTCCGTTTTATCGAACTGCGGTAAGAGCCTACTCCAATAAGCATCAAGTCACTCTCTAACACTATGCCATACTTTTATTATTGCCGTACATTTCTTAAGGCTTCTGCTATATTGGCGGCAGGACTTCTTATAATAATCACATTTTTGGCAAGACAGGTAGATTTCACCATGACGCAAGATGAATTGAAAAAAGCCGTTGGCTGGGCCGCGCTCCAGTACGTACGTCCGGGAACCATTGTGGGTGTTGGTACAGGGTCAACGGCGGCACACTTTATTGACGCGCTCGGCACAATGAAATACGACATCAAGGGGCGCTGTATCCAGTTCCATTGCCTCTACTGAAAAGCTAAAGGGTTTGGGCATTGAGGTTTTTGACTGCAATGACGTAGACGAGTTGGATATCTATGTCGACGGTGCTGATGAAATCAACGGCCAGATGCAGATGATCAAAGGCGGTGGTGCGGCGCTAACGCGGGAGAAAGTTGTGTCGGCTATTGCCCATCGCTTTATCTGCATTGCTGACGCTTCCAAGGAAGTGGACGTGCTGGGAGCGTTTCCTCTGCCGGTTGAAGTTATCCCGATGGCGCGCTCTTACGTTGCCAGAGAGCTGGTAAAGCTCGGTGGTCGCCCTGTATATCGTCAGGGTGTCGTGACTGACAACGGCAACGTTATTCTCGATGTGCACGCGCTGGAAATTATCGATCCTATTGCTTTGGAAAACCGTATCAACGGCATTGCTGGCGTAGTGACCGTTGGGCTGTTTGCTAATCGTGGTGCAGATATTGCGCTGATCGGTACGCCAGACGGCGTGAAGGTCATTGAAAAATAAAATTTTGCTGAACGCTTCGGGCGGATGGCTCTTTTCGCCGCCTGAAGCAGAAAGTGAAATATATTTTTTATATTTAAAAAATATTTAATTTGGTGATATAGCTCACGGTTGTTTCATTTGTGTTGTTTTTTCCGGATACTCCGGTATCTACTAGTACAAAACACCTAATTTACTCCATTATCCCGCCTCTTGTCCTGAACGGTTAATCGTTTGCTCCTGTTGCCGTAGCGTCTATTTTTGATATGTTGACAACGGCAGTTATATAAAAAAATAAATTCATGGGGCAAAGTTCAGAAAATGGTCAAAGTATCATTGGAAAAAGAGAGAATTAAGTTTCTCCTGGTTGAGGGCGTCCATCAAAGCGCCGTAGAGGGTCTGCGTGCAGCAGGCTATCACAATATTGAATACCACAAGGGCGCGCTGAGCGACGAGGAGCTGAAAGAGGCCATTCGCGACGCGCACTTTATCGGTATTCGTTCACGTACTCACCTGACAGAGGAAATTTTGTCCGCTGCGGAAAAGCTGGTGGCTATCGGCTGTTTTTGCATCGGCACCAATCAGGTGGATCTGACCGCCGCCGCCAGACGCGGGGTTCCAGTATTTAACGCGCCGTTCTCTAACACGCGTTCCGTGGCAGAAATGGTGTTAGGGGAGATTCTGCTGCTGCTGCGCCGCATTCCTGAAGCCAATGCCAAAGCGCACCGCGGCGAGTGGGGCAAGCTGGCCGTTGGCTGTTTTGAAGCGCGCGGCAAGAATCTGGGTATTATCGGCTACGGCCATATCGGTACACAGCTGGGCATTTTGGCTGAGTCTATCGGTATGAACGTGATGTTTTACGACATCGAGAACAAGCTGCCGCTAGGGAACGCGCAGCAGGTTCGCCACCTGTCCGATTTGCTTAACCGAAGCGATGTGGTCACGCTGCACGTGCCTGAAACGAGCAGCACCAAGAATATGATGGGCCATAAAGAGCTGGCGCTGATGAAGCCTGGTTCTGTGCTGATTAACGCCTCACGCGGTACGGTGGTGGATATTCCCGCTCTGTGCGACGTGTTGGAAAGCAAGCACTTGGCTGGCGCGGCGCTGGACGTCTTCCCGGTTGAACCAGCGACGAATACCGATCCATTTGAGTCTCCGCTGTGTGCGTTTGACAACGTTCTGCTGACGCCGCACATCGGCGGTTCAACGCAGGAAGCGCAGGCCAACATCGGCGTGGAAGTTTCCGGTAAGCTGAGCAAGTACTCTGACAACGGTTCGACGCTATCAGCGGTTAACTTCCCTGAAGTATCGCTGCCTGCGCCGCAGGAAAACGTCAGCCGTTTGCTGCACATCCACGAAAACCGCCCGGGTGTGCTGAACCAGATTAACCAGATCTTTGCTGAGGAAGGCATCAACATCGCCGCTCAGTTCCTGCAGACTAACAACGAGATCGGCTACGTGGTTATCGACGTGGAAACCGATCGCGCTGACGAAGCGCTGGAGCATATGAAGTCTATCCAGGGTACCGTTAGGGCAAGACTGCTGTTTTAACGATCGGCCGAAGTAAGAAGGCGGCTCTGAGCCGCCTTTTTTATGTCATCAATTTTATATCACCAGCGCCAGTGTTCAGACGGCGTGATAATCTCCGGCAAAGGCACGTCCCAGCTTTCGTGAGTCAGACCTTCTACCTGTTGGCAATCGTGGGCGATGCCAATAGGGTATGAACCGTCTCGCTGCCAGTTTTTTAGCGTGCGATCATAGTAGCCGCCGCCCATGCCTAACCGATTTCCCTGTGCGTCAAAGGCCACCAGCGGCGTGATAATGACGTCCAATCGACTTGCGGGCAGCACGTGCCGAACGTCGAGCCTGGGTTCCTGAATGCCAAAGGGGTGATGGATCATGACGCTGTCTCGCGCATAGCGCAAAAAGAGCAGATGCCCTTTGCTGAAGGGATGAATAACCGGAAGGTAAACCTCTTTTCCCCTGCTGCCAGAAGGCTTCTATCAGCGGTTTAGTGTTGATTTCACCGTCAAAAGACAGAAACAGAGAAACACGCTGCGCATCCTGCACTTTAGGGTGTTTAGTGAGCCGTTGGTAAACCCGCTGAGCGGCGAGCTGCTGCTCATTTTGTGAAAGTGCGTTACGCCTGCTGCGAATTTCTCGCCGCAATGCCTGACGCTGAGAGAGGAACGTCGTCATGAATAATTAGTGTAAGAAGTGCAATACAGCAGAAGAAAGGAGAACTCCGAGGTGCCGTCTCAGGCTGTAACCCTTGAACCCTTGGTTCAAGGTGAACGCGAATATACGATCATCAGGCTTCCCGGACGGACCGGGCATGCTCACAGACTGTAGAACCCGCATTCTTTTTGGTTTGAAATATCGGCTCAGGGGACTGGCCCGATAACGCACACCTCAGAGAATTTGTTCAGAACCCGTATAAAGTACGTTTTCTATAATCCTTAGTTAGCCACAATCGCTTAGCGGTTGGCAATGGCTTAAATCGATTATAGGGAAATTATTCGAAATTTGCACTCCGGCGCTGCGAGATTTGACTCTGTTCGACTAATGCTTGCTCAATAGTGTCCTGCAGCATGCGAATTCGCATCTCCATACTTTTCGCATAGTCATCGGTTTTGCTCTTTTCCTGAGTCAGCTCGTAGCTGATGTTCAGCGCAGCGGTGAGGATCAGCTGCTCGCCGTTGGTGACCCGAGTTTTGTCTTTCAGGTCCTGTAAGCGCTGGTTCAGATCGGCCGCCGCCCGGTTGAGGGCTTCACGCTGCTCTGGCGGACAGTTGATCCGCAAAGACTTACCGAAAATTTGTATATCTACCGGTTGTGCTGACATATCACCTTCCTGCCGACGCGGTTAAATGACCGTTGCGTCTGACCAATGAAAAAGCCGTTACCAAGCCCGAACTATCGCGCTTTCGGAGGGCTATAATTTAACAAACAATCGCCATTATACCAAACTCTCGCCCGCGGTGACGGGGCGGATAGCCAATAATGACAGGTTTATTCGCCAAGCGCTGCGTTTGTGACGGCGCGCAAGGTTCCCCCCGTTATAGCGTTGGTGGTAGCATAGTGGTAACTCTTTCTTTTTTGACGGTGGTAAACGCAATGTCGTCTGAAAATCTGCTCCCTACTTATCAATCCATCAATACCGCGCTGGCACAGCAAAAGGTGGCGCTAACCGCCGCCGAGATGCACGGCCTGCTGAGCGGTTTACTTTGCGGCGGCTGTAGCGACGGCAGCTGGTCAGTGCTGGTTCACGACTTGACTAACGACGGTCAGGCCTTCGGCTACCCGCTGGGAGACTTAGTCAAAGGGCTGTATGAAGAGACGAAAGAGGAGCTGGAAGAAGACGGTTTCAGCTTTGAAATGCTGATCCCAGCGATGATGATTCGTCTATCTACGAGCGAATTGATGCGCTGAGCGGCTGGGTCAATCACTTCCTGCTGGGGCTGGGTATGATGCAGCCAAAGCTGGGGCAGGTGAAAGGGGAAACCGGTGAAGCGATTGCCGACCTGAGAAATATTGCGCAGCTTGGCTATGAAGAAGATGACGACCTTGAAGAGCTCGAGCTTTCCTTTGAGGAAATTCGTGAATACGTTCGAATGGCCGCCATACTGTGCCACAGCGACTTTGCCAGGCTTTCCACCGCCCCGGAGAACGCGAAGCCAACGCTGCACTAAAGGTAAAGGCGTACAGCATCACGCAGCATCGTGCAATAACACAGAACGTGGGAAGGGCTGATAAGTGAAGATTTCATTACCTGAACACCAGCGCCGTAGAGAGGCGCTGTTGGCTAAGATGGCGTCAGGCAGTGCGGCTATCGTTTTTGCCGCGCCAGAGCGGGTGCGAAGTGCCGACACCGAATATCCGTTTCGTCAGGACAGCGATTTTTGGTATCTGACCGGGTTTAACGAACCGGAAGCGGTGCTGGTGCTGATAAAAAGCGATGAATCCCATAGCCACAGCGTGCTGTTTAATCGCGTGCGTGACCTGACTGCGGAAGTTTGGTTTGGTCGTCGGCTGGGGCAGGATGCGGCGTTGGCAACCCTTGGCGTCGATCGCGCACTGCCGTGGGACGACGTGCCGAATCAGCTACACCTGCTGCTGAACGGGCTTGATGTGATATATCACGCTCAGGGGCTGTATGACTTTGCCGATCGGATGGTGTTTAACGCGCTGGAAAAGCTGCGTCGCGGCACGCGCCAAAACCTGAAAGCGCCGACCACCGTAACAGACTGGCGTCCATGGCTGCACGAAATGCGCCTGTTCAAATCATTGGAAGAAATCGTCGTTATGCGAAAAGCGGGGGACATTACCGCCAAAGCCCATACTCGGGCGATGGAGCGCTGCCGACCCGGCCTGTTTGAGTATCATCTTGAAGCGGAAATTCATCACGAATTTACTCGCCACGGCGCTCGATATCCGGCCTACAACACTATCGTCGGATCAGGTGAGAATGCCTGTATTCTGCACTACACCGAAAATGAATCTCTGCTCAAAGAAGGCGATCTGGTTCTGATAGACGCTGGCTGTGAATATCAGGGCTATGCGGGCGATATTACGCGTACTTTCCCTGTCAGCGGCCGATTCACCCCTGCCCAACGTACAATTTACGACATCGTGCTGGCGTCTCAGTATAAGGCGCTGTCGCTGCTGAAAGCGGGAAACAGCATTCGTCAGGCGAACGAAGAGGTTATTCGCGTGATGGTCACTGGCCTAGTGACGGCTGGGGTACTGGAGGGGGATGTTGACCAACTGATCGTAGACAAAGTTCATCAGCGATTTTATATGCACGGTCTGAGCCACTGGCTTGGGCTGGACGTCCACGACGTGGGTGACTACGGTTCCTCAAATCGCGGTCGACTGCTTGAGCCCGGAATGGTGCTGACGGTTGAGCCAGGGCTTTATATTGCGCCAGACGCTGACGTGCCCGCTGAGTTCCGCGGTATCGGCGTGCGCATTGAAGATAACGTGCTGATTACTGAGCACGGCAGTGAAATTCTGACCTCCGGTGTGGTGAAAGATCCGGAAGATATTGAGACTCTGATGGCTGAGGCGCGCCGATGAACGCGGTGACGATCGTCGGCGGCGGCATGGCGGGGGCGACTCTGGCTTTAGCGCTTTCACGCCTTGGTGGCGGCCGTATTGCTGTGACGCTGATAGAGTCTCAGCGGCCGGATGCGCAGCGCCACCCCGGTTTTGATGCGCGGGCGATTGCGCTGGCGCAGGGAACCTGTCAACAGTTGGAAAGAATTGGCTGCTGGTCGTCACTGGCTCGCGAAGCGACGCCTATCGAAACCGTGCAGGTCAGCGATCGAGGCCACGGCGGCATGACCACCCTGAACGCCGCTGACTACGGCCTCGCCGCACTGGGGCAGGTGATCGAGCTGCACGATGCCGGACGGAGACTGTTTTCCCTGCTGGAACAGGCACCTAATGTTTCGCTGCACTGCCCGGCTAAAGTCGTTTCCAGCGAGCGAAGCGAAAGCGCCATCACAGTAACGCTGGACGACGGCGAGCGGATTTCCTCATCTTTGCTGGTCGCCGCGGACGGCTCCTTCTCTTCAGTCGCCTCTTCCCTTGGCGTAGAGTGGGACGAGCAGGACTACCAACAGACAGCGCTGATTGCTAATGTCACGATGTCTGAGCCACACCAGAGGCGCGCGTTTGAGCGCTTTACCGCAGAAGGTCCGCTGGCGCTGCTGCCGATGTCAAAAAATCGCATGTCTTTAGTGTGGTGCGTGGGAGGGGCTCGTCGTCAGGACGCTGCTGCTTGGAGCGAAGGGCGTTTTATCGATGAGCTACAGTCTGCATTTGGCTGGCGACTGGGCAAAATTCTGGCTGTCGGCGAGCGGCACAGCTACCCGCTGCGGCTGAGGACGGCGCGCCAAGAGGTAGGGCATCGCCTTGCGCTGGTGGGCAACGCCGCCCAGACGCTGCATCCCATCGCGGGTCAGGGTTTCAACTTAGGACTGCGGGACGTTATATCCCTTGCGGAAACGCTGGTGGAAGCGGTAAATCAGGGAGAAGACCTCGGTGGCTACCGCACTCTGAGCCGCTATCGGCTTCGCCGTGCGCCAGATCGAAGCGCCACTGTTGGCTTGACCGACGGGTTGGTTCACCTGTTTGCTAATCGCTATGCTTCTTTAGCTATAGCGAGGAATTTAGGATTAATCGCAATGGACAGTTGCAGGCTGCTTAAACTGCCCCTTGCCTACAGAACCCTTGGCTGGGTTAAACGATAGGGTAACGGTTTATGCATGCTTATGACGTAGTTATTGCCGGCGGCGGCATGGTGGGGCTTTCACTGGCCTGCGGTCTCAGCGGCAGCGGGCTTAGGATTGCGGTAATTGAACACCAGCTACCCGCCGATGAGTTACCGGCTGAGCCGGAAATTCGCGTTTCGGCGATTAACGCGGCCAGCGAGCGCTTTCTCGATCGTCTGGGCGTTTGGCAGGACGTCGTTGCCCGCCGCGCCAGTCCCTACACGTCAATGGACGTTTGGGATCGCGACAGCTTTGGTAAGATTACCTTTAGGGCCGACGACTGCGGCTACAGCCATCTCGGGCATATTGTTGAGAACGCCGTGATCCACAGCGCGCTTTGGCGAAAGGCTAATGCAGCAGCAGACATTACGCTGCTTGCACCCGCCAAGCTTAAGCAGGTGGCTTGGGGAGAAAATGAGGCCTTTATTACGCTGGAAGACGGTCGCATGTTAAGCGGTAGGCTGCTGGTGGGGGCCGACGGCGCACACTCATGGCTGCGCCAGCAGGCGGATGTACCGCTGACCTTCCGCGACTACGGCCATCACGCGCTGGTTGCCACCGTCGAGACTGACGAAGCGCACGGCGACTGTGCGCGTCAGGTTTTTCACGCCGACGGCATTCTTGCGTTTCTTCCTCTGTGGCAAAGCAATCTCTGTTCTATCGTTTGGTCTCTGCCGCCGGAAAAAGCGCGTGAGATGCAGGCGCTGGATGACGATCGGTTTAACCACCAGTTGGGTATTACCTTTGACGCTCGCCTTGGGCGTTGTCGAGTTGTTAGCGAGAGGCGGATTTTCCCTCTGGTCGCGCGCTACGCCAGAAG
The DNA here is from genome assembly GCF_900478135.1 of Leminorella richardii. NCBI lineage: Bacteria > Pseudomonadati > Pseudomonadota > Gammaproteobacteria > Enterobacterales > Budviciaceae > Leminorella > Leminorella richardii. The sequence continues at coordinate 567,509 of NZ_LS483470.1, forward strand.
CTTTGCAGCGCCTCAGCTGGCACTGGTGGGCGATGCTGCTCACACTATCCATCCGCTGGCGGGGCAGGGAGCCAACCTCGGCTTTATGGACGCAGCCTGTCTGATTGCTGAAGTTAAGCGCCTGCAAAAAGAGGGCAAAGACCTCGGTAACTACTTCTATCTACGCCGCTATGAGCGTAGCCGTAAGCGCAGCGCTGCCGCTATGCTGGCTGCTATGCAGGGATTCAAAACGCTGTTTGACGGCGACAATCCCGCGAAAAAGCTGTTTAGAGACGTCGGCTTGGTTCTGGCCGATACACTGCCGGGCGTAAAGCCCCATCTGGTGCATCAGGCTATGGGGCTTCACGATCTGCCTGAATGGCTCAACGACAAAGCGTAGTCGCAGAGACTCATCACCCGATATCCCTTCTTGTTTTCCCCTTCCGCCCCGTTTTTCGGGGCGGAACTGCCTTTCTGCTGTATTCAAACATTGATAATGATGAAAAATTCTAATTGAGATGTGGGTTATTCATTATTTTTTTTAATGCGAAACTCTCATTAATTGATTATTTATCATGCTATTAAAATTATTTTAGCGGCTGGTTCCATTTTTCCTTCTACAACAAAAGACAATTTCTGTGCAGGGAAACGCAGTATAGGCAGTGAAAGTGTTGCATGATGATAATTGTTTACATGTTGCGATAATGATTAACAAATTCTTCAAAATATAATTACATGTGCCGTTGCGACTCTAGGCGCTGTCGGTGCGTTTAAAACGCTTAAGAGGATATCATGGCTAAACAAACCCCTCTGTATCAGCGACATCTAACCTGTGGCGCCCGTATGGTCGACTTTCACGGCTGGATGATGCCCCTCAACTACGGCTCTCAGATTGACGAACACCACGCTGTTCGCCAGCGGGCCGGTATGTTTGACGTTTCCCACATGACGATTGTCGACCTGCGCGGCGCCCGCACGCGGGAGTTTTTACGCTACCTGCTGGCAAACGATGTAGCAAAGCTGACACAGCCGGGGAAAGCCCTGTACAGCGGCATGCTCAACGCCTCTGGCGGCGTGATTGACGATCTGATCGTCTACTTTCTGGCAGAGGACTATTTTCGCGTCATCGTTAACTCTGCCACGCGCGAAAAGGATTTGGACTGGATTACAGAGCATGCCCGTCCATACGGTGTAGAGATTCAGGTTCGCGACGATCTGGGCATGATTGCCGTGCAGGGGCCTGAGGCAAAAGAGAAAGCAGCCCGCCTTCTGACAGACGAACAGCGCAGCGCCATTGCTGGAATGGCGCCGTTTTTTGGCAAACAAACGGGCAGTTTATTCGTGGCGACCACCGGCTATACCGGAGAAGAAGGCTATGAATTGATGATGCCGATTGAAGCGCTGGACGGCGCCTGGCAGGCGCTGATGAAAGAGGGCGTTGTTCCCTGTGGCCTTGGAGCGCGCGATACGCTGCGCCTTGAGGCGGGAATGAATCTGTATGGGCAGGAGATGGATGAAAGCGTGTCTCCGCTGGCGGCAAACATGGGGTGGACCATCGCCTGGGAGCCTGCCGAGCGCGATTTTATTGGCCGAGAGGGGTTAGAAGCCCAGCGCGGTAGGCAGCATGAAAAACTGGTCGGGCTAGTGATGACAGAGAAAGGCGTTCTGCGCGCTGGGCTGCCGGTCACCTTCTGCGATGCGCAGGGGAACGTACAGGAAGGCATCATTACCAGCGGAACCTTTTCACCGACGCTTGGCTACAGCATTGCGCTGGCGCGAGTGCCGCCGACTATTGGCGAGTCGGCCATTGTTCCCATTCGCGGTCGAGAAATGCCGGTGAGAGTCGTCAAGCCGGGCTTTGTTCGCCACGGGAAATCCATACTGTAGCTATCGGGCAGAACCTTGAAACACCGCCTGAATGCATCGGGCGTTAAACCCTAACAAACGGAGAACGACATGAGTAATGTACCTGCTGAACTGAAGTATGCGACGTCTCACGAGTGGATTCGTGAAGAGCAGAACGGCGTCTATAGCGTAGGAATTACCGACCACGCGCAGCACCTTCTGGGGGATATGGTGTTTATCGAACTGCCTGAAGTGGGCAGAAGCGTTTCTGTTGGCGAAGAGTGCGCGGTAGCGGAGTCTGTGAAGGCTGCGTCTGATATCTATGCGCCGATAAGCGGCGATATCGTTGAGGTTAACGGTGAGCTTGAGTCGTCACCGGAGCTGGTGAACAGCGAACCTTACGAGGGGGGCTGGCTGTTTCGCATTAAAGCCAGCAGCGAAAGCGAAATCGGCGATTTGCTGGATGCACAGGGGTATCAGTCCACGATTGCAGATGAATAGGAAACTCTACTCAGGAAGGCTACACAATGAATCAAACAATGAGACAGCTTGAGTACGGTGAGTCGTTTATTGAACGTCACATTGGCCCCTCTCGGGAAGAGCGCCAGCAGATGCTGACTGCCGTCGGCGCGAGCAGCCTCGATGAGCTTATCGGCCGGATTGTGCCAGCGGACATTCAGCTTCCCTATCCGCCAGCCACCGGCGACGCCATGACAGAGCATCAGGCGCTGGCAGAGCTTAAGGCTATAGCGTCCCAGAATCAGCGCTACCGTTCCTACATCGGCATGGGCTACTGCCCAACCCTGACGCCGCCAGTTATTCTGCGCAACGTGCTGGAGAATCCGGGCTGGTATACCGCTTATACGCCCTATCAGCCGGAGGTTTCCCAAGGGAGGCTGGAAGCGCTGTTAAACTTTCAGCAGATGACACAGGATCTGACCGGGTTGGATCTGGCGTCAGCGTCACTGCTGGATGAGGCTACCGCCGCAGCCGAAGCGATGGCGATGGCCAAACGGGCAGGAAAGCGCAAAGAGGCGAAAACGTTCTTTGTTGCAAACGACGTGCACCCACAGACTATCGACGTGGTGAAAACCCGAGCAGAAACCTTTGGCTTTAGCGTCGTGGTTGCGCCAATGGCAGAGGCGGTAAAACAGGGCGATCTGTTCGGTGCGCTGTTTCAACTGACCGGTACAGAGGGACAAATTAACGACTGCCGGGAAACTGTTCGTCAGTTGAAAGCCGACGGCGTGATTATCTGCATGGCGGCAGACATTATGTCACTGGTGCTGCTGGCATCTCCCGGCGAAGCGGGAGCCGATGTCGTGTTTGGATCGTCACAGCGCTTTGGCGTTCCCATGGGGTACGGTGGCCCTCATGCCGCATTTTTTGCCTGTCGAGACGAGTTTAAGCGTTCAATACCGGGGCGGATCATCGGCGTGTCTCGCGATGCGGCCGGCAAGACAGCACTGCGCATGGCGATGCAGACCCGCGAACAGCACATTCGCCGCGAAAAGGCTAACTCAAACATCTGTACGTCTCAGGTGCTGTTGGCCAACATGGCAGGCTTCTACGCTGTTTATCACGGCCCTGAGGGCCTAAAACGCATTGCTTTACGCATTCACCGTCTGACGGATATTCTGGCGACAGGGCTCAAAGAGAAAGGCCTAAAGCTTCGCCACAGCAGCTGGTTTGATACGCTGTGCGTTGAGGTTGAAGACAAAGAGGCGGTGCTGACGCGTGCGCTGAGCTTTGGCATTAACCTGCGCGCCGACCTGCACGGTGCAGTGGGCATCACACTGGACGAAACCACTACGGTGGACGACGTTAATACGCTATTTGACGTGCTGCTAGGGGACAGTCGCGCACTGGATGTCGATGCGCTCGACGTCCGCTGTATGACAGATAGCTGTTCAATACCGTCGCCAATGCTGCGCCAGACGCCTATCCTGACTCACCCAGTGTTTAACCGCTACCACAGCGAAACGGAGATGATGCGCTATTTGCATCGCCTAGCCCGTAAGGACTTGGCGCTGGATCAGGCGATGATCCCGCTAGGCTCTTGCACCATGAAGCTAAACGCAGCGGCGGAGATGATCCCCATTACCTGGCCTGAGTTTGCCGAGTTGCACCCGTTCTGCCCGCCAGAGCAGGCGCAGGGCTATCACACTATGCTAAACCAGCTTTCCCAGTGGCTGGCGCTGATCACCGGCTATGACGCCGTGAGTATGCAGCCTAACTCTGGCGCTCAGGGGGAATATGCGGGATTGCTGACAATCCGCCGTTATCACGCCGCGCGCGGTGAAGGTCATCGCCACGTTTGCCTGATCCCAAGCTCTGCCCACGGTACTAACCCCGCTTCGGCGCAGATGGCAGGCATGACGGTTGTGGTAGTCGCCTGTGACAAACAGGGCAATATTGACTTGGTTGACCTGCGGGAAAAGGCGATAGAACACCGCAATGACCTTTCGTGCATTATGGTGACCTATCCTTCAACGCACGGGGTGTATGAAGAAACCATTCGAGAAGCGTGCCGCATCGTGCATGAGTCCGGCGGTCAGGTCTATCTCGACGGCGCCAATATGAATGCTCAGGTCGGCATTACGACGCCCGGCTACATTGGTGCTGATGTTTCCCACCTTAACCTCCATAAAACGTTCAGCATCCCCCACGGCGGCGGCGGCCCGGGCATGGGGCCTATCGGCGTGAAGAAGCACCTTGCTCCCTATTTACCCGGCCACAGCGTGGTTCAGCCAGAGGGCATTACGCGACTGGGAGCGGTGTCGGCTGCGCCGTTTGGCAGCGCTTCGATTCTTCCTATCAGCTGGATGTACATTCACATGATGGGGGCATCGGGTCTGAAGACGGCGAGTCAGGTCGCTATTTTGAATGCGAACTATATCGCTCAGCGGCTAAAAGACGCCTATCCGGTGCTTTATTCGGGCAGCAGCGGTCTGGTGGCTCACGAATGCATTCTTGATATTCGCCCGCTGAAAGAGGAGAGCGGCATTACCGAGATGGATATTGCCAAACGCCTAATCGACTACGGTTTTCATGCGCCTACTATGTCGTTTCCCGTTGCCGGTACGCTCATGGTGGAGCCGACGGAGTCGGAGAGTAAAGTGGAGCTCGATCGCTTTATTGACGCCATGCTGGCAATTCGAGAGGAAGCCCGCCGCGTGCAGTCTGGAGAATGGCCGAAGGACGACAATCCGCTGGTTAACGCCCCGCACGTGCAGGCAGAGCTGGTTGAAGAGTGGAAGCATCCCTATAGCAGAGAGCTGGCCGTTTTCCCTTCTCCAGACGCGCTGAACAATAAGTACTGGCCGACCGTCAAGCGGCTGGACGACGTGTACGGCGACAGAAACCTGTTCTGCTCCTGTGTGCCGATGTCGGAATACTGATATCGACATCAGTGCTTAACAGAGCTTAATAGCGGTTAATCGAAAAAGATGGCGGTCCAAAGTGGGATCGCCATCATATTTTTTCTGTTGGTAAAATTTTATCGATTCTCATGCCTGTTTTTCCCAGCATCAGCCCAGTAGAGCGCTTTGGAGCAAGAGCGCCATAAATGCTTTGACGTTATGCATTAGAAAAATTCATGAATTTATATACAGTGCCCTGAGATCGGCGGAAATGCCGTATCCAAGGGCATTTTGTTGATGCTATATTCCCAATCGCGGTATAACGCCGATCCCTGATCTATTTGTTTATGACTCTTTCTTTATGCGCCTTCGGCACATTGAGACGGTTTCTCTTTGCCGAGTGAAAGGCAAATGGATCGGTGAAAAGCGCGTTGAATCACCGCTTAATGAGGAATCTATTTCCGCAAATAAAAATAATGCGCTTGTGAAAAGCAAACGCCGACAACGATAGAGATTTAAAGCATGGAACTACTGGAACAGCTGGTTGATTTTGTGAATAGCCTGCTCTGGGATCACGTATTAATCTTTTTGCTATGTGGTACCGGGATCTATTTTACCGTCCGTCTGGGCTTTGTTCAGGTTCGCCACTTTGGCACCGGCGTTAAAGAGCTGTTTGGCGGGATGTCCCTGAAGGGGAAAAAGGCTGACAAGAGCGGGATGAGTTCCTTTCAGGCTGTGGCAACGGCTATTGCTGGGCAAGTCGGTACCGGTAACCTAGCTGGGCCTGCAACGGCGATCCTCGCTGGCGGCCCCGGCGCGATTTTCTGGATGTGGGTGTCCTCTTTCCTCGGTATGTCGACGATTTATGCGGAAGCCATTCTGGCGCAAAAGTTTAAGACCAAAGACAAAAACGGTCAGGCCGTCGGCGGCCCGGCTTACTACATTGAACAGGGGCTAAAGTGTAAGTGGCTGGCCTGTGTGTTTGCCGTGCTTATTATTTTCGCATTGGGCTTTATTGGCAACATGGTGCAGTCAAACGCCATCGCTTCTGCGTTTAACAGCTCGCTGGGCGTACCTACTTGGGTTATGGGGGTGGTCATGGCGGTTGTGGCGGGCGTAGTCGTCATTGGCGGCATTCGCAGTATCGCTTCGTTTAGTGAGAAAGTCGTTCCGGTGATGGCCTGTCTTTACCTGATCGGCGCCTTTGCCATTCTGGCTATCAACTATGAGTACGTGCTGCCCGCGTTTGAATCAATCTTTGTTGCCGCGTTTAACCCTCAGGCAGTGGTCGGCGGCGGTGTCGGTATCGGTATTCAGCAGGCAATGCGCTTTGGTATTGCCCGAGGCCTGTTTGCTAACGAGGCGGGCATGGGGTCAACGCCGCACGCTCACGCCGTAGCGCGGGTTTCACGTCCAGAGCAGCAGGGCTTTATCGCCATGATGGGGGTTTTCGTTGTGTGCCTTATCGTGACGCTGACAGCGCTGGTGATCATTACTTCCGGCATGAAAGAGTGGGATGCAGCCGGTCGCGTGGGCGACTCTTTCCTGAGCATTTTCCGCGGCCAGGGTATTACGGTGACTCAACAGGCGTATGTGTATATCTTTGGCCAGTTTGGCAGCCTGTTTATCTCTGCTTCACTGTTCTTCTTTGCCTTTACTACCATTATTGGCTGGTACTACTACGCAGAAAACAACGTGCGCTATTTGTTCCAGTCCGTGTCAGCGGTGCGGATCTATCAGCTGATGGTAATCTGCTTTATCTTCGCCGCGTCACTGTTTAAGGTGGATCTGGTGTGGAAGATGGCGGACATGTTCAACGGCCTGATGGTGCTCCCTAACCTCGCGGCGCTGCTGCTGCTGTCTCCTATTGTGATTGGTGTAGGAAAAGCGGCAGGGTTTGGCTCGGGCGTACCGGACGCCGAGCTGGAGTCTGGCCGGTAACGCAGTTGCAGTTTCTTCTGATTGAGTGAAAGCCCCGGAGTGCCGGGGCTTTTTATTTCTTCTTTTTCCCTTTTCTCCCTTTTTTCCCTTTTTTCTCCTTTCTTCTAACTTCACTCCCCCTTTTTTTCGTGCTCCTCTCACCTGTCCATTTAGGCAGTTTCCTCCATTTTCTTTTTTTTATTACTATGGTTAAAAATGAAAAAATAATGCAACACATTGAATAAAAAGGAATAAAAATGTTTTATTCGAGTGATGATAAAGATTTGAAACATTTAACCAAACGTCTGTCGGCTAGTGGTGTAAGTGAACTGTTTGACAGCGTTAAAAAACGCACTTGTGCGCCTCAAGCGGACGACATAAATCGCTATCGCCTAGGCATAGACGGTGTGGAAGAAACGCTGTCTGTTTTACACCTTGAGGGGCAGAAACATTTAAGTCAGTCGTGGAGTTTTGTTGTGCAGTTTACTGCACCTCACGGGCTTTCTATGTCACAGGTGCTGAGCAAACGCGTGGTGATTGCTTTGATGACAGGCAGAGAGAGCGGCTTGGTAAACGCGACGTTAGGCACGTTGAGTAATACGTTAGGTAAGGTAGGCGGTAGGGTTTTATCTTCTGTGGCAAAGAGGATGACTTCTGATTTGTCTGGCTTCAATGCCAGATTGGGAACGGAGTTTGGTGAAGAACATCAGCTGTACGGTGTAGCGATGGCGTTTAGCCAGCTCTCATCCTCTGTTGACGAGGCTCGGTACGAAATTGCTGTCTACCCACGCTTACAGCTTCTGGAAAATACGCGAGGATGCGCGATCTATCAGAATCAGACGGTGCCGCAGATCGTAGAGGCCGTACTGCGTAAGCATGGTTTGACCGGAATAGATTTTCGCTTTGAGCTGTCGGAAAGCTATCCGGTTAAAGAGTATGTGACGCAGTGGGAAGAGAGCGATCTGACGTTTATCCGCCGTCTTCTGGCGGATTCGGGTATCTGGTTCTGGTTTGAAAGCCATTCGAAAAACGGTTGTGACGTAGTGGTATTCGGCGATTCTGCGCAGCAGTATCAGGACGGGCCGCGAGCGGAATACCGGACGCCCTCTGGCCATATTGATGATGGTCAGGAGGCGGTGTGGGACATGTCAGTAACGCGCAGGACTGTGCCTAATCGGGTTATTACACAGGACTATAACTACCGCACTGCGCAAACCAGAATGAAGTCGGAGGCCAATGAGCGAAAAAAGGATACAACTACGCACGGTCGGCGCTATCTCTATGCCGAACACTATAGGGAATGTGGTGAATCAGTACTGAGTGACAGTGAGCAAAGTGATTCGATGGAGCCGTTTGGCCGCGATCTGGATGACTGCACCACTGCAGCTCAGGAAAAAGAACTTTTACCAACAGGTTTTTCCGGTAGCGGTTCGAGTCTAGGAAGTATGACGGGCAGGGTGACTGATTCGCTGGACTCAGCGATCGACACTATTACTGGCTCGGTAAGTTCAGCAGGGAGGGATATACAGCATCGGGCTAATAGGGTTCAGAGCATAGTCTACCAAGGTATGGATCTGATGACTGAAGCCAGCTTTAGCGGTGAACAGCGGGGTGAAGAAGAGCAAGAGCCCGAAGAGGTTGGACAAGGGGCATGGTATGCAAAGCTGCGCCACCAGCGGCTGATGACTGAACAGGTCACTATTGCCGGTAAAACGACGCTAATGCACTTGGCTCCCGGTCAAATTTTGACGGTTAGCGGTTCGTCGATAGCCGAGGCTAAGCGCGGAATACTGATTGTGTCGGTAAGTAGCGTAGGCGACAGGAGCCTGGCATATCAGCTGACTTTTATCGGCATTCCTTATGACGTGATGTGTCCCTACCGACCAGAGCTACTGCCGTGGCCCAGTATCAGCGGGACGCTGCCCGCCCGAGTGACCAGCCCAGACAGCGACCAGTATGGCTATATGGACAGCGACGGTCGCTATCGGGTGAAGATGGACTTCGATCTGAACGATAAGTGGCGTAGGGGCGAGGAAAGCCTGTGGATGCGCCGCGCCTCGGTTTATGCGGGTGATACTTACGGGCTGCACTTTCCGCTGATAGACGGTACGGAAGTGGCGATAGCGTTTACCGGTGGCAACCCGGATCGCCCCTATATCTCACACGCGATGCACGATTCACGTCACCCTGAGCCGGTAACGGCGGCCAACCACAAGCGCAACGTGATACGTACTCCCGCCAACAACAAGCTGCGGATGGACGATGAGCGAGGCAAAGAGCACATCAAGATCGCTACCGAGTACGGTAAAACTCAGCTGAATATGGGTCATTTGGTTAACGGTAAAAGAGAAAAGCGCGGTGAAGGCTTTGAGCTAAGAACGGACGAGTGGGGAGCCATTCGTGCCGGAAAAGGGCTGTTTATTGGTGCTCACGCACAGGAAAAGGCCAAAGGAAACGCGCTAAGTATTGATGCCGCGTTGGAGCAGCTGTCTGCGGCTAATCACCAAATGCGCTCGCTGTCTGAAGCCGCCAGTGCCGCTTTAGCGCTCGCGGCTGACGTACAGGCTCAACAGAGCCTGCTGGCTGAACGCATTGACGCACTAAAATCCGCCGTTGTTCTGCTTAGCGCACCGAAGGGTATTGCGCTGACCAGCGGTGAGCACCTTCATGCATCCGCAGGGAAGAATCTGGCGCTGACGGCGGGTAAAGATGTAGATATCAGTGCCATAAGGCGCCTGACGATGGCGGCGGGAGAGGCGTTTAGTCTGTTTGTGAAGAAGGCCGGCATCAGGTTATTTGCCGCTAAAGGCAAGGTGGAGATTCAGGCGCAGGGCGACGGGCTGGATCTGATTGCCCGAAAGGGGCTTTCTATTATCAGCACGGAAGATGAAATCATCATCAACGCTAAAAAGAAAATTACGCTTAACGCCAACGGTACCTATATTTCGCTCGATAAATGCCTGATCGAGCTGGCTACGCTGGGCGATTTTAAAATCAAAAGCGCCAGTTTTGATACTTCTGGCCCCGCCGCTAGGCCTCCTACTTTTCCTAACGTTCCCAATGTCGACGGCTGTAGTGAGTTTTTTACTCTCAGCGATCAGAAAACGAATCAACCGTTGGCCAACTTCCCTTACACCCTAAGCTGGAGCGGGCAGGATATTTCAGGGCATACCGATGAGCGCGGCAACACACAGGCGATTTATACCGCCTCGAGCGAGCCTATATCAGTACAGCCGCATCCTGAGCGGGTGGATCGTCTGTTAGTTGAAGCCGCCTACTGGGACAGTGATACCCCACTTAGTCTGGATTTTAACCGAACAGGCGAGGCCAAAGAGATGCAAGAGGAGCAGGCGAAGTGACAGAGAAAAGAAAGACAGGCTCGGCTCACGATACGGGAAAGGGAAATGCGACAACGAAGGCAGATGCGTCCGGAACGGCGCTGCCGGTCACCAATCCTCTGGATCTCTGGTATCTGTGCCAAAAAATCAACTATGCGCTTAAATATCCCATTACGCGCGCCGATGGCGCTACGGTTTACCAGCGGGTAGTTACCGAACTGGTAAGGCTGGATAACCGAGCCTTTAACTATCACTGGCCCTACATTGGCGAGTGCGGCTACGACATGACGACCGATCCGCCGCAGCCGATTATGAGCCGGGAACAGCCCCATCGGCCAAGCGATTTCCCGCTGTCGGAATATAACGTCATTAAAGAAAGATATGTGTACCGGCTGCACGGTATCGCCACTGCCGATCTGCGAGTTGAAGTGACAAAGCTGCTGCTGTTGCTCAGCGAGCTGGAAAGCATGCTGACGCCTGAAATGCGGCAAATATACAGCCCGCTAAAAGAGATAGGCGGTGAGCTGACGCGGATATTTAAGGTTACCCGCGGCCTGTTTCGCATACCTGACGTGGTGAAGCTGAAAAACATCGAACTGTCGGGGAAGGCGGCGTTTGAGCAGGCCAACCTCGATGATGTGATAGAGATAAAGTTTAATCAGAGCGGGGATAAGCTATTAGAGACACAGAAGCGCGCTTATGAGCGAATTGCTGGAGAGAGACGAAAGTTTCATTTATTACAAAGTAATACCTGTCAGATTGATAACCGCCGACAGAGAGACTGGTTGAGGGAGGCGAAAAAGGAGCCGATGTACAGGCCGCTGGCGCAGGGGCTGGAGAAGATGAAGCAGCGGGCCAGAGTGCGGGCAGAAGTAGAAGAGTATCAGCACCTGATTGGCATGATAGACCAAGAGCTGGACGACGTGCGGCGGCGCCTGATGCCGGTTTATCCGGAACCGGTGCGCGACTACAGCGAGCTGACACAGGGAAACCGGCTGGAGGCGCCGCCGTCGGAGGCCGAAATGCACAGAATGAGGAAGGCAATCGCGGGTCTTGAGATGTCGCTAGGAGGGGCTATGTGGGGCATCGGCGCTTACGGCATTGCAGCGGGTAGCGTGATGGCCGTCGGAACTGGAGCGGCAACCACGGCCGCTGTAGCACCGTCCGTGCCGGTCGCGGAGTCGTCGATGGCGGTAGCGGCTGAGGCGGCCGTTGCCGCCAGAGAGACAACAATGACGGTAGGCTCTAACGTGGTTCAGTTTGGCAATATGAGCAGGCAGACGGTAGAGCAGCTAGTTAAGTTTACCGCTCTGGTGGCAGCCAACGAGGCGATTATCAATAAAGCAGCGGCGCAAGAGCCTGAATCCAGTGAAACGCAGATCGCACTCACAAGAGACTTTCTGTCCAATCCTGCAAAAACCGAGCAGCGCTATATCTACTGGCCGGACTAATAAGATCGGGAGAGTAACAATGAGCTTTTTTGACCAATTTGACGAGGCGAGCTGGGAGTTTACCTACGGCGACGAGTGTAATCCCGAGCTTACCGTTCTGCAGGTGGGGCTGGTCGCCATATTCCATATTGATGAAGGATGGCACGAGGAAAAACGCCGGGCGATTGCCGAGGCGATAGAGCGATATGTTCAGGATTATGGCGACAAGTTACAGTCAGGCTATCTTGTTAATGTTAATAAGCCAGAACGTTTTATTAGAAAAGATGGCAGTAATCGGATCCGGCGGCTGTTGGCATTGGAAGATGATGATGCCGATACGCGCTGGGGTTCAAGCCACAGTCTGGACTATGTCAGTGATTATCAGATAGGGGCTGCTTTACCGGCCGGATGGTTTGAATATGTTCATCGTTCCGTCTCTTACGTTTGTTTTTATTTACCAGTCTCAGAGTTAAAAGAGGAAGGGGGAAAAGAACGCTTTGAACGGCTGATTTTGGACTTCTGCACGTTGTTAAAACCGATGCACGGTTTGGCCGGGCTAGGCGTACAGCAGGTATATGAAGACCATAAGTATCAGCATTTGGAATATGAAGTTGCTCAGATGTTTAATGGGATTGATATGACCTCTAATTCAACCAATCGTGGGATGCGTAATGGCTTTAGCTCCGTTAACTGGTACACCTTTTTAGCGGATGAATGGGTTGAAAAATTAGGAGGAAAGGGGCAACTGGTAACCCGTTTTGACAGTACAGATATTATGCTGCTGCCCTATGACGGCGGCGTGGTTATTCGAGCAGGAGAATGGCCTGAGCTGGGCTGGATTGAAAAAGATCCCTATCCGGATCTTTATGTAAAAGTGAATCAGGTGCTTAAGCCAGTACGTACGCCGGATATGGGCTCTTTTGGCAATGGCTCAATTGCTGGTGAGATTCGGTTTAATAAAGAGTCGACGGCACGCTGGCTGGCGCGCTTCGACAACGCCCCGCAGCTTAGCGCCAACGCGCCGCCCAAAAGCGTGCAGTCCCGGCTGATTACCGCCAAAACGACAGAGCCGTGCCCCCATACCGGCTTCTATGGATCCGGCTTTCCGCTGGAGTACGCCACGGTTCAACAGGGCTTCCCTATGCCGCCGCGGAAAAATGGCAATCCTACTCAATGGACGCTGCTCAGGCGCGCTGACGGCGGGCCAACATCGGTCTCGGTAGAAAGTGATGGGGAGAAATAGCCCATGAGCTTTTTTGACCAATTTGACGAGGCGAGCTGGGAGTTTACCTACGGCGATGAGTGTAATCCCGAACTTACCGTGCTGCAGGTGGGGCTGGTCGCCATCTTCCATATTGACGAAGGATGGCGTGAGGAAAAACGCCGGGCGATTGCCGAGGCGATAGAGCGATATATTCAGGATTATGGTGATAGGCTGTGTTGGGGATTTATTGATAACGTTAATAGACCAGAGCTTTTTATTAAAGGAAGTAAAGATAATCGAATACAACGACTAATAGAGTTAGAGGATGGTGCCGCAGAAATATTGTGGGGCTCAAGTAGTGGTAGACACAGTGTTAGTGACTATCAAATAGATATGTTTTCGCCTGCTGGTTGGTTCGAATATATTCATCATCCTGTCTCCTATGTGCGTTTTTATCTGCCCATATCAGAGTTAAAGATGGAAGGAGGAAAAGAGCGTTTTGAACGACTGATTTTAGACTTCTGTACGCTGTTAAAACCGATGCACGGTCTGGCAGGGCTGGGGCTACAGCAGATTTACGAGCATGAAAAGTTTCAGCATCTGGAGTATGAAATAGGGCAGGCGTTTAACGGTATTGATATGACCAACCCTTATGGTGATAAACAGTACCGTGACGGAATCACCTCGGTGAACTGGTACACCTTTTTTGACAACGGGTGGCTCACCAAGCTTGGCGGCCAGCAGGCACTGCTCGCGGCATTTGATAAGACAGATATCACGCTGCTGCCCTATGAAGGGGGAATGGTCGTGCGCGCGGGCGAGTGGCCAGAGCTGGGCTGGATTGAGAAAGATCCCTATCCCGATCTCTACGTCAAGGTTAATCAGGCTTTGAGGCCTATTCGTGCCCCGAAGCTGGATTCTATGGGCTACGGCTCTAACGCGGGGGAAATTCGCTTTGATGAACGCAGTACGGCTTGCTGGCTAGCGCGTTTCGACAACGCTCCACAGCTTAACGTCAGCGCGCCGCCCAAAAGCGTACAGTCCCGGCTGATTACCGCCAAAACGGCAGAGCCGTGCCCCCATACCGGCTTCTATGGATCCGGCTTTCCACTGGAGTACGCCACGGTTCAACAGAGCTTCCCTATGCCGCCGCGAGAAAATGGTAACCCGACTACGTGGACACTGATAAAGCGCGCCGACGGCGGGCCGATATCGGTTGAGGGGGATTGAACATGCTTGTTGGCGTTATTCGACTGGGAGATAAGACGACACACGGTGGCACTGTTATTTCTGCGTCATCAACTATGACATTCCACGGCGTTCCCGTTGCGCGTTTGGGGGATAGCGTAACCTGCCCACTGCATAATCTTACCGTTATTGCAGAGGGAAATGCGTCCTTTACGGATAACGGGATACCGATTGCATTCGATGGGCACCAGTGTGCCTGCGGCTGTCGGTTAATCGCGTCATTACGTTATGTTACTGCAGGATAGCCTATGTCCGTTATTCTCACTGATATTCCTGATGAACTGCCCCCGGCTTCGCTGCCTAACCTATTTCTCTGGAGTGGAGGGCTGATACTGCTGATGGTGATTAACTCAGCCACCGTACTGTATGGATGGCCGGAGAGAAAATCGATGGCAGAGGTGGTTTTCTGGCTTTTACTGATGGGGCCAGCTATAGCGGTCTGGCTGATTTTGTTTATATCCAGACTTATTTATGGGCTCGTTGAGCAAAAGTTTATTGATAACTTTAACCAGCGACGTAGCGCCTGGCTCAAGCAGGAAATCGCCAGAGGACGCCGTTTTTTATATATCCTCGGGAGTGCTTCAGCTGTGGTTCAGCCCTCGGGGGAGTCCGGTGAGTGGAGGTCGGCAAATGAAGAGGTCTTGTCCGCCAGAGAAACTCGACAGGGGCAGGTTATCAGACATTCCCCGTTACCCAGAGGTGAAAAATCAGAAGCGGACTTTCTTTTGTCGCTATTCCAGCAGCTCCTGTTCGACACGGATAGACACATTCAGCGTTTACCAAAAGACTGTGTTTTATATATATCACTTCAGGTTGACTCCCTTCTTTCCCCTGAAGAAGTTAGGCTGAGCTGGACTGATGCCTGTGGAGCGCTTTCGCCAGATCTAAACGTAGTATTACAAGTAGAGACTAGCGGGCTCGACGTGGTGGATAACTGGTTGGATAAACACTCTGATAGCGCTGCGGCGCTCTTAATTATCTCTGTACAGCTGAACCCGTTTGAGACGCCGATAAAAGAGAGTGCGGAAGCCGCCGTCAGCATCTTATTAGCAAATGAACCTGCCTCTGAGGACTGTTTAATAAGACTGCACCGTCCAGAGCGGTTTGATGAAAGCCGTGATATAGAAACCTCAATTTCACAGGCGCTACTTTGGGCTAAAGAGGAACCTGATCATATAAAAACGCTGTGGATGTCAGGGCTGGATAGTGAAGGTAAGAAAATTGGCCTGTGGATGCAGGCGTTAGAGCACCTCGAACTAAAAGAGATTCAGAAAGCAGAACGCAAAAATATAGACAGGATTATTGGAAAACCTGGTCTGGCTTCTCCCTGATTGGGGATTGTTGCAGCTAGTGGGAGGGCTTTAGTAACCAAAGGCTCGCAGATGATACTTTCCGGGCCGAGCAATGGGCCGCACTCACAGACATGGATAAGCGTCGTCTCCTATGGTCTGAATGAATAGAGCACTCTGCGGCTGATGGTAATGCTGGCTGCCGTCGTTCCCCTATTCAGGCGGGCAAAACGTTCCCAGATATTCGACTTTTTCTTTACCTTCTTTTTCTTTACATAAAATTTCAGCTTACATGTGTACACTGAAATAATTCTCATATAAGCTGACAGTCGTTTCCTGAATGGCTGCGGTCGCAGCCGTTCTCCTTTCCTCTTGAGGGGCATATTTATGTCTTCAGCAGTAAAACAGGGGTATTCGGTTGCCGAAGAGATAGCGAACAGCATTAGTCACGGTGTCGGCTTTATTTTAGGCATCGTCGGGCTGGTGCTGCTTTTGACTCAGGCAGTCGCCAATGAAGCAGGCTCGCTGGAAATTACCAGCTATAGCCTTTACGGCGGCAGCATCATTCTGCTTTTTCTTGCCTCTACGCTTTATCACGCTATTCCTAACCAGACAGCCAAGCGTCGCCTTAAAACGTTCGACCACTGCGCTATTTACCTGCTGATTGCGGGTACCTATACGCCCTTTTTGCTGGTCGGCTTAAACTCCCCTCTGGCTCGAGGGCTGATGGTGGTTATCTGGAGCCTGGCGCTGATCGGCGTGATCTTCAAACTGGCGTTTACCCACCGTTTTAAAGTGATATCCCTCGTGACCTATTTGGGGATGGGGTGGCTGTCGCTGGTGGTAATTTATCAGATGGTGGTGACGCTGTCGGCTGGAGCGGTAAGCCTGTTGGCCGCTGGCGGGATTATCTATACGCTGGGGGTGATATTTTACGTAAACAAACGCATTCCCTTTAATCATGCCATCTGGCACGGTTTCGTGCTGGGAGGCAGCGCCTGCCACTTCTTTGCAGTTTATCTCTATATTGCGTAAGAAAAGCAAATGAGTTGCGCTGCGGCTTCTCGTTAAAACCGCAGCGCGTGATGGTTACTCTGCTTCTTCCAGCGAATAGGGAAGAGGGCAAATAGCCAACTGGCTAGTCGCGTCGTCTCTGACGCGCAGCACGGCATCATGCTCCAGATCGCTGTTCAGCACGGCCTGAAGGCGCAGCGAATCGTCCGTTAGTCTGACCGACGACAGCACCGTGCCGGTGCGCCGCCAGTTTTCCCCTAACTGCAACTCCAGCTCATCGCCTACCGCAGGCTGAGTGAGCGCTTTCCCCTCTAGCCAGTACATAGCGCGCCGATTAGCACCGCGGTATTTAGCGCGCGCCACCATCTCTTGACCGGTGTAGCAGCCTTTCGTAAAGCTGATAGCGTCCAGTGCCTGCAGGTTGACGCCCTGAGGCAGAAACTCGCCGGCAACGGCGTCGTCAATAATGGGCAGACCCGCTTCAATATCTAGCGCCAGCCACTGACGACTGTCGTTAAGGGCGGCTTTGCCTAGCAGCGATGAATAGAGGCGATCGGCCTGTGCCTGCGGGGCGACAATCAGAAAGCGTTCTGACGGTGCAGAGAAGTAGAGCAGCGTTGTGTTGTCCACCGTGACAGAGGGTGATTGGGCGTCGGGCAGAGTGGAATAGAGCGCACCGAGGGCATCTCTGGCCCCCGTTCCTGCCAGCCCTAGAAGCAGAGCTGCGTCGTCCCGTGCGATAGTGACTTTGGAGAAAACTGCATATTTTTTCAGTTCGGTCACTTGGCGTTCACACACGCTGGCTCGCTGTAAATAGGCGAGTGAATCACCGCGGTGAAACAGGCGCAGGGCGCTCCAGGTTTTTCCCTTGGCGTCGCAGTGGGCGCTCAGAGTGTGCTGCTGGTCTCCCAGAGCGAAAACGTCAGCGGTGATCTGCCCCTGAAGGTATTTACGCGCGTCTTCTCCCGTCACAGTAACCAGAGCCCAGTCTTCCAGCGACATGAGCGTCAGAGGCAGATGAAGTGAAGTAGAAGCAAGCTGCGACGGAAGGGGGGATGTGTACATCATGAGAACTCCGACATAAGCAGGCCTGAAAGACGGCCTGAACCGTGAAGATATCGTCGAATCAAGGTATTGAATAAGACGTTTCAGAATGCCTTCAAGATAAGCCAAAACTGCCGTTGACGCCAGTACCACGGCGGGCGGTTTCGATCCCTATTCGTCGTTTACTGAAAGCGTTAGCAGCAAACACAGCGTTATTTCGAGCAAAGCGGCAAATATTCACTAAGTTTTGAGTGTACTCTTTCACTAATCCTGAGCAAATTGTTAAGCTACGGCTTTCCTGCGATAACCCAATAAGAGTATGCACATATGGATATTAACAATAAAACCCGAATCCACTGGGCCTGCCGCCGCGGTATGCGTGAACTGGATGTCGCCATTATGCCTTTCTTTGAACACGACTATGACGCGCTGCCCGACGCCGACAAGATGACGTTTGTCAGGCTGCTGGACTGTGAAGATCCTCAGCTTTTTCGCTGGCTGATGAATCAGTCCGTTCCGGATGATGCGGACTTTGCGCGCATGATTAATATGATTCAGGTAAAAAATGCAGAACGCCGTTCTTTGGAAGAGTGATATTCGAATTTCCTGGAAGAGTCAGTGTGTCTCGCTGCTGATACACGGCGCTCTGGTGTTGATTGTGTTGCTGTACCCCTGGAACGACGGCTATTGGCCCCTGTGGCTGTTTTTAGTGACGCTGGTTATTTTTGACTGCCTGCGCAGTCAGCGGCATATTCAGAGGATGCAGGGAGAAATGGCGCTGCTGCGAAGTGGCGTTTTTCAGTGGCATCGCGAGGAGTGGCATATTAAAGGCCGCACGCTGATGCTCAAATGGGGCGTTTTAATCACTATTCAGTCCGCCGTGGGTAAGCGGCAAAAGCGCCGCCTGTGGCTTGCCATTGACAGTATGAGTCAAGAGTCGTGGCGCAGCCTGCGTTTTCACCTGTTGCAGCTTGAGCGGCAGCGGGATAGCCGGTAAAACGTCAACCGGTAACACACCGGACGGAAAGGCTCTGAGCCCTCAATGAAGAGATCGCGTTTATGTCTGTAATCTGGCTTGTGGAAGATGAAGTAAGCATTGCCGATACGCTTATTTATACCTTGGAAACTGACGGCTTTGAGGTGCGCTGGTTTGAGCGCGGCGAGCCTGCGCTGGCAGCGCTGGCTCAGGGGCGCCCGGCACTGGCTATTTTAGACGTCGGCCTGCCCGACATTAACGGTTTTGACCTGTGTCGCCGCATGCTGGGGCAGGTGGCGGATCTTCCGCTGATTTTTCTGACCGCCCGCAGCGAAGAGCTGGATCGCATCGTCGGGCTTGAAATCGGTGCCGATGACTATATCCCCAAACCTTTTTCTCCACGTGAAGTGAGTGCCCGAGTGCGCACCATTTTGCGCCGTCTGGAAAAGCAAAAGCGCCTCCTGCCGAGTTACGGCGCATTTGAGCTGGACGAAGAGGGCGCTGCAATTGCGTTTCACGGTCAGCCACTTTCGCTGACCCGCTATGAGTTTCTGCTGCTTAGAACCCTGCTGAAGTCTCCTCGCCGGGTGTTCTCTCGCCAGCAGCTGATGGATTTGGTCTGGCAAGATGCGGAAGAGAGTCTGGATCGTACGGTGGACACCCACATTAAAACTCTGCGCGCCAAGCTGCGAACCGTTAACGAGAGCGCTAACCCCATTCAGACCCACCGTGGTCTGGGTTACAGCCTGAGCCACAACGAATGAGGATTGGCTTTCGTCTGCTGTTGGGCTTTTTCATGATTGTGGCCGTTGCGGGCTACTTCATCATGAACATCTTCGTGCAGGAAGTGAAACCCGGCGTTCGGCGAGCCACGGAAGGCATGATGGTAGATACTGCCAATCTGCTGGCTCAGATCGCCGAGCAGGATATCCGGCACCACAGCCTGAGTCAGGGATATTTGATTCAGGCCTTTCGTGACATCAACCGCACGCCTATCGGGGCGAAGATAGACGATATCGTTAAAAATAACATGGAGTATCGGGTTTACATTACCGATGAGAAAGGCATCGTTATTTTTGATTCAACCGGAGAGGCACTTGGTCAGGACTATTCTCTCTGGAATGACGTGTATCTGACGCTCAGAGGGAAGTATGGCGCGCGCAGCACCCGACTAGATCCCGATGATGAAAGCACCTCAGTCATGTACGTGGCGGCGCCGATTCGCTCTGAAGAGGGCGATATTATAGGGTCGTTAACCGTTGCCAAGCCTAATGAGGCTATGCAGCCGGTTATTCGCAGAAGCGAGCGGCGAATTGAGATCGCGGGCATTATGCTGTTGGGCATTGCATTAACTATCGGTGCCGGTTTCGTCTGGTGGATTAACCGCTCGATTTCTCGCCTGGTGCGCTACGCGGGTGAAGTTGCCGACGGCGGCGCGCCAACGCTACCTAACGTCGGCAGCACAGAGCTGAAAAGTTTGGCTCTGGCGCTGGAGAGTATGCGGGTTAAGCTGGAGGGCAAGGACTACATTGAGAAATACGTCCACACGCTGACCCATGAACTGAAAAGCCCACTGGCGGCGATCCGCGGGGCGGCAGAAATTTTAAAAGAAGCGCCTCCCGAGCCGGTCGCTCAGCGCTTTATCAACAATATTTCTCAGCAAAACGAACGTTTACAGCTGCTGGTGGATCGCATGCTGCAGCAGGCACAGGTGGAAAACCGTCTGCGTCAGGAGCTGGCGATCGTCGATTTGGCACAGGTGCTTTATGGGGTCATTAGCGCCAAAGAGGCGCAGTTTACCCAGCGCGGCGTGGTGCTCAAGGCGAATATCGCTGCTCCGGTCAGCGTTCGCGGAGATAAGCTGCTGCTTGAACAGGCTTTCAGCAATCTGTTGGATAACGCGCTGGACTTCACTCCCAAGGGCGGTGACATTTTGCTGACTGGTGAAGTCTTCGACAAACACTATCGAGTGACGGTGGTCGACAGCGGGCCGGGTGTTCCTGACTACGCGCTGGATAGGGTGTTTGACCGCTTCTATTCTCTGCCCAGGCCGGATAAGGGAAAAAGTACCGGACTGGGGCTTAGCTTTGTGCGAGAGGTAGCGGTGCTGCACCACGGAAGCATTAGCCTAGATAACAGCGAACAGGGCGGAGCCAGAGCGGTGTTTATCCTTCCTATAAAAGAAAAATAGCTCGCCGCGCTGTAGCGGCGCGGTATTTTTACCCCACTTCTACTTATCCCACTTGCGCTTACTTCACTTCCCCTTCACATAACGACATCCTCTTTTCACTTTAGCCAGTTAGGCTGCGTGCTATATCGGATAAAGGAGTGACCGGAGATGTCGAACCACGTTGCGCTGTTGCTAAAGCTTTTTGCCCTGTTCTTTTTCACCCTAATGATGCTTATTCCTATTAGCATGATCCTTAACCTGATCGATAGCCGCAACGACTATCGACAGAGCGTTATCAGTCGTATTCAGGATGGCACTAGCGGGCAACAAACCGTTATCGGCCCTATTATTGCAATCCCCTATACCCTGTATCAAAAAGAGAAAGACGATAAAGGCGTCACTAAAACGGTATCCATCGATCGTACGCACTATGTGCTTCCTTCAAAGCTATCCGTGGACGGTCACGTTAACGTCGAGCCTCGCAAAGTGGGGATCTATCAGGCGCAGGTATACCAGAGCGAACTAGCGTTTAAAGGCGTGTTTATGCCGCTTAAAGCAGCCAATAATAGTTCTATCAGTTACGGAGTACCGTACGCGATTGTCGCGCTGTCTGATTCTCGCGGCATTACACGAGTCCCTGAAATTCAAATGGATAAAAAATCGCTTCTGTTTGAAGCAGGAACAAACTCGTCGAAGTTTTCACAGGGCATACACGCTATGCTGCCAGAGGGAATACTTAACGGCAGCGAGCCGATAGGCTTTGAATTCACGCTAGCTCTGCAGGGCAGCGGTCATTTGGCCGTTATGCCCGTGGGGGAAACGTCTACGCTGAGTCTTAACGGCAACTGGCCTCACCCTAATTTTCTGGGCAGTTCCTGCCAAAGCAGAGGGAAGTGAAGGACGACGGCTTTACCGCAACGTGGGAAAGCAGCTGGATCGCGAATAATATCAACAATAACTTTCTGGGTTATGACTACCGAAATCTGGCGACCAAAAACTATACGGAAGAGACCTACAGCGATCGTCGGTACAGCGGAGAATCTCTGCCGACGTTCAGCACGAGCTTTATTGAACCGGTTAATCACTATCAGCTGAATACGCGCACGGTGAAATATGCCATTCTGTTTATCGGCCTAACGTTTGTCGCTTTCTTCCTGTTTGAAGTGCTTAAATCGCTGGCGATTCACCCAGTGCAGTACCTGCTGGTGGCATCAGCATTGACCGTGTTCTACGTTATTCTGCTGGCGCTGTCTGAGCGTATTGGCTTCGCCTGGGCTTACTGTATTGCCGCCGTCAGCTGCTGTAGCCTGATTGGTTTCTACCTGAGTGCGGTACTGCGCGGTGCGCTGCGCGGGTGCGGTTTTGCCTTCGGGCTGCTGGCGCTTTATGGCGTGCTCTATCTGCTTTTACAGTCAGAAGACAATGCGCTGCTGCTGGGGGCTATTCTGCTGTTTATTGCACTAAGCGTGGTAATGACGCTGACCCGCCGCCTCGATTGGTATCAGGTTTCGGGACGAGCTTCTTCATCGTCTTCGAATGTGGGCTCGGCTCCTATTTCTACGACAGCCCCTGTGGCAACCGTAACCGCTAGCGGAGGAGGCGCTCCGGCAGCAGAACAGCAGGCAGTTTCTGACAGTGAGCTAGACAAGGGAGCCCACTGCCATAGCGAAGAGCAGATCGAAAGAAAGAAATATCGTTTGTGGAAATAGCCAACAAAAAGCGGATCGTTTGCATGTAGCACTGTAGATGATGCTGTTCGTCAGAACTGCTTAACACACATCCCCAACAAAAATGTTGGGGATGTTTTGCGTTGTTTTATAATTATGGGGTACTCTTTAGCGGTTTATAATCTATAAAAAACAAACGCTATGAAGTCTAAGTTCAATTACTTCCTTTTTTTCCTTTTATTTCCCTTTAAAACGCCGTTTTTACAGGCGAAAGAAGGCGTTTCCTATCCTCAGAAATCTTCATTCAATGCGTTGGATAATTCGGCTGCACTAACATTTTCCAAAATTAGCCGTTTCTCTGAGACGGACGCGGAGAAAGACAAGGAAAATGAAAATAGCGAAGACAACGACTGGGGTGGCAGTGTCGGCGATGGTAGCGTAGATAAGGGTGACCCCGGCGAACCGGACACGCCCAGCATTCCCGGAGGAGGCGGAGGTGGAGACAGCCTCGAAAACGGCGGGACTGATGAGGGCGCTAGCGATAACGATAACTCGAGCATTTCTGCCAGAAGGTCGGCTAGTGCACTGGTTGCAGTGAATACTCGCGCCGCTGCCGTAAACCTGTGGCAGGCAGAAGATCGCGCATTGGGGCAGCGAATGGACAGCGAGCGCAACGGTGTCAGCGACGGTAACAGTAACAGTGTTTGGATCGGCTATTACGGTGGAAACCGTCGGCAGAAGATGAGTGGCGACAATTCTGGTTTTAAGCAAAACAGTGACGGCTTTATTGTGGGCACCGACAGGCGCCTTGCCGCAAAGCGCGGGCACGTTTTAATTGGCGGTGCGTTTATTCGCGGGCGTTCGGATGTCAATATGCGGGACGAAGGCGATATGGGCAGCAGCATTAACGGCTACGGCGGCACTCTCTACACGTCCTACCGAATGGATAACGGCCTGTTTTTCGACGCTAGCCTAAAGGGCGGACACGTTAAAAATGACGCCTATATTACCTATGCTCACGGGCGTTCTCACAGTAACTACACCACTCGCGGCACTGGCGGCTTCTTGAAAACAGGATGGCGCTTTCAGAATGAAGCTGCGGCCATAGAGCCCTATGCTCGCCTGTCAGCCGTTCGCTACGGTAATCTGAACTATCGACTGGATAACGGCCAGCGCGCGAAAGACAGCGGCTATCGCTCGCTGCGCGTAGAGGGCGGCGTGAGTACCAGCGCTAGGCTGAACGTGAAAAACGTAGAGCTTCGACCCTATTTTAACCTGTCTATAGAAGGTGAAGCGGATGGTAACCACCGAATGACTATCGACGGCGTGAGGGTAAAAGACAGCGACGTCGGTCGTGAAGGTACGGTTGGCCTAGGAACCGACATCCGGATAGCTGAGTTTATTAACGTGTGGGTTGGGGCACAGTATGCCAGAGGCAACAATATGGAAGCGCCCTGGCAGATAGGCTCAGGAATAAGCTACGCGTGGTGATCGCGCCTGCACGTTCACGTTAAGGCGCAAGAACTTACAGCAGCAGCGCGGTCTCTTCCATAATCTGTTCGCACCAGTCAGCAATCCGCCGTTCGCTGAGTTCATACTGAGCGACATCATCAAGAGCCAGTCCGACAAATCGAACGCCGTCCGGGGCGACGGCTCTCTGGCTGGTAAACTGGTACCCTTCGGTCGGCCAATAGCCGACAAACTTGCACCCCAGAGGCTGAAGATGGTCGTGCAGCATGCCCAGCGCGTCAAGGAACCACTCGCCGTAGCCGTCCTGATCGCCCATGCCGTAAAGCGCGACGATTTTTCCGCTCAGGTCTAGACGCTCAAGATCCTGCCAAACGTTAGCCCAGTCTTCCTGAAGCTCTCCGAAATCCCAAGTAGGAATGCCCAAAATGAGGATGGGGTAGTTCTCCATTAGGGTGACTGGTGAGTCTTTTACGTTGTGTAAATCAACCAGTTCTTCACCGAGGATGTCGCGGATTTTTTCTGCCGCCATTTCTGTATAGCAGGTGCTGGAGCCGTAAAAAAGACCGATTTTCATGCTGTATTTGATTCACTGTCGTCACTGAGCGATGGGAAAGTATACCAGATAGGGTATGATCAGACATAATGGGCTCTGTTTTATAGTAGAAGTGGGGGACGCGTGCCGCAGAATCACACGGTGCAGATTGAACAATTTCTTGATGCGCTCTGGCTGGAAAAAAATCTGGCGGAAAACACGCTGGCCTCTTATCGTCTGGATCTTCGAGCGCTGGGCGAGTGGCTGGCGGCGCACGAGCTGACGTTTTTAAGCGCCGAGCCGGAAGACCTACAGAGTTTTCTCGCTGACCGCATGGACGGAGGCTACAAGGCCAGCAGTTCAGCCAGAATGCTTAGCGCGATGCGCCGATTCTTTCAATATCTGTACCGTGAAAAGGCTCGCCCCGACGATCCCTCTGCTCGACTTGCTTCTCCCAAGCTGCCCCAGCGCTTGCCTAAAGACCTCACCGAAGAGCAGGTTGAGTCTCTGCTTCAGGCTCCCGGCGTGGAAGACCCGTTAGAGCTGAGGGACAAGGCTATGCTGGAAGTGCTGTATGCCACCGGCCTTCGGGTGTCTGAGCTGGTGGGGTTGCTCAATGGCGACGTGAGCCTTCGCCAAGGCGTTGTGCGGGTAACCGGCAAAGGCGACAAAGAGAGGTTGGTGCCGCTCGGCGAGGAAGCAGTCTACTGGCTGGAGCGCTATCTGGCCTACGGTCGCCCATGGTTGATCAATAACGGCGCTCTGGATATTCTGTTTCCCAGCCGTCGCGGGCAAAAAATGACGCGTCAGACTTTCTGGCACAGAATCAAACATTATGCTTTACTGGCGGGCATTGACAGCGAAGCGCTTTCTCCGCACGTATTGCGTCACGCGTTTGCAACACACTTATTGAACCACGGTGCTGATTTACGTGTCGTACAGATGCTGTTAGGCCATAGCGATCTGTCGACGACCCAGATTTATACGCACGTTGCGACCGAACGGTTGAAACTGCTACATCAACAACACCATCCGCGCGCTTAGGCGGATGACGAAAGGACGCAACTTTTTAAAGGAAAGAGAATGAAAAAAGGTTTCTTATTACTGACCCTAGCGCTGACGGCGTTTTCCTATACAGCTTCAGCAGACGATGCCGCCATTAAACAGGCG
The DNA here is from genome assembly GCF_900478135.1 of Leminorella richardii. Lineage (NCBI taxonomy): Bacteria > Pseudomonadati > Pseudomonadota > Gammaproteobacteria > Enterobacterales > Budviciaceae > Leminorella > Leminorella richardii. Next base: position 593,167 of record NZ_LS483470.1, read on the forward strand.
CTGGGCCAGAAGCTGGGCGCGACGGAAGTCGATATTCTGCCTTCTCCGATTGCCGGGTTGCAGACCGTGCTGACTGACGGTGGCGTTATGTACGTTTCCAGTGACGGTAAACACGTTCTACAGGGGCCAATGTACGACATCAGCGGGCCAATGCCGGTTAACGTGACCAACGAGCAGCTGTCGCCGATCCTGACCAAGCGTTTAGACGCGCTGAAAGATGAAATGATTGTCTACAAAGCGCCGCAGGAAAAATACGTAGTGACAGTATTTACCGATATCACCTGTGGCTACTGCACCAAGCTGCATAAAGAAATGCAGGGCTATAACGAGCAGGGCATCACCGTTCGCTATCTGGCCTATCCGCGTCAGGGCATTGAGTCAGCAGCGGAAAAAAATATGGCTTCCATCTGGTGTGCCGAAGACCGCATGACGGCGTTTGACAACGCGATGGCCGGCAAGGCGATTAAACCCGCCACTTGTAACATCGATATCAAGCGTCACTATATGCTGGGCTCACTGTTTGGCATCCAAGGGACGCCCGCCATCGTTATTGACGGCACCACCGTACAGCCGGGCTACAGCGCGCCTAGTGAGCTAAAAGCAACGCTGGACGCCTACGCCGCCCATAAGAAAGCGAGCGCGGCTCAGTAAGCCTGACTGTATTTATTACGTTTTGGCGCCCGCTGGCGTAGTTTCTGCCCAGCGGGCGCTGTGTTTTTCAACAAAAAATGACATTCCTGTAGCCCATGACCATTAAAACTGAGCTTCGCCGCCGCCCTCAAATAGACGGCAGCTTTTTGCCGCCAACGATTTCACCACTGCTGCGCCGCCTTTATGCCTCTCGAGGCGTAACAACCGCTGAACAGCTGGAAAAAGGGGCAAAAGGGCTTTTGGGCTACCAAAGCCTTGTCGGCATTGAGCCGGGCGTAGAGCTATTGGTTCAGGCGCTGCACGAGCGAAAGCGAATAGTCATTGTTGGCGACTTTGACGCCGATGGGGCAACCAGCACTGCGCTGAGCGTGCTGGCGCTGCGCAGCATGGGGTTTCCCTCCGTAAAATACCTAGTGCCAAATCGCTTTGAGGACGGTTACGGCCTGAGCCCTGAAGTGGTGGAGCAGGCAGCTGAACTGGGTGTAGATCTTATCGTGACTGTGGACAACGGCATTTCCTCTCACGCGGGGGTGGACTGTGCTCACGACAAAGGCATTCAGGTGCTGGTTACCGATCACCACCTGCCAGGGGACTCGCTGCCTGCCGCTGAGGCGATTATTAACCCTAACCTGAACGACTGTGAATTTCCTTCCAAGTCTCTGGCGGGAGTCGGCGTTGCGTTCTATCTGATGTTGGCGCTGCGCGCCAGACTGAGAAAGGACGACTGGTTTGCGAACCAGAATATTGCTGAACCCAATCTGGCTGAGCTGCTCGATCTGGTTGCCCTTGGCACCGTCGCTGACGTCGTGGCGCTGGACGCCAACAACCGCATTTTGGTGCATCAGGGGCTAAACCGCATTCGTGCCGGGCAGTGCCGAGCTGGGATCCGGGCGCTGTTGGAAGTGTCGGAGAGGGACGCTCGAAAGCTGACCGCTAACGATCTGGGGTTCTCGCTGGGGCCGCGCCTTAACGCCGCTGGGCGCTTGGACAACATGTCTATCGGCGTGGAGCTTCTGCTGTGCGACAGCATGACAGAGGCGAGGGCCATGGCCAGCGATCTCGATGCGCTAAACCAGACTCGCCGTGAAATAGAGCAGGGGATGCAGGTCGAAGCGCTAAAGCTATGTGATGAGCTGGAACAGGGAGCCGACGCGCTGCCCTATGGGCTAGCGATGTATCACCCTGAGTGGCATCAGGGTGTGGTAGGGATTTTGGCGTCCCGCATCAAAGAGCGCTTTTATCGCCCGGTGATTGCTTTTGCTCCCGCCGGTAACGGAGTGCTGAAGGGCTCTGGTCGCTCGATTGCAGGGCTGCACCTGCGCGACGCGCTGGAACGGCTGGATACGCTGTATCCCGGCCTGATGCTGCGCTTTGGCGGCCACGCGATGGCCGCGGGTCTGTCTATCGAAGAGACCCGTTTCGACGAGTTTCGCCAGCGTTTTGCCGAGCTGATTGGCGATTGGCTAGACCCTTCTGCGCTGGAAGGCGTAGTCTGGACGGACGGCGAGCTGGAAAGCCCGCTTTTGACGCTACAAACCGCCGAAGAGCTGCGCGATGCAGGGCCTTGGGGGCAGGCTTTCCCTGAGCCGACGTTTGACGGCTCGTTCAAAATTTTACAGCAGCGGTTGCTGAAAGATCGTCATCTGAAGATCACGGTGGAACCGGTTGGCGGCGGCGCGTTGCTGGACGGGATCGCCTTTAACGTAGATACGACACAGTGGCCGGATCCCAGCGTAAAAGAGGCGACAATCGCCTATAAGCTCGATGTTAACGAGTTTCGCGGCAACCGCAGCGTACAGCTGATGATTCAACACCTGTGGGCGAAGTAGTAAAAGACACAACGAGAGGAATATCGAGAAAAGTCGCAAAAATTAGCGTCAATTAGCCCAACTCTTCAGAAATTACACCATAAAAATCCAGCCTGCGGCTATATTCCGCAGGCCAGATCCGCTAGAATTACGCGTTTGTAGAAAATCCAGTCCACGCAGCGATTAACGGTAGCGACAAATCATGTTTGAAATAAATCCGGTAAAAAACCAGATACAGGACCTGTCTGAACGGACAGCCGTTCTGAGGGGGTATCTTTGACTACGATGGCAAGAAAGAGCGCCTGGAAGAGGTCAACGCAGAGCTAGAACAGCCTGACGTATGGAACGAGCCCGAGCGGGCTCAGGCGCTGGGTAAAGAGCGCTCCTCCCTTGAAGCCATTGTAGAAACGATTGAACACATCGAGCAGGGATTGGAAGACGTTTCCGGCCTGCTGGATCTGGCCGTTGAAGAGGACGATGAAGACACGTTCAACGAGACGGTACAGGAAGTCGAACAGCTGGAAAACCGCCTTGGGCAGCTAGAGTTCCGCCGCATGTTCTCCGGCGAGTACGACAGTGCTGACTGTTACATCGATATTCAGGCCGGCTCAGGCGGCACCGAAGCGCAGGACTGGGCCAGCATGCTGGTGCGGATGTACCTGCGCTGGGCTGAAGCCAAGGGCTTCAAGACTGAAATGATTGAAGAGTCTGACGGCGATGTGGCTGGAACCAAGTCAGCAACCATCAAAGTGATGGGCGACTACGCCTACGGCTGGCTGCGTACGGAAACCGGCGTACACCGCCTGGTGCGTAAGAGTCCGTTTGACTCCGGCGGTCGCCGCCACACCTCCTTTAGCTCTGCGTTTGTCTACCCGGAAGTTGATGACGATATTGATATTGAAATCAATCCGGCAGACCTGCGCATTGATGTTTACCGCGCCTCTGGCGCCGGTGGTCAGCACGTCAACAAAACCGAATCCGCCGTGCGTATTACTCACATGCCAACCAATATCGTGGTGCAGTGCCAGAACGATCGCTCTCAGCATAAGAACAAAGATCAGGCAATGCGTCAGTTAAAGGCCAAGCTGTATGAGTTTGAGATGCAGAAAAAGAATGCCGACAAGCAGCAGATGGAAGAGAACAAATCGGATATCGGCTGGGGCAGCCAGATCCGCTCTTACGTGCTGGACGATTCGCGCATTAAAGATCTGCGCACCGGCGTTGAAACACGCAACACTCAGGCCGTACTTGATGGCGACCTGGACAGGTTTATTGAAGCCAGCCTCAAGGCCGGGCTATAAGAAAGGGTAACGCTAACATGTCTGAACAATCTCAAGCGCACGACGTTGCGCAATCCGCTGCGGAGCTAAATAACGAACTTCAGGCTCGTCGCGAAAAGCTGGCGCAGCTTCGCGAGCAGGGAAACCCCTTCCCGAACGATTTTCGTCGCGATGCAGTTTCCTGCGATCTGCACGGGCAGTACGACGAGAAAAGCAACGAAGAGCTGGAAGCGCTAGGGCTGGAAGTGGCTATCGCTGGCCGTATGATGACGCGCCGCATTATGGGCAAAGCCTCTTTTGCCACACTGCAGGACGTTGGTGGCCAGATCCAGATCTATGTTTCTCGCGACGATCTGCCGGAAGGCGTTTACAACGAACAGTTTAAAAAATGGGATTTGGGCGACATCATCAGTGCGCGCGGCAAGCTGTTTAAGACCAAGACTGGCGAACTGTCCGTTCACTGTCACGAAGTGCGTCTGCTGACTAAAGCGCTGCGCCCGCTGCCGGACAAGTTTCACGGCCTGTCAGATCAGGAAACTCGCTACCGTCAGCGCTATCTGGATCTGATCACCAATGAACACTCTCGTCGCACGTTTGTGATTCGTTCTAAAATTCTGGCCGCGATCCGCAGCTTTATGGTGCAGCGCGACTTTATGGAAGTAGAAACGCCGATGATGCAGGTGATCCCGGGCGGCGCGACTGCCCGTCCGTTCATCACCCATCACAACGCGCTGGATATCGACATGTATCTGCGCATCGCACCAGAGCTGTACCTTAAGCGTCTGGTGGTGGGTGGATTTGAGCGGGTATTTGAAATCAACCGTAACTTCCGCAACGAAGGGGTGTCTCCGCGTCATAACCCTGAGTTCACGATGATTGAACTTTATATGGCCTATGCGGACTATAAAGACCTGATTGCGTTGACCGAAGACCTGTTCCGCTCTCTGACGCAGGACGTGCTGGGTACCACGACCGTCGAGTACGGCGACCAGACGTTTGATTTCGGCAAGCCGTTCGTCAAGATGACGATGAAAGAGGCCATTTGCCACTATCGTCCGGAAACCAACGTTGCCGATCTTGACGATATGGAGAAGGCGACGGCTATTGCACAGTCTCTGAACATTAAGGTTGAGAAGAGCTGGGGTCTGGGTCGCGTTCAGTGCGAAATCTTTGAAGAGGTCGCCGAGAGCCACCTGATTCAGCCGACATTTATTACCGAATATCCGGCAGAAGTGTCGCCGCTGGCGCGCCGCAACGATGAAAATCCGTTTATCACCGATCGCTTTGAGTTCTTTATCGGCGGTCGTGAAATCGGCAACGGCTTCTCTGAGCTGAACGATGCAGAAGATCAGGCCCAGCGCTTTGCCGATCAGGTTAGCCAGAAGGACGCAGGCGATGACGAAGCCATGTTCTACGATGAAGACTACGTCGTTGCTCTGGAGCACGGCCTGCCGCCAACCGCGGGCTTAGGTATTGGTATTGACCGTTTGGTCATGCTGCTAACCGACAGCCACACGATCCGTGATGTTATCCTGTTCCCGGCAATGCGTCCGCAGAGATATTAGTCGTAGCGGTAGAAAAGTAAAAAGAGAGCGAAAGCTCTCTTTTTTTATGAAATTTTTGGCTCTGAGCCTGAAAACAGATTGAGAAAAACAGGCTATTGAATATATTTTTAACCGTACGTTTTTATTAGTTTTATTTTCCACTCACATTTTTACTGAATTATTTATACCTCTTTAATTATCCATTATTTATTATACTAATAAGCGTTTTATTAATGAGAATGTTTATTTTTCGCGAGTGAGAATAATTCTTTTTCCTTTTGTTTTTCAGGAGATAACCTATGCCTATAATAGGTACATACTATCTGAAAATTTTTTTACGGGTGCTATACTTTAAACATATTAAGCAGTACGCCAATCTTAAATGACAGAGAGGACATGAATAATGAGCACGGTTAAATCACTAAAAACAAAAGACTCTAAATTGGCATTCACTCGCATCGATGTCGCTGACAGCGTAAAAATTTCATCCATTAAAGCGTTGAACCACATGGTTGCCCAACTGGCCGATTTGGCACTGATCACCAAGCAGGCACACTGGAACATGAAGGGGCCTAACTTTATCAGCGTGCATGAGATGATTGACGGTTTCCGCGACACGCTGCTTGAGCATCAGGATACTTTTGCAGAACGCGTTGTACAGTTCGGCGGAACGGCGATGGGTACGCTGCAGGCCGTTGCAGTAGCCACCACTCTGAAGGCTTACCCAACGGATATTTACACCGTTGAAGATCATCTGAAGGCGCTGGCTGACCGCTATGCCATCGTCGCTAACGAAATGCGTAAAGCCATTACGGAAGCGGAAGATGAAGACGTCGCAGATATGTTTACCGCCGCTTCCCGCGATCTGGACAAGTTCCTGTGGTTTATGGAAGCGCATCTGGCCTAAGCCAATTTGATGATTAATAGAGCCCCGACAGCGTTCCGCTGTCGGGGCTTTTCTTTTTGTCGCAATGATGCACTCGGGGTTTTCTTATCGCCAGAGGCAATAGAAAGGTGCATGATAGGTTTTCACCACATTATTTCACGCCGTAACACATAATAAGCAGAGGGGCTATCGTCATGCAGCTCGACTTTTATCAGCGCATTAAGCCGCCGCACCTTCATCTGTCTATTCAGGAAGAGCGGGATGCACCAGCAATCTTTGCGCTGATTGAAGCTGAACGACCGCGCCTGAGAAAAACGCTGCCGTGGCCGGATTCGGTGCGCTCTGTTGAAGACTCACTAAAAACCATTCGCGATAATCGAATACTGTTTGGTCAGGCCAAGTCCGCCGTTTATCTGATCCGCTGGGACGGTGAGATTGCCGGCCTAGTGGCGTTTAATACCCTGATAGACCGAGAGGGGACTATCGGCTACTGGATTTCGTCTGCGTTTGAGGGAAAGAGCGTAGCCTATGCCGCTGTTTCCTGCCTGATTGAATGGTATACGGAGGCGGACGTCTTGGACTCGTTTGTGATTCGCTGTTCGACAGAAAACGAGCGTAGCGCCAGACTGGCCGAAAGGTTAGGCTTTCAGCTAGACACAATTGTGGAAAAAGCGGAAAAAATCGGCGATCGCTATCTGGATCACCGAGTGTATCGCTTAAGTACCAAGGGCTAATGAATGAACACTAGAGGTCTTTAAGCAGCTTGGCTTCGACCTTGGCAATCAGATAGTCTTTAAATAAAGAAAGCCTGGCAGGGTAGTGCTCCCGACGCTTGTAAAACAGATTCATATCAAACGTGCTGGCCATGTAGTTTTCCAGCATGCTGACGAGTCTCCCTGAAGCGATATCGTCTGAAACCAGCGACAGAGGCATATAGGCAATACCTGCGTGGTTCAGTGCCAGTCGCTTTAAAATCTCAGAGTTATCGCATTCAAAGAAGTTGGGGATGCTGTAGATATTCATTTTACCGTTAAAGAAAAACTGCCATTTATTGCCGCCCACCAGGCTTTTTGAATACAGGCAGCGGTGATTAACTAAGTCTTCTGGGGTCTGTGGCAGCGGATGTTTGCTGAGGTAAATCGGAGAGGCGACGGTCACCAGCGGTTCGCTGACTAGGCGCTTTCGTACGTCGGAAGAGTCGTGGTCTATTTTTCCTTTATAGGTAGCGACCGCTCGAATCGAAAAGTCGACCTCGTCCACCAGATTTACCGGGAACGGATTGATAAACAGCTTGACCTTGATCTTAGGGTATTCAATCAGAAACTCGGAAATAATGTCTACTAGATAGTCGGTGGCGAACAGCGGCGTTGAGGCAATGCGGATAAGCCCCACGTAGTCGTTGCCAGTACTGACGACTTCCTCAATCATCTCTCTGGCTTCACGAGCCAGAGGCTCAAATTTCTCATACAGGTGCAGACCGGTTTGCGAAGGCGATACTCGACGGGTCGATCGTTTGAGCAGGCTAACGCCCATCTCTTTTTCAAGCTCAGCGACCCAGCGGCTGGCGGCAGAAACGGAGATGTTGAATTCTTCGGCTGCTTTGCTTAATGAGCCTGATTTTACTACGGCGCAAAAGAAAATTATCTTATCGAACACGGAGGCTGTTCCTTTTTATTGTTATGTGAATATTGCGTCGTTGTCGCATTGAAGACGCAAATTTTACAGTCGATTTACCTCTTGCGCGTTTTTGTGCGTCACAAAATGGAATAATATTCGGTTGACTTGCGATGTGGCATCGCAAAAAAACGGTCGCACAGGGCGACCGTTTGTGAGGGTGTATAGCGGCAAACTGCGATCAGACGTTTTTAAGAACGATGGCAACGCCCATACCGCCACCGATACACAGTGAAGCCAGACCGAACTGATTGCCTCGGCGCTTCATTTCGTGGATCAGGCTAACGACAATACGGCCGCCGCTGGCACCCAGCGGGTGACCTAAAGCGATAGCGCCGCCGTTGACGTTGGTGTGTTCCATAATTTCTTCAATAGTGCAGTCGTGCTCGGCGGCCAGCTCGCGCAGTACACCAAGTGACTGTGCAGCAAAGGCTTCATTCAGCTCGATAAGCTCCATGTCCTGCAGGCGCTTTCCGGCTTTTTTCAGCGCTTTTGAAATCGCTGGAACCGGACCCAGACCCATAACTTTCGGATCGACACCGGCCTGAGCGTAGCCAACGATCTCAGCGATAGGCTTCAGGCCGTGTTTCACAACGGCTTCTTCACTGGCAACGATGACTGCACAGGCGCTGTCGTTCAGGCCAGAGGCGTTGGCAGCAGTAACGGTACCGCCCTCTTTTTTGAACGCTGTTTTCAGTCTTTCAATATCTTCTAGCGTGGTAAAAGGCTTGATGTACTCGTCGGTTTCGAAAATCACTGAGCCTTTACGGGTCTCAATAACCACCGGAACGATTTCATCCTGAAAGCGCCCCTGTTCTTGAGCTGCGGCTGCTTTTTGCTGGCTGGCCAGCGCAAAGGCATCCTGCTCTTGGCGACTAATGGAGTGTTTCTCAGCAATGTTTTCCGCCGTGACGCCCATGTGGATACGGTGGACGGCATCGGTCAGGCCGTCAAGTATCATGGAGTCTTCCAGCGAGATGCCGCCCATTTTAACGCCCTGGCGGACTTTGCTCGGCATCAGGAACGGTGCCGCGGACATGTTTTCCATCCCTGCGGCCATTACCATCTCAGCGTCGCCCGCTTTAATGTGCGAAGCGGCGTCCATAATGGTTTTCATGCCGCTGCCGCACAGCATGTTCAGCGTATAGGCAGGAACTTCATCAGGGATCCCTGCTTTGAGTGCGGCGTGGCGCCCGGGGCTCTGCCCTTGACCGGCGGTCAGAACGTTGCCGACGATGGCTTCATCCAGCCAGGCCGGATCGATGGTGGCTTTTTCCATCGTTTTGCGCATCACCTGACTGGCAATGTCATAAGCGGGCAGAGAGGAAAGGGAACCACAGAAGCTGCCGATCGCCGCCCGCTTGGCGGCGACGATGTATACTTTTCTTGTCATAAATCACCTCAATGTGCGAACTGCATATGTGAATTACAGCGTCAGCCCGCCGTCGATTTTCAGAACCTGACCAGTGATGAACTTGGCCTTTTCTGACGCCAGGAACAGCACGCCTTCGGCGATGTCTTCCGCCGTTGCCATACGGCCCAGAGGCGTTTTCGCATTGATGGCTTCCAGCACTTTTTCCGGCAGGTCTTTGGTCATTGGGGTTTCGGTGAAGCCCGGTGCAACGCAGTTAGCGCGGATTTGCGCACCCTTACGGGCAAATTCTTTAGACCAGCCCTTGGTCATGGCGATAACGCCGCCCTTGGTGGCTGCATAGTTGCTTTGACCAACGTTGCCGTCGGTGCCGACAACAGAGGACATAGTGATGATGGAGCCTTTGCCGTTTTCCGTCATCAGGGCAACAATCGCCTGAGTCATGTTGAACACGCCCTTGAGGTTTACGTTGATAACCGCATCCCAGTCTTCTTCGGTCATTTTGCCGATCATGTTGTCGCGGGTGATGCCGGCGTTGTTGACCAGTACGTCGATTTGACCGAATTCGGCTTTGACCTGCTCAACGAACGCCGCGATGCCGGGGCGATCGCAGACGTTCAACTTGGCTGGACGAACGTTGGAGAAGCGGCCTTCCAGACCTTGTAAATCCTGTTCGTTCATGTCGACGGCGAAAATCATGCGCGCGCCGGCTTCAGAGAACTTTTTGACGATTTCCAGACCAATGCCGCGGCCTGCGCCGGTAACAACACAGATTTTGTTTAACATCGCTTTTCTCCTGTCAAAAATAAAAAGTAAGTCGGTTACTGCCGCTTTCGCGATAGGGCAAAAGCGGCGGGTTGGGTTATTTCAACTGCAGGCCGATAGGGCGGTCGTGGAACAGCGCTTCGTCCATGACTTTCAGGTCTGGGCTGATAATTGGCGCAAAGTCCATCTTCGCCAGAACGTCGTTTTCCAGAGAAACGCCCGGTGCGATTTCAATCAGCTCCAGCCCCTGCGGAGTCAGACGGAAGACCGCGCGTTCAGTGATGTACAGAACGGGTTTTTTGTTGTCGTTCGCCGTTTTGGCAGAGAAGGTGATTTGCTGGACTTTGTCGATGAACTTGTTGATATCACCGTCTTTGACGATTGTCAGCCTGCCGTCGCCGACTTGGATGTCGAACTTACCGGCGGTGAAAGTGCCGCAGAAGAACACCTCTTTGGCATTCTGGGTAATGTTGATAAAACCGCCGCAGCCGGGAATTTTGGTGCCAAAGCGGGAGACGTTAAGGTCACCGATTTTGTCGCATTCGGCCAGACCCAAGAATGCCTGATCGATACCGCCGCCATCGTAGAAGTCAAACTGCTGATCCTGAGTGACGATGGCTTCCGGGTTTGCGGAAGCGCCGAAGCTCAGGCCACCAGCGGGGGTACCGCCGATAGCGCCGGGTTCGACGGTCAGGTTTAGCTCAGAGGCCTGCCCTTCTTCAGCAACTACCGCAGCAATATATTCCGGCAGTCCAATGCCTAGATTGAGCACAGCTCCGCGCTTCAGCTCTTGAGCAGCTCGGCGAGCGACGACCTTCTTAGCGTCCAGCTTGACTGGCTGAACCTCTTTTTCGACTTTCGGCGTTAGGCGGCAGTAGGCGTCGTTTTGCTGTTCAGCAAAGGTCTGCATGTGGTCAGCTTCGTTTTCTACCACCACTACCATGTCTACCAGAATGCCTGGGATGCGGACGTTTTGTGGCTCCAGCGTACCGGCTTTAACTTTGCGCTTCACCTGAACGACGACAAGCCCGCCGTTGTTTTTCACCATCTGTGCCGCTGCCAGGTTCTCAACGAACAGGCACTCGTCTTCCATGGTGATGTTGCCGTTTTCATCGGCTGTGGTGCCGCGAAGCAGCGCAACGTTTGCGTCCAGACGCTTGTAGAACAGATATTCTTTGCCGTGAATGGTGATGACTTCAACCCAGTCTTCTTTGGTTTCTTTGTTGATCTTGCCGCCTTCAATGCGCGGGTCGACAAAGGTACCAAGGCCTACGTGACTAAGGGTGCCTGGTTTGCCCGCTGCGGTGTCGCGCATCAGGTGGGCGATAATGCCCTGCGGCAGGTTGTAGCCGGTAATTTTTCCTTCATTAGCCAGCTTTTGCAGCTTAGGAATAAGCCCCCAGTGACCGCCGATGGCGAACGACACCAGACCTTCTTCTGCCAGATTGTTAACCGCTCTTTCAGCGGAGTCGCCCTGACCTGCGGCAAAGTAGAGGGACAGGTCGCGCGGATGGCCTTCGCTTCGAAAGCGTGAGCCAATGGCTTTTTCCAGCGCCTCAGGAACAACGGCACCGATAAAGCCGCCGAGTACCAGCCGATCGCCATCTTTGACGGCATGAGAGAATTCGTCGAGTGAAACAAATTGAACTGCCATATCGTTATCCTTGTTAGCCTATGTCCTGAGAATCAAACCAGCCCGGTCATGTAGTACACAGCGATGATGAAGAACACCGCCAGCGTCTTAATGCAGGTCACAGCGAAGATGTCTTTGTAAGACTCTTTGTGGGTTAGGCCGGTAACGGCCAGCAGTGTGATAACCGCGCCGTTGTGGGGCAACGTATCCATACCGCCGGACGCCATAGCGACGACGCGGTGTAGGACTTCAGGGCTAATGCCTGCGGCCTGAGTTGCAGCCAGCAGCTGATCGCCCATCGCAGCCAGCGCGATGCTCATACCGCCGGAGGCAGAGCCGGTGACGCCAGCCAGAGAGGTGACGGTGATAGCGGCGTTAACCAGCGGGTTAGGAATACTGGTCAGCGCGTCGCGAATTAGCATAAAGCCCGGTAGTGCAGCGATAACAGCGCCAAAGCCGTATTCAGAGGCGGTGTTGACCGATGCCAGCATGGCGCCGCCGATAGCGGTTTTGGTGCCTTCGGCAAAGTTCTTTTTCACCACTCTAAATGCAGTTACCAGAACAAAAATAATGCCCAGAATCAGGGCTGCCTCAACGGCCCAGATACCGACAACGGAAGGTACTTTGGTGACTAGCGGCTCTTTCAGACCCGGTAAGTCGACGACGTGCTGAGCGCCGTACCACATTGGGATAAGCTTGGTGAACGCCATGTTGGCTACGCCGATAAGGATCAGCGGAGCGATAGCCAGCCATGGAGACGGCAGGTCGCTGGTATCAACCGGAGCCGGTTCGTTCAGCAGATTAGTGCCGTAACCCTCGCCTTTACGAATGGCAGTACGCAGGCGCCAGTTGAGGTAAAGCATGCCGACGCAGAATACAAATACTGCACCAAGGCAGCCTAAAATGGGCGCAGCCAGCGTTGTGGTACCGAAGAACGTAGTTGGGATAATGTTTTGGATCTGCGGCGTGCCGGGCAGGGCGTCCATGGTGAACGAGAACGCGCCGAGGGCTACCGCGCCAGGAATGAGGCGCTTAGGCAGATTCCCCTGACGGAACATTTCTGCGGCAAACGGATAGACCGCAAACACCACCACAAACAGCGATACACCGCCGTAGGTCAGCAGGGCGCAGACGATAACGATAACCATAATGGCGCGCTCACGACCTACCCATTTGATGACCGCTGCGACGATGGATTTAGAAAAACCCGACAGCTCGATCACTTTGCCGAAGACGGCACCAAGCAGGAATACAGGGAAGTACAGTTTGATAAAGCCAACCATCTTGTCCATGAACAGGCCGGAGAAGACCGGAGCCACTGCGGCAGGCTGGGTGAGCAATACGGCGGCAAGAGCGGCTATGGGCGCAAATAGGATGACGCTATAGCCACGGTAGGCGGCGAACATTAGAAAACATAGCGCGCCGAGAACAATAATGAACTCCATCGATGCGTTTCTCCTCAAAATAAGTAGAGTACGGTTTGTAAAATTTTTCTGACGAGAAATAGAGCGTTTTCTTTTTGCGCTCAGTGTTATTTTTCTTTTCTCGCCAGAGGAGTGCGTGTTTTTTTGACCTGTTTGATAAATAGAGAACAGGGCTGAATTACTTTCCCTGTGGATGCGGATATTAATCAGCCCTCTTTCATCAGTAAATAAGCGTTATTGCAAAGAAGGGATAATTGGGTTTTTGTTAACAATTTGATTAATTCATTAAAATCATTATGTTGAGCTTGTTTTTGAGGGTGCTGAATCGTTTTTATTTCGCTGGAGGGGAAAATCATTTTTGCAAAAATGGAATTGCATAATTGGGAAATAGATTTTCGGCAACGGGTGCAGATTCTATTAATCAATGAAATGGGAGGATTTATTTCATTTGACTAATTTATATTATTTATAAGGATAAAATAAATATTTATTAGTCTTAATATTTTTTATGGCTTTTATTCGTGAGCGGAAAATAAAAGAGGAGAAAGAGCGCACATTTTGTGTGTTCTTCTGATGAAGACGCCATGTTGTCCTTAAAGGATGCTGGGCGGTAAGAGCCCTGACCGTTTATTGCACATCTGAAAAAATAATGTGCGGCCCGCGCAATTCCGGCTTTATCTTCTCGAATGAGAGGATTATAATTTTTCCGCTTCATCAGACCTACCTACCGCGGGTGTAGTTCAATGGTAGAACGAGAGCTTCCCAAGCTCTATACGAGGGTTCGATTCCCTTCACCCGCTCCATTTTCACCACCACAGAACTCCACCAGCTACGGGTTCAATTCAGCCCTTTATTTCCTCCAGACTAAACGTGATGTTGTGCTTCTTCACTTTGTACTGAAGCGCCCCGCGGGAAACGCCCAATACTCTTGCCGCTTTAGCCACGCATCCCTGAGATGCTTTTAGCGCTTCAATTAAAAGCTGATTTTCATAGGCTTCAAGTTTATCCGTTAGCGTTGTCCCTTGCGCAGAGGGGGGGTCATAGCGGATTTCTTTTTGACGAGGTGGCTGTGGAGGCTTTTCCGCAGAAAAATTAGTAATTACGTCCGTTTCATTGTTAAAAATAAGCTCATTTAGCGGGCCTGGCTCTTTTTGAAGTATCAGGCTCCGCACAATGACGTTCTCCAGCATCCTGACGTTGCCGGGCCACTCGTATTCCAGCAGCTGCTTTTCAACCGATGAAGGGAAGGGATACACCTGCATATTGCTGCTTGCCTGATGTTTAGCCATAAAGTGGCGGGCTAGCGGAATGATTTCATCTTTTCTCTCCCTGAGCGGGGGGATCACAACCATACCTATTTCCAGCCTGTAGAACAGATCGTCACGCAGTCTCTTTTGCCGAAGCATTTCGTAAGGGGATTCGTTCATGGCAACGATAATGCGGATATCTGCACTCAGCTCTTTACTTCCCCCGACTTTCCAGAAGGTTTTTTCCTGAAGAAAGCGCAGGATTTTCCCTTGAACATCAACGGGCATGGCGTTTAGTTCATCCAGAAACAGCGTCCCTCCATTGGCAAGTTCCAGATAGCCTTGGGTATTTTCTGCGCCGGTAAATCCCCCTTTTACTGTACCGAAAAGGGTGCTTTCGATCAGCGTGACGGGTAATGCTCCGCAGTTAAGTGCAATAAAAGGCTTATGGTGACGAGGGCTGTGATTGTGGACGAAATTGGCCAGTAGCTCCTTCCCGGTGCCCGTTTCTCCAATCACCATCACCGGCACATTGCTTGCCGCCAGTCGCGCTGCACCGTCGAGAACCTGCTGCATGGCATCTGAATTATGAATAATTTCAGGCTGTTCGCCTTTCTCCTTGCTAAATAATTTTTCATTTAATACCGATAAATGGCGCTGCAGTTTACGGAAGCGGGACAAATCCTGACCGGATTCGATCACGCCCATAATTGCGCCAGAGGAATTAAAAAGGGGGACTGTAGTGTGCTGGTAGTCAATCAGCTTACCGCTCGGTGTGTAATAGCTTTTTTTGGTGATTGACGGATTCCTCTCCGTACTGCAACGCCTTAAGCATTTCATTGTCATCGGCATGAATGGAAGGGAAAATATTAAGCATATGCTTGCCCAATACTTCATTGCGATGACACTCATCTAGGTCTGCATTTTCCTGATTGTAATAAATGTGTTTCCCTTCGGCATTCAGTACAGAAAAAGGCTGCCCAAGTACATCAAAAAAATGACCAAATATTTTAATTGCCGCCTGTAATTCTGGATCGGTATCAACTTCCATTTTCCTTTCCTTCTGTCCGATGAAAACTAGACATTATGATTAATTTTAATCATATCGCTGATTTTTAGTCATTAGCCATTTTATTTATTTTTAATAAATTCAATTAGTTATATTAATTTATTTTATGGCATAGACCTTGCTTAATAAACCACAGTATTCAAAAGGATAAACGACAATGTATTAAAAGCGCACCTATGGTGTACCGATAAAATTATAAATCGTCAACTACAGGAAACCGGTTATGGACTCTCACAGCAGTAGTGGAAAAATGGGAATATCACAAATCGCACTGTTTTGTATGTGTGCGGTTATTGTCCTTGAAACGCTTACAGCTTCGGCATCAATAGGCCCAAGCGGTTTGTTCTGGTGGGGAATAACGTTAATATTTTTCATTGTACCTTATTCCCTGATTACGTCAGAACTTGGTACGGCCTATCCAGCTGAAGGTGGAATTTATGACTGGATTCGCAGGGCCTTTGGCGCACGGATGTCTACACGAGCCGTTTACTTATACTGGCTGGCGGGGGGGCTATGGATGCCCGCAGGCTATATTTTATTCGCCGGTATGTTTGCGCGCGTTTTTATGCCGGAACTTTCCCTGATGGGGCAGGTAGGTATTGTTCTGGTAATGAGCTGGCTGACCATCGCCTTTATTAATTTTAAAACCAGTGTGGGTATCTGGCTGACGGTATCCGGCGCTATTTTTAAGATTACGGTTATCATGATCCTCGGTATTGCCGGCTTTTATCATCTGTTTATGCACGGTCCTGCTAACGAATTTTCGCTTCAGACGATGCTTCCCTCTGCATCATCGGGTATCGGATTCCTGGCGGTGATTGTTTATAACCTTGTCGGGCTTGAGCTGGTTGCCTGTATGGGTAAAGAGCTCCGCAATCCGGTACGGGATATGCCGCGAGCCATTCTTCTTGCTTCACTGGCAATCGCTTTTCTTTATGTCTTTGGCTCCATGGGGATTCTGATGGCTATTCCGCTGGAAAACCTGAATCTGGTTTCCGGTATTGTTGATGCCCTTGGTCCACTACTGGGAGAAGGTAGTCCATTAATTATTCTGGTTTGCGTCTTTTTTATGCTTTCGATTGTGGGTAATCAGGTGACCTGGGCTATGGCTCCCAGTCGCGCAGCTGCGGAAGCCGCTAGAGAAGGAGAATTACCCGCTTTCATCGGTCGCTGGCATCCTAAAAATAACACGCCTTACTGGGCCAACCGCATTCTCGGTATCGTATCGACAGTGATCACTCTGGTTTATGCCTGGTTTGCTCAGGGAGATAACGCCAACATGTTTTGGTCTATCTTCTCTTTTTCCAGCGCCTGCATCATCATCAGCTATCTGCTGTTCTTCGCGTCCTTTATTAAACTGCGGATTTCCGATCCGTCAACGCCTCGCCCATTCAAAGTCCCGGGAGGGATGCCTGTTGCCATCAGCTGTTCTCTGCTGTGTATGGCGTTCATTTTCATGTGCGCGATGCTGTTTATTTTCCCTGATTTACCAAAAGGTATGATCGACTGGAATCACAGCGGCCCGATTCTGGTGGGAGTCATCATTGTACTGGCGGTGGGTGACATTATTATCCGCCGGGCTGAGAAAGCGCATTCAAAGCTGAGCTATTCAGCTACAGCATCAGAGCAAGAACAGGTTTACACACAATAAGTCTATTAGTCAGACAATAAATCATTATTTGAATAAATTAACGCAAAAGCATCAACCAAGGAGACCATCATGACCAGAAGTGTCACTGTTACTGCAACACAGCTTGCCTGTAGCTGGGGTTTACAGGCTAATATCATGCCTATGAAAAAGCACTATAGCTTCATGCAGGAGGTTGCAGCATGATTGAAGTTACTGAGGTTTCCATCGCCGAGCTGCGCAACGCGCTCGAGTCTGGCCGCACTACGGCGGTTGAACTGGTCAAAGCCTATCTCGCTCGCGTTGCTGCTTACGACGGCCCAGAAACGCAGACGAAACTGAACGCGCTGGTCGTGCGCAATCCGGACGCGCTCAAAGAGGCCGAGGCTTCCGACGCCCGTCGCGCTCGCGGTGAGACGCTTAGCCCGCTGGACGGCATTCCCTACACCGCCAAGGACAGCTATCTGGTAAAAGGCCTTACCGCCGCCTCAGGCAGTCCGGCTTTCAAGGATCTGATCGCCTATCGCGATGCGTTCGCCATCGAGCGTCTGCGCGCCGCCGGCGCTATCTGTTTAGGTAAGACCAACATGCCGCCGATGGCCAATGGCGGTATGCAGCGCGGTGTTTATGGTCGTGCTGAAAGCCCGTATAACGCAAAATATCTCACTGCACCGTTTGCCTCCGGCTCCTCTAACGGAGCGGGTACTGGTACCGCTGCCAGCTTTTCCGCTTTCGGTCTGGCTGAAGAGACCTGGTCAAGCGGTCGCGGTCCGGCGTCTAACAACGGCCTGTGCGCCTATACCCCATCGCGCGGTGTGATCTCAGTGCGCGGTAACTGGCCGCTGACGCCAACAATGGATGTAGTAGTGCCGTATGCTCGCACTATGGCTGACCTGCTTGAAGTGCTGGATGTGGTAGTCGCTGATGACCCAGATACAAGCGGTGACTTGTGGCGTATGCAGCCGTGGGTTGAGATTCCAAAGGCCTCGGAAGTACGTCCGGCCTCCTATCGGGATCTCGCTGTCAAGGCCGACGCTCTTAAGGGTAAACGCTTCGGTGTGCCACGCATGTTTATTAATAAAGATGAGCTCGCAGGCACTAGCGAGAAGCCCGGCATCGGAGGCCCAACGGGCCAGCGCATCAACACGCGTCCGTCAGTAATCGCACTCTGGGAAGATGCGCGCAAGACTCTGGAAGCGGCGGGAGCTGAGGTGATCGAAGTCGATTTTCCGCTGATTTCCAACTGCGAAGGCGACCGTCCCGGTGCGCCGACCGTGTACAACCGAGGCATGGTGTCCAAACAGTTCCTGCATGACGAGCTGTGGGAACTCTCGGGCTGGGCCTACGACAAGTTCCTGCGCGATAACGGCGATCCGAAGCTGAACAGGCTGGTTGATGTCGATGGGCCGCTAATTTTTCCACACGATCCGGGCACTCTGCCAAACCGTGAAGACGATCTTGGCGCCGGCATGGCCGAGTACGTCAATATGGCCAAGCGCGGGCTGAAAAGCTGGGATCAGATCGAGAGCATGCCGGATGGCCTGCGAGGTGTAGAAGAAATTCGCCGGGTCGATTTAGAGGAGTGGATGGATCGCCAGCAGCTGGACGCAGTGCTGTTCCCTACGGTAGCCGACGTTGGCCCAGCCGATGCGGACGTGAATCCGGAGTCTGCTGATATTGCCTGGAGTAACGGCATTTGGGTGGCTAACGGTAACCTGGCTATTCGCCAACAGGGGGTACCTACCGTTACCGTACCAATGGGAGTGATGGCTGATATCGGCATGCCGGTGGGGCTGACCTTTGCCGGTCGTGCGTATGACGACAGCAATCTGTTGCGCTTTGCCGCCGCCTTTGAGTCTACCGGTTCGAAGCGCATGGTGCCGCCGCGCACGCCGCCGCTTGGACGATAAGCATTAAGTAATGAAAAAAGGGATTGGCGCGCAGGCACCAGTCCCTTTTTTATGCTGAAAGAATGCGTTACCTCATTTCCTGAAAGATGAAGGATATGCTAAATATTGTAAAACTCACTCTGTCATCCGGCTACAGCGCCATCCTCTCCAACTTCTCAATCCCTACAGGCTCGGCGCTTTGCAGAGGCGTAAGAGCGATGCGTTTGGCGTAGTGGTATTTCACATCGTTTATCAGCGGAATCTCCCGACTGGCTCTGGTCATCAGGAACGGTGACGTCGGGCTGGCGGCGGCGAGACTGCCGTTGATGACCCAGGCCCAGGGCGTAATATGGGCGCGTTGTAGGTCTTTTTGCAGGTTTGCCGCTTCAAGCACCGGCGTGGTTTCCGCCAGCGTGACGATAATGACTTTTGTCTTTTGTGGATCTCGTAATTGCATCATCGGGGTTATCGTTTGATCTTCAGCCAGACCTCTCTGGCGCACCATTTCGCGATGATAGGCTCCCGTGGCGTCCAGCAGCAGTAGGGTGTGTCCAGTCGGGGCGGTATCCATAATAACAAAGCGATCGTCAGCTTCTTTAATCACGCGGGAGAAGGCCTGAAAAACCGCAATCTCTTCTGTGCAGGGAGAGAGCAGGTCTTCCTCCAACACGGCAAGCCCCTGTGCATCAAGCCCCTTTCCCTGATTTTCCAAAACGAAACGGCGGTAGCGCTCCGTTTCTACTTTAGGGTCAATACGGCTGACTTGTAAATTCTCCAGCGAGCCGTCCAGCGTATAAGAAAGGTGAGCAGCCGGGTCCGACGTCGTCAGGTGTACTTTATGCCCCCGCTTTGCCAGTGAGACTGCAAGAGAGGCGGCAATTGTCGTCTTGCCGACGCCGCCTTTGCCCATAGTCATTATTAGCCCTTTGCCGGTGAGGCTGAGTTCATCAACCAGCGAGGACAGCTTGGGCAGAGTAACGGCATCCGGCTGTTCAACGGGAACCGCTACTGGCTCGTTTCTCTCGATAAACAGCTCACGCAGAGCCTCCAGCCCTACCAGATTGAAGGGCTTTAGAGGCAGCTGAGAGCGAGGCAGTTTTGCCAGATTTTCCGGCATGTCGCGCAGCGCTTTGTCCTCGCGGGCCAAAATGCTCTGCGCCAGAACGTCGTTTTCACCAGCCTCTGGCGGCAGAACACCGTTAATCGCCAAATGTTGGTGATGCAGGCCGATTTGATAAAGCTCATCGTACGTGTGGGACACCTCTTTCAGCGTGGAGGACTGAGCGCGGGCGACCAGTACCAGACGCGTTAGCGAGGCGTCTGCCAGCGCGTTAACCGCGTCCGCGTACTGGTGCTGCTGCTTTTCCAGCCCAACCAGAGGGCCGAGATTGGCTGCCGCGTCTGGGTTTGCTTCCAGATAACCGCTCCAAGCTCCCGGCAGCTCAAGCATGCGAATCGTGTGGCCGGTTGGCGCAGTATCAAACACTACGTGATCGTACTGTTGGCGCAGCTCTGCGCTGGTTAAAAGCCCGGTGAACTCGTCGAAGGCCGCAATTTCCGTGGTGCAGGAGCCTGACAGCTGTTCTTCAATGCTGCTTATTACGTCAGCGGGCATAAGGTCGCGTACGGGATCCAGCACTCGCTCCCGATAGGCCTGCGCAGCGGCCATCGGGTCGACCTCCATAGTGGCAAGATTGGCAACGGTTTTTATGGCGACGATGCGGTGTCCGATCTCCTGCTGGAACACCTGCCCCACGTTAGACGCAGGGTCGGTGCTGACCAGTAGCGTTTTCTTTCCACGATCGGCAAGCCATACTGCGGTCGCGCAGGCAAGGGAGGTTTTTCCAACGCCGCCTTTGCCGGTGAAAAAAATGAAAGGGGGAATGTCATTAATAAAAGGCATGTTCATATACGGTCTCTCTATCAAAATGAGCGATGTAGGGCTTAGGGAATACGCGGAACGTTGCAGCAGGAGGAAGAGTTACGATCGTCTTCTTCACTCGGTGAGAGATAAACATTTCCCCAGCGGCCAAGATCCTGTCGGGTTGGCAGCCTTCCCGCCATCACGATAGCCCCGTCTAGCAGCACTATCGGCAGAGACTGAATGCCCGACGCGTTAAGAAATGCCTGGACGGTGGCGCTGGCAACAAAGCGCTGTGGGTGTTTTGTCAGACTGTAGCGGTGAATATCAATGCCGTTTCTCTTCGCCCATTCAAAATCGGCATTTAGCGCAACGGCTTCAGGCTGGATAGTGACGCTGCTGGTGGCGCAGCAGCCGCCGGATTCGAAAATTTCTAACTTGGACATATCGTGACCTCAGTGTTGTATTTAACGACTTTGCACTGAAGTAAACGAACGAGTCGGGAAAAGGATGCAGGGGAGAGCGTTTTTTTATATTCACTCTTACCACTCTTTTCAGGAGAAACAGACTGTTTATGGTAAGGTAGATGAGCTAGGTTACTGATTGTGCTACGCATGCCCTGAATTTCCTATAGGAAATGAGAAGTCGAGCACTGCGGGTGCATAACGATAAACGTACAGGGAGTTGTCTTAGTGAATATGTCTGAAGATGGATTAAGTCTCGTTAAAGGGATTATGTCTACGGCCACCAAAATGGCCTACCTGCTGAACAGTGATAAAGAGTACGCCGAAGAGGCGGTGGAAAGGTTTAGCCAGCTTCTTGAAGAGCATATTGATGAGGTCGGAGAAGACGATTTTATCGATAGCCATCACGAAGGATATCTTGGATATTCTCTGGCGACCTTTATTGATGAAGCGTCGCTTGGCAACAGCTTCATGGTGGACTGGAAGGACACGGAGTCGGCGTTAGACTGGCTGGACTCTGCCTTGGAAAATGAAGATGTCAGTATCGACCTGCAGTATGACGTCGATGACCCTATCAGCGAGCTCGATGCCCATCAGATTTTTGTACGCAGCAATCTACAGCTCAGCGCTATCGGCTACAGCCTGCTGGGGCTGGATACGGGCGATGACTGCTATAGAGAGATCCTGCTGCCGTCTGAGTCAGTCGATCGGTTTATTCAGCTCGCGGCAGAGATGGGCGTTGAGATAACGATGAATGACGTTGAAGAGGATTTGTCATAGCTGAACAGGGAATCGATTAGGCATTAATGAGTGAGCTGAGCGTCGTGGTGTCTATGAGGGCATGTTTCTATGACAGCAGACAGAGGTAGCCTCGTTGCTTTCTATATCGCACAGCTCCATCATTTTGCTTTTTAATCGGCTTCTTGCCCTCAGCAGTCGGGACTTTAAGGCAGTAAGGGAAATCATCAGCTCTTTCGCAACCTCCTGCTGGGGGCGCTGTCGCAGATCACACTCTTCCAGCAGGAATCGCTCTTCGGCATCAAGCGCCTGTAGCGTTTCGGGCAGGCAGACAGACAGTGTCTGAAGTGCGTCGATGTGGTGCGCTTCCTGTAATGTCTCATCGACAAGCTCGGTGAAGTCTTTAGCGGTGCGATAGGTGTCTATTAGCCTGTTTCGAGCGGTTCGGTACAGCCAGGCTCTGGGATTTTCGATGCTGCAAAAGCTGTCCGCATGGGCATGAGCCTGCAGAAATACGTCCTGTAACAGATCTTCCGCTCGGTCTCGATCGCCGATTTGTGCTAATAGAAACCGGTAGAGTTCTGTTTTAAGACTTTCCCAAACGCCAGTCATACAGGCGTTTAGCTCTTCAGGGCTTGCGGTGGCCGATTCAACTTGCAGCGTCATCTTCTTTATCCACATGGGGTGTTTCATCATCCTGACAGCACTCTTCGGTTAAAAAAGCGATAAGGGCGTCTAGATTTTCATAGCGAGCGCGGCAAAGCAGAGTTCTACCCTGCCGTTCCTGATGTATCAGATCGACGGAAAGCAGTGCTGAGAGGTGGTGGCTTAAGGTTGAAGATGGAATAGCCAGCCGCTTTTGCAGTTCTCCTACAGATAGGCCCTGACGCCCCGATTTCACCAGCTCTCGGTAGACGCTCAGGCGAGTTGGGTGACCGAGCTCTTTGAGGGTTTGCGCTGCCTGTTGGCATTTCATGTACATACACACTTATATTTCTATATTTCCGGGAATATAGTTTTTTGGTGAAAAAAAGTAAAGTCCCGTCTTGGCCGATTGAGCGCGGCTTCCTGATAACAGAACAGTAGAAATTAGTCGAGATCGGGCAGCCAGTTATACCGCTGACAGTGCCAGCGGATAATGTCGATCATCTTTTCTGCCGTTTGAGTTAGCGGAATTTTGCGCGGGTAAATCAGCACGAAGTGCGCAGAGGGCAGCTTTTCCTTAATGGGCAAAATGCACAGCTTGTCTCTATATTCGCTAAGCTCAACGCGAATCGTCGACAAAATGCCCAGGTAGTCGCTGTACATCAGCAGCGGTAGCCCGCATACCAGAGAGTCGGAGCGGACGGCAATGGCAGACTTATGCAGCCTAAAGTAGGGGACTCTTTCTTCTATCTGCTTAAAAAAGCCGATGTTGGCGTCTGTCAGCCACCATTTGGCATCGGTCAATTGACTAAAGGACGTGCACTTAGCGTACGGGTGATCCTTGCGCGCAATAATGCCAAAGTGCGCAGTAAACAGGGCTCAACGATGAACTCGCTGAGAGAGACGTCATCAGACTTGACGCCGATAACAAAATCCAGCTTTCCCTCCCTTAGGCGCGGCAGGTGAACAGGCATCTGGGCATCTTCAATAATAATCTGGGCTTCGGGTCTTTTCTGGCTGAACTCCTGAATAATCTGAGGCAGCAGGCTGATTGCTAAAATAGGCGAAATGCCAAAGGCGACGGAGCCCTGCGATATCTGTTGGATTACGTGAATCTCTTCAGCGGCCTTTTGCATCTCTTCCAGAATCAGGTTGGCGCGTGAGGAAAAGGCTCGCCCTGCGTCGGTGAGCGTCACGCCAAAGCTGCCCCTGATAAGCAGAGGCGCGCCCATCACGCTTTCCAACTCTTTGACCGACCGCGTTAGCGCAGGCTGCGTTTGACCCAGCGCCTTTGCCGCTGCGCGAATGCTGCCGTGCTGGACAATGGCCTGAAACGCCAACAGCTGATTGAGTTTAGGTAAATGCTTCATTGGTAATCACCCTATGCATAAAAGGCATCACACACAAGATAATACCATCTGGTTAATCCTCTGTGTTTATATATGATTCATTTTAAGCGGATAAGTCACATAATTAAGATAAATAAAGCGACGCTCTGCATTTATTTAAAAATATATATTTAAAAAATAAGTGAATTTATTTTCATTAATAAATTCAATGGGTTGATTTTATCTTTTACTGTGCCTTTTTAATAAGATGTTGTCGTTAAATTCATTTTATTAACTATTAATTAACGCCAATAAAACGCTTTTATCAAACTGAACATTATAAATATAAAACAGTATCCAAAGTATTACTTATAGAAACTATCAAGGAGCACGTAAGAATGGCTATTTCAACTATCCCCTGGGGGAGAGACCTGCCTCATTCGACGAGCGACGAAGCGGAAGCCAAGAACTGGGGCTATTGGCAAAATCGCATCAATCGCGCTTCGCTGGTCATGCTGTCGGAAACCGGCATCGTTTCCCCCGAAGAGGCTAAAATCATCGCTCTTGCTCAGCAGGCCGCAGAGGCCAAGCAGTCTGAGCCCGGTGCTGAGCCGCTGACGGACATTATGCCGCTGGAAAACCTGCTGATTGCTCAGTGTGGGCAGATGGCGACCCTGATCCACACCGGGCGCAGTCGTCAGGATATTTTCGCTACCCTCAATCAGGCTCGCCTTCGCCTATCGCTGCTTGATTTTTCTGAGAATTTCAACACGCTGCGCGAGCGTATTCTGACCATCGCCAAAGAGAACACCAAAACCTGGATCCCAGCCTACACAAACGGCGTACAGGCGATGCCGATAACGCTTGGTTTTTACTGCTGGGCATTTTTAGCCTCTTTTGAGCGGGATTTTGACCGTATTCGTGAGGCATGGGCGCGCGTAAATCGCTCTGCGCTAGGGGCGGCGGTGTTGGCCAATTCCCATTGGCCTATCGATCGCCAGCGTTTGGCTGAGCTTTTAGGCTTTGATGGCCCGGTAGTTAACGGGCTAGACAGCACGCAGGTCAGCCTGTTTGATGTGCCCCTCGAAACGGCAGGCATTGCGCAAAACGTCGCTATTCGCATCACCACGCTAATGCAGGATATCGCCCAGCAGTATTCGCAAACGCGCCCGTGGATGCTGCTGGATTCAGCCGCCGCCTACGGCTCTTCAGCGATGCCGCAAAAGCGCAACCCCGGCGTTATTCAAAAGGTGCGTGCAAAAGCTAGCGACGTCATTGGCGCAGCTCAGACCTCCGTTCTCCGTGCCCACAACCTGCCGCTTGGCATGTACGACAACAAAGAAAGCGTCTCGGAAGACAACACAGCGGTTTTTGTTCAGGCTGTGCACATGCTTCAACTGACTAACTGGGCCTTCTCTATGCTGAAGGTTCTGCCAGAGCGCGCCCTAGAAGAGCTCAACAGCGACTGGACCTGCTCCATGGCACTGGCGGAGAGGCTCCAGCAGGTTCACGCGGTTCCCTTTAGGGTTGGTCACCACTTTGCCAGCGATATCGTGACGCTGGCGCGAGATAAGGGCTATTTGCCAACAACCTTCCCCTATGCAAAGGCTGTGGAGATATATAGCGACGTCACCAAACAGCTTGGCTGGCAGGACGGCGCGCTGCCGCTGACGGAGGCGCAGTTCTACCAAACGCTTACGCCAGAGTACGTTGTTTCCACGCTACAGGGGGCAGGTTCTCCCGCACCTCAAAGCGTTGAAGAAGGATTAAAACAGATAGAAAAAAGACTCAGTGAAGACCAGTTCTGGCTAAGTGGGAAGCGGGATTCACTTAAGAGTAAAGATGCACTGCTTGATTCACTTTTTGAAACCTTAACGAAGTAACACACAAATAATATCAATGGTGACTATATGACATGGATTATCGTGGGCTTACTGATAGTAATAGCCACTTTCTGGTTAATTATTAAGAACTATGAAACGCGGCTGGTGCTGTCCCTTTCCGGCGCGCTGATGGCTATTCTGGGTGGAAACCTACCGGGCGCTGTGGACGCCTTTATCAAGCAGTTCGTTAACGGCGGTCTGGTGCCGACGATCTGTACCGTGCTGGGCTTTTCCTACGTGATGAACTACACCAAGTGCTCAGATCACCTAGTGGCGATGATGACCAGCATTCTGAGGCGCGTGCCCATCATTATTTTACCGGGTACGGTTATCGTGACGTTCTTCCTTAACATTGCGCTTCCCTCCGCTGCAGGCGTTGCGGCTGCCGTTGGCGCGCTGCTGATCCCTATGCTGCTGGCGCTGAAGGTCAAGCCGGGGATGGCCGCTTCTGCTGTCTATTTGGGTACTTGGGGTTCGGTTATTTCTCCCGGCCTGATGTTCAACCCACAGATCGCCGATATGGCCAAGGTTGACGTCATGACCGTTATTGCCACCACCACGCCTTCTGTGCTCATCAGCTTAGGCATTGCAGCCGTTCTGTTAACTCTGATGGCTAAGGTGATGAAAGAGGGCGTCGGGTCTAACACTGAGGCTGTGGCAAACAGCGAAGATCAGGGCGCCATGAAGGTGAACTATATTTACGCGATGGTACCGGTACTTCCGCTGGCACTTTTGGTGTTAGGCTCTAAGCAGATTGGCCTGACCCCCTATATGTCAGTGCCTGAAGTTATGCTGCTAGGTTCCGTGATTGGATTTGTGGTGACTCGCTGCAATCTGGGCGAAGGCACGAAGAAGTTTTTCCGCGGCGCGGGTGACGGTTTTGCCGATGTGGTTGGCTTGATGGCTGCTGCTGCTATGTTCTGTGCGGGTATGGACTCTATTGGCTTAACCGGCGCGCTGGTTGACGTGATGAAAGAGTCTCAGGCTGCCGCTCAGTTTGCCGCCGCGGCAGGGCCGTTTACGATGGCTGCCATCTCTGGTTCGGGCAACGCCGCTGCGCTGGCCTTTAACGGTGCGGTAGTACCGCACGCCGCTGACTTTGGCTATGGCATTGTCGAGCTTGGCTCGGTGTCGCAAATTGCCGCTGCTCTGGGGCGTACCATGTCTCCTGTTGCTGCTGCAGCGATTATCTGTGCCAAGCTGGCGGGCGTAAACCCAATGGAAATCGCCAAGCGCAACGCCATTCCGACAATTGGTGCCACCATTGCTGTGACGCTGCTGCTTCTGTAACGCTAAGAAAAAATATCTTTAACGCCAAGCCCGCATTCTGCGGGCTTTTTGCTCATATCTAACCAAAAAAAGCAGTCAAGACGGTCGTTTTCCCCTATGATACCAACGCTTTCTAACAACGATAAAAGTAAGGATATCGCGATGAATAGGTTAGGGAAAACGCTGCTCTCACTCATAGGCTTTTGCCTAATACCGCTGTTAACGTCGTGCAGCGCGCTAGAAAATTCAGACCGCGTGCAGATTGTCCAGCTCGGCGACTTTTACCCTATTCGCAGCCATGCCGAAGAGAACGCGCCCGACGTCCATAACGCAGTGAGTACCTCAGTGAAGAACCGGTGCGGCTGCTCTTACATTGCCATATCGCCGGCCTCATTGGGAATGAGCGAAGAGGCGTTTAATCAGCTATGGCGAGATCTGCGAAAAAATACCGGGCAGGGGCGCTTCTACCGGCTCACCTACGGCGAGTGCGCCAAAGACAGCCTGCTGGTGACTAAAATTGTTGACTGCTCAGACGGTGCCTGCGGTAAAGAGTATCGAATAGACACCAGTAAGATGTGGCTCAACACCTGGAGCTGGGCGGGAGACAATATCCCGATGACCCGCAACGGGCAGTATACGTCAGCAGGCAGCAAAAGCTCCGCGCAGTACTTTATCAACCTGCCGCTAAAAGAGGTGCCGGAACAGGGCGCGTGGAAGGTTGAAATTCGCTACACCGAAAATCCGGACGTTATCGCCATGGATGCCTATGTGGACAACGCGGACTTCCTGCTGGGAAAGTTTATTCTCGACTATAAAGCTCACTACTTAAGCGGCAATCTCTATGAGGAAGGCGGTTTCGATCGGCAGGGAAAGTCGCAGGGAGGAGCGCAAGGTAAGATAACGTCATACTATGACTCACCCGGAAAAGTGCGCAGCGTTAGTCACTTTAAGGATGGAAAGCTGCACGGTGAGTTCGTCTCCTATAACAAAAACGGTACCGTAGCAAAAAAAGAACAATATCTTCTCGGTAAAGACGTGACCAAAAACGGCATCGTTTATGGCTCTGAAGGACAGATCCTTGAGCGATATAATTACAACAGCAACGGTAGGAAAGAAGGGACTTGGCTCAACTACTACCCTGATGGAACGCTTAAGCTGAGTGAAAGCTATGCTAACGGGACGCTGGTCGGCACCTCAGAAGAGTACTGGCCAAACGGCAAGATTAAGCTGAAAAATACCTATAAAAACGGAAGCAGCAGAGCGCAAGTAAAATGGTATGAAAGCGGGCAGAAAGAGTCAGAGTCTTTCTATAACGATAAACATCAAAGTGTCGGTACTCACAAGTCGTGGTATGAAAACGGCAATCTGTACAGTGACTATCGCTATTATGCCAACGGCAGACAGGCCAGTACGGCCCTATGGAATAGCGATGGGCATCCCTCTTCACGCGAAACGTACAGCATTAAAGGGGAACGTCGCAGCAGCGAGCGCTGGTTTGTTAACGGTAAACTAAGAAGCCGGACAGTCTATCAGAACGGTCAGCTGGCCGTTGAAGAGGAGTACTTCGACAACGGTCAACTGAAAGAAAGAGCGCGCTGGTCAAACGGTAACAGGAAAGATCGCGAGGAATGGCGTAAAGACGGCACTCGCTATGAGAGAGTGAAGTATAACAAGAAGGGCGAGTTCACCCTGATTGAAAAATACGATCAAAAAGGGAAGCTGGAAAAGCGCCATAAGTATGAGCGATAGCTATGACCAATAGCCACGATCGATATCGCCAGCCGGCGCTGGGGTCGGTATGTGGGCCAATGATACCCACGCTTTCAAAAAACGATAAAACTAAGGATATCGCTATGAATAAGTTAGGGAAAACGAAGCTCTCACTTATAGGCTTTTGCCTAGTACCGCTGTTAACGGCGTGCAGCGCGCTAGAAAATTCAGACCGCGTGCAAATTGTCCAGCTCGGTGACTTTTACCCCATTCGCAGCCATGCCGAAGAGAATGCTCCGGACGTCCATAACGTAGTAAGTACCTCAGTGCAGAACCGGTGCGGCAGTTCTTACATTGCCATATCGCCGGCCTCATTGGGGATGAGCGAAGAGGCGTTTAATCAGCTATGGCGAGATCTGCGTAAAAATACGGGGCAGGAGCGCTCTTACCGACTCACCTACGGCGAGTGCGCCAAAGACAGCCTGCTGGTGACTAAAATCGTTGACTGCTCGGACGGTGCCTGCGGCAAAGAGTATCGAATAGACACCAGTAAGATGTGGCTCAACACCTGGAGCTGGGCGGGAGACAATATCCCGATAACCCACAACGGGCAGTACACGTCGGCAAGCGGTAAAAAAAACGCGCAGTACTTTATCAGCCTGCCGCTAAAAGAGGTGCCGGAACAGGGCGCGTGGAAGGTTGAAATTCGCTATACCGCAAATCCGGACGTTATCGCCATGGACACCTATGTGGATAACGCGGACTTCCTGCTGGGAAAGTTTATTCTCGATTATAAAGCTCACTACTTAAGCGGCAATCTCTATGAGGAAGGCTCCTTCAATCGGCAGGGGAAATCGGAGGGTAAGACGATTCACTACTATGACTCTCCGGGAAAGGTAAGGCTGATTAGCCACGATCAGAACGGCAAAGTGCATGGAGAATTCGTCTTTTACAATGAAAACGGCACGTTGGCGGAGAAAAGGCAGTACATTCTTGGTAACAATGTGACAAAATACGGCATCGTTTATGGGCCTGAAGGGCAGATCCTTGAACGGTATAGCTATAGCAACAGCGGCCGGAAAGAGGGAGCCTGGGTCAAATACTACCCAGATGGCACACTTAAGGAGCGCGAAAACTACGCGAATGGCACTCAGATTGGCTCGTCAGAGAACTATTGGCCAAACGGCAAGATAAAACTGAAATATATCTATAAAAACGGCCGCAGAGTGGCAGAGACGCAGTGGTATGAAAGCGGCCAGAAAAAGTCAGAGTCTTTCTATAACGATAAATATCAAAATGTTGGTACGCACAAGTCGTGGTATGAAAACGGCAAGCTGCACAGCGACTACCGCTACTACGCTAACGGCAGACGTGCCAGTACGGCTCTATGGAATAGCGATGGGCATCCCTCTTCACGTGATGTGTACAGCCCTAAGGGGGAGCATCGCAGCAGCGAAAGCTGGTTTGTTAACGGTAAACTAAGAAGCCGGACAGTCTATAAGAATGAACAAACGTTTGTCGAAGAGGAGTGGTTCGACAACGGCCAACTGAAGGAAAGAGTGCGCTGGTCAAACGGCAACAGGAAAGACAACGAGACGTGGCGTAAAGACGGCACTCGGCACGAGAGAGTGCTGTATAACAAGAAAGGTGATATCACCCTGATTGAAGGATACGATCAAAAAGGGAAGCTGGAAAAGCGCTATAAGTACAACCGATAGCTACAGCGTGTTTATTGATACGATGGCCTGCGTAAAGCGCAGGCCTTTCTATTTTTAGTTGCGTGAGCGCACGTAGTCCAGAAAGTGCTTTAGCCCGTAGGGCATGTGCTGCCTATTGGGGTAGTAGAGCCGAAAGCCGGGGCGTTCCGGCAACCATTCATCTAACACAGAGATCAGCCTCCCCTGTGCAATGTGCTCTTTCACCTGCTCGTGAATCAGATAGCCAATCCCTGCGCCGGTCAGCACGGCGTCCAGCTCAAGATCCAGATCGTCCACCTGAATGCTGCCCTGAGGGGCAACGTCAAACTGTTCTCCTTCTTTCGAGAATTCCCAGTGAGAGGCTCTGCCGCTGGGAAAGCGAAAAACAATGCACTGGTGGTGAGTCAGGTCACAGGGGTGAAGCGGGACGGGAAAGCGCTCGAAGTAGTCCGGCGTCGCGACGACGACGAGGCGCACTGGTGGGCCGATCGGCACCGCAATCATGTCTTTCTCAACGATGGCGCTGAGCCGGATGCCTGCGTCAAAGCCCTCTTTGACGATGTTTGTCAGGCTGTCAGTGGTAGCTATTTCGACGCGAATATCGGGGAACTGGCGGGTAAATTCTATCACGAGCGGCATCAGAAACAGCTTCGCCGCCTGACGCGCCGAGTCAATCTTCAGCGTGCCAATCGGCGCGTCGCGAAAGCGGTTAATTTCGTCCACCGTGGTGTAAATCTCATCGAAGGAGGGGCGAAGCCTGTCGTAGAGACTCAGGCCTGCTTCGGTGAGCGAGACGCTGCGGGTAGTCCGGTTAAGCAGGCGGATCTTTAGCCGCTGCTCCAGCTGCTTGATGGCGTGACTGACTGCCGAGGGCGATACTCCCAGAGAGACGCCCGCCGCGCGAAAGCTTTTGTGCTTGGCGACGGCGATAAAGGTTTCAAAGTCCGACAGGTTAATCTTCATTGATGAATTTTATTCACTAACTCATGCTAAAAGTGCTCATTTACAGGATTATAGCCGAAACGTAAAGTGGCGCTATCTTAAATTTCAGGAGAGAAACGCGATGGAAAATTCAGCAAAAGGCCACATGTACATCATTTGGGCGCACCCAAGGCACGACTCGCTAACGGCGAAAATCGTCAGTGAAATCCGCGATGAAGCGGAAAAGCGCGGGCAGAGCGTCAGCGAGCTCGATCTACACCGCAGCGGCTTTAATCCAGTGCTTGAGCAGGATGACGAGCCAGACTGGAACGACCCGAAGAAGGCCTATACCGACGAAGTCCATCGCCTGTTTAACGACGTGCAGCAGGCCGACAGCATTGTGGTGGTGTTCCCCGTTTGGTGGTACTCCTTCCCGGCTATCCTGAAAGGCTATTTTGACCGCGTGTGGAACTACGGGCTGGCCTACGGCACGGGACACCGCGTCAACGCTAAAAATATCCGCTGGGTGCCGCTGGTGGGCGGTTCAGAAGAGAAGTTTGTCGTGCAGGGAAGAGAGAAAAACCTGTCTGATTTCGTCAACGGCATGGCTTTCTACGCCCACATCGACCATTCCGACGTGGAATACATCTACAACACCATTGGCGTTGAAGAAGACATCATGGAAACGGCGGAACATTACCAGAACATGTTCAACGCGGCTCGCAGAATGGTGGGCGAGCTGGTCTCCGCCTAATACTGAGCCCGCAGCGCGTATGTCGCACTGCGGGCTGCTGGGCTGCTTGAGCTACTGAGCCAGTTCGCGCATCACTTTAATCAGGTCAGATTTGCCCTCAAAGCCAATGCCCGGCAGCTCTGGCATCACGATGTGCCCGTCCTCAACTTTCACCGAATCCGGGAAGCCGCCGTAGGGCTGAAACAGGTCAGGATAGCTTTCGTTGCCGCCCAGCCCTAATCCTGCTGCGATGTTCAGCGACATCTGGTGGCCGCCGTGAGGAATGCAGCGGGACGGTGACCAGCCAAACTGCTCGAGCACGTCCAGCGTGCGCAGGTATTCCACCAGCCCGTAGGACAGGGCGCAGTCAAACTGCAGGTAGTCGCGATCAGGACGCATGCCGCCGTAGCGCAGTAGGTTGCGGGCGTCCTGATGGGAGAAAAGGTTTTCCCCGGTCGCCATCGGTCCCGGATAGAATTCAGACAGTGCCGCCTGTAGCGCGTAGTCCAGCGGATCTCCAACTTCCTCGTACCAGAACAGCGGATATTCCCGCAGCATTTTGGCGTAGGCGATAGCGGTTTCCAGATTAAAGCGGCCGTTGGCGTCGACGGCCAGTCGCGCTTCGCTGCCGATCTCCTCCAGTACGGCTTCAATACGGCGCTGGTCTTCTTCCAGCGAAGCGCCGCCGATCTTCATTTTCACCACGTTATAGCCGCGATCCAGATAGCTGCGCATTTCGTTGCGCAGCGCGCTGAGATCCTTGCCGGGGTAGTAGTAGCCGCCAGCGGCGTAGACGAAAACCCTTGGATTAGCTTCAATCCCCTTCATGTCGGCCAGCAGGCGAAACAGCGGTTTACCGGCAATTTTCGCTACTGCGTCCCAAATCGCCATATCCAACGTGCCGACGGCTACCGAGCGCTCGCCGTGGCCGCCCGGCTTTTCGTTGGACATCATGACATTCCAGATCCGGTGAGGATCCAGATTGTCGCCTTTGTCGTTGAGCAGGCTTTCAGGAGAGGCCTGTAAAATACGGTCGCGAAAGCGCTCGCGAATCAGTCCGCCCTGACCGTAACGGCCGTTAGAGTTGAAGCCGTAACCCACGACGCGCTTTCCGTCCACCACGACGTCAGTGACGACAGCAACCAGGCTAGTGGTCATTTTACTGAAGTCGATATAGGCGTTTCTAATCGGTGAGGCGATGGGTTTAGTCACTTCCAGTACGTCAACAATACGCATGATAATCTCCGGCTGTTAGCTATCTTAAAATCTGAGTCCGCTTTCTCACACTGCGCCGAACCTGTTCTTTTCGGTTATGCCGTTTACTTTGGTAGAGACGCAAAGGAAAAAATAAAAACTTCTCATCGAACCTTGCTGAATCCCACTCTATGCGTTTACAGTCTGCTCATCTAATGCCGATACGGACTTCTGTTATGCAAGATATGCATCGTTTTGAGCTAACGTGGCTTGAGGACTGCGTTGCGCTTGCAGACGCGCTTAACTTCTCCAAAGCGGCGTCTTTGCGTTATGTGACCCAGCCCGCATTTAGCCGCCGTATCCAGTCGCTGGAGGAGTGGGTCGGCACGCCGCTGTTTATTAGAAATCGCCGCAGCGTTCAGCTAACGGAGGCGGGTAGGCTGTTTTGTAAGCAGGCTCCCGATCTGCTCAGAGAGCTGTACGCCCTAAGAGACGAAGCGCGGGAGGCCGCAGGAAAAGGGCAGCCAGGCGTTGTTTTCTGCGCCACACACGCGCTGTCGTTTACCTTCTTTCCCGAACTGATGAGGCGAAATGACAGCATCGCCCGCTTTGGCGCCTTCCGCCTGCTATCAGACACGATGCGGGCGTGTGAAAAAATGCTGATTCAGGGGGAAGCCCAGTTCCTGCTTTGTCACCATCATCCCCACATGGACAGCGAGCTTGATACCGAACGCTTTACCAGCGTACGCATGGGGCAGGATGTGCTTATTCCCTACAGCGCAGCGCGACCGGATTCCCATGAACCGATTTGGACGGCAGACGGCAAAACGCCGTTTCCCTACCTGTCGTTTAGCAGTGAATCCGGTTTGGGGCGGATCGTGGCGAACGCTGCCTTTATGGGACGTATGCGAAAATCCATGCGCACTGCCTTCACTTCCGACCTGGCCGCCACGCTGCTCGCTATGGTGCGCTCCGGCGACGGCATCGCCTGGCTGCCCCAAACCCTTGCCGAACAGGACGTGCAAAGCGGCAAGATTACTCCCGCCGCAGATCAGCAAAGCGGACTGTGGATCCCTGTCGATATTCACCTGTATCGACCGATAAACAGAATGCCGCAGGCGGTGGAAGGGCTGTGGGGGAGTTTTTGTGAATAATATTTAATGAGACATGGAAAAGAAAATTCATACGCTATTTTAATGCACAGCTATAACTTTATTTTTAAATTCTTTTTCAGTTTTTATTTAATATTTGAGTCTTTGTAATAATTAGACTTTAGTCTATATTTTTCGTTAGTTACTTTTTGTTTTATAAGGTGTATTTTTGTCATTTGGTTTTGTTTTTTAGCTTGTTAATAAGATAAAAAATAAAAATACTCTTATCGTTTGGTATATTTTTCTGATTTCTCCCTCCCCCATTTTTTAAATTAAGTTCATGTGATAATTTCTATGACGATTAAATTATTAACTTTGTATACTTTATTAAAAAATCTGATATGAAAAATTGAAGGGGAAAGCATTGAGAGGTCCAAAACAAAAGCAAAAGCCTTTTCCCGTCGTCGAATATCAACAGTGTCCCGCAAAGACGTATCGGGATGACGATGGAAACTTATTGCAGGGACGCAGCGTCTATGAGCACTGCCTGATCGTTGGCTCAGTGGCTAATTGCTTGATCGCCTATTTCCCTGAATCTCTACGTAAGCTTTTCCCCGAAGGCAGTGCGTTAGTTGCGGCCTGCCACGACGTCGGCAAGCTGTCGCCGACGTTCTATCTGCGCCTGCAAATCGCCCTTAAACTCGCCTCGTCGCCCTTGGCGCAATCGCTGCTTTCTTGCCTGGCGTTTTCGCCCCAGCCCAAAATGACGGAGATTAGCCATTTTGAACAACGGGGATGGAGTGGCCACGCTGGGGCAGGAGCGATTGCGATGGAGGATATCTCGGGAAGTTCCGTTATCGGCGCGATAGTCGGGCAGCATCACGGCCGCCGTGCTGCTACTAGCATCCACTGTGCAAATAGCGAGGTGCTAGGCGGCGAAGCGTGGCAGCGAGAGCGCCGCGCGCTGGTTGAGGCGCTGCAGCGGGAGTTTAATGAGCCTTGGCCTGCTATTAACGACTTTGCACCGCGCCAGCTTCTGGCAGGATTGACCTCGGTTGCCGACTGGATTGGCTCAAGCCGTGCATTTGATAATCCCGCTTTACCTTGGAGAGAACAGCTTCCTCTGGCACTGGATACCGCAGGGATCGTTGAGACGCCGCAGTTTTTACCAAACCTGACGTTTGGTGACATATTCAAAGATGAAACAGGACACCCCTATCACCCCAACGAAGCCCAGCTTTTGCTCCATGAGGCAATAACGGGACCGGGCGTTTACGTGCTGGAAGCGCCTATGGGGTTAGGGAAAACCGAGGCTGCTCTGTATGCCGCATATAAGGTTTTGGCCGCAGGACAGGCAAACGGCATCTATTTTGCCCTGCCTACCCAGCTTACCTCCGACAAAATTCATCAGCGGTTTTCTGCATACTTACAGGCGATTTTGGCGCCGGACAGTCAGCACAGGCAGGCGTTGCTGCTACATGGCAAGGCGCATTTGCAGGCGCAGGAAATGGGCGAAGAAGGCAAACCCGGCGGCAGCTGGTTTGCATCGCGCAAGCGCGGCCTGCTGGCTCCGTTCGCTGTCGGTACTCTCGATCAGGCACTGATGGCGGCGATGAACGTCACGCATGGGTTTGTTCGTGCTTATGGGCTTGCAGGTAAGGTCGTCGTCTTGGATGAGGTACACAGTTACGATTCCTTCACTAGCCTGATTATGCATAGGCTCGTTGAAATATTACGCGCGCTTCACTGCACCGTCATTATTCTTAGCGCCACGCTTACACAGTCGCGCAGAGCAGCGCTGCTGTCTGCTTCATCTACTGACAGCGATGCCTATCCGTTAATTAGTGCACAGCCACATCTGTCACCAGACGTATTTAGCCTGCCGCTGTCGCCTCCCGCATCAAAAAAAGTCGATTTACAGTTTGTTCCTTACGATCCGGCGCAGGCGCTGGAGGAGGCGTTACGGCGCGCAGAGCAGGGGCAGCAGGTGTTGTGGATTGAAAATACCGTAAGCGACGCACAGGCTCGCTACTTTGACTTCGCCGCCCGCTGCGCGGAAATGGGCATTGAGTGCGGCCTATTGCATTCTCGATTTACGCCGCGCGATCGCGCAGAAAAAGAGGATATCTGGGTCAATCTGTATGGCAAAAGCGGCTGGGCGGATCGCATCCGCGCTGGTCGTGTGCTGATAGGGACTCAGGTTCTTGAGCAATCGATAGACATTGACGCCGATTTCTTAGTCACCCGTTTTGCGCCGACCGATTTGCTGATGCAGCGCCTCGGGCGGCTTTGGCGACACGCGCAGACGCCGCGCCCGAAAGGCGCGCGCTGCGAGGCGTGGATATTAGCGCCGGAGGTGGACGCTGCGACGGCGTCTCCCGAACGGGAGTTCGGCGCTAGCGCACTGGTGTATTCGCCTTACGTTCTTTGCCGCTCGCTGGAAGTTTGGCATGCACGTTCTGGCGTGTCTTTGCCTGAGGATATTCGCCCCATGCTGGAGGCGACCTACGTTGAGCGTGAAGAGCCAGAGCCGATGAGCCGGTGGAAGCATGAGCTGTTTAACGGCAGAAAAATTTGGCCTGCCCGTAAGGGCGTTAATGAGCTTGAACAGCTCGCCCGCCTGACGCTTTCGAGTGAGTCGACAACGCTGCCGGAAAGCCGCGCTCGGACGCGCTACAGCGAGCAGGATAACGGTGCTTTCCTGTTACTGCGCGCCGTCATCCGTGATGAAAAAGCCAAAACGATCCGCCTACAGCTGCTTGATGATGAGTGGCTAGAAATTCCGAAGCAGCGCAATCGGCTAGATGAAGCCCTGTGGCGGCAATATTCCCTGCGTCTAGAGAGTGAGCGCGTATCGCTGCGTTGTACGCAATACCCTGACGCAGTGGAAGGTGAATGGATTTGGGATTGCGGACTGCGGCACCTGTTCTATGCCGGAAATCCTGCAGAAAATGAGGATCGCGAGCTGAGAGTGGCGATAGTGGGGGCCGACGGCGACCTGCGCGGGATTGACGGTGAGTTTCAGTCGGCCCGCTACCTCTATAGCTATCGGGCCGGCACGGGCCTTCGCATTATGAAAAAGGAGCAATAAAGATGGAGGAGTCGGGTAATCGCTTTAACCTTATTGACGAACCTTGGATCCCGGTTGTGGATGTAGGGCGCGTCAGCCTAAAACAACTGTTTAGCGATCCGCAGCTGCGTGCGTTGGGAGGAAATTCGATACAGAAAATCGCCCTGATGAAGCTGCTGCAGGCTATTTGTCAGGCCGCCGTAACGCCGGAAAACGATACGCAGTGGCGTGAACTCGGCGTCGATGGCTTGTGTTATGCAGCGCTGAACTATCTGGAGAAATGGCGAGATCGCTTCTGGCTGTATGGCGAAAGGCCGTTCTTGCAAATGCCTGCGGTTGTGCGGGCGGAGGTTAAACCCTTCGGCACGGTGCTGCCGGAGGTGTCCACTGGCAATACCACGGTGCTGACGCAAAGCCAGAGGGAGAAGCCAATGAGCGATGCGGATAAGGCGCTATTGCTGGTGGTGCAGATGAGTATGGCGCTGGGGGGTAAAAAAACGGACAACGGCGTAGTGTTGACGCCGGGTTATCCGGGGAAAACTAACGACAAGGGGAAACCTGCGACCGGCAAGTCCGGCTCTGCGCTGGCGTTTATGGGGTTGATGCACAGTTTTTGCGTTGGTGACACTCTGCGGGAAACGCTGTGGCTGAACCTCTTTACTGCTAACGATATCGCCGCTCTGACACAATATCCGTCCGGTTTAGGACGAGCTCCATGGGAGGAAATGCCCGAAGGTGAAGATTGTCCCGTTGCGCGTGAACTGAAACGCAACCTTATGGGGCGATTAGTACCGCTGGGGCGCTTTTGCCTGCTGGCCGAGGGCGGGCTGCACTATAGCGAAGGTATTAGCCACGGTAACTATAAAGAAGGGTTTTACGATCCTTCCGTGTTGATTAACAAGAAAGGGAAAGAGTTGAAGGTTAAGTGGACCGACCCCGGTCGCCGCCCCTGGCGGGAGCTCACCTCACAACTGGCGTTTTTACAATCGCAGGAGTCTGAATGGGAATGCGAGCAGCTGCGCATTGCTATTGAAAAGGTCCGCCGAACAAAAATCACGTTCGGCGTTTGGTCCGGCGGCCTGAGAGTCAGCAGCAACGCGGGAGAGCAGTACGTTTCTGGTTCAGACGATCTGGTGGAGTCTTTGTTTCATTTGGATTCTAGCGAATTGACTCAGATATGGTTTTCCCATTTTCAAGGGGAAATGGGCGCACTGGACCAGATGGCGAAGCGTCTGTTTGGCTGTGTTAGCAACTGGTGTCGCGAAATGAAGCTGGAGCCTAAATCAATTGCGCCCTTGGCGACAGAGCTGTTTTGGCAGCTTTGCGAACGTCAGGCGCAGGATCTTATTGATAGTTGCCTGGATCTCGACGCGCGTTTGCAGCTGCGCAGGCAGTTTACCCGTTGGCTGTATCAGGCTTTCGATAGTTTCTGCCCTCACGACACGGCACGCCAGCTTGACGCGTGGGCCAAGAGTCGCCCTAGCGTTGCAGACTATCTTGATATGGATGTACCCGAGAAGGAGAACGTATGAGTACCATAACAGAGCGCCGCACGCGCAGCGGCGAATTTATCAGCTACCTGTTCAGGCTCTGCCAGCAGGATAAGGGCGCCGCCGCTCGCCTGCGTCGCGCGGCCAACCCTGCGACCGAATATCAAAGCTGGGAGGTTTTAGGCGGCTTTGGTATCAAGCTTGACAACGATACTGAGCGACGCGTTCATGCGCTGATAGCCTCAGCCCTAGCAAACAGCCGTGCGGAGAAAAACGGTTCGCTGAAGCTGGGGAAGGCTATCTTTGACAGTTATCCTAAAGACAACGACAGCAAACAGGCTAAGGCTCGGCTTCTCCGACTGCTGGCGTGTGATTCAGCGCAGGAGGCCTGTTTGATTCTGCGGCCGCTGTTAAAGCTGATTCAAAGTCGCGTGTCGCAACCGCTTGATTACGAGCTGTTACTCAACGAACTTTTATGGTTTGGCGATAAAACTAAGGCTCGATGGGCGCAACAGTTCTATGCCAGAGAGGAACGCGAGGAGAGCAGTTTATGACGCACTATATCAGCGCACTGCGTCTGGACGCACATGCCTGTCGTCAGCTAAAGATTACGGACGGCTATAGCCTGCACCGCGTGGTGTATAGCCTGTTTGACGACGTCCGTTCCGATGAACAGAAGCAAGGGTCTGTCGCCAGCGGCATCCAATGGGTTGATAAAGGCGGCGACGCTCGCGGACGGCGCGTTCTGATCCTTTCAAATCGGCCGCCGAAAGAGCCAGAAGTGGGAGTGCTGGAAACTCGCACCGTGCCGGAAGACTTTCTTTCCTATCGTCACTACCGCTTCACCGTCTGCCTGAATCCAACAAAGCGGGATAGCCAGACGCGCAAATTGACCCCGATACGCGGGCGTGAAGCCATTAGTGCATGGTTTTGCCAGCGCGCATCAATCTGGGGATTTCACGTCGACCCGCAACAGGTTCAGGTCGACGGCGTTAAGGTGATGCAGTTTGACGCAGGCGTTCAGAAAAACGTCACGTTGCAGCAGGCGACCCTAAGTGGGCGGCTCACCGTTGTGGAACCCAACCTGTTTGAAAGCAGCTTTATGAGTGGCGTGGGGCGTGGTCGCGCGTTCGGCTGCGGCCTGTTGCAAATCGTTCCTCTCCCTGAAAACGACCTTTTTGATTAAAACAAGGAAGACGTCATGACTTATTTGAAAAATACCCGTATTGAATTCCATATTCTGCAATCTTTCCCCGTTACCTGCTTAAACCG
Source organism: Leminorella richardii (assembly GCF_900478135.1). NCBI lineage: Bacteria > Pseudomonadati > Pseudomonadota > Gammaproteobacteria > Enterobacterales > Budviciaceae > Leminorella > Leminorella richardii. The sequence continues at coordinate 633,402 of NZ_LS483470.1, forward strand.
CGATGACGTCGGCGCGCCGAAAAGCGCCATTGTCGGCGGCGTTACCCGTGCACGAGTTAGTTCACAGTGCTGGAAGCGTCAGGTGCGCTTAGCGCTTCAGGAGTTTGGCATCAAGCTTGGCGTAAGAACTAAAAAGGTGAAAGAGTTTATTTATCCACATTGCGTTGCTTTGGGTGCCAGTGAGACTCAGGCGGAAGGCTGTGCGGAAAAAATAGCGGAACTTCTGGCTGACGATACGCTGTTGTTTGTCAGCGACGCAGAGGCTGCCGCCTTTGCTGCCTATGCCAAAGAAAAGGGCTTTGATGCTGCGCAGATCAAAGAGAAAGAGCTGGAGAAACTGGCGAAGAAAAACCTCAATGTTCATTTGGATGCGTTGGATATCACTCTGTTTGGTAGAATGGTCGCTAAGGCGGCGGATATGAACGTCGAAGCGGCGGCCTCATTTAGTCATGCTATTTCCACACATAAAGTGAGCAATGAGGTGGAGTTTTTTACCGCGTTAGACGATCGACCTGATGGACTTAATTCTGCGCATATGGGAAGTCTGGAGTTTAACGCCGCTACCTACTATCGCTATATCAGTCTTGATTTAGGCCAGCTGGCGCAGACGTTAGGGTTGGATGGAGATCCTACTTCTGCCGAGTTGCTGCGTCAGGCGGTTGCCGCATTTACTAAAGCGCTGTTTGTTGCCGTACCTTCCGCCCGCCAGACCACGCAGTCCGGCGCCAGTCCGTGGGAGTTTGCCCGCGTGCTGGTTCGGCAGGGGCAGCGTTTACAGGTTCCGTTTGAAACGCCCGTTAAGGCGGAGCAGGGAGGGTATTTACAGCCCAGCATCAACGCATTGAATAAATATATTAATGAAAAAGAGAAGCTTAGCGGTTCGCTGTTCGGCAAGCTGGGCGACTACGCGTGGGGCGAGGATCTAGATTATTCCATCGATAGCCTAATTCACGATCTGCAACGCCACGCGGGGTAAGCCATGGACGAGCGCTATTTGCTCCTCTGGCTGGAAGGGCCGCTGCAAAGCTGGGGACACGATTCTCGCTTTGGCCGCCGCGACACGCTGTCGTTTCCGACCATGTCCGGCGTGTGCGGCATTCTCTGCGCCGCGCTGGGTGCGGGCGGTGAGCAGCGTGAGCTTCTGGCCGCAGTAACGAGGGGAGACTGGCGCGTTCGCGCGCTGGTTAGTGAGGATAAACGTGCCGCTGCGCCACCGCTGCGCGATTTTCATATGGTCGGCAGCGGCTATGACGAAAGCGATCCGTGGCAGCTGTTGCTGATCCCTAAAACAAGCGAAGGTAAAAAAGCCGTCGGCGGCGGTACGAAAATGACCTACCGCTACTATTTACAGGACTGCGTTTTTGCCGTTGTAGTGCCGATGGAGGCGGAGTTAGCACAGCGTATTTCCGAGGCGTTGACCTCTCCGGTATGGGAACTCTCGCTGGGGCGAAAAAGCTGCGCGCCTACGGAGTTTATTGGGCAGGGGGTCTTTGATACGCCGCAAGAGGCGTGGGCGCGCTGCGATACTCTGGCTGGGGAAAAAGGCCGCGTTGCGGGTTTTGACGTGCGAAGCGGCGCTTATCCCGAGGACGGAGAAGTGTTAACCCTTAACGACGTACCGATTCAGTTCGGCGTTGATAAGCGTTATCGCGATCGTCAGGTGACCGTTATCAAACCGTAACGCAGGCGGGCCATATAGGCCCGCTGTTAATTTAGGGAGGATACATGGCGAACGGTCGACGTCTCTTTGTCAAAATTACCCGTGAATCTCTACCGCAGGTTAAGGATAAATATCCGTTTATCTATCTGGAACGAGGCAGGTTGGAGATTGACGACAGCAGCCTGAAGTGGTTGGACTCTGAAGGCAACGTCGTACGCCTGCCAGTTGCTACGCTCAATACGCTGCTTCTCGGGCCGGGAACGTCCATTACCCACGAGGCGGTGAAAACGGCGGCTGCGGCCAACTGTTCTCTTTGTTGGGTGGGGGAGGATAGCCTGCTGTTTTATGCCGCTGGATTTCAGCCTACGGCGGACAGCCGAAATCTGCGGCGCCAGATGGAACTGGCCTGCGACAAAAAGCGCGCGCTGGAAGTCGCCAGAACGATGTTTTCCGAGCGTTTTCCCGATGCCGATCTGGAGGGAAAAAGCCTAAAGGAAATGATGGGTATGGAGGGAAATCGAGTACGCATGCTGTATCAGGAAAAGGCGCAGCACTACGGAGTTGGTTGGAAAGGGCGGCAGTTTACGCCAAATCGCTTTGAGCTAAGCGATACGACTAACCAAATCCTAACGTCGGCCAATGCGGCTTTGTACGGCATCCTTTGTTCAGCGGTACATGCGATGGGCTATTCTCCTCACGTTGGTTTTATTCATACCGGTTCACCGTTACCGTTTATTTACGATTTAGCCGATTTGTACAAAGCGGAGTTGAGCATCGATCTGGCCTTCGCGCTGAATAAGGAAATGGCAGGGCAGTATGATAAGCATCTGTTGGCGAAACGCTTTCGCGAGCGGGTTATCGCCATGGACTTGTTGACACTGGTGGCCCGAGATATCACTCGCCTGCTGGGAGAGGGAAAGAAATGATAGTCGTCGTTGCCAACGATCTTCCTCCCGCGGTGCGTGGCCGCATGAAGCTTTGGTTTGTCGAGCCTAAAGCTAATGTGTTTGTCTCCGGCGTTAAGGACTCCGTCGCTAATCACGTTGTGAACTATCTGCTAGGCCACTGCCCGACGGATGCGGGCGTGATCATTTTTAAAAGCCTGCCCAACCCGCCCGGCTATGAAATCAGAACCGTCGGGCTGCCTGATAAAACCCTTTGTGAGATATCTGGTTTGCAGCTGGTTATTGAGAAAATGCTGACAGCAGATTAAGTTGCGAACCCAATATGTGGGTTGTTTAGGGGCTCTTTAACAATATATTGGTGTCTTCTCCACGTACGTGGAGGTGTTTCTGTTGGTTATTGGCTCGACTGCAATATGGAGAAGTCTTCTCCACGTACGTGGAGGTGTTTCTTTCTTGAGTCCATAAAAAAGGGTAAGGCTGTTGTCTTCTCCACGTACGTGGAGGTGTTTCTATCGATAAAGTGCTGTGCCATCTCTTTATCATGTCTTCTCCACGTACGTGGAGGTGTTTCCTGACCTGAGTGCTCTACATCTTGTTTATCACGGTCTTCTCCACGTACGTGGAGGTGTTTCCTGCCACCTGCAATGTGCACCCTGCAATCTGTAGTCTTCTCCACGTACGTGGAGGTGTTTCCAGGCTCGCAAACTGTGCTTGCTCGGTCACACCGTCTTCTCCACGTACGTGGAGGTGTTTCCAAGATGCGCCACCGATGGACTTTGACGACGATGTCTTCTCCACGTACGTGGAGGTGTTTCCACTGAAAGTTAAAGTTAGCTCAGCATTTGCTCGTCTTCTCCACGTACGTGGAGGTGTTTCTATCCCCTGACATATCCGCTTGAACTTGTAAGCGTCTTCTCCACGTACGTGGAGGTGTTTCCAGTTGCTGGCATTCTCGGTACTAGCTATATAGGTCTTCTCCACGTACGTGGAGGTGTTTCCGTGGTTGCAAAAGATACTCTTATCCGAGTGACGTCTTCTCCACGTACGTGGAGGTGTTTCTTACAGGCCGCAGTTCGCGCGATGCTTTTCTAAGTCTTCTCCACGTACGTGGAGGTGTTTCTGAGCCACAATCTGGCAGACAAGACACCGGAAGGTCTTCTCCACGTACGTGGAGGTGTTTCCCAGCAGATTGCACTATTCGGCCAGACGACAGAGTCTTCTCCACGTACGTGGAGGTGTTTCTGCGCTCTACTGACCCTCAACCCCTCGACATTTGTCTTCTCCACGTACGTGGAGGTGTTTCTGGTACACGCTATGTTTCTTGATGTTGGTCGCCGTCTTCTCCACGTACGTGGAGGTGTTTCTGATGTAAGTGTGATCTGGCAGGCCGGCACCGCGTCTTCTCCACGTACGTGGAGGTGTTTCTTGTCGAAAGTGCATTCTTGGTGCAGTGGCTGGGTCTTCTCCACGTACGTGGAGGTGTTTCCTAACCCGCCTCCGATTAGGGAGCGGTCAGTCGGTCTTCTCCACGTACGTGGAGGTGTTTCCGTGAGGCGCAAAAGCGAGGTGAAGCTCTCTTGGTCTTCTCCACGTACGTGGAGGTGTTTCCTGTGCCCAGACTCCGGAGTCGTCTGCGGGGATGTCTTCTCCACGTACGTGGAGGTGTTTCCGCCCGACGAACACGAGCTGGAAGACTGAAGAAGTCTTCTCCACGTACGTGGAGGTGTTTCTGTTAATGTCCATGCTACCACCGCCAAGATACTGTCTTCTCCACGTACGTGGAGGTGTTTCTTTAATTAAAGAATGTTTATCTAAATCTTGGAGGTCTTCTCCACGTACGTGGAGGTGTTTCCATTATAAAGGACGTTCTTCGGAATTTAGTGCTGTCTTCTCCACGTACGTGGAGGTGTTTCCTACAGATATGTTCAGACTGAGATTTGTGCATTGTCTTCTCCACGTACGTGGAGGTGTTTCCAACTTGGTCAGGTCGGGTCGATGAGCAAGCGCGTCTTCTCCACGTACGTGGAGGTGTTTCTCGAAGGCTCTCGTAAAAGCCTTCTGTTATGACGTCTTCTCCACGTACGTGGAGGTGTTTCTGATTTGATTTCATCGATATGGCGCCACAGGCCGTCTTCTCCACGTACGTGGAGGTGTTTCTATCCGACCCCGTATGTCCATAGCAGACAGTGAGTCTTCTCCACGTACGTGGAGGTGTTTCCCCGTCCGTCATGAATCATGACTTTTCGATGATGTCTTCTCCACGTACGTGGAGGTGTTTCTTCGCGCATGACCCATCAAGATATATGGCGTTTGTCTTCTCCACGTACGTGGAGGTGTTTCTCGCGACGCTTACAGCGCTTGCGGAGCGGATACGTCTTCTCCACGTACGTGGAGGTGTTTCCACGTTCGTTAACGGTGATAACTACGTGGGGCAGTCTTCTCCACGTACGTGGAGGTGTTTCTGTTGGCGGCAGCCTCACTGTGCGAGCTTCGAGGTCTTCTCCACGTACGTGGAGGTGTTTCTAGCACCGCTGAGAACATGGCCGCCATGCCGAAGTCTTCTCCACGTACGTGGAGGTGTTTCTCTGCCGTTTGCATCGTATCAGATAGACGTTAGGTCTTCTCCACGTACGTGGAGGTGTTTCCAGCTATACGGACAGCAAAGCTACGGACACGCGGTCTTCTCCACGTACATGGAGGTGTTTCCAACCACGAAAACGGCCTTGTCGTTGTCGGCTTGTCTTCTCCACCTACGTGGAGGTGTTTCATTTGTTTGCTTGATTATTACTACAGCGAATCAGTTTTCTTCACATAGTGTGGAGGTGTTTCCATCTGGCCGTAACGTTGTTTAAACCAGTTAGCGTCTTCCTCACGTACATGGAGGTGCTTCCATGAAAATTATTAGAGGTATTGATTTTCCACATAACTATGAGGCTATTTCTTACACTTTTATATTTCCCATCCGCTACTACATCTTTTAGGATGACCAAAAAGACACCGTCGTAAACGCATTTGTTGCGTGAATTAATAGGGATAACGATTGGCTACCTTAATGGAACAACCCGCTGTGAACGCGCCCAAGACCGCAATCAAAATCATTGCAACGGGCATTGCTCTGCCGGGCGAAAAGATTGTCTCCTCTGAGCTGGATGCAAAGCTTGGCAAGCCGGAAGGCTACGTTGAGCGGCGTTCGGGTATTGCTTGGCGCTATCATGCATCCCATGACGCCAGTCAGGCGGCGCTAGCCGCAGAGGCGCTGCATAACGCGCTCAAGGCCGGATCGCTTGCTCCGTCCTCCATCGATCTGCTTATTTGTGCCTCTGCCATTGCCGTACAGGCGCTGCCGTGCAGTGCCGTTCATATCCTCAAAGCCGCTAAAATGCCCGATCGCGTGGCGGGGTTTGACGTCAACAGCAGCTGCGTGAGCTTTATCTCTGCGCTGGAGGTGGCCGCCGGGCTGCTGAATACCGGTGCCTATCGGCGTATCGCCATCGTTTCGGCGGACATCGCGTCGCGTGGTATCGATTGGGATCACGAAGAATCGTCACTGATCTTCGGCGACGGTGCGGCCTGCGCCATCGTTGAGCGCGGTGACGGCACCAGCGGCATTGTCGCCAGCCTGATTGAAATGTACCCCGAGGGCAGCGAACTGTGTGAGATCCGCGCGGGTGGAACGCGCTGCAATCCTCGAGCCGGAATGAGCGACAGCGACTTTTTGTTTCACATGCAGGGAAAACCGCTCTTTCGCTTCGCTTCCTCCTTAATCGAAGACTATTTTGACCGCCTGCTGCAAAAAAGCGGCCTGAAGCTTGCCGATATCGCCACGGTGGTACCGCATCAGGCCAGCCACCTTTCTCTTGAGCATATGCGCAAGCGGCTGCGTGTACCGGAGTCTGCGCTGGTTGACGTGTATCGCTACTACGGCAATCAGGTCGCGGCGTCGATCCCGACCGCGCTGCACGAAGCGGTTGTCGGCGGCCGATTTACGCCGGGAAGGCCGGTGATGCTGATCGGTACTGCCGCTGGCCTGACGCTGGCAGGAATGGTGCTGTTGCCATGAAAATTCTGGTGACGGGCGCCACCAGCGGCCTCGGGCGCAACGCGGCTCAATATCTGCTGTCGGAAGGGCATGAGGTGGTGGCGACAGGCCGTAACCGTGCGGCGGGCGAGGCGCTAAAAGAGGCAGGCGCGACCTTTATCCCTCTCGATCTGGCACAGGCCAGCGTAGAGGAGTGCATCCGGCTGATGAACGGCTGTGAGGCGGTGTGGCACTGCGCCGCGAAGTCTTCCCCCTGGGGAGATCGCGCTTCGTTTTATCAGGCCAATGTAGACGCCACGCGCACGCTGGCTCAGGCAGCAGTCAGCGCTCAGATACCGCGATTTATCCATATTTCTACGCCAGCAGTCTACTTTGACTTTCAGCACCACTATGACCTGCCGGAAACCTATCTGGCGCGCGCGTTCTCCAGTCACTACGCCAGCAGCAAATATGAAGCAGAGCGGGTGATTGTTGACGCCGCATCGAGATACACAAATACCACCTTTATCATGCTTCGCCCACGCGGGCTGTTTGGCCCCCACGACAGCGTGATTGTGCCTCGCCTGCTGCAACAGCTGCGCCGAGACGGCGGCGTGCTGCGCCTGCCGCGCGGCGGCGAAGCGCTGTTGGATCTGACCTTTGTACAGAACGTCGTGCACGCTATGTCGCTGGCGACTTACGCGCAGGGGCTGAACTCAGGCAGTGTGTATAACGTTACCAATCATCAGCCGCAGCGGCTGGCGGACATGCTCGATACGCTGTTGCGCCAGCAGCTGGGACTGCGCTATAGGATAAAGGCCGTGCCCTGGCCTGTGTTGTCGCTGGCGGCAAGGGGTATGGAGCTGGTAGGCAAGTGCGTGGATAAAGAGCCTCCGGTGACTCGCTACAGCGCTGGAACGGTCTGCTTTGACATGACGCTGAGTGCAGAAAAGGCTGTTAACGAACTGGGCTACAGGCCTCGGTTTTCCATGGATGAAGGAATTGCGCTGACGGGAGAGTGGCTAAGAGCACATGGTAAAGATTACCGCATTTGAAGTCGGGTACTGTACCCACGTTGGCTGTATGGCTCTGAAGGGGGCGGGATTTCGGGTGTGTAAATTCCCCTCTCGCGCCTATCTGCTGGAAGTCGGCGATCGCCGATGGCTGTGGGATACCGGCTATTCCTCTTGGTTCGAACACTACACGCGCTCTGGCGTATTTCGTCTCTATCGGCAGGTGACGCCAGTCTATTTTGACCCTAAAGAGTCTTTGGCTCAGCAGCTGTACGCGCAGGGGCTGGTAGGGGATGACATCAGCGCTATTATTCTGTCGCACTTTCATGCCGATCACGTTGCCGGCCTGCGCGACTTTCCCGGCGTGTCCTGTATCTGTTCCGGCGAGGGCTGGCAGCGCGTTAGGGCGCTGAAGGGGATCGCGGCGCTGCGTCAGGCGTTTGTGCCGGGGCTGATCCCGCCGGACTTTGAGTCATCATTGAGGTTTATCGAAAGCTTTGAGACGTTGACGCTGCCCAAAGCGCTGGCGCCGTTCGATCGCGGCTATGTTTTACCCGATAGCCAAGGCCAGATTATTTTGGTTCCGCTTCCCGGTCATGCTGCCGGACACATCGGTGCGTTTGTGCTAACGGACGACGGATGGACGCTGTTAGCGGGAGATGCCGCTTGGTCTCCTGCGAACTACCAAGAGATGCGTGGCCCCTCTCGATTAGCGAATTTGGTGATGTCAGAACCTGCTGCCTACTACCTGACCCTTGAACGGCTTAACCAGCTTTGGCAGGGCGGCGAGGTGGATATCCGCCTGTGTCACGAGGGGGATTTGTGATCCCTTTTACTCTACTTTGGCGCTATTTTCGCACCCGCAATCTGCGCTTTACCGACCGGGCGGATCTTGAAGCCTGGCAGGCGAAACGCCTGAAGGACTTCAAACAGCGAGTGCTGTCGAAAAGCCCGTGGTTTCGGCGCTATCTTTCCCTGCCGTTTGAGCAGTGGCCGATGATGGACAAGTCGCTAATGATGGCGCACTTTGACGACATGAACACCGCTGGCTTGAAGCGTGACGAGCTGATGCTGTGTGCGCTGCAAAGCGAAACCAGTCGGGACTTCACGCCCAAAGTAGGCCAGTTTAGCGTCGGGCTGTCGTCAGGGACTTCCGGAAGGCGCGGGCTGTTTGTCGTCAGCCCGCAGGAGCAGCAGATTTGGGCCGCAGGCGTGCTGGCGAAAGCGCTGCCGGACGGCCTGTTTGCCGGGGAGCGCGTGGCGCTGTTTTTGCGCGCCGACAATAACCTGTACCAGAGCGTTAACAGCCGCTGGCTGAGCCTCGACTTCTACGATCTGTTTGCACCGTTTCAGGAGCAAATAAAGCGACTCGAACAGCGTTCACCAACCCTGATAGTGGCTCCTGCTCAGGTGCTGCGCGCGCTGGCGCTGGCGGTTGTCGCCGGAGAGCTGACTCTGAGCGTCAAAAAGGTGATTTCAGTGGCGGAAGTGCTGGAGGAGCAGGACAGAACGCTGCTGAGTCTGGTTTTTGGTGAGGTCGGTGAGATTTATCAGGCGACGGAAGGGTTTTTGGCCTCCACCTGTGCCTGCGGTACGCTGCACCTGAACGAAGAGTTCATTCACGTCGAGCCGCAGTGGCTGGACGAGCGCCGATTTACGCCGATTATTACTGACTTTACCCGCAGCACCCAGCCCATTGTGCGCTATCGTTTGGACGACGTGCTGGTGGCCAGCGAGACACCGTGCCCGTGCGGTAGCGCAACCCGCGCCATTGCCCGCATTGAAGGGCGGCAGGATGACCAGCTTCGGCTGCCCGGCCTCGATGGCAATGTGCAGACCGTTTTCGCCGACCCCTGTAGCCGCGCGCTGGCGACGGCGCTGCCGCTGACGGCGGACTATCGGTTGGAGCAGACGGAGGCCTGTACGCTGCGTCTGATAGCCGACTGCGATGCCTCTACGCTGGCTGCGTGCCGAGAAGCGCTGGAGGTTCTGTTCGCTCGGCAGGGCGTTGATGTGGCTGCGCTGAGCTGGTCGCTAGAGACGCAGACGCCGCCGGAAAGGTTTGACGCCAAGCGGCGGCGCATTATTCGCCACTGGGGCAGGGAGTGATGTCTATGCTGGAGCGACTCAAATTTATGCTGATCGGCTGGGGAACTGTCGGTGTGGTTTACACCCTCAGCGATCGCCTACAGGGGGAGGGGTTTCGGTTAACGCCTTGGCGAATTGATAGTCTGATCCCCTTCTCCTCCGGTGCGGTATGGCTTTATCTGTCGTTTTTTCTGATTGTGCCTTTGGGCTACTTGCTGACGCCTCCCACACGCCTGCGCTGGCTGTCTCGTGCGATGCAGCTGTCGGCCTTGGGAGCGGGGGCTGTCTATCTGCTGTGGCCAACGACAATAGATTATCCGCAGTATACCGGTGAGGGCTTCACCCGTACGCTAGTGGATGCTCTACTGACTGTCGATTCGAGCCAAAACTGTTTTCCTTCTCTGCACGTCGCGCTCACGATGCTCGCCGTTTGGGCGATAGCGCAGCGAAGGCAAACCTTTCTTACTGTGGCGAGTGTCGTTTGGGCTGTGGCGATTGCCTTCTCGATACTTCAGCTGCGGCGACACCTGTTTATCGATCTGCTTGGCGGCGCGATCCTTGTCTGGGGCTGCGGGTGGCTAGCGGTGCGCTGGGAAATCTACAGTAGTCAAAATAGGGAAATCATCCATGAGTGAACTACTGGTTCCTATCCTCTTTATGGTGGCGTTTGTGTTTGGAGAAGCCTGCGTGCTGCAGTTGACGGGCAAGCAGAAGGTCGACTGGCTTGACGTCATCTTTAACATCAACTCTGGCCACATCATGCTGTGGCTGTTTCGCTGTATGGAAGTGCTGTGCTACAGCGTAGTATTAAACCGCTTCGGGCTGGGGCTCTTTGACGGCGTTTCGGCAATTTGGCTTTGGCTGTTTACGCTGCTGGCGTGGGACTTCGGTTTCTATTGGCTGCACCGCCTCCACCACCAGCTGAGGCCGCTGTGGGCAGTGCACGTTGTCCACCATCAGGGGGAGAACTATAACCTGTCGCTGGGGGTGAGAAACTCTTGGTACTCATCCTTGACGTCGATTCCGTTTTTTATGGTGCTGGCGCTGCTCGGCGTGCCGCTGAGCGTGTTTCTGGCGGTGTCTATCGCCCACTACAGCGTGCAGTTCTTTAATCACAATGCCCTGACGTCGAAGCTGGGCTGGCTTGAGCAGATTTTTGTGACCCCTTCGCACCATCGAGTGCACCACATTAATGAAAAGCGCTATGCCGATACCAACTTCGACGGCACCTTTATTTTCTGGGACAGGCTGTTCGGCACGTTTTGCCGCAAGCCGCCGGAGTCACCGGTCGTCTACGGCGTGAAGGGCAGTCAACTCTCTTCCAACCCCATGCGGGAAAGCAACCTGCCGTTTCTGCGCCTGTTGGGTGTTCAGGGCGTGGGTGCGCTGTCACCACGCCGCTTTAGCTGCTCTCCGGCGGTTATCGCGGCCGGAGCGCTGCTGCTGTTTTCGCTGGTGCTGGGCTATATCCAGCTGTATGAATATCGCCTCGACAGCGTGACCCTTGAACAGGCGCTGCTGTTCACGCTGCTGGCGGCAGGCTCCGTCGCGCTGGGCGGAGTCAGTGACGGGCAGCGGTGGGGCATCGCTGCATGGTGTGTGGTGACTCTGCTGCTGCCGGTGCTATTTCTCGGTGCGCTGGGCTGGCGACATCCCTTCTGGCTAGTGGTTATGCCCCTGCTGACGGCTCACGGGGCGGCGCTGGCGTTAGGGCTGTGGCGCAGGCCGGTAGGTCATATCCGTGAATCTGTTTAAGCCAGATAAGCCACTGACGTTTCCGGCTGACGACCCGCGTCTGGTTGCAGTTCTGGTGGGGGAAAGCCGTGCCTATTTGGCTCAGCGCGGCGAGCATCGCTATGCTGACGGCTGGGCTATTCTCAAAATGCTGATACTAATTGCTGTTTGTCTGGCCTGCTACACCGTGGCGCTCGCTCAGTACAGCGTGATGCCGTTTTTTCTGTGGTATCTGGCGATGATTTTTTGCGCGATGCTGCTGGCGGTTAACGTGGTGCACGACGCGTCGCATAACGCCTTTCTGCGAAGAAAGGCGGCGAATGTCTGGCTAAATCGAATCGTCGCTATTCCGATGGGGCTTGATCCCGACTGCTGGCGGGTGCGCCACGTTCGCTTTCATCACGGCTATACCAATATTGAATTCTACGATCCGGATACGGCAGAAAACGGCCTGCTGCGCCAGACTCCCTGGCAGCGGTGGCGACCCTTTATGCGCGCACAGCGCTACTATTGGCCGCTGGTGGCGGCGCTAACCTTCCCCTGGTATATCTGGGTGGTTGACTGGCTCGACAGAGGCGGCATGACGCCAGTGACCAAACACTTAGCGCAGCAGGGTGCGGCGGGATGGGGCGTTTTCTTGATGGGCAAGATCGTTCACGCGGCCTTTTGTCTGGCGCTTCCCGCCTGGCTGTTGGTGGACAGGCTTAGCTTTCCGACCGTTTTAGTGACCTATTTGGCTAGCCAGATGGTCTCTTCGCTGATTTTTGTGATGCTGATTATTGGTACCCACTGGGCCAAGGGGCGCGTTCAGCTGCCGCCGGAAGGGGGCAAAATGGCGGACGGAAAGCTGGCGCACGTTTTTGCCACCACGTTTGACTGGTCGACTAGCCCAGCGTGGTTAGGCTACTGGCTAGGTGGCATTAATCTTCATCTTACGCATCACCTATTCCCCCACTGGAATCATCGCCACTATCCGGCGCTGAGCCGCATTGTTGAAGGCGTCGCAAAGCAGCAAGGGCTGGACTATCGACGGCTTTCTTTATCTGATTTGCTCTCGCTACAGCAGCGCTTTCTGGGGCGCATGGGTGGGCGTCCCGATGAGTCAGGGCATTCTCAGTGAAGATATTAATCACCGGCGCGTCCGGTTTTATCGGCAGTGCTTTTCTACGGCGCTTTGCGGCTCTCGGGGATGTGTCGCTGTGCGGCGTGGGGCGGCGTCAGCAGAGCGATCTTCCCCCTTCTGTGCACTACTGCGCGCTGGCTCTCGACAGGCTTAATGAGCTCGACTTCACGCCCGACGTGGTGATCCACGCGGCGGGAAGAGCCTCGCCTTGGGGAACTCGTCAGGATTACCTGCAGGATAACGTCGACACCACTCAGCAGGTGATTGACTTTTGCCGCCGCCGAGGACTGCCCCGACTGATCTTTCTTTCCAGCGCGGCGGTGTACTATCGCTTTGAGCATCGTCTCGGCCTGCGGGAGAGCGATACGATAGGGCCCGAGTTTACCGGTGAATACGGTCGCAGCAAGCGTCAGGCAGAGCTGCTGGTGGAAGGCTACGAGGGTGAAAAGACGATTTTACGCCCCTGCGCGGTGTTTGGCCCCGGCGACAGCCTGCTTTTCCCTCCGCTGGTAGCCGCCGCCAAGAAAGGACAGCTGGTTCGGCTAAGTGCTGAAGGCGTAAAGGCGCAGGCCGATATGATGCACGTTGACGCCCTGTGCGATTACCTGATGCGAGCGGCGACTCGTCCACGGCTAAGGCTGTACTATAACCTGTCAGCTAACTGCCCCGTTGAAACAGAGAGCCTGCTTCGTCAGGTGCTTCAGCAGCTGGATCTTCCTGCGCCGGGCAAAACGGTGAGACTGGGCACGGCACTGCGCATTGCGGGGGTCTTCGAGTGGCTTTGGCGCTGGCTGCCTCTGGCAGGTGAACCCCCTATTACCCGCTTCGGCGTGGCCGTCTTTGGTTATGCCGCAACGCTGGACGTGACGGCGATGCTGGAGGACTTTGGCTCGCCGCCAGAAGAATTTTTTCCTAGCCTGCAGGCATTTTTGCAAGAATACAAAACGGTGACCCCATGATGCTGATAGCCTTCGTTTGGCTACTGATTTTGCTGTTTAAAGCGAGCACGGCGCTCAGGCTGCTGCGAGTCGCAGGCCGTGAACCCGCTCGTGACCTAGCGAGCGTAACGGTGGTGCAGCCTATTCTTAGTGGCGATCCCGCGCTGGAGTCTGTACTGGCTTCTAACCTTCAAAGCCTTACAGGAGCAAGCTTTCTCTGGCTGATTGACGAAGACGATACGCAGGCTGCGCGAGTCACACAGCGGCTCCAGCGGCAGCATCCTGACAGCAGTATTCGCATTTACGCTTACCCGCAGGCGCCGGAGGGCGTTAATCCAAAGCTGTTTAAAATGGAACAGGGAAGGGCGCTAGTGAACACGTCAGCCATCATGGTGCTCGACGACGACGCAACTTTAGATGCCGCTTCGCTTCAGGAGATGCTTAACGGCCTTGATGATAATTCTCTGGTGACGGCGCTGCCCTGGTACCGCGCGGCGAATAACGCGCCATCGCGCCTGCTGGCGCAGTTTGTCAACGACAACTCGGCGATGACCTATTTGCCGCTATTGCCCTACGCACCGCCTCTGACGCTTAACGGCATGTGCTATGTACTGAAGGCAGAAACCCTTGAGCGAGTGGGCGGTTTTGCGCCGATTATGCGCCACCTGACGGACGACCTAGCGCTGGCTACGATGCTGACCCACAGCGGCGTGCGCATTGTTCAGTCGACAGCAACCGTGAGTGTGCAAACCAGCGTGCCTGACGTTCGGCGCTACGCCCGACAGATGCACCGCTGGTTTCTGTTCGCAACGTTACTCATGCGGGAGAAAAGCGCGCGGGTCAATGTGGCGATTTTTGTGCTTCAGGGGCTGCATCCGCTGCTGCTGTGGGCAATGTGCATCATGGCTTTTTGCGGCAGTATGGCGGATATCGGGATCGTAGCGGCGGTGCTGCTCGTTCGGCAGGCGACGCTGCGTCGGGTTCAGCGCGCCGTTTCGGCAGATATCCCCGCCCATCCGGTGCTTTCCGTACTGTCAGAACTGATGCAGCCGCTGCACCTGCTGAATGCGCTGGTTAACCGCACGATTTACTGGCGCTCGCGCCGCTACCGTATTTTCAGCAACGATCGCTTTACGTCACTATGAGCCAGCCTCGTTTGCAGATTGCCTATATTACCGGCAGAAGCCGCCCTAGGGACTGGTCTTTAAGCCCTGCTCAGGCGGACTTTATTGCACGGGTGACTGATGGAGAAGAAAGCGCGGTGGCGCTGAACTTTCCTTGGATACCCCTGCCTGAAGGGCGCTATGCGGCAACGCCTTTGCTGCGCGCCAGCGTTAACAACGCGCGTGAGTATCTCGGCTCTCGCCGCGCGGGATTTGTGCAGCACTATCAATCGTCAGCTGTTCAGCTCATTGAAAGGGCTGACCACACGCTGCTGCTTTCCGGCAGCTGTGGGCTGGAACTGTTTAATAATCTTCAACTACCGCCTGCCCTTATGCAGCGCGTTAGCGTGTTTGCCTATGGCCCAGTGGCCAGAAAGCGGCCTGACTGCCGTCACCTGTTGGTGCAGGGGCACCGGGACTGGATTTCTCGCCTGTGGTTTTCCCAGTCGGATGTACAGATAGACTGCGGGCATATGGACTATCTTGTGCAGCCGGAAATGGTCACGCTGTGCCGCGGATTTATTCACAGTCTTGATGAGCGAGAGGCATAAATGCAGCGTCTGTTAGACATTATCCCTCCCGGCGTTGAACGCATTGACCTGCTGGCGCCGCCGTTTTCAGGCCATCTGCATCCAGTGCTGGCGATGGGCAAGGCGCTTTCAGCCTACTATCAGGTTCGCATTGTCAGCACGCGCGGGGCGATTGCCCGTATTCAGGCCGCCGGGCTGCCAATGCTGATACTGGAAGGAGAGTACGACACACCGCTGCTGTCGGTGGTTAATCCCCAATATGCGGTAAAGTCCCACCCGGTTCGGCTGTATCGACAGTTTCGCTCCGTTGTCAGCCTGCTTAAAGGCTTTGCTGACGAGCTGGAGCAGGTGTGGCGACAGGAGGGCACACCGGATTTGGCGATTGCTGACTTTACGCTTCCGGTGGTGGGTGAAGTGTGCCGCAGGCTCAATATTTCCTGGTGGAGCAGCCTGCCGTCGCCCTGCGTGATGGAAGCGCCAGACGGCACGCCGGCCTACTGCGGTGGCCTGATGCCCGCTAAAGGCTTTGTCGATCGCCTGTGGCACTTTGTTCACAGGAAAAAAGTCAGGCTGTTTAAACGCTCGGTATTTTGGCTGTTTCGCGACGTTATTCGTCAAACGGGGATTACCCGGCTGTATCGGGCTGACGGCAGCGAGAACGCCTATTCTCCCACGCGGATTTTAGCCCTGAGTGAGGAGGCATTTGAATTCCCTCGCTCTTGGCCTGCGTCTGTAACCTTTATTGGCCCAGCGCTCTATACACCACCAACGGGTGGAGAACCTCCTCCCTTTGTTGAGGGCAAGCGCCACGTGTTGATCACGCTGGGTACACATCTTGACTGGCATAAAGACGCCGTAGCGAAAGCCGTGATGGCGCTGGCGCACACTCTGCCTGACTGGGAGTTTCATTTTACTGACGGTCATCCTGCGGGAGAAGAACAGCGGCGGCAGGGTAATTTTAGCCGCGTTGCATGGGTCGATTACGACCTTTGGCTGACCCGCTATGATGCCGTGATCCACCACGGCGGCGCGGGGATTATGTGGCACTGCCTGAAGAAAAACGTTCCTGCGCTGGTCTACCCGGTGGACTACGACCAGTTCGATCACGCCGCTAGGCTTGAATACAGCGGCAGGGGCGTTTGGATTCGGGGTGGACTGGGCTCTCTGGAAAGGGCCGGTTCGCAGCTGGTGAAGCTGGTATCAGAGTGTGACAGAGAGGCGAAAGGGTAACGGCGCGTGAAGCGCGCCGTTTTTTCATGATGCTGGCTGTGGGCTATGGGCGCTTTTTCAGCCCGGCAAAGGTGTCACGGATGGCGCGCTCCGGAAGCTGTACGCCGATAAACACCAGTGTGCTTTGGGGCGTTTCGTGCTCCTCCCACTCTCTGTCCCAGTCGGCGCTGTATAGGCGCTGAACCCCCTGAAACAGCAGACGTCTGGGCTGGCCTTCGATCCACAGCATGCCCTTATAGCGCAGCAGTTTGTCGGCAAAGCCCAGCAGCAGGTTTTCCATTACTTTAGACACTTCTTCCAACACGACCGGATAGTCGAGGTTGACGACGATGGACGAAATGTCGTTCTGCTTATCCGGTATAAAGTGAAAGCGAGGCTTCTGAGGCAGCACGTTCTCTTCCAGCATAAAGCCGTTGGTGTTAAACAGCAGCGCTAGGTCGATGTCGCCGTGAGTCACTTTATAAATCGGCGCGCGAGCGTTGATGCGCTGTAGTCGTTCTACCAGTTCATCATGCTCTTTGGCAACGTCAGTTTTCGTGAGCAGCAGTCTGTCAGCGTAGCCTATTTGCGACTGTGCAATAGTGAACTGATCCATCTGCTGCCCGGCGTGTACGGCGTCCACCAGAGCGATAACGCCGTCGAGCAGGTAGCGCTGACAAATGATTTCATGAGAGAAAAACGTTTGAATAATAGGCCCGGGATCCGCCATGCCGGTGCATTCGATGATCAGCCTGTCAAACGCCACTTCGCCTTTATCCAGCTCGTCGAGCAAATCCAGCAGTGCGTCTTCCAGCTCTTTGGAGCGGGTGCAGCAAATGCAGCCGTTAGTCAGGGTTTTAATCTGAGTAGCGCGATCGCCAATAATGTCAGCGTCGATAGGGGCATCGCCGAATTCGTTTTCAATCACGGCGATTTTATAGCCGTGCTGTTCCTGAAGAATATGGCGCAGCAGCGTCGTTTTGCCCGCGCCGAGGAAGCCAGTTAGTAGGGTTACTGCAATAGGTGCCATTCTAGGTCTCCTGTCCGAGGGTATGTCCCGTCATTATCCACTAGAGTTGACGTTATGGATAATGGTGGGACAGATCCTAGCAGCAGCGCATGCCGCCTTTGCCGTCGCCGCCGTAGCGCGCCTGCTGGCGTTCACGGAAGAATTCGGTATAGGTCATGACAGGCTGATCCGGGTGGTTGGTTTTAATATGTTGAACATAGGTATCGTAGTCCGGAATGCCGATAAGCATGCGGGCTGCCTGACCGAGATACTTTGTTGCTTCGCCGAGTTGACCAAACATGGTGGATTTCCTGATCCCGATAGTTACGGGATGATTGATAATGACAAACTTAAGAAAATTAAAAGGTCTATGGAGTAAAACGGCGGGAGAGTGTTACTCGCTCCGCTCGCCCTACGGGCCAACACTTCGTGTTGTTCAACGCCTAAAGGCGTTGTCCGTTGGGGTCGACTTGGCGTAAGCCAACGACAAACTAGCGCAAGCTGGTTTGAACAGCGCTTGCGCTGGCCCGCTAGGGTGAAGCCGAAAGGCTTCATAACGGCCCGTAGGAGGGCTAGGCCCGCCGCACACCTAAAGCTAATTCAAGCGCTCTTCCGGCCGTTCACAAAGCTTATGTTGGCTCAGGTTTTTTTTAGGCCGGAATATACACTGAGTCAATTGATACGGTTTATCTACGAGTAAAGCCCCGCTTGCGCGGGGCTTTGAGCCTACTCTAACTTAGTGACTCGTAGAGATTTTAATACCTTCTTTAGGAACAGGAACATACGGCGTTTCTTTGTCGGTGCGCTCAGTGTTTTTGCGCACTTTCAGCCAGGTACTCAGTCCGTAGAAGATGATGCTGTACACAACCACCAGGAACAGAATACTCAGTCCGGCGTTGGTGTAGTTGTTGATAACGATGTGGTTCATGTTAGCAAGCTGCTGTGCGGTCAATTCACCACCGGCGGCGATGCGCGCCTTGTACTCGCTGGCCATGTAGAAGAAGCCTTCGAGCTGTGGGTTGACGCTAAACAGCTTCATGCCCAGCGCCCAAGTCGTACAGATAAGCAGCCATACAGCCGGAACAACGGTAACCCAGATGTACTTGGTGCGCTGCATTTTAATCAGGATGACGGTACACAGAACCAGCGCCACGGCAGCCAGCATCTGGTTAGAGATGCCGAACAGCGGCCACAGGCTCTTAACGCCGCCCAGCGGGTCAACAACGCCTTGGTACAGCAGGTAGCCCCACAGGCCTACGCAGCCAGCGGTGCCAACGATGCCGGCAACCAGAGAGTCAGTTTTCTTCAGGAACGGAATGAAGTTACCCAGCAGGTCTTGCAGCATAAAGCGGCCAGAGCGGGTGCCTGCGTCTAGAGCGGTCAGGATGAACAGCGCTTCAAACAGAATACCGAAGTGGTACCAGAAGCCCATGTCAGCCATTGGCATGATCTTGTGGAACACGTGGGCAATACCTACTGCCAGCGTCGGTGCACCACCCGCGCGGTTCAGAACGGACGGTTCGCCGATGTCCTTCGCCGTTTGCAGGATCTCTTCTGGAGAAATCACGAAGCCCCAAGAGCTGACCGTTGCTGCCGCCTGTGCGGTAACGTCTTTCAGCTGAGCCATAATCATTGGTGCATTCTCGCCGCCCAGCTCGTGCAGGTTAGGCATGGTGATGCCCAGCGCAGCCGGTGGCGTGTTCATGGCGAAGTAGAGTCCAGGTTCAATGATAGAAGCGGCAACCAGCGCCATGATGGCAACAAAGGATTCCATCAGCATTGCGCCGTAGCCGATAAAGCGAGCGTCGGTTTCACAGGCCAACAGCTTCGGCGTGGTGCCGGAAGAGATCAGCGCGTGGAAGCCAGACACTGCGCCACAGGCGATGGTAATGAACAGGAATGGGAACAGAGCGCCTTTCCACAGAGGACCGGTACCGTCAATGTACGGCGTGACCGCTGGCATTTTCAGATCCGGATTCAGGATCACGATGCCGATGGCCAGACCAACGATAACGCCGATCTTCAGGAAGGTTGCCAGATAGTCGCGAGGCGCCAGAATCAGCCATACCGGCAGCAGAGCTGAAACAAACGCGTAGCCAATCAGGGTATAGGTGATAGTGGTATCTTTAAAGGTCAGCGCCGGGCCCCAGTACGGGTCGTGGGCGATAACGCCGCCGAAGTAGATAGAGGCGATCAGCAGAACAATACCAATAACGGACACTTCACCCACCCGACCCGGGCGGAGGAATCGCATGTAGATACCCATAAACAGCGCAATTGGCACCGTGGAGCACACGGTGAATACGCCCCATGGGCTTTCTGCCAGCGCCTTGACCACAATCAGTGCCAGTACGGCAAGGATGATAATCATGATCAGGAAGCAGCCGAATAGGGCAATGGTGCCGGGGACAGGACCCATCTCTTCTTTCACCATTTCGCCCAAAGAGGCTCCGTTACGGCGAGAAGAGATAAACAGCACCATAAAGTCTTGTACCGCACCCGCCAGCACAACGCCCGCCAGCAGCCACAGCGTGCCGGGCAGGTAGCCCATCTGTGCAGCCAGAACCGGCCCAACCAGCGGGCCCGCGCCTGCGATAGCGGCGAAGTGGTGACCAAACAGCACGTAGCGGTTGGTAGGAACATAGTTCAGGCCGTCGTTATTAAGGACGGCGGGGGTAGAACGAGTGGCGTCAAGCTTCATCACCTTCTGGGCGATGTAGAGACTGTAGTAGCGATAGGCTACCAGATAGACGGAAACGGAAGCGACGACGATCCACAGTGCGCTTACGTGTTCCCCTCTGCGCAGGGCGACAACCGCCAGGCAGAAAGCGCCGATGATTCCGAGAACCACCCACGGTACATGCTTAAGAAAGCTGTTCTTGTTCATAAAAGACCTACTTGTCAGACAAAGGCAAACGGCCGGAGCCGCGTGTATGCAGTCGATATATTGGGAATCTTTTTGTGATTGTTAAGAGATTCTGTGGCCAGCCAGAGGACTACGACCACGATAGCTATGATGAAGGAATCGCTCTACGGCAGGGCGGCGAATTGGTTAAGCGGTGGTATAAAAGGTTAAGCGGTTGTTTGGGCGCCCAAGCGGTTTAAATCGCCTGATTTCGGGCTGCATTTTGTGACTGTAGTCACATTATTTCGATGCTGCGAAAGGTTAAGCGGTGTTTTGTCGGTTGGTTGTGTGAAAAAAGCGCGCCATTCAGTTCGGCGCGCTTTTCTACTTTTTAGACGGCGCTAGTGCCCGTGCTTTTTCATCCACATCAGCTTGTATGCCGCCGGGATTGCGAACATCGACAGTAGCGGCGCAGTGATCATGCCGCCAATCATCGGAGCAGCGATACGACTCATCACTTCGGAACCGGCGCCGCTTCCCCACAGGATCGGCAATAGCCCGGCGACGATGGTCGCTACCGTCATCGCCTTGGGACGAACCCGCAGTACGGCGCCGTGATACAGCGCGTCGTCCAGCGCGCTTTCACTAAAGGTTGACGGGTTCTCAAGCTCGGGGTGTTCTTCAATGGCGTGGCGCAGGTACATCAGCATTACGACGCCGAACTCGGCCGCCAGCCCGGCGAGGGCGATAAAGCCGGTGCCGGTAGCGACAGAGAAATTAAAGCCCATTGCGTAAAGAAACCAAATGCCGCCCGTCAGGGCAAACGGAATGCTGGTAATGATCAACAGCGCTTCGCCAAACCGCCGGAAGGCGAGATACAGCAGCACAAAGATAATCACCAGCGTTGTGGGCACCATCAGCTTCAGCTTCTGATTAGCCCTTTCCAGTAGCTCAAACTGACCGGTGAAAGAGACACTGGTGCCGGGCTTGAGCTTTATCTCTTGCTGAATGAGAGTGCGCATATCGTTGACTACAGACACCATATCTCTGTCGCGGGCGTCGATATAGATCCAGCTTGCCGGGCGGGCGTTCTCGGTTTTTAACATCGGCGGGCCGGAGACTACGCGAACGTCAGCCACGTCTCCAAGGGTAATCTGCTGCTTCGACGGTGTCAGTATTGGCAGCTGGCGGAGCGCCTGAGGGCTATCGCGAAAGCTTTGCGGATAGCGCACGTTAATGGGATAGCGGGCTATTCCTTCTACGGTGTCGCCGATCATGGCGCCCCCTACGGCAGAAGAGATGAAGAGCTGAACGTCGGCAACGCTCATGCCGTAGCGGGCGGCCTGCTGTCGCTTGATATCAACGTCGATATAGCGACCGCCCTCCAGCCTTTCCGCCAGCGCTGAGGTAACGCCCGGCACCTGTTTAACCAGACTTTCAATCTGTCTCGCCGCTTCGTCGATGTCCTTTAGGCTAGTGCCTGACACCTTGATACCAATAGGGCTTTTCACGCCGGTAGACAGCATGTCGATGCGGTTACGGATTGGCGGGATCCACAGGTTGGCAAGGCCGGGCAGGCGAACTGTGGCGTCAAGCTCGTCAATGATTTTCTCAATCGTCATGCCCGGCCGCCACTCGCTTTTAGGCTTTAGTCGGATGGTCGTTTCAATCATTTCCATCGGCGCGGAGTCGGTCGCAGTTTCCGCTTTGCCGACCTTACCGAATACGGTATCCACTTCCGGAACGGTTTTTATTAGCTTATCGGTGGTTTGCAGCAGCGCGGCGGACTGAGAGGCAGAGATGCCCGGTAGCGTTGAGGGCATGTACAGCAGGTCGCCTTCGTCGATGCTGGGCAAAAATTCCCCGCCTATTTTTCCCAGAGGCCAAGCGATGGTTGCCAGAGAGAGCAGGGCGATAACCAGCGTCGTTCTGGGGCGGTGCAGCACGGCCAGCAGAAAAGGGTGATAGCCTTTGATCAGCAGTCGGTTAAGCGGATTGCGGGACTCGGCGGGGATTTTTCCCCTGATCCAATAGCCCATTAATACTGGAACGGCCATGATAGCCAGCGCCGCCGCACCCGCCATGGCGTAGGTTTTGGTAAACGCCAGAGGTCCGAAAAGGCGCCTCTCTTGCCCCTCTAGCGTAAACACCGGGATAAACGACAGCGTAATAATCAGCAGACTGATAAACAGCGCAGGCCCTACCTCAACGGATGCATCAGTAATAACCCGCCAGCGCTCGGCGCCTTGAAGAGGCTGTTCAGGGTGGTCGTGCTCCCACTTCTCGATTTTTTTATGGGCGTTCTCGATCATGACGATAGCGGCGTCCACCATGGCGCCGATGGCAATGGCAATTCCTCCAAGGGACATGATGTTGGCATTGAGCCCCTGAAAGCGCATGACGATAAAGGCAATACACAGGCCCAGAGGCAGAGAGATTATCGCGACCAGCGCCGAGCGGACGTGCCACAGAAACAGGGCACAAACCAGTGCAACCACCAGAAACTCTTCCAGCAGCTTATAGGTCAGGTTATCGATCGCTCGGTCAATCAGCTGGCTGCGATCGTAGGTAGTAACAATCTCGACCCCTTCAGGCAGGCTAGACTTTAGAGCTTCCAGCTTAGCCTTGACGGCGTCAATCACCTGACGGGCGTTCTCTCCGGAACGCAGCAGGATAACGCCGCCCGCCACTTCACCTTCACCGTTAAGTTCGGCGATTCCGCGCCGCATTTCTGGCCCAACTTGCACTCTGGCGACGTCCTGTAGGTAAACGGGGACGCCTTTTTCATCGCTTTTCAGCACTATGTGGTTAAAGTCGTCCAGCGACTGCAAATAGCCACTGGCTCTGACCATATACTCAGCCTCGGCCATTTCAACGGATGCGCCGCCCGCCTCTTGGTTAGCGGTGCTGACGGCTTGCTTAATGTCCGGCAGCGTTACGCCGTACTGGGCCAGTCGGTGTGGATTCACGATAATCTGATACTGCTTTACTACGCCGCCTACAGAGGCCACTTCGGCGACGTTAGGAATCGTTTTCAGCTCAAACTTTAAAAACCAGTCCTGTAGCGATCGCAGCTCGACCAGATCGTGCTTGCCGGTGCGGTCGACGAGAGCGTATTCGAAAATCCAGCCGACGCCGGTGGCATCGGGGCCAATTTCTGAAGTGACTCCCTGTGGCAGCTTGCCCTGAACCTGATTAAGGTATTCGAGAACACGGGATCTGGCCCAGTAGAGGTCAGTGCCGTCCTCAAAAATCACATACACATATGAATCACCGAATGAAGAGAAGCCGCGTACCGTTTTGGCTCCAGGCACGGACAGCATTGTTGTCGTGATGGGGTAGGTAACCTGGTTTTCTACCAGCTGCGGCGCCTGGCCGGGATAGCTGGTTTTAACGATCACCTGTACGTCGGACAGATCGGGCAGGGCGTCTACCGGAGTGTTGACGATGGTCCACGAACCCCAGACGCCGAGAAACAGTATGCCCATCAGCACCAGAAAGCGGTTGGCGACGCAGCGGCGAATAATCCATTCAATCATGTTAGTGGCCTTGATGTTCTGGGCGCTCGCCGCCGTGGGATCCAGAAGGCGCCTCGGCGCTGTTCTGCGCTCTCATTTTGTCCAGCGCGCCGGAAATATTAGCCTCAGAGTCAATAAGGAACAGCCCGCTGGTGACGACAGCCTCATTCTCTGACAGCCCGTCAGAAACGGCAGTTAGCTCATTGGACTCATGAAAAATACGGATCGCCTTGGGCACGAAGCGGCCTTCGCTATCGAGGGTAATCACCCGCTGTTCACTGCCAGAGTCGATGACCGCGCGTGAAGGAATAAGCAGCATTTCCGGACTTTGTGCACTGAGGGCGAGGTAGGCATTCATGCCGGGCTTTAGGCTTTCATCGCGATTGTCGAGCTGGATGCGCACCTGTAGTGAGCGGGTTGCCGGATCGACGCTGGGAAGCAACGTCCATTTCTCAATGCGAAAGCGTTTCTCTGGATAGGCAGGGATGGACGCCTGAAACTGTGACGCGTCTTTTATCAGATAGGCGACAGATTCCGGCACGGCGGCGTTGAGCCAAATAGGATCGACTCCTTGAATCTGGGCGACGATCTTGTCTTTGGAAATATTCATGCCGTTACGCAGGTCGAAGGCAGTAATCACGCCGTCAATTGGCGCTTTGATTTGAAATCGGGTTTGGGCCCTTTTGGTTTTTTTCAGGCGGGCAATATCTTCTTCCGACATGCCGGCAAGGCGCAGGCGCTCCAGAACGCCGTTAATCTGTGCGCTGGGGGCACCGGTGGTTATCAGCAGCAGATACTCGCTCTGTGCTTCAACCCATTCCGGGATGGTTACTTCAATCAGCGGGTCGCCCTTAGCAACCCGATCGCCAATGGTCAGCGGGTAAACCTTTTCGATAAAGCCTTCGGCTCTGGCCTGAACGACGGTGTACTGATATTCGTTAAAGCTCAGACTGGCGGGGATGGTCAGTGAATAGTCGAGTTTGCCTCGGCGAACTTTCTCGGTTTTCAGCCCGAGGTTTTGCGTCTGAGTGGGGTCGATAACAATCCCCGGCTTCTGCTCACCGTCGGCGATTTCCTCGTCAGCGTATTTCGGCACCAGATCCATATCCATAAAAGGAGACTTACCCGGTTTGTCAAACTTGGTGTTGGGGTACATGGGGTCGTACCAGAAAAGCACTTTCTTTTCCTGTGCCTGTGCAACCTGAGCTGAGGGGGCGCTTTCAGCCGTGAAGAAGGCGTGATAGAGGCCGACGGAGACGGCTCCGCCAACGAATAAACTGACGACGATCGGCGCCGCGTTTTTTATCTTGAAGGAGGCCATGTTATTTCCTGTCTGGCTGCGATAGCTCAGGCTCAGTGGCGTAACCACTGAGCCTAAAGGCGGTTATTGAATAGCAGAAACGCTTACGATGTGAGACAGCGGACCCCGC
The DNA here is from genome assembly GCF_900478135.1 of Leminorella richardii. Taxonomy (NCBI): domain Bacteria; kingdom Pseudomonadati; phylum Pseudomonadota; class Gammaproteobacteria; order Enterobacterales; family Budviciaceae; genus Leminorella; species Leminorella richardii. The sequence continues at coordinate 658,585 of NZ_LS483470.1, forward strand.
TGAATAAAGTCGAGTTTGACTTTATCACCGACCTTAATGTCTTTGACTGTTGCCGGGTCCTCATAGGTAAAGCGCATGGTCATCGCGGGCCAGCCGAGAGAGGGAATAGGCTCGTGAGCAACGGTCAGCTTTTTGGCGTCGGCATCAATACCTTTCACCTCTCCCTGGGTGCTGATGACCTGTTCGCTCTGCTGCCCAGCCTGTTCTGCCTGAGGCATCGTTCCATGGCCTGCATGGGGATCGCTGGCAAAAGCGGCACCGCTGGAAAACAGTGTAAAAACAATGATGCTGATAATATTTTTCATGACAGTTGTCCTTATTTTATTGAAAGTAAAACCTTTAGAAAGGGATTGGCTAGTTCACCCAGCCGCCGCCTAGGGCGATAAACAGGTTGATTTCATTGAGCTGTGTCTGGTACTGCAGGTCAGCCAGATCCTGGCGGGCAGAAAACAGCGAACGTTCTGCGTCCAACACGTCCAAATAGTTCGCCGCGCCGCTGGCATACAGTCGGTTTGCGCGCAGTGACGTGGTTTGCAGCGTGTTCAGGTAGCGACGCTGGGCATTGAGGCGTTTTTGCAGGCTCTCTCTTTGTGCCAGCGCATCAGCGACTTCTTTAAACGCGGTCTGGATCTTCTGCTCATAGTTAACGATGGCGATATCATTTCTAATTTCGGCGATGGCCAGATTGGCTCGGTTTTTTCCGCCGGTAAAAATAGGCAGCTCAATTTTGGGGATAAAGCTCCACGCACCGCTGGCTGCGTTGAACAGGCTGGACAGCTCCGTGCTGGCGCCGGTTAGCCCTCCGGTTAAAGAGACTGAAGGGAAGAAGGCGGCTCTGGCTGCGCCTATGTTGGCATTAGCCGCCAGCAGCTGGTGCTCTGCCTCAATGATGTCTGGGCGCTGTAGCAAAATGTCGGAAGACAGCGGGGATGGAAGTTTGACGCCGACCGGGTAGGCGCTGAGATCGCCTGCGCTGGCTTCAGGTAAAGAGAAGTTGCCCACGCTGAGCCGCAGGGCATTGAGGGCGAGAGCCAGATCGCCTTCCCTTTTTGCGACGTCGTTTTGTGCCGATTCCATCAGCCCTTTCGCCTGCTCCAGCTCCAGCAGCGTTGATTTGCCCATTAGGCTGCGCTGCTCAATCAGCAGGTAGGATCTGCGATAGTTGGCAAGCGCGCTTTTCGCGATGCGCAGCTGCTGCTGAATGAGCTGGCTGTTAAGGTAGTTCTGGGCGACCTGTGAGATGACGAGCAGATAGGCGGCGCGCTGAGCCTGCTGTGTGGCTAAAAAGCTTTGTCGCTCGGCTTCACTCATATTTTTCAGCTTGCCGAACAGATCCAGTTCATAGCTGAGATTCAGACCGACGTTGAATTCGCTGTCGGTGGATGAGCTGCCCTTCAGACCGCCGCTGTAAGTCGTGCTGTACGACGAGCCAAGCTGAGGATAGCGATCCGCATTGGTGACTCGATACTTCTGTGCCGCCTCCTGAACGTTAAGAACGGCGGTTTGCAGATCGCGGTTGTGAATTAACGCACCGGAAAGGATTTGCTTTAGCTGAGGATCGGTAAAGAACGTTTGCCAGCCTGCTCCCGGCGTACCGGTTTGGTTTACCAGCGCGTTCTGACTTGCTGAAAACTGCTGCGGCACGGGCATGTCTGGTCGACGGTAGTCCGGCTCGAGAGAAGCGCATCCGCTAAGCGCGAGTAGAGTGATAAAGGCAGCAAGTTTTGTTTTGAACATGGGCTGGCAACCGATCCAATAAATAGCAGTGATAAATAAAAAGAGTGCGATAAAAGCGATGACTGAAGGCGTTGGATATCGCGCGATTTAAACCGTGGGGCTAGTCTATAAAACGGCCTCTGTTGGGTAGATGACGGCTAGATGACAATTTTGTCATTTTTGTTTCATGGGAAAATTATCGGGTAGAATCCCTGTCATTGGCATATTGCGTAGGGGGTAGCGTGAAGCTGTTGGTGATTGAAGATGAAGCGAAAACGGGAGAGTACCTCAGCAAAAGCCTGACGGAGTCCGGCTTCGTGGTGGATCTCGCCGATAACGGCATGAACGGCTATCACCTGGCGATGACTCACGACTATGACCTAGTGGTACTGGATATCATGCTGCCGGATATTGACGGCTGGACTATCGTTAAGTCGCTGAGAGCGGCAGGAAAGGGAGTACCGATCCTGCTGCTGACGGCGCTGGGCAACGTGGATCACCGCGTTAAAGGTCTGGAGCTGGGGGCGGACGACTATCTGGTGAAACCCTTCGCCTTTGCTGAACTGCTGGCTCGAGTGAGAACGCTGCTGCGCAGAGGGGCGACAGCCATTGTTGAGAGCCACTTTCAGGTGTCGGATTTGATTATCGACCTTATCAAGCGGCGCGTAACGCGCGCCGGAAAGCGGATCAACCTCACCAGTAAAGAGTTCTCACTGCTGGAATTTTTTGTACGCCATCAAGGGGAGGCTCTGCCCCGCTCGCTGATTGCCTCTCAGGTATGGGATATGAACTTTGACAGCGATACTAACGTGATTGATGTCGCCATCAAGCGGCTTCGTTCCAAGATTGACGACGATTTTGAACCTAAGCTGATACATACGGTTAGGGGCGTGGGTTACATATTCGAGGAACAGAATGACGATTAGGCTCTTCCCCCGGACACTGTCGCTCTCCTGCCGCCTGGTGGGTTTTATGAGCCTAACGGCTATTGCCGCCTTTCTCACCTTTAGCGTGATTATGATTTATTCGGTGGAAAAGCATTTTGAAGAACAGGACATTAACGACCTGAAGGCGTACAGCGCTTCGATTAGTGGGCATATCAGCAGCAGAGGCAAAAACTCGGACGGGATCGTCGGCGCGTTGACAAAGAGTGAGTTTGAGAAGAGCAACCTGTTTATCTACCTGCAAGACGAGGCGGGGAAAACGTTGTTTACGTCTGACGACAGCCCAGCGATCGACGACGTCATTGACGACGGCCAAAGCGGCCCGCTCTACGAAAAGAATCACTATCGGGCGCTGGTTTCTCCAATATCGGTCTATGTTGACGGTAGGCCCGTGTCGTACACGCTGATTGTGGCGATGTCTACCGACTTTCACCTGCACTATATTTATCGACTGAAGTCGGATTTGGTCGTCGCCGCGCTGGTAATCTGTTTGATTATTGTGCTGGTGGTACAGCTGGCGGTGTATCAGGGACACTCACCCCTACGTAAAGTTAGTAAAAAGGTCGCCAGCATTACGTCTGACAACCTGAATACCCGTCTGATGCCGGAAGACGTTCCCGTTGAACTAAGGCAGCTGGTGGTGTCGTTTAACGTGATGCTGGAAAGAATTGAGGACGTGTTTAAGCGGCAGTCTAACTTTTCTGCCGATATTGCCCACGAAATGAGGACGCCGATCACCAATCTAGTGACGCAGACGCAGTTTATTCTCAACCATCCGCGTTCAACTCAGGAATATCAGGAACTGCTTTATTCCAACCTTGAAGAATACGAGCGCATGGCCAACATGGTGGGGGATATGCTGTTTCTTTCCCAAGTGGATAATCATCAGGTGGTGACGGACACCGGCAGCGTAAACCTGCGGACAGAAATAGAAAAGGTGTTTGATTTCTTTGAGGCTTGGGCAGAAGAGAAAGGAGTGCAGCTCGACTTGAAGGGGGATGTTCCCACTATTCGCGGTGATGCACCCATGCTAAGAAGGGCGGTAAGTAATCTATTGTCTAATGCAATCAGGTATACCCCAATAGGGGAAACAGTAACGGTCGCGCTTTCCCAGATGGGAGCCGAAGTGAGCCTTTCTATCAGCAATCCGGGGGTAGGTATTCCTGCGGAACATTTGCCTCATCTGTTTGACCGATTTTACCGCGTTGACCGCTCTCGCCAGAGAAAGGGAGAGGGCAGTGGTATCGGGTTGGCTATTGTAAAGTCAATAGTAGAAGCGCATCGAGGGCGGGTTTCAGTCAGTTCGGATGAGCAAATAACGCGTTTTAGTCTGATATTTCCTAAGGAATAGAATAGCTGCCAGTTCTATTTTCCATGAGAATGCTGATGACTTTATTTTGAATGTGTTTGACGTCGGTTATTTCTGATTATTTCTTTTTGGTTTTTATATGACTTATGATTTTTATAAATAAAATCAATAGGTAAGATGGCTGTGCTATTATGCCGCTGTTTTATGATGTGAAGAGATTATTTGAAAAATTACTATTATCTCCTCGCATTCTCTAATCCTATTTTTGTCTTGTATCTTTATTAAAGAGAAGTATTAAAAAGAAATATAAAAAGCAGGCTGCGGTATGTTTTTGAGCCTCTATTTATATTCATATCGTCAATAACGTCTGCTGTTATAAAAAAGGAGTCGATTATGCAATATGTAAGTGAAATTCCCAGTGATATAAAAGAAACGCTGACCAGCGTTCTGAGCGATAGCGCATTGAACTTCAATATTGAGTGGCAGGAGGACGGCAGCGTAGTGTTTACTGCTGAGTCCCCGGTAGGCGCCTATCGAGTTACGGTAGAGAAAAACGCAAAGTCTTGGGGGCAGGTACTGAGGGAACATTCTCTCCGGTAGCACAGAAAGCGGGGGCTAGCGGGTAAAATCCCAATATAATCGGGCAAGACACAGCCTGAGATAAGGAGATGACTATGCCTAGCCATAAGTACCGCGTGACGTTAGAACCACTGAATGACAGCGGTGAATCCGTAGAGAGCCCTGTGACGTTTGAGGTTGAGAACCACGACGATATTATTAAGATCGTCAATATGCTGAAAACTCGTGAAGACATTGGCTTTGATGAACAGACCACCCTTGAGTTTACTGTCGGACTTAAGCTGTTTTCTGAAGTGATGATGAAGCACCGCAAGCACTGGCTTTTCGAGCCGCTGAAGGACAGCTTTAAGTCGTTTATGATGGGTTTAAAAAAGGGTATTAGAGAGTAATCCACGGGTGTTTCACCTTATGATGAAGGAGCCTGGCGTGGCTCTTTTTTCTATCTGGAAGCGAGCGTGTAGCTATTTTTCTTATTTAATATTGTTGTGAAAGCAACGTATTATTAATATGATGAATACTGTGTTATTCATGAAATACGACTCATTCTTTTTTAGTTCTTTATTATATGAGTGTCTAAAAATTATCATTTTTTAGATTTATATTCTTTTTATTTAAATAATTAAGAATATTATTCTTATTATTTGATTTATTTTAGTGCCCACACTTTCAATTTCATTTAATATAAGAAAAAATAAAGTATTATTTTCTATTTATAATTAAAGACACTCATTTGAAATACTCTATTTTTTAGGTATCCTATGCGTGTGGCTATATTCATTGCCAATCAAATAGCTTAATAACGGAATGTTATTATATAGAATGGATACTTCGATGAAAAAAATAAATCTGCTTTCTCTAAGTATATGCGTTGCCTTGAGCAGCGCAGGTTATGCCGCGCCTGCTACTACTACAGTAGAAGATCTGGCAACGCTAACGGCACACAATGGTGAAGTGAATACAGAGAACGTATTTGCTATTGGATTAATCGATAACAACACCTTCAACTATGCAGGTGACGTTAACGTTGACTATAAACTAACAAGCGCTAGTTCTTACTATCGCGGTGCGATCAGCGTATTCAACAGCATTATGTCGCTGGGAAAAACGACCGTAACGGTTAACGTAGAAAGCGGTGCAAGTGCGAGTTCAGTATCCGCAGTTCGACTCAAAAACGGTACAGTCACAGTAGGACCTGCCGGCAATGATACGGTGAGCGCCAGCTTTGGTGCGGGATCTACATTTACCGTTAACGGTAACGGTACCACTCAACTGATCGGTGTAGATATTGAGGCTGGCCCTTATACCACGGCGTACCTGATCCCTAACATGACGGCAACGCTTAATGAAAACACTCAGGTTATTCTGACAAAAGCAGGACAGAGTTCTGTGGGGCTGTATGCCTATTTGCCGGGAGCCAAATTTGTCACCAAAGACGGGCTCTCTATTAATATGAGCACCGAGACTGGCGCGACAATGTACGGTATCCGCGCTCAGGGGCTGGTTCCCAGCAACGGGATGGCGGTCACGGGCGGTGAGGTTTCTTTAGAAGGCACAACTTCCATTGAGATGCTTAACGGTGGCTCAGGAACCGCAGGGATTCTGGCCCACGTGAAAAACTCTAAGGTGACGTCACAGTCAGAAGTGACTATCCAGAATACGACCAATAACTCATCTGCGGCGCTGTATGGCCTGTTTGCCAGCGGTGGAGCGATTGATTTTGCCGGAACGGCGAATGTCACTTTGAGAGGCGGAAGTGAAGACTCTTCTGGGGTTGTCGCCTCTTCTGCCGGTACGATTGCGCTAACGGGTGGAAAGGTTGATGTTGATGCCGGTGATGCATTCTACGTAAGCGGTGCAGGCAGCATGATTACCGGCAGAGCCGCTAAATATACCGTTGACGGCAATATGCTGGCTTCCGGCGGCGGCGCTATTAATATCGCAATGACTGACGGTTCTCGCTTTAACGGTATCACTCAGCTGGGAGCAACGCCCGGCACGCTGGATCTGGCTATTGACGGCGGCCAGAGCGTCTGGAACATGAGCGGTGATTCAGTCCTGTCTAATCTGACTCTAGCTAACGGCGCAACGCTGGCCTATAGCCCTGTCGCGGCAGGCGGTGCGTTTACGCCTAAAACGCTGACCGTTGAAGGCAACTATACGGGCAGCGGCGGCGTGCTGTCGCTGAATACTGTGTTGGGTGGCGATAACTCTTTAACGGACATGTTAGTTGTTAAAGGCGACGTAGAAGCCGGCACCACGAAAGTGGCGATTGTAAACGTTGGCGGAACCGGGGGCGAAACGATTGAAGGCATTAAGATCGTTGAGGTTCAGGGAACGTCTGTTGGTACCTTTGAACAGCAGGGTCGTATCGTTGCTGGCGCCTATGACTATACCGTGGCAAAAGGCGCAGCCAATGAAAACTGGTATTTAACCAGCAAAGTTACGCCTATCGACCCGGGTGGCCCAGGGGAACCCGGTGAGCCAGGCGAGCCCGGTACACCTAGTGAGCCAGGCGGTGAAAGTGTGCTTCGTCCTGAGTTCGGCAGCTATTTGGCCAATAACTATGCAGCGAACAGCATGTTTTTGACTCGTCTGCACGATCGCTTAGGGGAAACCCAGTACACTGACGTGCTGACAGGTGAACAAAAAGTCACCAGCATGTGGATGCGTAATGTTGGCGGACACACTCGTTTCCGGGACAGCAGCGATCAGCTGAAAACCAAGAGCAATCGCTATGTGTTGCAGTTGGGTGGTGATTTAGCCCAGTGGAGCACTGACGGCTTAGACCGCTGGCACCTCGGTGCCATGGTGGGCTACGGTAATGACCGCAGCAAGACCATTTCTCGCGTGAGCGATCGCGATTCTCGCGGTCAGGTAACGGGATATAGCGCAGGCCTTTACGGCACTTGGTATGCCAATCAGGCGGATAAAACCGGCGCCTATGTCGACAGCTGGGTACTGTACAGCCGCTTTGACAATAAGGTGATGGGCGAAGAGCGTGCAGAAGAGAAATATAAGTCTCGCGGCGTGACGGCCTCTATCGAGAGCGGCTATAGCTTTAAAGTGGGTGAAAACCAGCAGAAAAGCTACTGGATCCAGCCTAAAGCGCAGGTCATTTGGATGGGCGTGACGGCGAAGGATCACTACGAGCATGCCGGTGTCGACGGGCAGCGCGTTAAGGTCAGCGATGAAACCGACGGCAATCTGATGACTCGTCTGGGCGTTCGCGCCTATATGAAGGGACACAGCGCTGTGGATGAAGGTAAAGACCGCGAGTTCCAGCCGTTCATTGAGGCGAACTGGATCCACAATACGCGCGACTACGGCGTGAAAATGGCGGGCGTGAAGGATGAGATGCGCGGCACCAAGAATATTGGTGAAGTGAAAGTCGGCGTTGAGGGGCAAATGTCTAAGCGTCTTAACCTGTGGGGCAACGTTGCTCAGCAGATTGGCGATGAAGGATACAGCGACACCTCAGCAATGCTGGGCGTGAAGTACAGCTTCTAGCGCTATATACCGAACGATTAGGCCGGCTTTTGCCGGCCTTTTTTATTTTTATCGCTTTAACTAAATGTCCGCTATCCCACCGTTGAAAAATATATCACTGTGTGGTGTACAACAGTGGCCAGCAGGATAAGGCAGAAAAAAGCCAGTACCCGCCGGTAAAGTTGAGCGCGGGGCGTTTTTGCCGTTTTCCAGACGTAAAACACTGCGCCTGCTGACGCCAATATGACAACGATCATAAACAGATTCATTGAGAACATTCCTGAAACAGGTTCTGCGCCTTTACGCATAGCGTTGAGCTATGCGTAAAGGCTAATGGGGGCTAGAGCCATTCGTTGAAACGGCGGATATAAAAGCGCTTCATCATCTGGGCGACAAAACAGTAGCTAACTAGAGTCGCCACCAGCCACGGGAAGTATTCCCAGGGCAGAGGCTGTAGCCCTACGTAGGCACCCAGCGGTGAGAATGGGATATAGACACCTAACGCCATAATGAGCCCGGTAGTCAGCAGCACAGGCAGCGCCGCTGTGCTCTGAATGAAGGGGATCTTCTGCGTACGGAGCATGTGTACGACCAGCGTTTGCGATAGTAGTCCCTCAATAAACCATCCTGACTGGAACAGTGCCTGATGTTCCGGCGAGTTGGCGGCGAATACGAACCACATGAGCGCGTAGGTGGTGATGTCAAAGATAGACGACGTCGGCCCGATCCACAGCATAAAGCGGCCGATGTTTTTTGCGTCCCACTTGCGCGGTTTGCGTAGGAACTCTTTGTCCATCTTGTCCCAGGGCAGGGAAAGCTGGGAAATATCGTACATCAGGTTCTGAATCAAAAGGTGGATAGCCAGCATCGGAAGGAACGGAATAAACGCGCTGGCGACCAGTACCGAAAACACGTTGCCGAAGTTAGAACTGGCAGTCATATTCAGATATTTGATGATATTGCCGAATGTTTCACGTCCTTTGATAACCCCTTCCTCTAACACCATCAGGTTTTTTTCCAGCAGAATAATATCGGCGGATTCCTTGGCAATGTCGGTCGCGGTATCGACAGAAATGCCCACATCGGCATCCCGCAGGGCCGGAGCGTCGTTAATGCCGTCGCCGAGGAAGCCGACGGTGTGGCCGTTCCCCTGCAAAATTTGCAGTATGCGGGATTTTTGCAGCGGAGTGACTTTGCAGAATGCCGTACGGTGCTCCACTTCACGGGCCAGAAGTGCGTCGTCCATTTTTTCAATGTCGATGCCTAATAGTGGTTCGCCTGCCTCTAGGCCGACGTCGCGGCAAATCTTGCAGGTAATGATTGGGTTGTCACCGGTTAGTACTTTTACCGTAACGCCGTTTTCCTGTAGGGCAGCAATGGCTTCGCGGGCGCTCTCTTTGGGTGGATCGAGGAAGGTCAAAATCCCCCGAATTGTTAGATCCCGCTCCTCTTTTTCGCTCAGAGGAAGCGTTAATTCTTCAGTATCCAGTGGACGAGTCGCCAACACCAGCACTCGGAATCCTTCCTCATTGTAGCGCTGAGTGAGCGCCAGCAGAGCGGCGCGCTTTTCTTCATCAAGCGGTTGAGTTTTCTCTCCTTCCTGAACGTGGGTAGAGATAGACAGCATTTCTTCTACCGCACCTTTACAGATAAGCCACGGCTGGCGTTTTTCATTCTGTACAACGACGGACAGGCGGCGGCGAATAAAGTCAAAGGGCAGCTCGTCCACTTTGCTAAAGCGCTTGAAGGCATCGATGTCCGCTTTTTCTTTAGCAAAGTGCAAAACGGCACGGTCCATCAGGTTTTTCATTCCACTCTGGTGGTAGCTGTTTAGCCAGGCAAGGCGCAGCACCTCTCCGTCCTGTTCACCGCTGGTGTTGAGATGGTGCTCTAAAATGATGCGATCTTGAGTTAAGGTGCCGGTTTTGTCGGTGCACAGCACGTCCATAGCGCCGAAGTTTTGAATGGCGTTTAGCCTTTTTACCACTACCTTGCGGCGTGACATAGCGATAGCGCCTTTCGCCAGATTAGAACTAACGATCATTGGCAGCATTTCCGGCGTCAGACCGACAGCGACAGCCAGCGCAAACAGCGCGGCTTCTGCCCAGTCGCCTTTGGTGAAGCCGTTGATCAGCAAAACGATGGGCACCATTACTAGCATAAAGCGGATCAGCAGCCAGCTAACACTGTTAACGCCTCGGTCAAACGCGGTTTGGGCACGGCTTCCCACGATGGATTTGGCCAGCGAACCGAAGTAGGTGCGATCGCCTGTTGCAACGACGACAGCGGTGGCTGTACCGCTGGTGACGTTGGTGCCCATCAGGCACACGTTGGAAAGCTCGAGTACGCTGCGCTCACCGGCAGAGACGGCATCGCTTGATTTTTGACTGACGTTGCCGAACGTGTCGTACTTCTCAATCGGGAGCGATTCGCCAGTGAGTATCGCCTGACTGATGAACAGGTCGCGGGAACTCAGCAGCTTGACGTCTGCCGGCACCATGTCTCCAGCGGAAAGGGTAATGATATCGCCGGGCACCAGATCGTGGATAGAAACCTCCTGAACCGTGGGCTTGGCGCTGGCATTCGCGCGGCGAAGCACCGTTGCAGTAGTATGCACCATAGACTTCAGCGCTTCGGAAGCCTTGTTGGTGCGGTACTCTTGCCAAAAGCGCAGTAGCCCGCTGAGGCTAACCATGATGAGAATGATGCTGACGCCGATAGCGTCAGTTTCTTCCCCGGACTGCAGCGGTAGCCAGTAGTCGGTAAAGAAGCTGATGGCCGCCAGCGCTAGTAGGACATAGATAAAGGGGTTATTAAACGCGCTGATAAGCTGCATCAGCGCATGGGGCGCCTTTTCGTGGGCGACGTGGTTGGGGCCGAACGCTTCCAGCCTTTCGTCAACGTTTTCCCGCGTGAGCCCGATGCGGTTACAGTTCAGATTGGCTAGGGTTTGGTCCTGCCCGTGTGCAGCCTCTCGTTCAATAGCGAACGGAGCTGGCGTTTTTGTGCGGCTTAGCGCCTTTTTGAAACAGGTCATAACGTCGTTCTCTTGTTTTTTGGCGCAAGCAGGCCTCCTGCCGAGCGAGGTCAGCATGCGCAGAGAAAAATTAACGGTGTATTAGGCTGTGTCCCGTAACTGTATGTGTACCGTTATGGGACACAGCCTAGGCGTAGGCCGAGCTGACGATAGTTAGCATTCAGCCTGCGCTAGAGGGCGTTTAGTCCCGGGGTGGTCGTCCATAGGGCCTCCTTATCACCCAAGGGGTGAAGTTATGGTTATCATTGGCCTATACGGGCAGTTCTGATGTCACCCGCCAGTGGACAGCGCTAACGCTCTTTTCCAGGCTGATGCGACAGACGATATTTTCAATGCTCTTTTGCTCAGCGGGAGATGCGCTGATTTCGGCAAACACTTCCAGGCGTCCCGGCGTTGCAATGTCCGCGCTGCGTAAGGACTGTAGCCGCATCGCCACACCGTTTAACGACTGAAGGATCAGCGTACGCACCAGAATTTCGTCCTGCTCGGCGCAGGTCACCTGAATGCGATAGTGCTGTTCAAGATCTACCGCCTGCTGCTGGGGCTGTAGATTGATGCGCTGTGCCGCTTCACGTAGCAAAATGTTGGCGCACAGGATAACTATTGTTGCTATCACGGCGTTCCAATATTGACTCAGCCCACACAGCACGCCGATGGCGGCGGAACACCACAGCGTAGCGGCAGTGTTGAGGCCGCGTATGTTAAGCCCTTCACGCATGATGACTCCCGCGCCGAGAAATCCGATGCCGGAAACGATCTGAGCGGCAATACGCCCGGCGCTGGTGGGCTCCGTCGCCATTGCGCTGAGAATAAACGCCGCCGCGCCGGTAGCGACCAGTGCGTTAGTGCGCAGGCCGGCCATTCGCTGACGCCACTGGCGTTCAGCACCGATAACCGCGCCAAGAAACATTGCTAAGAGCAAATTTAAAATAAAAGGAGTCATAGCCATGATCTTCCCCTTTTTAATAATGAAAGGTTGAATCATGTGCTAAATAAGCACATAAGATTTTTCGCTGAAAATAAATCAGCGTAAGCGTAGTTTATGCGCCTGGGGGAAATAGATTATGAGTATAAAACAGCATAGTAATATCCGAATTAATTGAGCTCCGGGCAATAATTGCCAAGGGCGGTAACGCTATATTCGGGTATGCACTGCCGGGTGTGTCAGGGTGGGAGTGCTGCCCGCCGGGTTCGGCAAGCAGACAGATCGAGAAAGGATTGTTCAGCTTACCGCATTAACTTTTTTACAACTGTAAGTGTCCAATTCGTTCTCCTGAAATTAATTTTCGAGCGAAATTCTAAAGGGGTTTAATTGTGAAGTAAAGAAAAAAGGCTCATTAATTTCCTCTTTAATGTGTGTTGTGATGGCATTATTTATTAACTAAGTAATTCTTAAGAAATTTGAAATAGAAAAAGCATTGAGAAAAGAAATATTCCTATGGCAGAAAAAGGGGAGAGGAAAGCACTCGGTCGAGTTCTTCAGTCTTGCACTCAGTGAGGAGAGAGAAAGAAAAAGTTGCGCGATATCAACCCACATCAGCAAAGGTTCGATTCTGGTTATCTTTACAGCAAAAATAATGGGTATAATAGTTGCTTTATAACAGCAACAAATCAGGTATAGCGATGAAATTCAATACCGTATCCGATAGCGAAATCATCTCCGAGCTCTGTCGGCGGATAAGAGAGACGCGTATTGCCATGCGGTTATCCCAAATTGAACTTGCCGAACGCGCGCAGGTGGGGATTGCCACCATAAAGCGCGTAGAAATGGGCGAGTCAGTAACGCTCAGTACGCTGATTGGCATTTTGCGCGGTCTCGATCGTCTTCATCAGCTGGAGGGGATCCTGTTTGACTCTGAAGTGCGGGCGTTTAACGCTCAGATAAGCCCTGATGCGGAAAAGGCACCGGTGCGCATTCGTAAAAAAGCGGGTGAAGACGACGAGGCAGAGAAGAGCGGAGTGCTGCCGGAAGAGACATCTCACATGCTGCAGGGAAACAGTAGCTGGTATACACAGGCGGCGAAAAGTAATGTCGTCTGGCCCTGGTTTAAGCCAGACGACAAAAAATAAACGCCGAAAGGGGGCAATGTTCAGGTTCCTTATGACAGGACACAGAATGTGGCGTTTAAAAAATCACCTGCCCACAGGGATATGGGCAGGTAAAACTTCAATCAGGACTCACACAGAGCGACTTTAATCGCCAGACCACCGCGAGACGTTTCACGGTACTTCGCGTTCATGTCCTTACCTGTTTCGTACATGGTTTCAATAACTTTATCCAGAGATACGCGCGGCTCGCTGGTGCGCAGTATCGCCATGCTGGCGGAGTTGATGGCCTTCACTGATGCGATAGCGTTACGCTCAATGCAGGGTACCTGTACCTGGCCTGCGACCGGATCGCAGGTGAGCCCCAGATTATGCTCCATACCAATTTCCGCTGCGTTACAGACCTTTTCAGGGCTGCCGCCGCGCAGCTCCGCCAGACCGGCAGACGCCATAGAACAGGCGACGCCGATTTCACCCTGACAGCCTACTTCTGCGCCAGAAATTGACGCGTTCATCTTGAACAGCAGGCCGACAGCGCCTGCAGCCAGGAAGTAGCGGGTGTAGGCTTCCGGCGTGACTGGCTGGATAAAGTGATCGTAATAGGCCAGTACGGCGGGGATAATCCCACAGGCACCGTTGGTCGGTGCAGTGACAACGCGGCCACCGGCTGCGTTTTCTTCACTGACTGCCATTGCGAACATATTGACCCAGTCCATAGCCGTCATCGGGTCGGTCGATAGACGGTCATGGGTGTGCAGAATGCGGTGCAGTGAAGACGCGCGGCGCGGCACTTTCAGCGGACCGGGCAGAACGCCTTCGGTGTTCATTCCGCGGTGAATGGCGCTTTTCATGGTGTCCCATACTTGCGCCATATAGCGTTCTACTTCTTCCCGACCGTGCATAGCGACTTCGTTTTTCATCATCACCGCAGACAGGGACAGGCAGTTGTCTTTGCAGTGACGCAGCAGGTTTTTGGCTGAATAAAACGGGTAGGGCACTTCGACTTCCGAGGAAGACTGCTTGCCGAAGTTCTCTTCATCCACCACAAAGCCGCCGCCGGTCGAGTAGTAGGTTTTACTGAACAGCAGAATGTTTTTGTCATAGGCGCTGAACGTCAGCCCGTTTTCGTGCAGCGGCAGAGCGCTGTCGGAAAAGTTCAGCTTAAGCCCAACATGACGCTCTGTACCGTCGGAACAGCGGATCGGCAGAGTGCCTGTCTCATCCACTTTCTGGATAAAGCCAGGGATCGCGTCAACGTCTACGGTATCCGGCTTGTTGCCGGCCAGACCCATGATGATGGCGATATCCGTATGGTGGCCTTTTCCCGTCAGCGACAGCGAACCATAGATGTCGACAACGAGATTAGTAGCCAGAGTGTCCAACTGCTTGCTCATCAGCTCTTCGATGAAGCGCTTACCGGCAACCATTGGGCCGACGGTGTGCGAACTGGACGGGCCTATACCAATTTTAAAGATTTCAAATACGCTGATCATGGGATCTCCTTACAGCATCATGTTGGACAGTGGTTAGCCCAGCAGGCTATAGACAATGGCGGTCATAGAGATAAGACCCATCAGGACCACAAACACGTTGCTGATATGGCCGCTGTACTTACGCATAGCGGGAACCTTATGGATGGCATACATCGGCATCAGGAACAGCAGCATGGCGATAACCGGGCCGCCCAGCGTTTCAATCATGCCGAGAATGCTTGGGTTCAGCGTCGCAACGATCCAGGTTGTTACCAGCATGAACAGGGCAGTAATGCGGTTCAGCTTGTTGATCTCGATGCTCTTGCCCTTGCTGCGCAGTGACTTGATGACCATACCGTTAAAGCCTTCACGGGCACCCAGATAGTGGCCCAGGAACGACTTGGTGATAGCAACAAAGGCAATTACTGGCGCGATGTAGGCAATTACAGGCGTTTGGAAATGGTTAGCCAGGTAAGACAGAATAGAGATGTTCTGCGCTTTCGCTTCAGCCAGATCGGCCGGAGACAGGCTCAGCACGCAGCTGAACACGAAGAACATAACGGTCAGAACCATCATCACGTGGCTGCGCGCTAGGATCTGAGAGCATTTCTTTTCTGCGAACTGATCGCCGTACTCTTCGCGCTTGGCAACGGCAAAGGCGGAGATGATTGGTGAGTGGTTAAAGGAGAACACCATGACCGGAATCGCCAACCACAGAGTCATAACCAGACCGTTGCCGGTTGCAGACGCAGTGGAGGACATGTCTAGCGTGTCGAAAATAGCGCCTGACCAGTTAGGAATAAGATACAGAGCCAGCAGCATCAGAACGCCCACGAATGGGAATACCAAGATGCTCATTGCTTTTACAATGAATTGCTCGCCAAAACGTACGATAGTCATTAATCCCAGAATAAGAATGAGAGATAAAATAGCGCGTGGTGGTGACGGTAGGTGTAGCTGGTGAACAATAAAGCTGTCGACCGTGTTAGTAATTGCCACGCTATAAACCAATAGAATTGGATAAATTGCGAAGAAATAAAGAAGAGTAATTAGCTTACCGGCACCGGTACCAAAGTGTTCTTCAACAACTTCGGTAATATCTTCACCCGGATTTTTACCAGAAAGAACAAAGCGGCAAAGCCCACGGTGAGAATAATAGGTCATCGGAAAAGCGATAATGGCCATGATAATAAGAGGGATCAGGCCGCCGATACCTGCGTTAATAGGCAGGAAGAGTACACCCGCGCCGATGGCGGTGCCGTAGAGGCCGAGCATCCACATGGTATCGGATTTGCGCCAGCCCAGGGCCTGCGTCGAGGTGACGGAGCCCGCGTCTGCTGTGGTTTGGATTGAGTTCATAGCTACCCCAAGGATTTTCTGATAAAAGCAAAAAATAGTCTGCGATATTTATTATTAATATCGGGAAAATACTGCCAATTATTAAAAATAATGCGTTGGTTTGCCGCGGGGTGAACTTTATCAAAATAGAACAGAGGAAGGACGAATACCGATCACAAAATTGGTTTGAGATAAAAACTTTTAAAGAATCAAATTTGATATTTTATTTATTTCGGTGGGTGCTGGCTCTAATTTGATACTTTTTTCTGGTGAAAATTGAGAGAGGGTTTTATTTAAAGAATCAAAATTGATATCTTATTTCTAATCTAATTTAAGGGCTCAGATTTGATGCCTTAAATATATCATGCTCGACTGAATAATTATAGAACTGATGAAATAATAAGTCCAAACAGTTTGTTCAATAAAGTTAATTTTCTGTGCACTTTTTTATTTAGCGGCAAATAGCAGCAGGCTAAAGGTAGAAAAACGACGCTTGACGGCGTCAGGCTCATTCAGTATCTTGCTGCTCAGCAAAGGGGAGTAACTTCCACGCTGGTTAATCGTCAATACGATGCATGAATGCATCCGGTTACCAGGCAGCTTAGGCTGTAAGTGAGACCTTGCCGGAAGGCGAGGTGCGCTTATAGCTAGCGAAATAGCGGCCGCGTCTTCTGACGTAGCCGTTTTTTTATGCCTAAAATTAGGCTGTGTCTGTTAACGCTTCGCGTGCATTAATGCCTCAAGGCGCTAAAAGATCCAGCTCGGGCTTTTCGCAAGAGCGAAAAGTGGAAGGAGACTCCATGAACACTGTAGGAACACCGCTTCTGTGGGGCGGTTTTAGCGTTGTCGTCACGATTATGCTGCTGATTGACCTGTTTGGGCAGGGCAAGAAAAAGGGCGGCGGCATGTCGTTTAAGCAGGCGGCCGCTTGGTCGCTGGTGTGGGTTAGCCTTTCTCTTTTGTTTGCACTGGGGATCTGGTGGTATTTAAAAGATACCGCCGGGCCGGCTGTTGCTAACGCTCAGGCGCTGGCGTTTATTACCGGCTACCTGATAGAGAAATCGCTGGCGGTGGATAACGTCTTTGTCTGGTTGATGCTGTTTAGCTATTTTTCTATTCCTGTTTCCATGCAGCGGCGAGTACTGGTGTATGGCGTGCTGGGTGCGATAGTGCTGCGTACGGTGATGATTTTTGCCGGTAGCTGGCTGATTTCAGAATTTGCTTGGATCCTCTATCTGTTCGGCGCTTTCCTGCTGTTTACCGGCGTGAAGATGGCGTTTGCGAAAGATGGGGAAGGCGATGACGTTGGCAACAAGCCGCTGGTAAGGTGGATCCGCGGGCGCATGCGCATGACGGACTCGCTGGAAGGGGAGCGCTTCTTTACGCGCCGCAACGGCCTGCTGTACGCCACGCCGCTGTTTCTGGTGTTGATACTGGTAGAGCTGAGCGATGTGGTATTTGCAGTAGACAGCATCCCGGCGATCTTCGCCGTCACCACCGATCCCTTTATTGTTCTGACCTCCAATATCTTTGCGATTTTAGGCTTAGGGCGATGTACTTCCTGTTGGTTAACGTTGCTGAGCGCTTCTCCATGCTGAAATACGGACTGGCAGCGATTTTGGTGTTTATCGGTATCAAGATGCTGATTGTTGACTTCTACCATATTCCTATCGCTGTTTCTCTGGGAACGGTGGGAACAATCCTGCTAGTCACGCTGCTGATTAACGTTTGGGTAAACCGACGTGAGGATCGCCGTAAGGCACTTTCTGGCGACTGATAAAAAATCGCCGCGTGGAACTTGCCCGCGCGGCGATTCAATATAAGGATATAGATTTAGGATTCGTGACGGTATGCCTGACGAATCTGCTGAACGACTTTTTTGAACGTCTCTACTTCCGCTTCGTTCTGGTGTGCGGCAATAAGCCTTTCCATTTTCAGGATCACTTTACCTGCGTCAGCTTGACCCATAGTAATCAGCATCAGCGTCATAAGGGCCTTCAGCGCGGAGATTTCCTGCGCCATTTCTTCAATTTTTTCCGCTGTTGGAAATTCAATGTTATTCATCACTTATCCGTTTTTCATAAGTTGAGCTATCAACGATGGCGCATATGGTAGCAAACTATTTATGCTCGCGTGAGCCTCTACGGGTGGAAAAGGGCGAAAAACGTGGTAATAATATAAAGAATCATTCTCATTATCTGGTGGTGTTGGTTTATGTCATCGGCTCTCAAGGCGCTTAAGAAGCTGCACAAAAAGGCGTTAAAACAGGAGAGAAAGGCTAGCGATCGCGCTCTACAGGCGCTGTCGCATCAGGCTTTGCCGCCGACAGCGCCTGTGCGGAGAAATCAGGAGACTGCGACGAATTCTGTTTGGGGAGACGTTTCTCAGCAGGTGGCTGGCGCCATGCTGGGTGAGATTGCCAGGCCGTTAAGACCTCTGCTGGCGTGGTTTGACGGCGATGACGGATTTAGACCTGCTTCTCATCGACCGGCCTCGAAAGCGTGGAGCTCCTCGATGGAGAAAGGCTCTATGAGGCCAGTTGCGGCGCGTTCTTCAGCGCCTTCTATTTTGTATTTGCCGCTAAAATCTCCTCCCTGTAAACGCTGCCCGGCACGCAGCGGTGGCATTTGTCAGTGCGCGGCTAAACGATTCGGATAGCTTTACTGCTCACTTTACTCTCCATTTTATTCTTTTCAGATAAACAAACGCCCCGCAGGCTTAAGGCCAGCGGGGCGTTTGTCTCGAATAGGACGTTAGCTATCTGGCCATGGCGGCGACGGTGCTGAGCAGCGAGCCGCCCAGAGTGCGCTTCAGGGCTGTTACCGCAATGCCTTTAAGCAGGGTTTTAGCACCTAAGTGCAGCGCGTGGTGAACTACGTCTCTCCGCTCGCTTTGCTCCATCCAGCCGTTGCTTTCTAGCGTTTCCAGCAGTGCAGCAGCGCTGATTGCCCGGCTATCAAACTGGATAGCGACGGAACCCGCATAGCGACGATGCTGAATTTGCTTGATGCCTGGGATTTGCTCAAGCTGACCGATAAGCGTTTCGACCCGTGAAGGATGCTGTTGAATAAAGTCGGAGCGCACGCGAATGCGGTTAGGAGTTTGATGGACGTAGGGTTGACTCATGGTGACCACCTTAACGGTAAAGATAACGAGAATAATTTATATTAAGATTTTCACCCTGTCCACCGCTTAGGCTGGAAATTGAGGCGGAGAAAGGCAATACGTTGAATGCGTAAGGAAAACTCATTCTCAGTAAGAGCGGTAAATTATTTTGAATTTAGCTATTTTGAGGTTTCCAATCTTTGGCGAGCGTCATATTATGAACGTAACGCCTATTTAACTTATCGTCCGTTTTTTATTAACGGATCGAGCGACATTCAGGAAAATGCATGAGTTCGGACAGCCTTATGGCGCTTCGCCGCTATGTGACGATTGCTCACCATATCCCCGGCCGGCTTCGGCTTCGCTTTAACAATAAGCTTATCGCTGCGTTGGGGAAAACAAAGCTGTCCGCCTTGGATGAGTACTGCGGGCCGGGCAGTAGCCTTCGCGGCTACAGCCTGAATGCAGCAACCGGCAGCCTGCTATTAGAGTATGACGCCAAGCGCCTTTCCCCCGATCTGATTTCACAGCTTTTTGGCGATGATGACGCCAAGGCAGATCTGGCGCTGGCGGAGCTGTTACCAATTATCTCGCCGTCAGCGGCTAAAGAATGAGGAACTGAGTTATGGGAAAAGAGAAACAAAACGGCGACTGGGAAAACGCTCCTAGCCAAGAGATGCCGCCATACGGGCCTTACGGCTATCCCTACTATCCACCTTATCCTCCTTACCCGCCGCAGCCGATGATGCAGCAACCGGGATGGCCTCCTTGCCCGTCGATGTGGCATCCGATGTACGGCCGTCCTCCTGCGGGTTACGACATGCCGCCTCAACCGCAGTTTCAGCAGCCGGGCGTTCCGCCTCAGGGATTTGACTGGAGCGGTCAGGCTCAGGGAATGGTCGAAGGGCTAATGGGAGATCAGGCCGGTCTGTTTAAGCGCATCATCAGCACTGTGGGTGTTGACGACAAAGAGTTCTGGAAGGGCGCTATGATTGGCGCCGCGGCAGCGCTGATCCTCGGTAATGAGAGCGTGCGCAACACCCTGCTGCAAACTTTCGCCAACGCGGGCGATCTTTTAAAGACCGGTGGTGAAAAAGTGAAAGAGGCCGCAGGCAGCGCTGCGGGCAGCGTTAAAGAAAACGCCAAAGCCGGTAGCGAAATTTTCCGCGATACCGTTTCTGCGGGCAAAGAGGGTTTTCAGGAGTCCGTAGCGCGCCACCGTCATGCGGGTGAAGAGAAGGGTGCTGAAGATGAGCAATAATAGCGATCGCCTTAATCCTGCCAGCCGGGCGCTGATCGCCGGAGCGCTGGTCGGAGCCGCGGCTTCCGGTGTTGAACAGTGGAAGCGCTATAAAAATGGTGAAGAAACTCTTGAACAGGCAACAGGGAAAGTGCTGAAAGACGCCACCAAAGCCGGACTTATCAGCGGTGCGGCCATGACGGTAGCGAATGCGACTGCCGGCAGGCCGGTATTGACCCTTCTCACTGTACTCAGCGCCGGTGTTGCCGGTTTATACCTTATGGATGCTGTAAACAAGCGAGGCTCTGATGAAACAGCCGAATAACCCCTATTACTATTATCCTCCCTATTATCAGGGCTATGCGCCTAATACACAGGCACCACAGACTCCTTATCGTGCAGATAACAGTCGAGCTCATTTGATCACTGGCATTGTGGCCGGTGCAGCTATTGCCTATCTCCTGTCTAACCGTAAGGTGCAGGAAAGCATCGGTGCGACGGCCAACCGCGCTTGGGGTGCCGTGCGCGGAGAAGTTGAGGAGCTTAAGGAGCGCCTGGCAGACGTGCAGGCCGAGCTTGACTACTATCGCGAGAAAGCACAGGACGACGAGTAACGATCGGTATGACGCATTCATCCTCTATTACCTTGGTTCACTCTCTGCCCGGGCGCATGCGCGTGCGGGTTCCTCTGTTGCGAGAGCGCGAAGACGACGCTGGCTGGCTGAAGGCACAGCTTCTGTCTTTTAGCGGCGTGAAGAGCGTGCGCCTTCGCCCTGCGGCTGCGTCAGCGGTGCTGATGTACGATACGCAAAAAACCGACAGCGCTGCGCTGCTGGAGCAGTTGAGTCGGCTGGACTGGTCTTTAGCACAGGAAAAAGAGTATGAACCGGAGTACTGCGGCGGTGACAACCTACTGAATCTGGTTGGCCTTGCCGCGACACAGTTTCTTCCCAAGCGCTGGGCTGCGCTGCCGGCAATAGCGCTGATGGCGCCGACGGTAGCGGAAGGCGTAGAGTCCCTGTGTCGTAAAGAGCTGAATGTAGAAGTGCTGGATGCCCTAGCGCTTAGCCTGTCTATCGTTCGCGGCGACTACCGCACTGCCATGCTGACACAAACTCTGTTGACCCTTGGCGAGTACTTTGAACAGGAAACCAGCCGCCATTCGGACGAGCTGCTGTCGGAACTGATGCAGCCTCAGCACCACGCTGTGTGGGTTGAACGCGGCGATGCCCGTGAGGAAATCTCAGCCGATGGCCTTGTTAACGGCGACGTGATGCTGTTAGGCCCAGGGGACAATATTCCTGCGGACGGCACCGTGATTCGCGGTACCGGCTTGATCAATCAGGCGTCCATGACCGGGGAAAGCGTTCCCGTTCGCAGAGAGAGCGGATCGTGGGTGTTTGCCGGTACACAGGTTCAGGACGGTAACGTCGCCGTGCGCGCAGAGCGCGTAGGGGACGACTCCTCTACCGCCAGCATTCGCCGCTTTATTACTGACTCCCTGAGTCAGCGCAGCGAGACGCAGCAGGTTACTCAGAGAATGGCAGATCGCCGGGTAGCTATCACCCTCGGTGCGGGGGCTGGCGTTTTTGCCCTGACGCGAGACTGGCAGCGTCTGGCGTCGGTCTTTTTAGTGGATTACTCCTGTGCCTTGAAGCTCAGCACGCCGATTGCCTTTAAATCCGTGATGTATAAAGCCGCCACGTCCGGCCTGCTGCTTAAGGGTGGCAGAGCGATTGAACAGCTGGCGGATATCGACACGGTGGTATTCGACAAGACCGGCACGCTAACACATGGCGATATGCTGGTGACGGACGTGGTCAGCTTTGCGCCGGAAACCACCTGGGCTCGTCGCCTGCTGGCGATTGCCGCATCGGTGGAAGAGCACAGCAACCATCCGCTGGCGCGCGCAGTAGTTAACGCCGCTGCACAGCATGAGCTTCCCCATATTAATCACGGTGAAGTGGAGTACGTGATTGCCCACGGGCTGATCTCCGAACTGGAGGGCAACCGGATGGTGATCGGCAGCCGTCACTTCCTGCGTGAACACTATCAAATCGACTTTGCGCCGTTCCAAAACCAGATTGAAGAGCTGGAAGAAAAAGGGCGCCATCTGCTGTTTATCAGTCTGAACGAGCAGTTGGTGGGGATGATTGGGCTACAGGACAACGTTCGTGACGAAGCGGCAGAGGTGATTGCACACTTAAGGGAGCTCGGCGTTCGGCAGATTGTACTGTTAACCGGAGACAAGCAGCAGAAGGCTGAACAGCTGGCAGACGCGCTGGGCATTGACCGCTACTTTGCTGAGGCGACGCCGGAAAGCAAAGTAGAAGTAGTGCAGGCGCTGCAAGAACAGGGCTGTCGAGTGCTGTTCGTTGGCGACGGCGTAAACGATGCACCGGCGCTGACTCAGGCGGATATCGGCATGGCAATGAACCAGAGTACAGAGTTGGCTCAGCAGGCTGCGGATGCGGTGCTGATGCGCGATTCTCTGCACGGCGTGGCGACGGCAAGAGAGCTTGCATCGGAGGCCATGAGCCTGGTGAACAGCAATATCAAGATAACCGAGTGGGTGAACAGCGGCATTATGCTGGCGGCGGCGATGGGTAAGCTTTCTCCAACCCTGAGTGCGCTGCTGCATAACGGTACGACAATTGGCGTTCTGCTGCGCTCGCTGTCTGCTCGTAAGTAGCTAGTACATAGCTAATACACTGAGCAACCAACACAATTGAGTAAATAAGCGTAAACAGCGGTGATTTTTCATTATGCCCTGATATCTTCTGGGGATTACGCACGAAATTAGGGAACATAATGATGAGACGTATATTTTCAGGAAGAGGACGGATCCTGTTGGCCGCTGTGCTGGGGGCACTGATGCTTTCAGGCTGTGCCACCCGATCGATTTCACAGACCGACAGCCGCGGCGGCAACGCGTTTTATTCCGGCGAGTTGAAGGACAGTGACGTATTAGGTGCCGTACCCGCGACTCAGACAATCAGCGATGATGACATCAAAAAAGCGCTAAGCAGTGCCCAGCAAAACTTTCGTCTACCCAAAAACTCATCGATCCTGCTGATTCAATCCGGCGCGATGACGCCAGACGTAGAAATGCAGAACGCGCTGAGCCAGCACTATTCCGTGGCGCTCTATTCTGGCATTCCCCCTAACAACGGCTACCGCTACGACCGCACTCAGGAAAATACCCCTGCTGTAGACTATCCCCGCCTGCTGCGCCTGACGGCGGCCAACGGCGGTCAGGACAAGATCCTAGTGTACTGGGGGCAGCTGGAGAGCGGTTCTGAAAACGAAGTGACGAAGGTCGTTTCCTGGGTACCGTTTGTTGGCGGCGTGCTGCCGGATGAAACCCAGCATATGCGTATCGTACTGCGTATCGCGCTTATTGACGTTGCCAGCGGCCGCTGGACAACCTTTACGCCACCCGTGTTTGACAGTAGCAGCGTCAGCGGGCGCTATAATCGTGATGCAAAAGATGCCAAACAGATTATGGCGCTCAAGTCTCAGGCCTATCAGGCAGCCGCAGAAGAAATTTATAAGCGGTTTACCCAGTAGCCAGTTTCCTATGTCCTAATCAAAGATTCGTTCCGTTTAGTTAACGGAGCGATTTTTAATCGAGTTGTGTAGGCAAAATAGGTGAAATGATAATAGTTTCACGCTTAGTTACACTTTGTAGGCCAATGTAGCGTTTTGTCGGTGGCTGGAATCTGGCGAGTGAACTAGATTTTAGATCCCAGAGGTATTTATTGGTGAATATCCGGCGGCAACGTCGGAACCATTTACTGGATTACACCGACCTACGCGGATGCGTAGGTTTTTTTTTACCTAATCGGGGTGTTTGTTTTTTATCCGGTTGAACGAGCGACAGTGAACGGCACTCTAAATCGTTTGTCTTAACCGGGAAAGGGACGTATCAACGCCTGAAGCGCTGTGATAGGGAGATAGTAATGATTTATAAGGTCCTTAGAGCC
This sequence comes from Leminorella richardii, assembly GCF_900478135.1. Lineage (NCBI taxonomy): Bacteria > Pseudomonadati > Pseudomonadota > Gammaproteobacteria > Enterobacterales > Budviciaceae > Leminorella > Leminorella richardii. The sequence goes on from NZ_LS483470.1 coordinate 682,843, forward strand.
ATTGTTCGCACATGTTTTCGCGTACGTATTACAGGCGACATCAACAGTTTTAACCATCCACGTTTGCTGATAACCCCCAACCACCTTTCGTTTGCCGACGGCGTTCTGCTGGGGTTGTTCCTGCCAGTAAGGCCAGTTTTCGCTATTTATACCAATATGACCGATCGCTGGTTTCTCAGAATGATGAAGCCGCTGGTGGACTTTGTTCCTCTGGATCCCACCAAGCCGATGGCGATCAAAACGCTGGTAAGGCAGATTGAGCACGGCAGGCCGATCGTCATTTTCCCCGAGGGGCGAATTTCAGTCACCGGTTCGCTGATGAAAATTTACGACGGTGCGGCATTTGTTGCCGCAAAGTCACAGGCGACGATTGTCCCTATCTGGCTGGACGGCGCTGAGCTGTCTTTCTTTAGCCGACTGAAAGGCGTATTTAAACGCCAGCTGTTTCCGCAGGTGAATATTCACATTCTTCCTGCAACAAAGATCCCTATGCCTGAAGGCGGCAGAGCCGCCGAGCGCCGCCGTCTGGCTGGGGAACACATGCACAAGATTATGATGGACGCCCGCATGGCGACGCGCAGCCCGCGGACGCTGTTTGAGGCGTTTATCGAAGCCAGTGGTCGCTACGGTGGCAGCCAGCCGGCGATTACTGACATCGCCCTGAAAGAAGATACCTACCGAACGCTGTTGAAAAAGTCGCTGGGGCTTAGTCGTATTATTGTCCGACTGTCTGAACCGGGCGAGGCGGTAGGTTTGCTGCTGCCTAACGCGATTGTGACTGCGGCGGCGATTTTTGGTACCTCTCTGTGCGGTCGCGTTCCGGCAATGCTGAACTACACCGCAGGCGTTAACGGGTTGGAGAGCGCGCTGAAGGGCTCGCAGATTAAAACGATCGTCACGTCGCGCCAGTTTTTGGAAAAAGCCAACCTTCTTCATCTGTCGGAGCAGGTCAAGGGAGCTACATGGTATTTCCTTGAAGATCTGAAAGACAGCATCACCCGCGACGACAAGCTGTGGGTGCTGAAGCATCTGTTTATGCCCCGCAGCGCAATGGCGCCGCAAAAGCCAGACGATGCGGCCATTATCCTGTTTACTTCCGGTTCTGAGGGTAACCCGAAGGGCGTCGTGCATACCCACAACAGCCTGATGGCGAACGTTGAGCAAATTCGCACCGTCGCTGACTTTACGCCGCTGGACAAGTTTATGTCTGCGCTGCCGCTGTTCCACGCCTTTGGCCTGACTGCCGGCCTGCTGACGCCGCTGGTGACCGGTAGCCGCATTTTTCTGTATCCGAGCCCGCTGCACTACCGCATCGTGCCGGAGGTGATTTACGATCAAAACTGCAACGTGATGTTCGGTACGCCGACGTTCCTCGGCAACTACGCTCGCTTTGCTCATCCCTACGACTTCGCTCGCCTGCGCTACGTTGTGGCCGGAGCCGAAAAGCTCTCTGCCGCAACCCGCGATCTGTGGCAGGAGAAGTTTGGCATACGGATCCTGGAAGGCTACGGCGTGACTGAGTGTGCGCCAGTGCTGGCGATTAACGTGCCGATGGCGGCGCGCTCCCAAACCGTTGGCCGACTGCTGCCGGGCATTGAGTCCCGCCTGATCCGCGTGCCCGGCATTGAAGACGGCGGTCGCCTACAGGTGAAAGGGCCCAACGTCATGAAAGGCTACCTGCGAGTAGAGAATCCGGGTGTATTGGAAATCCCTAGCGCAGAGAACGAGCAGGGCGAACTGGAAGCCGGGTGGTACGACACTGGGGACATTGTCTCTTTTGACAGCGAAGGCTTTTGTACTATCAAGGGGCGTGTGAAGCGCTTCGCCAAAGTCGCCGGGGAAATGGTCTCGCTGGAAAGCGTTGAGGCCATTGCTAAGAGAATTGCTCCCGATGCCGAACACGCAGCAACGGTAAAAAGCGATGCGGCCAAGGGGGAGTCTCTGGTTCTGTTTACGACTGCCGCCGAACTGCCTCGTGAGGCGCTAACGCGTGCCGCTCAAGAACTTGGCCTACCTGGACTGGCGGTTCCTCGAGATATTCGATATTTAGCGACGATCCCGCTGTTAGGCAGCGGAAAGCCTGACTTTGTGACCCTGCGTAAACTGGCGGAAACGCCCGTGGAGCCTGCATGACAACCATTGACGTATCGCCCAAGCCTCTGCTAAGCCGCGGCATGATAGCGGTAACCAGCGCGCAGTTTCTCTCAGCGTTTGGCGACAGCGCGCTGTTTTTCGCCACGCTGGGTGTGCTGATTCAAAAGGCTTACCCTCTGTGGAGCCACTCGGTTCTGCAGATGCTGTTTATCGTCGCCTACGTGGTGCTGGCGCCGTTTGTCGGGCAGATAGCCGATAGCTTCTCGAAAGGGCGCGTGATGATGTTTGCCAACGCGTTTAAGCTTCTTGGCGCAGGGATCATCTTTGCCGGTCTCGATCCATTCTTCGGCTACCTGCTGGTAGGGATTGGCGCAACGGCCTATTCTCCTGCCAAGTACGGCATCCTCGGCGAGCTGACGCAAGGCGATCAGCTGGTGAAAGCCAACGGGCTAATTGAGTCCTCTACGCTGGCGGCTATTCTTGTCGGCTCTCTGGTCGGCGGCTGGCTGGTAGATATTAGTCCCTATCTGGCGCTGACGGCGTGCTGTGTCGTTTATGCCGGGGCTGTCATCGCTAACTTCTATATCCCTCGGCTGACTGCAGCTAGGCCGGGTGCGCGCTGGAATCTCAAAGAGATGGTGGCCAGCTTTGCTAACGCTATCTCAGTTCTTTGGAAAGATCAGGGAACGAGAATGTCGCTGGTGGGCACTAGTCTGTTTTGGGGCGCAGGCATTACGCTGCGCTTCCTGCTGATCCTTTGGGTTCCGGTTGCGCTACAGATTGAGGGGCTACTGACGCCGACGATGCTAAACGCTATGGTGGCGGTCGGTATCGTTATCGGCGCTGCCGCCGCTGCCAAATGGATCACCCTGAAAACCGTGAGCCGCTGTATTCCCGCCGGTGTACTACTGGGTATTGGCGTTATCGTGTTTGTGCTACAGGGCAGCCTGGCGCTTTCTTATATCATCCTGCTGGTGGTGGGGGTTTTTGGTGGGTTCTTTATTGTGCCCCTCAATACTCTTCTGCAGGATCGAGGCAAGCAAACTGTCGGCGCGGGCAACGCGGTAGCAGTACAGAATTTTGGCGAAAATACCGCCATGCTGCTAATGCTTGGCCTGTACACGCTGGCGGTAAAAGCCGGTATGCCAGTGGTGGTCATTGGCTGCGTTTTTGGCAGCCTGTTGGCGATATCGATTGGCGGCCTGTGGATAGTTCAGCTGTTAAGAAAGCGCGGCCAGTAGCCGTTATCCTGCCGCCCGCTATTTCGCAGGCGGCAGACTGAAGTATTTTGCCAGAAGCGCCCGCGTAAAGGCTTTTTTCAGATAGAAACCTCGCGGCAGCGTCATAATCGGCTGGCCGAATTCTCCAATAGCCTCCGTCAGCGCGCGCGCGTTGGCAGCCTTCGGGCGAATCTGCAACACCTCTCCGTGCCGGGCAGTAATCGTTTCTACTTTTCCCAGCACAATCAGATCCATCAACTCTTCCCAGTCGCGCTTTAGCTGCATTTCTTCTTCTGCATCCGGGCTCCACAGTAGGGCTGTACCGATACGGCGCTCAGCCAGAGGAATATGCCTTTCTCCCTCGACGGGAACCCATAATACTCTTTGCAGCTTTTTTCGAAGATGGCTGCTTTCCCAGGTTACGCCGCTGTTGTTAGTGAGTGGCGCAACGCAAACGAAGGTGGTTTCCAGCGGATTGCCCTGTTGGCTAACGGGAATGGTTTTAAGCTCAATGCCCAAGTGGGGGAAATCCTGCTCTGGCTTACTGCCCGCGCTGGCTCCCAGATAGTGTTCCAGCAGCATACCGACCCATCCCTTATCCCGCTTTAAGTCGTTAGGAATGGGTAGCCCTGCGGCGTCTGCCAGCGCTTTCATGGTGTACCCCGCCAGCGCGGTTGCGCGCCGGTAAAGTTCTTGTTCACTTTCCGGTACAGGAAGAGACGTTACCGTACTGGGCATCAGGGAGTCCGCTTATCTGCTCTAAATTTGTACAGCCGGAGAGGGGTTTATGCACTCCACCGAGTATACCGTTAGAAAATAAATTAACGTGATGGTTTATATCATGATTTTGTGTCCACGGCCTAGTGTGATAGACATCACATTGAGTAAAGGCATCAGTAAGCCACCGACAGTGAACAGGATCTTACACCATGTTATCCACAGATATCTTGGATAACTCACAAAAGTCGCAGCACTGTTTTCATTTACAGCATTGACGATAGGTCTTTTTTGCGCATCAAACTCGGTATTGGTCAACTTTTTATCACTGACTGTGGATAAAGTGGGCGGAGGTCGTTTTTTGCTCACGTTCTCTGACATGGAATGCGGGAGACACAGTTTTCTTCTGTATAGAACTGTCATTATATAAATATCTAATTGATTATTAATTGTTTTAAAGGCTTATTCTTTAATTGCTGAAAGAGGCCTGTGGAGACTTCTACCCATATTGTCATCGGGTTTTTCACATGGATATCCACAGTAAACGTGCATAACACAGGATGAAATAGCCTTTGGCTGTTTATAACTTTGTTTGATTTGTCAAGTTATGCTCAGAAGGGGAAAGGATAAGGGAATCTCACCCAGAGGTTTACCGCATCGTTGAAGCTGTGTCCTGCAACTGTATGCGGATGGCGCTGGCGATCATTTTTACGCAGAGCAAGCCGCGAGTAACGCGGCACCGCGTAAAAATGACCCCAGCCCTTCGGGACGCGTGCCAAAAGGGCGTACTCCGCCTTGATTACGCCCTTTTGGCTCAGCCTCGCCACCGCGTACAGTTGCGGGACACAGCCTAGTATGAAACAATCAGCCCATCTTTAAAGAATTATGCTTTGAGGTAGTCTAGTGATCGATGATGATGGCTACCGCCCGAATGTTGGTATCGTAATTTGTAATAAGCAGGGACAGGTGTTGTGGGCCAGGCGGTTTGGTCAACACTCGTGGCAGTTTCCTCAGGGCGGTATCAACGCAGGGGAATCACCTGAGCAGGCCATGTATCGCGAGCTTTTTGAAGAGGTCGGGCTGAGTCGTAAAGACGTCAAAGTCCTTGGCTGTACGCGTAACTGGTTACGATATAAGTTACCAAAACGTTTGGTGCGTTGGGATACTAAACCCGTTTGTATTGGTCAGAAGCAGAAATGGTTTTTACTGCAGCTGATGAGTAATGAGTCCGATATCAATATGCAGCGCAGCAGTACGCCGGAGTTCGATGGCTGGCGCTGGGTAAGCTACTGGTATCCGGTACGACAAGTCGTCTCCTTTAAGCGCGACGTTTATCGCCGAGTCATGAAGGAGTTTGCGCCTATCGTGTTGGCGATGCAGGAGAAGTCGGAAGGCCGGCCGCAAAAGACAAATGCTCCACACCCTCGGCGTAGAAAGAACGAACGTCCTGGCGGTGATAAATAGCGATTAGCCCCGTTTTTCGGGGCTAATCCATTTTTTATGTTATCGATCTGTTGGTCGTAAATGAGTGTAAATCGGACCGTTTCTGCGAACGGAATGCGTTTGACTATGCTATCATTTCGCGCAGTTTTCCCGGCGCTGTCCGATCTCAATTCAACGTAATATGTATTGTGGTGAGTGATGAACTCTAGCTTTCTGGAATTTCCCAAATTCGATCCGGTTATCTTCTCTTTAGAACCCACGCTGCCCCTGTCGCTACGCTGGTACGGCATGATGTATCTGATCGGCTTCGTGTTCGCCCTTTGGCTGGCTAAGCGCCGCGCGCGTCAGCCCAACAGCGGCTGGACCAAAGACGAAGTTGAAAACATGCTCTACATTGGCTTTCTCGGAGTTTTTGTCGGTGGTCGCGTCGGCTATGTGCTGTTTTACAGCTTTCCCGAATTTATTGAAAACCCGCTTTACCTGTTTAAAGTCTGGGAAGGGGGTATGTCTTTCCACGGCGGCCTGATGGGCGTGATTGTGGCAATGATGTGGTTTGCCCGGCACACAAAGCGCACGTTCTTCCAAGTATCTGACTTTATGGCGCCGCTGATCCCCTTCGGCCTAGGCGTTGGGCGTCTGGGCAACTTTATCAACGGCGAGCTGTGGGGAAGGGTGACTGACTTTCAGTGGGCAATGCGTTTTCCTACGGCTCGCGCCGCTGACCAGCTGTTTGTTCAGCAAAACCCGCAGTGGCTGCCCTATCTGCAGGACGGCATGCTGCCGCGGCACATGTCCCAGCTCTATGAAATGTGTCTTGAGGGCATTGTCCTGTTCCTGATTTTAAACCTGTTTATACGCAAAGCGCGCCCGGCGGGCAGCGTGTCCGGGCTGTTTTTAATCGGCTATGGCACATTCCGCTTTGTGATTGAGTTTTTCCGCCAGCCGGACGTTCAACTGGGGCTGTTTGGCCTGTTCAGCATGGGGCAGCTGCTTTCGCTGCCGATGATCCTGATCGGCGTGCTGATGGTGGTTTGGGCCTATCGCCGCCCGAAACCGCAGGCGAATCAACAAAAAGCGTAATGGGCTAGAGGTAAGGTAACGATGAAACAGTATTTGGATCTGATGCAAAAAATCCTCGATGAGGGAACGCCAAAGTCTGACCGCACCGGTACAGGAACGCGCTCTATTTTTGGCCACCAGATGCGCTTTAACTTACAGGACGGCTTTCCGCTGGTCACCACCAAGCGTTGCCATCTGCGCTCAATTATTCACGAGCTGCTGTGGTTCCTTAAGGGCGACACTAACATCGGCTACCTGCGCGATAACAATGTCACCATCTGGGACGAGTGGGCTGATGAAAACGGCGACCTGGGGCCGGTATATGGAAAGCAGTGGCGCTCATGGGGCACTGCGGACGGTCGTCAGATCGATCAGATTTCCGCTGCGGTTGAGCAAATCAAGCGCGATCCGGATTCACGGCGGATCATCGTTTCCGCGTGGAACGTCGGCGAACTGTCAGAGATGGCGCTGGCGCCCTGCCACGCGTTCTTCCAGTTCTACGTTGCAGACGGCAAGCTATCCTGCCAGCTGTATCAGCGCTCCTGTGACGTTTTTCTGGGGCTGCCGTTTAACATTGCCAGCTATGCGCTGCTGGTACACATGATGGCTCAGCAGTGCGATCTGGAGGTTGGCGACTTTGTCTGGACCGGCGGTGATACCCACCTGTATATGAACCACATGGAGCAGACCCATTTACAGCTAAGCCGCGAGCCGCGCCCGCTGCCAAAGCTGGTCATCAAGCGCAAGCCTGAGTCCATCTTTGACTATCAGTTCGAGGATTTCGACATTACGGGCTACGACCCGCACCCGGCCATTAAAGCGCCAGTAGCAATTTAACTCGATGCTTTAAGCGCCCGTTTCGACGGGCGCTTTTTATTGGATTTGATATGAAAGCCAGCTTTTTCATTCCCGCGCTCACTCTACTTGCCGCTGCGTTGCTGGCGGGCTGTCAGGCCGTTTCTCCTTCTCCTTCCTACTCCCTGAGCTGCCTTTATCCCACTCAGGAAGGCGATCTAACCGACGATGAGGCCTGCATTGACGACAGCGGTTCGGTGCCGCTGTTTTCGCCGCGAGTGCTGGCTATGGCGGGCTACGATGAGCAGGGTTTAGCGGGATTTTATGGCGCAGGCCGCGTTTTTTACGTGAAGCCCTCTGGAGAGAGCCTTGAGGTTCTTATGTTCGACAACGGCCCCGACTACTTTGAAGAGGGATTGACCAGGGGAAGGAAGAACGGAAAGGTTGGGTTTTATAACGCGCGCTTTGAAGAGGTGATTGCGCCGATATACGACTTTGCCTGGCAGTTTGAAAACGGGCGCGCTCAGGTAGGCATGCAGTGCCGGTCTTTACGGGACGGCGACCACATAATTGTTACCTGCCTTGATGAGTTCACTATCGATAAGAATGGGAATAAAGTTACGCCCTAGCTTCTTTCTACCCCCTCTCATCTTCGCATCATGCATCATGCATCATTCCGCTTTTTCTGCTATTTACGCCGCAGTTTGATGTAACGCTGTGTGCGTTTCTCCTCTTCTTAGCAGCATAGCTTCCAATACTGTTTTTCCCCACTGGGCGGCACTACCGCGACTGGCTAGCATAGCCCTATGAATACTATCTCAGAGATGAAACAGTGCGGCCTGACGCTGATTGAGCTGCTGTTGGTGATGGCAATAACGGCGATTCTTGCCACTGGTGGCGTTCACGGCTGGCAAGGTTATCGACAGCGGGCTGCGCTAGCGCAGTCCAGTTCAGAGCTGCTGGCGTTTATGGCTCGGATTCAGCAGGCTGCCCACTGGCGAAATGAAACCTTCTTGCTGCACATTGCTCAGGGAGGTGGACGATCCTGCTTGACAGTAGCGGGTTCTCCAGCGGAAGCCAACTGTGCGTCTCTTGGTGGTTCGGTTTACTGGCCTGTGGAGGAGAATATGACCCTGGCGCTTTATCAGTCTGAAATCGGCCTCGGCTTCTACGGCCTGCGCAATACGGCAGGTGCCGGGCACGTTGTGATTAAGGGGGCTGCAGGGAGCGTCAGGGTAGTGCTGTCTGCCACGGGAAGGCTCAGGCGATGTCTTGAAGGGGATAACAGTCTGGGAGGAATACCTCGATGTTGAAGAACAGGCGTCAGCGCGGCTTTTCCCTGCCTGAAATGCTGGTGGCTATGCTGATTAGCGCCATTCTCCTGTCGGGTATTGTCTCTCTGATGCCGTCGTTTCAGCGCCAGAGCCTGATGCAGCAGCGAGCCTATCGCTTAGAGCAGGCGCTACGGCAGGTGCTACAGGCGATAGAAAAGGATTTACGTCGAGCGGGATACCGATTTTCATCTTCCTCTCCGCGCTCTGAGGCGGCGGTCAGGCTGAGCGGTGGCTCGTTTGGAATTGCCGGGTTCTGTATGCTTTTTGGTTACGATCTGAACCACAGCGGGAAAATAGATCTGGAAAGCGCTTCGTCGCCTGAGCGCTTTGGCTATCGGTGGCGACAGGGAACCGTTGAACGTCAGCGGGGTGGAGGCAGCTGTCAAAGTGGGGAGTGGGAGAAGATGCTGGATCCATCAGAAATCACCGTGAGTCAGTTTTACGTCGAGCCTCGGAGGGCTCAAGGGAAGGTGAAAGAGGGAGAGGACTATTTTCTCCTATCTCTCGAAGGGCACTGGCGCGGTGCACCGGAACGGCCTATTAGACTCACGGCGAGAGTCAGAAGCCGTGGAGCATAACGTCGTAGTGCGCGCTCAGCGAGGATATGCGACGCTGCTGCTGATTATGATGTTGCTAGCGTTTTCTATGATGATGCTAAAAAGCATTCATCGGCAGCTGGATCATAGAGTCAGAATGCAGGCTGACGAGCGGCGCTATCTTTTAGAACGCCAGCGAGCCTATTCCGCGCTGTCATGGGCTTCTTCTTTGAGTTGGACGCTAAACGGCAGCGACTGGCTGTGTCAGAAAAGTGAGCTGTACCGACTGAATGCCTGCGTAAAGCCGCTGAATGGGGATGAGTTACTGGTGCGCGGTTCAGGGCTTGCTGTGCCCGGTAGAGCTCCCCTGACGCTTTTCCAGCGGGCGATAGTTCAGCGAGAGCAGCAGAGCGTTGATCGGGTAAGCCTTTTGCTGGTTTCTACGGCACTCAGCGACGTTTGCCCGCTGGCTCAGAAAGCGGAATGTGAACCGTGACTGCGTTAGCTTATCGCCAGCAGGGGTTTAGCCTGTTAGAGACCCTGATTGCCATGCTGCTGTTTGCCATTACGGTAATGGGACTAATGCGCTACCAGCAGGTGCTTACTGCGCAGTTTTACCACTATGCAGACGAGCAGCGCGCATGGGGGCTAGCGGCACAGGCGCTGGAAGTCTATCCGACCACTATTGATAGTGAGGAGGTTTTCCCCTCGGGTACATGGCGGATTAATTTGATAGCCCGACAGCGGGATGCATATTGCCAAGAGATTGCGGCCGAAGTTAAAGGGCCGCACCGTGTGAACGTCAGGCTTGAGAGGCTTTTTTGTCTACCCTACAGCCAGCCGCCGTAGCGGCTAGCGGTAAGATCGTTCAGCCAGCATTAGTCATTGGCAAACAGCGCTTTGGCTCGGTGAGGCGCTGAGCGCCAGTACTGTTTGGGTGCGCTGACCTGCGCGCCAAGGGCCGCAGCGGCGCGCCATGGCCAGTGTGGTTCGTAAAGAATGCCGCGCCCCAGCGCCACCATGTCGGCATCGCCGGTAGCGACGATGGCTTCCGCCTGTTCCGGTTCGGTAATCAGGCCTACGGCGATAGTCGGCATGCCGACAGTTTCCTTAATATGTCGGGCAAAGGGCACCTGATAGTTAGGAGAGACGGGAATGCGCTGCTCGGCAGACAGTCCGCCGCTGGATACGTGGATATAGTCGCAGCCGAGCGCTTTCAGGCGTTGGCAGAGCTCAACGGATTGCGACAGATCCCAACCGCCTTCAACCCAGTCGCTGGCGGAGATGCGAACGCCCACGGCCTTATTGGCAGGGAACACTTTGCGCACGGCGCTAAAGACGTCCAGCGTCATGCGCATGCGGTTTTCCAACGTGCCGCCGTAGCTGTCATCGCGCTGATTGGAAAGAGGAGATAAAAACTCGTGCAGGAGATAGCCGTGAGCGGCGTGGATCTCAATAGCGTCAAATCCCAGCTTATCCGCGCGCTTGGCCGAGTGGGCGAATGAAGCGATGATGGAAGCGATGCGGTCAGCGCTTAGCGCCAGCGGCTTTGCAGAGTGGGTGTCAAAGGCGATAGCTGACGGCGCTACGGGCTGCCATCCTCCCTGTTCTGGAGTCACCGCAGGGCCCGGGCTCCACGGCGGCGGCATAGAGGCTTTGCGCCCGGCGTGGGCAAGCTGGATCGCCAGAGGCATGTTGGAATAGCGCTTTACCGCACTGACGGTTTTTGCCAGCGCCCGTTCGGTTTCGTCGTCCCAGAGCCCAACGTCTTTGGGGGAAATACGCCCTTCAGGCTCTACAGCGGTTGCCTCCATAATTAGCAGGCCAGCGCCGGAAAACGCCAGCTGGCCTAAATGAATAGTGTGCCAGTCTGTTGTTTTGCCCTCTTCGGCAGAGTACTGACACATAGGGGCAATAATGATGCGGTTAGGCAGCGTTAAGGGGCCGATGTTTACAGGGGAGAACAGTTGACTCATGGTGGATTCCTTATGGTACACAGGAGGTGTTTCCAGCTGGCGGTTTGGTGACTGAATACAGTCAAAGCCGCTGCTGTCAGGCACCCTCATGATGGAGCTCAATGGACGGAGCCGAATACGGGTAGCAATAGGGAACATCGCGAAAAATTCACAGCCATGGTACACCCCCGTTAGGCGGTTATATAGTCAGAAAAAGCGGTTGGCCGAGGAATATCCCGGCAGGCGTTCCGCTCTGGCTTTACAGTCGGTGCGATAACGTTGAAAATCACACCTTTGCTTTCTCTTTTTAGAAAGCGCAGGCTTAGCTCCCGTTCGCTCATTCAGGAGTCAGAATGTTTACGGTTTACCACTCAAATCAGCTGGACATACTGAAGTCGCTAATCTCTGCTCTGGCGGCAGGCAGACCTCTGGCCGATTCGCTGGAGCCTGAAGTGATTCTGGTACAGAGCAACGGTATGGCCCAGTGGCTGCAAATTGAGCTGGCTGCCGAGCTGGGCATTGCGGCAAATATCTCATTTCCTCTACCGGCTTCGTTTATCTGGCAGATGTTTACCAAAGTGCTGCCCGATGTGCCGATGGAAAGCGCCTTTAGTAAAGACGCCATGCGCTGGAAGCTGATGCGTCTGCTGCCGACAATGCTTGAACTGCCGGAGTTTTCCACGCTGTCCGGCTATCTTGATGACGACGACGATAGGCGCAAACACCACCAGCTGGCGGGGCGTATAGCAGACCTTTTTGACCAGTATCTGGTCTATCGTCCCTCTTGGCTGCAGCACTGGGAGAGAGGCGAGCCGGTTGCGGGGCTGAGCGACGTTCAGGATTGGCAGGCATCTTTATGGCGCGCGCTGGTCGATGATACTCAGCGCCGAGGCCAGTCTCTATGGCATCGCGCCAACCTTTACCAGCGCTTTATCGATGCGCTTAATCACCCCGATTTTTCGGCAGAACGAAGCGGTCTGCCGCCTCGAGTCTTTATCTGTGGCATTTCGGCGCTACCGCCAGTCTATCTGGAGGCGCTTTCCGCGCTGGGGCGACACATTGATATTCACCTGATGTTTACCAACCCCTGCCGAGACTACTGGGGCGACATTCTTGACTACGCCTTTTTGGCACGAATGCAGGCGCGTCGCAGGCGCAAGCACGGCAGCGGGGAAGAGGTGGCGCTGTTTAAGTCGGTGCACACCGCTGAAAGCCTGTTTGACGACGAGGGCAATCAGAACCTGAGTAACCCACTGTTGGCGAGCTGGGGCAAGCTTGGGCGCGACAATATTTACCTGCTGGCGCAGCTCAACGGCGTACAGGAAGTGGACGCCTTCGTTGATCCAAAAAGCGATAGCCTACTTCATCGCATTCAGCGCGACATTTTGACGCTGGAAGACCGGGCTCAGGCTTTTTTGAATCTCGATGAATCTACAGCCCAGAAGCCACGAGAACAGCTGGATCTTAGGGACAGGTCGGTTAGCGTTCACGTTTGCCACAGCGCTCAGCGCGAAGTGGAAGTGTTGCACGACAGGCTGTTGGCCATGATGGACAGCGACCCAGATCTGAGTCTGCGCGACATTATTGTGATGGTCGCGGAAATCGATACCTATACCCCCTACATTGACGCAGTGTTTGGCAGCGCGCCAAAAGATCGTTTCCTGCCCTATGCGATTTCGGATCGCAGCGCCAGTCAGGTTCATCCAGTCGTTACGGCATTTCTACAGCTGCTTGATTTACCCTCCAGCCGGTTCGGCGCACAGGAGGTGCTGGCGCTGCTGGAAGTGCCCGAACTGGCGCAGCGCTTTGCTATCGATGAGAGTGGCCTTCGAACACTGCGTCAGTGGGTTGAAGGGGCGGGGATCCGCTGGGGGCTGGACGACGACATGGTGGCCGGGCTTGATTTACCGCCGACTGGGCAGCACACGTGGCGCTTTGGCCTGACGAGGATGCTGCTTGGTTACGCCATGGATAGCCAGAGCGGCGACTTTCAGGGCGTCCTGCCTTACGATGAGTCCAGCGGCCTGATTGCCGCTCTTGCCGGTCAGCTGGCAGAGTTTCTTATGCGACTGGCGCTTTGGCGCGAGCGTTTGGCGAAAGCGAGTAGGCTTCACGAATGGGCTCCACTGTGCCGCGAACTGATGGAAGACTTTTTCATCGATACTGTGGACGTCGAGCCGGTACTCGCCCTTATTGAGGGGCAGTGGCAAAAGCAGTGCGGTACCGGCATCGAGTCAGGCTACGATGAGGAATTGCCCCTGACCGTCTTGAAAGACGAACTCTCTTCGCGCCTTAATCAGGAACGGCTAAGCCAGCGCTTTTTAGCCGGAGCCATTAACTTTTGTACCCTGATGCCGATGCGCTCTATTCCATTCAAGGCTGTGTGCCTGCTCGGCATGAACGACGGCGTTTATCCCCGAACGCTACCGCCGCTGGGTTTTGACCTTATGTCTGAGAAACCCATACGGGGAGATCGTAGCCGACGCGATGACGACCGTTACCTGTTTCTTGAAGCGCTGCAGTCGGCACAAAATGCGTTCTATATCAGCTATATCGGTCACTCAATTCAGGACAATAGCGAACGCTATCCTTCAGTGTTAGTAACCGAGCTGTTGGAATATGTTTCCCAAAGTCATGTGCTGGAAGGGGAAGAGATCGGCGTTATTGAGGATCCCGAACTGAGCGCGCGGCGCGTTTATCAGCACCTCTTAACGCTGTACCCTAGAGTGCCGTTCAGTGAGAAAAATTTTATCGTCGGTAGCGAACAGCAAAGCTATGCCAGCGAGTGGCTTCCGGCAGCGGCCAGAGAGGGCGTCCCCCACAGTGAATTTGGCAGCAGGCTAACGCCTTTTGTGCCTGAAAGCGTTGATATTGACGACGTGCGCCGTTTCTATCGTCACCCCGTCAGGGCATTCTTTCAGCAGCGGCTGAGGGTGAACTTCATGCTAGAGGACGCCGCCCTGTCAGATGAAGAGCCGTTTAGAGTGGATGGCCTTGAGCGCTATAAAATGAACGTTGCCTTGCTGAATCACCTGATTGAAGGGGATGATCCCAGCACGCTGTTTTCCCGCGCCCATGCGGCAGGAGAGCTGCCCTTTGGCGCATTTGGTGAGCTGTTTTGGCAAGAGCAGGTGGAAAGTATGCACGATCTGGCCGAAGCGGTAAGAGCGCAAAAAGCCGACAGTGAGAGCATGGAGTTTTCCCGGCTGATTGACGGTATTACCGTCAGCGGCTGGCTGCATCACGTGCAGAAAAACGGCCTGCTGCGCTGGCGCCCGGCTAAGCTCTCGGTGATTGACGGCATGACGCTGTGGATTGACCACCTGATTTACTGCATGTCCGGCGGGAAAGGCGAGAGCCGGATGTTTGGTAACGAGGGCAGTGAATGGCGATTTGCGGCTCTGGGCGCTGAGGAGGCGCAGGCGCAGTTTACAGTTTGGCTAAAAGGATACGTTCAGGGGCTGAGTGAGCCGCTGCTGCTGTTGCCAAAAAGCGCCTGGGCGTGGCTTGAAGCCTGCTATAGTTCGGAGTCTGGTCAGGTAGAATGGGGCGATGAGGCTCAGCAAAAGGCTCGACACCGCCTGCTTCAGGCCTGGCAGGGTTCGCCTCCTGCCATTGGCGAAGGGGAAGACCCTTACCTGATGCGGCTGTTTCGCATTATGGACGACGCACGGTACCAGCAGATTGTTGCCGACAGCCTTCCCTATTTACTGACGTTAAAACAGCATCGATTGGAAAAAAACGAAGGGAAAAGTGAACCCTGAGAGGAGCTGCTGTCCAATGGAAGGTATTGAGGTGAATGCGTTTCGACGCCGTGGGGCGTTGATTTTGCGTTTACTGTTCGTAAAGCATGAATGAAGTTATCTTTGCCTTTGGCGCGCGGCAAATCCGCCGCTCGATGGCGTAAAAGTGAATCAAGAAGGAAACGTTATGCGTAAGCTCTATGTCTCTATCGCCAGTGTTCTACTGCTGCTGTTTGGCCTGACGTCAATGGCGCAGGCGGCTCAGGGGTGGCAGCCGCTGGCAGAAAAAATTCAAAAAAGTGAAAGAGACACGAGGGCGTATCAGGCCATTCGGCTGGACAACGGCATGACAGTTTTACTGGTCTCGGACAGCCTAGCCAGTAAGTCGCTGGCGGCGCTGGCTTTGCCCGTAGGCTCTCTGGAAGACCCCAACAGCCAGCTTGGACTGGCTCACTACCTTGAACACATGGTGCTGATGGGATCGAAACGCTATCCAGAGCCTGACAGTATCTCTGAGTTTTTGAAAAAGCACGGCGGCAGCCACAACGCCAGCACGGCTTCCTATCGAACCGCCTATTACCTTGAGGTCGAAAACGATGCGCTGGCTCCTGCGGTTGACCGGCTGGCGGACGCTATTGCCGAGCCGCTGTTAGATCCGGTATATGCCGATCGAGAGCGCAACGCGGTTAACGCCGAGATGACTATGGCCCGCTCGCGAGACGGCATGCGAATGGCGGAGGTCGGCTCTGAGACGCTGAACCCCGCTCACCCGAGTTCGCGCTTTTCCGGCGGCAATCTGGACACGCTGAAAGACAAGCCCGACAGCAAGCTGCACGACGAGCTGAAGGCGTTTTATCAGCGCTACTATTCGGCCAATTTGATGGTCGGCGTACTGTACGGCAACCAGTCTCTGGACGCGCTGGCGGAGCTGGCGTCAAAAACCTTTGGCCGCATTGCTAACCGCCAAGCGACCGTTCCTGCGATTACCGTGCCTGCCGTAACGGATAAAGAGAAAGGGCTGATTATTCACTATGTGCCGGCTCAGCCAACGCGACAGCTGCGTATTGAGTTTCGCATCGACAACAATATTTCTCAGTTTCGCAGCAAGACCGATACCTATATCGGCTACCTGATTGGCAACCGCAGTGAAAATACCCTGTCAGACTGGCTGCGGAAGCAGGGCCTGGCTGATAGCATTGGCGCAGGGGCTAACCCAGTCATCGACCGCAACGGCGGTGTGTTCAGCATCGGTATTTCTCTCACAGAGAAAGGGCTGGCGGAGCGGGATCGCGTGATTGCTGCGGTGTTTGACTACCTGAAGCTGATGCGCAAAGAGGGGGTTCGCAAAGAGTACTTTGACGAGATTGCCCACGTTCTGGCACTGGACTTCCGCTATCCGTCAATTTCTCGCGACATGGACTACGTTGAGTGGCTGTCCGACACCATGCTGAATATTCCTATTGAGAACGTACTGAACTCCGATTATCTGGCCGATAGCTACGATCCTAAAGCGATTGAGGCGAGGCTAGATGAAATGACACCACAGGCGGCGCGCATCTGGTTTATCAGTCCGGATGAACCTCATGACAAAATGGCCTACTTCGTCAATGCCCCCTACAAGGTTGACCGCATCACGCCTCAGCAGGTAGCGACTTGGACAGGTGAGGAAAAAAATCTGCCTCTGCGCCTGCCGGAGCTCAACCCCTATATTCCTGATGATTTTTCACTGTTAACGAAGCCCGCTGCACAAACGGCAACTCCGACGCTGGTGCTGAACGATCCTCAGGTCAAAGCCTGGGCGATGCCGAGCAGCTACTTTGCTGATGAGCCGAAGGCCTATGTCACGCTGGCGCTTCGCAACGCCAGCGCACAGGATTCTGCGCGGGATCAGGTCATTTTCTCCCTGACTGACTATTTAGCCGGGCAGGCGATGGCGCAAATCAACTATCAGGCGTCAGTAGGGGGCATTAGCTTTTCCTCTTCTGGCATTAACGGCCTGCAGTTTTCCGCCACTGGCTTTACGCAGCGCATGCCGCAGCTAATGAGCGCCGTGCTAGCGCAGTACCAGAGCTTTACTCCGACTGAAGAACAGCTAGAGCAGGCTAAGTCATGGTATCGCCAACAGCTGGATGCTGCTGAGAAAGGGAAAGCGTTTGAAGTCGCACTTCAGCCTATCCGCGCTGTCTCCTATGTGCCCTACACTGAACGGGAAGAGCGTCGTGGGCTGATTGACAGCGTGACCGTCAATGACATTCTTCAGTATCGCGATCGCCTATTGAAAGAAAGTACGCCGGAGCTGTTTGCCATCGGTAACGTGACGCCTGAACAGGTTAAAGCGCTGGCGCTGGACGTGAGTAAACAGCTGGGCTGCTTAGGAAAAAGCGCCTGGTACGGGCAAAACGTCGTAGTGGACAAGAAGCAGACCGCTAACCTGATGAAGGCGGGCAGCAGCACGGACTCAGCCCTAGGGGCGGTGTTTATTCCGCTTGGCTATGATGAAGTTCAGGGCATGGCGCGCAGTAATCTGCTGTCTCAAATTGTTCAGCCCTGGTTCTACAATCAGCTGAGAACCGAAGAGCAACTGGGGTATGCGGTGTTTGCCTTCCCGATGTCAATCGGGCGGCAGTGGGGCATTGGCTTCCTGCTGCAAAGCAACAGCAAGACTCCCGCCTATTTGGACGGTCGCTATACGGCGTTTTATCAGCAGGCTAAAGACAAACTGGCCGCCATGAGTGAAGAAGACTTTGCTCAGTATCGTCAGGCGTTGGTTAACGAACTGACGCAGCGCCCGCAGACGCTTGATGAAGAGGCCGCGCTGTATCTGAACGACTTTAACCGCGGCAACGATCGCTTTGATACCCGTAAGCGCATTGTTGAACAGGTTAAGCAGTTGAAGAAAAGCGATATTCAGACTTTCTTTAATCAGGCAGTGATAGACAAAGACGGGCTGTCGATACTTTCTCAGATAATGGGGCAGAGCGATGTAAAAGAAGATTACGCTAAGCCTGAGGGATGGCAGATATATTCAAACGCCTCCACCCTGCAGAAAACGCTGCCCGTTAGAGCGCAGAAGTAATGGGAGAAAGCCTACCTCAGGCGCTTGAGCCGCTGGCGCTGCCGCTGTTTGGCGAGCGCCTGATTGAGGCTTCCGCCGGTACCGGAAAAACCTATACGCTGGCGGCGCTCTATCTTCGCCTGCTGCTGGGGCTTGGCGGTGCGGCGGCTTATCCTCGCCCGCTGGAGGTCGAGGAAATTCTGGTGGTGACCTTTACCGAAGCGGCGACGGAAGAGCTGCGCAACCGCATTCGTGACAACATTCACCGCCTGCGCATGGCCTGCCTGCGCCGGGAAAGCAAGGAGCCGATGCTCAGCAGCCTGCTGGCGCAGATAGAGGATTTTGACGCAGCGGCTTCTTGGCTGCTGGCGGCCGAGCACCAAATGGACGAAGCGGCTATCTACACGATCCACGGCTTTTGCCAGCGAACCCTGAGCCAGAATGCGTTTGAGTCCGGCGTTCCGTTTGAACAAACTCTGATTGAAGACGAGCTGCCGCTGCGCCGCCAGGCCGTTGCGGACTTTTGGCGTCGCCACTGCTATCCGCTGCCGTTACCTGTTGCATCTGCCATTGCGGCCGAGTGGCGCGGGCCAGACAGCCTGCTGGCGGACATGTCCCCCTACCTGCATGGCGAAGCGCCGAGTCTGCGCCAGACGCCTACGCAAGACGATATCTTGCAGCGCCACCAGCAGATTGTTGAGCGCATTGAGGCACTGAAACAGCAATGGTTGGCGTGCGAAAGGGAGATTGGCCCGCTGATTGTTGCTTCTGATGTCGATAAGCGCAGCTACAGCAGTCGCTATCTGACCAACTGGCTGTCGGCCATAACCGAATGGGCCGGTCAGGAGACACTTGACTATCAGCTCCCCGATCCTTTAAAGCGTTTTTGTCAGTCGACGCTGGATGAAAAAACCAAGAAGGGCGAGCCGCCTCGACACCGGATTTTCAGCGAAATTGAGCTTCTGTACACAGAGCCGCTGACGCTGAGAGATTTGATTCTGGCGCGAGCGCTGAGCGAAGTTCGCCTTTCGGTACAGAAAGAGAAGCGCAGGCGCGCGGAAATGGGGTTTGATGATTTACTCAGTCGTCTGGACGCTGCGCTCAGGGGGGAAGGCGCTTCAACGCTGTCTGCGGCTATCCGCCAGCGCTATCCGGTTGCAATGATCGATGAGTTTCAGGATACCGATCCGCAGCAGTATCGCATTTTCCACCGCGTGTACGGCGGCCGTGAGGATACCGGCCTGCTGCTGATAGGCGATCCAAAGCAGGCCATTTACGCGTTTCGCGGCGCGGATATCTTTACCTATATGCGCGCGCGCAGCGAGGTAAGCAATCACTACACGATGGACACCAACTGGCGTTCATCCAAGGCGATGGTAGAGAGCGTTAACCACCTGTTTGCACAGCTGCCGTCGCCGTTTATTTTTGAGCAAATTCCCTTTATGCCGGTTAAGTCCGCTGACCAAGACGGGCAGTTAGCCTTTGAGGTTGAGAGTAAAGTGCAGCCGGCTCTTAGCCTGTGGCAGATACCTAGTGAAGGCTGCAGTCTGGCAGAATATCAGCAGACTATGGCAGAGTGCTGCGCTGCACAGGTTAGAGACTGGCTAATGGCCGGTCAGCGTGAGTCTGCCTGGTTAGTGACGGCTAACGGACGTCGTCCGGTTAGCGCATCAGACATTGCTATTCTGGTTCGTACTGGCAAAGAGGCTGCGCTGGTGCGAGACGCGTTAAGCGCTCTGGGCGTGGCGTCGGTTTACCTTTCTAATCGGGAAAGCGTGTTTAGCGTGCCAGAGGCGCAGGACGTTCTGTGGTTTCTACAGGCTGCACTGTCTCCTGAACAGGAGCGCGCGCTGCGTGCTGCCTTAGCCAGCGGCATGATGGGGCTAGACGCCGCGCAAATAGACGCCATCAATCAGGACGAACGCCAGTGGGAAGCGTTGATTGACGAGTTTACCGAGTATCGCAGCATATGGTTCAAGCGGGGCGTGCTGCCGATGCTGAGAGAAGCGATGGCTCGGCGCGGGCTGGCGGAAAACCTGCTGGTGACGCAGGGGGGCGAGCGCCGTCTGACGGATATCATGCATATTGGCGAGCTTCTGCAAGAGGCCTCGCTTCGGCTCGAAAGTGAGCACTCGCTGGTGCGCTGGCTGTCACAGCAGATTGCCGCGCCTAATGACCGGGCCGATAGTCAGCAGCTGCGTTTAGAAAGCGATCGCAGCCTAGTGAGAATCGTGACTATCCACAAATCTAAGGGGCTGGAATATCCCCTGGTATGGCTGCCCTTCATTTGCGGTTTCCGTCAGCAGATGAACGCGCTGTATCACGATCGCCAGACCTACACTTCAGTGCTGGATCTGCAGCGCGGTGAGGATTCACTTGCGCTGGAAGAAGAAGAGCGCATGGCGGAAGACCTGCGCCTGCTTTATGTAGCAATAACGCGGTCGGTTTTTCACTGTAGCGTTGGCATCGCGCCGCTGTACACCCGCGGTCGCAGCAAAGGCAATAGCGACGTGCACCGCAGCGCGATGGGATATTTGCTGCAAAAAGGTCAGGCGGGTGACGCTCAGGCGCTACTGCAGTCGCTAGAGGCGTTTGCTCAGGGGGAGTCTATTCAGCTGGTTGACGCTGCTCGCGTTGACGACTCGCGGTGGCAGGCTCCTGAACTTTCCGCAGACACGCTGGCGGCGCGGCGTTTCCTTTCCCCCCGTCGTGACGACTGGCGAGTGACCAGCTATTCCGGGTTATCGCAGCAGGGCGGCGGGCATCACTATGAGATTGTGCCGCGCTTTGATACCGATGCAGCAGGTGAGCGGCGCGGTGTATCTGAGGTTCTTCCTGAGAAAACGCCACATACTTTTCCAAAGGGGGCCGCACCGGGCACCTTTTTACACGGGCTGTTTGAGTCCTTTGACTTTACCGAGGGGCCGGATCGGCTTTGGCTACAGGAGCAGGTTGAGCGGCAAGGGCTGGTGCCCGAGTGGGAGCCAGTGGTGTATGACTGGCTTGAGGCAGTGTTGAAGGCGCCTTTGACCGAAGAGGGCGTACGGCTGTGTGACATTCCCACAAAGGAGAGAAGCGTTGAGCTACAGTTCTTTTTACCCATTGATTCCCCTCTGACAGCAGCCCGACTTGACGCGCTGGCAAAGCGTTACGATCCGCTGTCTGCAGGCTGCCCAGCGCTGGCGTTTCGGCAGGTTGAAGGCATGCTGAAAGGCTTTATCGATCTGGTCTTTCGCTGGCAGGGGCGCTACTACCTGCTGGACTATAAGTCTAACTGGCTAGGGGAAGACGCGTCGGCCTACACGCAAGAAGCCATGGCGACGGCGATGGGCGAGCACCGCTATGACCTTCAGTATCAGCTGTATACGCTGGCGCTTCACCGCTATCTGCGTCATCGCATTGCCGATTACGACTACCAGACGCACTTTGGCGGCGTGCTGTACCTTTTTCTACGCGGCGTCGAGCCGGGGAAACCGCAACAGGGTATTTTTCACTGCCGACCCGAGCTTGCCCTCGTTGAAGCGATGGATGCGCTGTTTCACTCAGGGGAGATGCCTCGCTGATGCTGACACTATTAACCAAGGCGGCTGATGCAGGTCTGTTCAGGCCGCTGGACATTCAGCTGGCGAGGCTATTGGCAGGTGATAGCGGGCCAAGCATGGCTCTGCTGGTGGCCAAACTCAGCGCAGAGTCGGGAGATGGTCACGTTTGCCTGCCTCTTGCTTCGCTTAATAAAGAGACACTGTTTCCCGGCAGGCATAGCGAAATGGCTGAGGCGCTGTGGCAGGCGGCAGGATGCCCAACGGTAGCCGATTTTTTACAGGTGCTTTCTTGTTCTTCCGCAGTGGGTGACGGCACTCAGGCGACGCCGCTGGTGCTGGATGGGGAGCGCCTCTATCTGCATCGAATGTGGCAAGACGAGGGAAAGATTGCTGACTTTCTGTTGAAGAGTACCAGTAAAGGCGAAGTCGATGAGGTACAGCGACTGCGCCGCATTCTTGACGATCTTTTTCCTCCTGTTTCTGACGGCATTGACTGGCAAAAGGTCGCCGCTGCAGTAGCGGCAACGCGAGGCGTGTCGGTGATCTCCGGCGGGCCGGGAACGGGGAAAACCACAACGGTAGCGCGCCTGCTGGCGGCGCTGCTGTCTCTTGATGACACACAGACTTTGCGCATTGCGCTGGCGGCACCGACCGGAAAGGCTGCGGCCAGATTAACGGAGTCGCTGGCCGCGGCCAGCCGAGACTTGCCGCTGACTCAGGCGCAGCGAGACAGGCTGCCGACAGAGGCGTCAACGCTGCATCGCCTGCTTGGTATGCGCTTTAGCCGCTCACAGCGGCGATATGGTGCAGAGAATCCTCTTCATCTGGACGTGCTGATTGTCGATGAAGCGTCAATGGTGGATCTGCCGATGATGGCGCATTTGGTTGGTGCTCTGCCTCCTCAGGCTAGGTTGATCCTGCTAGGAGATCGCGATCAGCTGGCATCAGTAGAGGCGGGAGCGGTGCTCGGAGACGTGTGTCGGTTTGCTGAACTGGGCTATAGTGCGACAAGAGCCGCTCAGCTTAGTGCATTAACGGGATACGAGATTGCTGAAGGTGAATCTTCATCAGTCTCGGTGCGCGATAGCCTTTGCCTGTTGAAAAAGAGCTACCGTTTTGACGCTCACTCTGGCATTGGTCGCCTGGCGCAGTCAGTCAATCAGGGGGATGGGCGCGGCGCGTTGGCCTGCTTCGGGCAAGAGTTCGAGGACTTGGCGTGGCTCTCGTCGGGTGATGCGCAAGACTACCAGTCTCTGTTGGACGTTTGTATTGAAGGCTACAGTGACTATTTGGCAGCAACAGCGGAGCCTGAAAGGGACGCTAAGGACATTTTGGCGCGCTTTAACCGGTTTCGCCTGCTGTGTGCTCTGCGCGAGGGGCCTTTCGGCGTGGAGGGGCTTAATGAACGCATTGAGCTGATGCTCCAGCGGCGCGGGCTTATCGAGCGTCCACTAGGCGCTGCCGGGCTGTGGTATGTCGGCCGCCCGGTAATGATAAGCCGCAACGATGCTTCACTTGGGCTGTTTAACGGCGATATCGGCATTGCTTTTTACAGCGAGGGCGGTGAGCTGAGGGTTCATTTTCAGCTTCCGGACGGTTCGGTTAAATCCGTAACGCCGAGTCGGCTTCCGTCCTGTGAAACGGCCTACGTGATGACAGTGCATAAGTCGCAGGGCTCTGAGTTTGAGCATACGGCGCTGGTGCTGCCTGAGCAGTACACGCCGTTGCTAAGTCGGGAACTGGTTTATACGGCGATTACCCGAGCAAGAAATCGGCTGACGCTGTTTGCCAAACAGTCTGTGCTGCTGTCGGCCATTGCGACGCCGACCGAAAGGCGAAGCGGTCTGGCTGAACGGCTGCTAAAGGGCGTGGCGGGTAAAAACACGACGGACTGAGCGGTGATGAGAATAAGCCTCTGTCTGTAAAGACAGAGGCTATTTTACATTCCTTCAGGCTTATTGAATCGCACTGCCGACTTCATCCAGCTGTAGGCTCAGGCTCTCAAGCCCGCCGCCGGAGAGATACCAAAGGTCCGGCTGAAGATAGACAATTTTTCCTTTACGAAACGCATTGGTCTGGCGAACCTGTTCGTCATCTTCCAACAGTTTTCGGTCGATTTTCCCCTCACCAATGGCTTCATTGCGATCGATAATAAAAATGATGTCGGGGGTTTTCTCAACAATATATTCAGGCGTGGCAGCCTGACGCCCTTCGGTTAATCCTTCATCGGCCTGACGGAAACCGGCGACCTGATGAACAATAGCGGAATAGGCGTTGGCATTAGAGGCAGAGAGCTTACCGTTATAGTGGATCAGTACCATGGCTTTTAAATTGGCTTTTGCCGTTCTGGCGCGCAGGTCGGCTATTTTTTTGTCCAGCATGGCTAAGCCGTTTTCCGCCTCTTTCTCTTTGTTAAATATCTGGCCGATGGTCATAACGTTTTTCTTGACGCTGTCCAGATAGCGTTTGGCGTCCAGGCTTAGGTTAGCCGTTGGCGCAATGCCGTTTAGCCCTTCATAGGCGGTATTTTGACGTCCGTTGATGATAATAAAGTCAGGCTTTAAATCGGTGATTGTCTGCATGTCCGGTTTTTTCATGCCGCCCGCGTTGGCAATGCTGTCTTGAGCATATTCAGCCAGATAGCCGGGCAGGTTTTTTTTCGGCAGCGCCACGACGCCTTCCACCTTAAGAGCATCCATCGTATCCAGTGCGCCAAAGTCGAAGACGACAATGCGTGACGGGATTTTATGAACTTGCACGGTTCCCTGTGCGTGGGAAATGACTTTTCCATTTTCGTTTTGCGTAGGAGCTTCTGCGGGGGTGATCGTTTGAGCGTGTACAGGAGATGCAGGCGGTGTTTCCGCCTTTTTAGGGTCACAGCCTGTCAGGGTACCAAATGCCAGAGTGAGTGCCAGTAGCAGCAGAGTCTTTTTCATCCGTTAGCCTCAAAAATAGAGTTACCTGTTGAAACAGAAAGCGTGCAGTGTATCGAAGTCAAATTCGCACATCAATGTAAATGAATATTATTATCATTTAATGGTTCATTGCTACGGATAAAGTATAGGATGCAGGCCGCGCATGAGCGCGGCCGAAGAGGGATTATCTAAAGAGGGGTCACTAGAATCTTTGAACGGCGCTGATAGTTGTACAGCGCCTGTTTTTTCATCGGTAGAGAATCGATATCCGCAGGCAGGAACCCTCGTTCCTGGAACCAGTGGATGCTGTGAGTGGTGAGAACAAACAGTTTCTCAAGCCCCATCAGGCGAGCCTGTGCGCTGATTTTATCCAACAGTATTTCGCCTCTCAGCGAACTGCGATATTCGGGATGAACGGCGACACAGGCCATTTCGCCAATCTTTTCATCCTGAAAGGGGTAGAGTGCCGCACAGGCGATCGTCATGTTGTCCCGCTCGATAATAGTGAACTTGTCGATCTCCATTTCAAGCTGCTCTCTTGAACGACGCACCAGAATGCCCTGCTGCTCGAGAGGGCGAATGAGTTC
Source organism: Leminorella richardii (assembly GCF_900478135.1). NCBI lineage: Bacteria > Pseudomonadati > Pseudomonadota > Gammaproteobacteria > Enterobacterales > Budviciaceae > Leminorella > Leminorella richardii. The sequence goes on from NZ_LS483470.1 coordinate 707,838, forward strand.
CAGAATGCCGCCGATGTCGTGGATCGTCGCTCGCCGCACCTGTTCTGCGCTCTCCATGACAATTTGAGTACCGATGCCGTCCCGGGAAAACAGTTCCTGCACCAGCGCGCCGTTTTCCTGATAGCTGATCAGGTGGCAGCGACGCACGCCGCTGCGGCAGGCCTTAATGGCGCCGCGCAGGAATCGCACCGTGCCGGACTGAAAGTCTCCCTGCGCTTCGTGGTATTCAAGGCTGGTCTGTGCATCGTTGGGGAACAGTTCAGAAACGATCTTCCCGTCTTTATCCTCAACCCCTTGAGAGGAGCAAAAGCCGATCATTTTTTCCGCTTTTAGCTTAATAGCCAGTTGGGTGGCGACTTCCTCGGACGTCAGGTTAAAGCTCTCACCCGTGACAGAAACGGCAACGGGGCCAAGCAGCACGATGGCGCCGTTGTTGAGCTGAGTATGAATGGCCTCTTCGTCAATGCGCCGGATGCGGCCGCTGTGGCAGTAGTCGACGCCGTCATCGACTCCCATAGGCTGAGAGATGACGAAGTTGCCGCTAACGACGTTGATGTGTGCGCCCTGTAGAGGCGTATTGTTAAGGCTCATTGACAGTCGAGCGGTGATATCCAGCTGTAGGCGACCCGCTGCCTGTTTAACCAGCTCCAGCGCTTCGGCGTCAGTGACGCGGGTGTGCTTATGATAGACGGCAGGCTTGTTGTGCAGAGCCAGACTAGCGTCTATTTGCGGGCGAGCGCCGTAAACGACGACCAGATGAATGCCAAGGCTGTGAAGCAGGCCGATGTCATTAATAATGTTGCAGAAGTTTTCATGCTCAATGGCTTCACCCCCCAGCATGATAACGAACGTTTTTCCCCGGTGCGTATTGATATAGGGAACGGAGTGCCGAAAGCCTTCGACCAGTTCAGTGCTGCGCTCCTTCATGACTTGACCTCTGCATAATAATTCGGTTTTATTGTATTTTTATTCTATTTTGAGCGGTAAGGCAAGTGGAATATTCAGCGCTGTGCGCTTTTAGCCGCTGTTGAAGGTGCTAAGCAGGAAGATGAAATCTGTATAACGTTTAAGCGATATGTGCTAAGTATCAAGGAGTTTTGGGCAATCATGAGGCTAAAAGGCCGATAACACGCATCCTATGCGTGACAGCGAAGCCGCTCTTAGGTAGAGTTTTACGCCAGTTTTATTCGTTCTTATCGTGTATTGCCTGACTTAACGGAGAATCATGTCCAGCTCTGAGCCCAATTATTTACGCCGCCGTTTGTTGCAGGGAGCCGCAGCGACGTGGTTGTTGAGCGTTAGCGGCGTCGGCGCGGCGGCTTCTATGGCTACCGTGGTTGCCGTGCGGGTGTGGCCTTCGTCGACCTATACACGTATCACGTTGGAATCAAACATTCCCCTAAAGTATAAGCAGTTTGCTCTCGCCAATCCTAACCGCCTGGTGATTGATATTGAGGGCGTTCAGCTTAACAGCGTGCTGAAAAACATTTCGTCTCAGGTGCAGCAGAGCGATCCCTACTTAAAGCTGGTGCGAGTTGGGCAGTTTGATACTAAAACGGTTCGGCTGGTGCTTGAACTGAAGCAAAACATCAATCCTAGCCTGTTTACCCTTAATCCTATCGCCGAGTTTAAAAACCGTCTGGTGGTAGATTTGTATCCGGCTAACGGCGGCTCTTCAGAGCCTGACGATCCGCTGCTGGCGTTGCTGAAAGAGTATAATCAGGGCGCGCTGGAAAAAGATCAGCCCGCTCAGGCACCGCAGGCCGGTAAGGTTGGCAAGGACAGGCCTCTGGTGATCATGCTCGATCCGGGGCACGGCGGTGAAGATCCGGGCGCTATCGGCAAGCGCGGAACGCGGGAAAAGGATATCGTGCTGCAAATTGCCCGTCGCCTTCGTACTCTGATCCAAAAAGAGAAGGGAATGAAGGTCTATATGACCCGCAATGAAGACGTCTTTATTCCGCTGAAGGTTCGGGTGGCAAAGGCGCGTACGCAGCGGGCAGATCTGTTTATCTCCATTCACGCGGACGCCTTTACTAACCGCTCGGCGCGGGGGTCCTCTGTTTTTGCTCTTTCAACCAAGGGCGCGACCAGTAGCGCGGCCCAGTATCTGGCTCAAACCCAGAACGAGGCTGACCAGATTGGTGGGGTAAGCAAAAGCGGCGACCGCTATCTTGATCACACTATTTTCGATCTGGTTCAAACGGCGACAATCAACAGCAGCCTGACGTTTGGTAAAGAAGTGCTCGGCCGGATGGGGCGCATCAACAAGCTGCACAAGAATAAAGTTGAACAAGCAGGTTTTGCGGTGCTGAAATCGCCGGATATTCCTTCGATCCTGATTGAAACCGCCTTTATTTCCAATCTGGAAGAAGAGCGTAAACTGCGCACAGCGGCGTTTCAGCAGCAGCTGGCAGAGTCTATTTTCTCCGGCATTAAGACCTACTTCGCGTCTATTAAATACTAGCCGCTCAGTCCACAATAAACAGGCGGGCGCCGGTTAGCGTTCGGGAGCGGTGTGCCTGAGCATTATCTCCAACCTGATAGCTCATGCCTGGCGTTAGCGTGACGCAGGTGCCGTCTTCCAGTTCAGTTTCAAGCTCACCTTCGAGGCACAGTAAAACGTGTCCTTTTTTACACCAGTGATCTGCCAAATAGCCTGGCGTATATTCCACTGCACGCACGCGAATAAGATTTTCCGCTTCGCCAAAGGTTTGGGTTTGCCAATAGGCTTTACCGGTTTCACCGGGATGTTCGGTTTTTTCGACGAGGTTCCAGTCAACAGTACAGAAAGAGAAGGGGGACATGCGCATAGGCAAACTCACCGTTAGGTTGGGGAACGATAACGTTAAGCGTAGTCAAGTTTGTGGAGAAAAATAGGAGGAAAAATAAAGAAAAAGGAAGAAAAAAATGGTTGCGGGGGCCAGATTTGAACTGACGACCTTCGGGTTATGAGCCCGACGAGCTACCGGGCTGCTCCACCCCGCGTCCGACGCGATTTTCAATCGTTTACTGCTAAAGTATTGGTTGCGGGGGCCAGATTTGAACTGACGACCTTCGGGTTATGAGCCCGACGAGCTACCGGGCTGCTCCACCCCGCGTCCGAGACGATTTCAATCTTTTACTGCTACGGTATTGGTTGCGGGGGCCAGATTTGAACTGACGACCTTCGGGTTATGAGCCCGACGAGCTACCGGGCTGCTCCACCCCGCGTCCGTAGGAGGCGCATAATACTCTCTGTGACTCAGGTTGCAAGTGTTTTTTCCCTTCTGCATCAAAAAAGGATGTTTTTTATTTACCGATGATTAACGTTTCATCATTTCTCTCACTGCTCGCGTAAGCACTGATTTTGTCGCGCTGTTCCTTTATACTGTGCGCCTTATGACAGTTTAAAGCGGCAGATTAAGGTGAACGGTAAAATGATCGGACGATGGGCAAAGTACTTTCTTGGATGCGCAATTGTTGTGCTGCTGGTGGGCTGTGAGTCGCGCCCAACGGATCGAGGGCAGCAGTATAAAGACGGAAAGTTGACCCACCCCTTCGAACTGGTCAATAACCCTAACGCTCAAAACAAACCGGTCAACGGCAAGGACTTTGCTCAACAGGTGTATGAGATCAGTCAGTCATCGCCCTCTCTGTACGCCAAGTATCGAGACACCTATCAGGCCATTTTTCAGTGGATGGCGGCCGATGCTGAAGGCGGGGAGCTCAAGCAGTTCAGCATTGACACCTATCAGATGGAAGGCGTAGACAACTATGGCAACGTGCAGTTTACCGGCTACTACACGCCGGTGATCCACGCGCGGCATACCAAGCAGGGGGAATTTAAGTACCCGCTTTACGCCATGCCGAAAAAGAGCAAGAAGATGCGCCGCCTGCCTGACCGTGCTGGCATCTACAGTGGTGCGCTAGACGGACTGGGGCTTGAACTGGCCTACAGCAACTCGCTGGTTGATAACTTTATGATGGAAGTTCAGGGCAGCGCCTACGTTGACTTTGGTGACGGTACGCCGCTAGTGTTTTTTGCCTACGCCGGTAAAAACGGTCGCGGCTATTACAGTATTGGTAAAGTGCTGATCGACAGAAACGAAGTGCCGCGTGAAGAGATGTCAATGCAGGCCATCAAGCGCTGGGCGGAGCAGCACAGCGAAGCAGAGGTTCGAGAGCTGTTGGAACAAAACCCGTCATTTGTCTTCTTCAAGCCGCGCCATTCCGCACCGGTCAAGGGTGCCAGCGCAGTTCCGCTGATTGCTAAGGCGTCCGTTGCATCAGATAAAACTCTGGTGCCTGCGGGAAGCACCATTCTGGCGGAAGTGCCTCTGCTGGACAATCAGGGCAAATTTACCGGCAGATATGAAATGCGCCTGATGGTAGCGCTGGACGTCGGTGGAGCGATCAAAGGCCACCACTTTGATATCTATCAGGGCATTGGCGATGAGGCGGGTCACTGGGCGGGATACTACAACCATTACGGGCGAGTTTGGGTACTGAGTACGCCACAAGACGCCAGCGCGCTGACGTCGCCAGCGGCCGCTAAGTAGTTTACTGTTTTTGCTATCGATGAATGAGGTCGCTATGTCCGCCGCGTATTCTGACGCCTATTTTCAACGGTTCAGCGGTATTGCCCGCCTGTACGGAGAAAGCGCGCTGGCGCTTTTTTCCCGTTCTCACGTTTGCGTTATCGGCATCGGTGGGGTGGGTTCCTGGGCGGCAGAAGCGCTGGCAAGAAGCGGGATTGGTCAAATCACGCTAATTGATATGGACGACGTGTGCGTGACCAACGTTAACCGTCAGATCCACGCGCTGGGTACAACGGTAGGCCAGCCAAAGGGGGAAGTGATGGCCGACAGGATCCGCCAGATCAACCCCGAATGTAAAGTGACCTATATTGACGATTTTATTACTGTCGATAACGTGGCGGAATACCTTAGCGCAGGGTATGACTACGTGATTGACGCCATTGATAGCGTGCGGCCTAAGGCAGCCCTGCTTGCCTACTGTCGTCGTTACAAGATCCCCGTTGTGACAACCGGCGGAGCCGGAGGGCAAATCGATCCGACGCAGATTCAGGTAGTCGATTTGGCGAAAACTATTCAGGATCCGCTGGCGGCCAAGCTGCGCGAGCGGCTGAAAAGTGATTTTAGCGTCGTGAAGAACGGAAAAGGCAAACTGGGTATCGACTGCGTATTTTCCACCGAACAGCTGATGTATCCTCAGGCGGACGGCAGCGTGTGCGCCGTAAAGGCTAGTGCAGAAGGCCCGAAGCGTATGGACTGTGCATCTGGTTTTGGCGCGATAACGATGGTGACGGCGTCGTTTGGCTTTATCGCCGTGTCTCACGCGCTTAAAAAGATGCTGGCGAAAGCCCAAAGAATGGCTGACGGAAAATAAAGCCGTTCTCTTTCTCTATCCCAGAATTCCAGATGACTTATTCCAGACTGCTTTGCGCCGCACGTTTAACGGCACTAACCAGCGAATCTAATCCCTGAGAACGAGACGCGCTGAGCTGGGCATATATTCCCAGTTCGTTAAATAGATCCATCAGATCCATCTCGAGGATCTGTTTTGGCGTCTTCCCCTCTATTTGCGTCAACAGAACGGCCAGAATGCCTTTAACGATGCGCCCATCACTGTCGCCGTAAAAGTGTATAGTGCCGTCTTCATGTCGCTGATGCCCCAGCCAGACTCTGTTTTCACAGCCTTTCAGCTCTAAACGCTGCTGCTTTAGCGCATCGGGCAGCGCTGGCAGCTTTTTCGCCAGGAGGATCAGCTGGCGGTAGCGCTCTTCCCACGATGAGCAGCTCGCAAACAGAGTGCGTAGCGCCTCTGAGTCAATGTCAGAGCCAAACGGATGTGATGACGGCATGGTCACTCCAGAATTTCCATCGCATAAATTAATGACTGATAAAGGCGCTCAACGTCTTCCGGGCTGTTGTAAGGGGCAAACGAAGCGCGCACTGTGCCGCTGACGCCGATAGCGTCCAGCAGGGGCTGGGCACAGTGCTGCCCCGCGCGAACGGCAATGCCCTGTTCTGACAGCAGCGTTGCCAGATCGGCGTGATGAAAACCGTGAATATTGAACGACAGCAGGCAGCTGTCGGGAACGCTGTAGCTTATAAAGCCGGGTAGGGTTGACAGCTTTTCCCGCGCCAGACGTGAGAGGCTGCGAGCGTAGCGCTCTGCCGCTTCAGTGTCCTGTTCGGTAAGCCAGGCTAGCGCGGCGCCAGTGCCGATAACGCCGGCAACGTTGGGGGTTCCTGCTTCAAATCTGCTGGGGGAGTTCAAGGGTGTAAAGTCGCTAAAGTCGGCGTGGCTAAGCATTTTACCGCCGCCCTGCCAGGGCGCCATTTCATCAAGCAAGCTGGCCTTGCCGTACAGAACGCCGATGCCGGTTGGGCCGTAGAGCTTGTGGGCTGAAAAAGCATAGAAGTCAATGTCAAGGCGCTGAACATTGAGAGGCGAATGGATAACGCCCTGTGCGCCGTCAACGACGACAGCCGTGCCGTTGGCGTGGGCTAGCGAAATCGCCAGCTCCAGATTGGGGCATCCCCCTGTCACATTGGACATTTGGCTAATCGCCAGAATGCGGGTGCGCTCGTTTAGCCGCTCCGGCAGCGTTGTCAGGTCTGGCTGGTAATGTGCATCGAGAGGAAGCTTCACCACTCTTGCACCGGTTTGTGCGGCAACCATTAGCCACGGGATCAGATTGGCGTGATGTTCGGCTTCTGTAACAAGAATTTCGTCTCCCGGCTGTAGGCGAGGGCGAGCATAGCTTTGAGCGACCAGATTGAACGACTCTGTGGCGCCTTTGGTCCAGATAACGTTTTCATCGTGCGGTGCGTGGATGAGGGCCGCAGCGCGAGCGCGAGCCACTTCATACAGTTCAGTTGCTCTGCGGGCGGCGGGGTGAGCGCTTCGATGCACTGTAGCCCCGTTATTGCGGTAGTAGTCACACTGCGCGTCGATGACCGCGTTTGGCTTAAGCGCGGTGGCCGCGCTGTCGAGATAGCAGGCGTTTTCCCTTAGGGCAGGAAACTGCTGGCGAAACGATATGGGGTCAAATGGCGTCATGAGAATGTTCTACAATGCTTACAGAGCCGAGTTTTAATAAGTGAAAGCGAAGGGATTGTAACCCGTGAAGGCGGCGAGCGCAGCACAGATTGCTACTTAATTTGTTTGCGATTACGCGTTGTTCAGAAGATAGTTGAGACGATAGAATAAAGATTGCTGTAGATGTTAGGGGCGACGGCCCGTTTAACCAAAAGGAAGAGTGTATGAAGCGTAAAGTTTTATCCTGTGTGGCGCTGCTGTTAGCGCTGGGCGTCGCCGGCTGTTCCAGCCACTATGAAGTTACGATGCAGGACGGTACAAAAGTGATTGCCGTTGGTAAGCCTTCGCTGGACGAAAGCACCGGAATTGTGACCTTTGATACCCGTTTTGACGGAGAAAAGCAGGTTCCCCAGAGCGAAATCAAAGAGTACGTTAAGCAGCCGTACTGATTTTTCTGCGCAAAATGTGGAAATAGCGGTATGAGGACATAAAAAAAAGCACCGCCAGAGCGGTGCTACATAAAGACTATGATAAATAGGGTAAATGTTCAGAATTAATCGCTAATCCTATGGGGTAGGAAGCTAACGACCGTGCCCAACACCTGTCAGGCAATTAGCAAACACAACATCACAACCACAAAGCCAAAATGCGCTTTCGTTCAAAAACACATTTTCGTTCCGGCTCAGGAAGTGCGCTCACTATAGGTATTTGCTGGCGTATCCACAACGGACAATTTATAATGCATCGCATTAGAAAAACTAATGTATATACTGGCAAATAGGCCTCTTCTCCTCACCGAGCGGTGTAGGGATACAAAACGATGCTGATGATATGAAACGATTACCCCCTCTTAACGCGCTGCGCGTGTTTGACTCAGCGGCAAGAAACCTAGCTTTACTAGGGCTGCAGAGGAGCTGTTCGTAACGCAGGCTGCCGTTAGCCACCAGATAAAATCGTTGGAAGACTTCCTCGGGCTAAAGCTTTTTCGCCGTCGTAACCGTTCTCTTTTGCTGACTGAAGCCGGGCAAAGCTACTATTTAGATATAAAAGAAATTTTTGCGTCGCTGAATGAGGCGACCCGAAAACTACAGGCTCGCAGCGCGAAAGGGGCCCTCACGGTCAGCTTGCCCACCAGCTTTGCCATTCAGTGGCTGGTACCGCGTCTGAACGGATTTCACAGCCGCTATCCGGGAATCGACGTGCGGGTTCAGGCGGTGGATCGCGACGAGTGGAAAATGTCTGATGACGTAGACGTGTCTATTTTTTACGGGCGCGGCAACTGGAGCGGCCTGCACGTTGAGCCGCTGTATGCAGAATACCTTATTCCTGTCTGTGCGCCGTCTCTGATGCTGGGCGAAAACCGGCTGACGTCTCCCGAAATGCTGGGGCATCACACGCTGTTGCACGATGCTTCACGGCGCGACTGGCAGGCCTATATCCGTCAGCTTGGCATGTCGAACATCAACGTGCAGCAGGGGCCGATTTTCAGCCATACGGCGATGGTCGTACAGGCTGCGGTACACGGGCAGGGCGTCGCGCTAGTGAATAACATGCTGGCACAGGCGGAGATTGAGTCTGGCCGCTTGGTCTGCCCGTTTAATCAAGTGCTGGCCAGCAAGAACGCTTTTTATCTGGTGTGCCATGAAAGCCAGGCGGATCTGGGAAAAATAGCCTCTTTTCGCGAGTGGATTCTAGCCGTGGCAAGCGAAGAGCAGAAAAGCGTGCGTTTAAGCTATGACGAGTCAATTCGCTAAACGTGGGAATGAAGAGGTGATTTATGTCACCGTTTGTCGGTAGAATCTCACGAATTTTTATAAACAGGGGACGGGACGCATGAAAGGGCGCTGGATTTTGATTTTTGCCGCCGTCAGCGGTTTTATTTTTGTTTCTTTAGGCGCATTTGGCGCCCACGGCCTGAGTAAGATCCTTGATGCCAGACAGATGGCGTGGTTGAAAACTGGCCTTGAGTATCAGGCTATTCATACGCTGGCTATTTTAGCCTTAGGCATTGCCCAAGGGGTTAAAGAGTGCGTCTGGCTTCGCCGCAGCGCGGCAATGATGGCGATCGGTACCGTATTTTTCAGCGGCAGCCTCTATTGGCTGGCGCTGACCTCAACGAAAATTTGGCCCTACATTACGCCGCTGGGCGGCTTTTTCTTCCTGGCTGGCTGGGCACTGTTGCTCGTAGGAGCCTGCCGCTTTAAGAGGGCGTCTGCGTGAATAAGATTGCTTTGTACTGCCGTCCCGGCTTTGAGAAAGAGTGTGCTGCCGAGATTGCCGATCGCTCTACGCGCTTGGGCATTTACGGATTTCCGCGAGTTAAGGACGGCTGTGGATACGTTATTTTTGAGTGCTACCAGCACGATGATGCCGAGCGACTGATCCGCGAGCTTCCCTTTACCTCCCTTATTTTTGCCCGTCAAATGCTGGTGGTTGGCGATCTGCTAAAAGATCTGCCGCCGGAAGATCGGGTGTCGCCTATTGTCGGCATGATTCAGGGCGTTGTCGAAAGAGCCGGAGAGCTGCGGGTCGAAGTTCCCGATACCAACGAAGGTAAGGAACTGCTCAAGTTTTGCCGTAAGCTCACCGTACCGCTGCGTCAGGCGCTGCGAGACGCTGGCGTGATGCTGAACAGGGAGAGCCACCAGCGCCCTGTTGTTCACGTGTTTTTTATCGCCAGCGGCTGCTGTTACGTTGGCTACTCTTACAGTAACAACAACTCCCCTTTCTTTATGGGTATTCCTCGGCTGAAGTTTCCCGCAGAGGCTCCCAGCCGCTCGACGCTCAAGCTGGAAGAGGCGTTTCACATCTTTATTGCTGCTGACGAGTGGGAAGAGCGACTGGCTAGCGGCATGAGAGCGGTCGATCTCGGGGCTAGCCCGGGTGGATGGACTTACCAGCTGGTTCAGCGCAGCATGATGATTGAAGCCGTCGATAACGGACCCATGGCGCAAAGCCTGATGGATACCGGGCAGGTGACTCACCGTAAGGAAGACGGTTTCCACTTCCAGCCGACGCACGTCACTACCAACTACTGGGTGGTGTGCGATATGGTGGAGAAACCCTGGCGCGTTGCAATGCTGATGGCTGACTGGCTGATTAACGGCTGGTGCCGCGAAGCTATATTCAACCTGAAGCTGCCGATGAAAAAGCGCTATGAAGAAGTCAGCCAGTGCTTGGAAGGAATCGATAAGCGCCTAAAAGAACACGGCATTAGCGCTCAGATTCAGGCAAGGCAGCTGTACCACGATCGTGAAGAGGTCACGGTACACGTTCGCCGGATGTGGAGCGCTATTCCCGGTCGCCGGGATGAGCGTGAGCGCCGCTAAAGCGCAGATCCTGAAGGTTACCCCGAAGCGGAACGTCCCGTTTTAGGGTAGCCAGCTCGCGACAGAGAAAAGCCTGCTCTTTTTGCGCTTCAAGCTTGCCGCGCCACTTCTGCGGCACCTCTTCAATTCTCCGATAGGCTTCTTCCAGAGAACCAAACTGGGCAAGTATTGCAGCGGCGGCTTTGGGGCCGATCCCCACTACGCCGGGAATTTTACTGCTGCTAATTCCCGTCAGTCCCCAAAAGTCGACCAGCTGTGCAGGAGAGACGCCGAACTCCCGTTCGATAAAAGGCACGTCCAGCCAGCGCTTTTGAAAGTAGTCCCGAATGCGCAGCGTGGGTGCTAGCAGCTGACAGTAGCCCTTGTCCGTTGAGACCAGAGTGACCTGATGGCCCTGCTTGCTGATGCGATAGGCGAGTGTGGCAGCGACGTCGTCTGCTTCGTCCCCTTCGGAGCGCCAGCAGGTAACGCCAGCCTGAACGAAGGCCTGTTCGATGCTTCCTAATTCCTCGCTGAGAGATTCCGGCATGGCGACCCTTCCTGACTTGTAGTCGGGGTAGAGGCGATGCCGCCAGCTCTGTTTTCTTTCCTCATCGTCGAAAACGGCAACTGCGTGCGTAGGGTTTGCATGTTGAACAAGCTGTTCAAGGGCACGAACGCAAGAGTGCCCGCAGGGAGAACCCTGAACAGCGTGGATCCGCCGTATCAGGTTTAACGCGTCAACAATCAGAAGATGAATGGGCACAGGGGTATCCTCGCAGCCGCTGGCAGCCTAAGCCAGCGGCAGTTAGCGGTGAACTCAGGCGCAGATCTCATAGCACGGCGTGTAGGCCGTTCCTGGTAGCTTCATGCGGTGCTGTGCGACGAAGCCCTGAAGCAGGGTATCCATATGGCGCATCATCTGCGGATCTCCGTGGATCTTATAGCGACCGTACTGCTCAATAGCCTGAATGCCTACATCTTTGACGTTACCCGCAACAATGCCGGAAAACGCTCGGCGCAGAGCCGCTGCCAGCTGCTCTGGCGGCTGATTAGGATACAGGTTCAGGTTGGCCATATTTTCGTGTGTCGGATCAAACGGGTGCTGGAGGTCTGGCGCAATTTTAAGCGACCAGTTAAAGCTATAGGCATCACCGTTAGTTTTACGGCACTCTTTCACCGCAGCCATACCGTGCTTCATGATACGCGCCACTTCTTCCGGATCGTCAATGACGATGGTGTAGTACTTGCGTGCCTGCTCGCCCAGTGTGTTGAGGATAAAGTTGTCTAACACGTGGAAATAGTCCGCGCTCTCTTTTGGCCCACTCAGCACCAGAGGGAGCACCTGATCTTTGTTTTCCGGATTCATCAAGATACCGAGTAGGTAGAGCAGCTCTTCCGCTGTACCTACGCCGCCGGGGAAAATCACAATACCGTGAGCCAGGCGAACAAAGGATTCCAGACGCTTTTCGATATCTGGCATGATGACCAGTTCGTTCACCAGAGGGTTAGGCGGCTCAGCGGCAATGATTGACGGCTCTGTCATGCCGATAAAGCGGCTTTCTTTATACCCCTGCTGAGCGTGGCCTACGGCAGCACCCTTCATTGGGGCTTCCATGGCGCCGGGCCCGCAGCCGGTGCAGATGTTCATTTTGCGCAGGCCCAGCTGATTGCCTACTTTACGGGCATAAAGATACTCAGTTTCGTTAATGGAGTGACCGCCCCAGCAGACCACCATATTTGGCTCCTCACCAACGTGCAGAGCGCGGGCGTTGCGCAGAATGGCGAACACCAGGTTGGTCAAGTGAACGCTGCTGTCGGGGTCCAGACGATGGTGCCTGTAGGCCTGAGTGATCTGGCCGTGGACAAACAGAATGTCGCGCAGAACGGCAAACAGATTGGACTGAATCGAGTGGATCAGTCGACCGTCTACAAAAGCTTCTTCCGGCGGATTGATTAGCTCAAGCTTAATGCCGCGCTCTCGACGCAGGATATTGATATCAAATGATTTGTAGCGCTCCAGCAGCTCTTTGCTGTTGTCGGTCTGGCTGCCGGCGTTCAGCACGGCCAGTGAACAGTTGCGAAACAGATGATACAGATTACTGCTGGCGGTTTTTTTCAGCGTGTCGACTTCAATTTGCGACAGTAGGTCCATGGAACCTAGTGGGGGGCTAATGTGCGTAATCAAGCTTATATCCTTAACGTTTCTAAGATATTACGAATCAGTGTCTTATGAATCATCGGTCTTACGAATCACTGGCCTAATAAACCTATGGCCTTATGAACCAATAAAAACCAAATTTATAATGAAAATGACAATAATATCGTTTATTGCCTTATTCAAACTACTTTACTGATGTTATGGGCATGACTCACGAGAATCTTGCCCTTTTACTGGTATTTACATAAAGGCTGTGAGATATCGCGAAAAATGCTCGTTCATTACTGCCTTGCTAGCCTCAACGTTGAAGGCGTAAAGGGCTGATTTGTTCGGTACGGATTAATATCCAAGCCGCCCCGGCGAGTGTAGCGAGCGTAGACAGTCAACGCTTTTGGGTGGCAGTAGCGCTGAATATCGTGAAAGATGCGCTCTACACACTGCTCGTGAAACTCGTTGTGGTGGCGAAACGACACGATATAGCGCAGCAGCGCTTCACGATCGATCTTGGGGCCGCAGTAGTGAATTTGCAGTGATCCCCAGTCTGGCTGGTGGGTAATCAGGCAGTTGGATTTGAGTACGTGGCTGACCAGCGTCTCTTCGACTGTTTCGGTTGACCCCGGCTTAACGGCGTTTTCCAGCAGGCGCTCGTTGAAGTCGTAATCGTTAATTGTGATGTCCTGTCCGTCAATACACTCGCCGCTCAGAGTGCCGACGGGGGTATTTTCCAGCTCAGAGAGCGTAAATAGACGAACGTCGACGTCACCCTGCGCACAGCCGGAAAGATCTCGGCGTAGGGTGTACTCAATGTCTCTCCAGCTGTCAAAGCGGGTCTGGTTGAAACTGTTTAGGTAAAGCTTAAAGCTTTTGGATTCGATCAGATTTTGGCTGTCGGCATTGACGCGAACTTCTCCTACCGCCACTTGCGGAACACCTCCGGCATTAAGCCATGACAGCTCGTAGAGCGTCCAGATGTCTGCGCCCGTAAAGGGTAGACTTCCCTGCTTCAGCCCAAGAGGCTCTCGATTCAGGCTGCGGGGAACTGGCTGCAACAGCGCGGCGTCGTAGCGGTCGATATAGCGGGTTTCCTTTCCCAGCGTCAGCTCCGACAGGGCCTGATTATCCTGATAATGATGGGTCATGCTTTTCTCCTGTCGCTGAACTTTCGGGTTGATGGGGTATAATGCCTTTATATTTTCCCCCTAGTGTAACGTAATCTTAGGAAAACCATGACAGTTCAGGCCGCCTTAACCCAGTTTACCTCTTCCTTTGTTTCACTCTGGCAGCGTGAGAAAGGGCACGAACCCGCCAGTGCCGAGCTGTACGGTGTTGCCTCTCCCTGTATTGTTTCTACTCGAGAAGAGCGAGTGTTTTGGCTGCCGCAGCCCTTTGATGCAGAGGCTTCGTTAGCCAACGTAGAGCGGGCGCTGGATATCTCTCTTAGAGAAGAGGCCTGTGCCTATTTTACTCACCAGTTTGCCGGGGACATGACCGCCAGAATGGGGGGAGCTTGAGCTTTCTCTGATTCAGGTGTGGAGCGATGAGGACTTTATCCGCCTTCAGGAAAACCTGATTGGTCATTTGGTTACCCAGCGTCGGCTCAAGCTGTCGCCAACGCTGTTTATTGCCACAACGGACTCGGAAATGGACATGGTGTCGTTATGTAATCTCTCCGGTGAAGTGGTTTTGGAGCACTTCGGGACACAGAAAAGAGAAACGCTGGCAGCGTCTCTTGAATCGTTTCTGGAGCAGCTTGAGCCCGTATTGCTCCCCTAGACCGAGGGGCTTAGCGCTGGTTTTTACGGGAAAATGCGAGCCATTGGATTAAATAAGGGACGATAGTCTTACAAGGAATGACATGTCCCGTGTGAGACATATCCTACAAACCCTGTGAGACATTTCATTCATTACTATACGAACCTTTTTTGATAAATTATTATTTATCATGTAATTAGGTGAATTTCGGGTCCATTTTCTTGCTCTTTTTTAAAACGTCGACTCTGTGAGTCTATTGTGAGACTAAGGGAATTGGGCGATTCTATGTCCATCGAAAGGATGCTTGGAACAAAGGAACGTATCAGGACGATACGAGCTTTAGGATAAAGCAAAAGGACACTTTCAGGAAGATTAGGATCGCCATCAGGAAGATGGCGGGACAGTTTAAGGATGAAATCCAGGACACCTCCAGGACGGAGAGCGAGTACTTACCGGAGCGTAAGGGGTCAGGACGACACTTAGGGAACGCATCAGGATGATGCAAAGGCAACTCGGGATTGAGCTGCTGTTTCAAAGGAAGGTCGGTCAGGAAGGCCACAGGGAAAAGTTTTCAGGGATTGAACAGGGAAGTAACCAAGTAGCTGGATTGCTATAAAACGAACCGAGCCCACTGTGTATTCACAGTGGGCTCTCTTTTTATGCCTTTTTCGCGACCAAATCTCGCTCGTGGTATGATTAGCCCCTCTGTGACTTGAGGCAATTTGTCTCAATGTTCGCCTTTTGCAGCAAGAGAGCGTCATGAATTTAGAAAATCAGGTCTGGCAGTGGCTGTCTGACGTGGAACGATTAATGCGGCAAAACGGATTATGGTCTGAATGCCCTCCCGCTCTGTCGTCTTTTGACAGCGTAGAGCCTTTTTGTATTGATACGATGTCGCCGCAGGAATGGCTGCAGTGGGTGTTTGTTCCCCGCATGCGGGCGATATTAGAAAGCCATCAGCCCTTACCAACACGTATCGCTATCGCACCTTATTATGAAGAGGCTTTCAGCGAGAGCCAGGAAGCGCTTCGGCCTTTACTGGACGTGTTAACACATATTGACCGCGCCCTTAGCGCAGGCGGCGACTAGTGCTGGAAATTCTTTATCAGGATGAGCATCTGGTTGCGGTCAACAAGCCTTCGGGCTGGCTAGTGCACCGAAGCTGGCTGGACAGGCATGAAACCGTGGTTGTTATGCAGACCGTTCGCGACCAGATCGGCCAACATGTTTTTACCGTCCACCGCCTCGACAGGCCGACGTCAGGCGTTTTGCTGATGGCGCTTTCCAGCGACGTGGCGCGTATGCTGGCACAGCAGTTTGAACATCATCGAATACACAAGGTGTATCACGCGGTTGTGCGCGGCTATGTAGAAGGCAGCGGAACGATAGATTACGCGCTGGTGGAGCAGCTGGATAAAATTGCCGATAAGTTTGCGACTCGGGATAAAGAGGCACAGTCAGCCGTAAGCCACTACAGCGGCCTGGCGCAGGCGGAGGTACCTGTCGCCGTTGGGCCATACTCGACGGCGCGCTACAGCCTGCTAGAGCTGCGGCCTGAAACCGGGCGTAAGCACCAGCTGCGTCGCCACATGAGCCATATTTCTCACCCAATCGTTGGCGACAGCTCTTACGGCGATCTTCGCCATAATCGCGCCGTTGCAAGCCACTTTAACTGCCCGCGGCTGATGTTGCATGCTAGTCACTTGGCGTTGAATCACCCGGTCACTGGCCAACCGCTGCTGATTTCTGCTCCTTGGGATCCGACGTGGCAGAATCTGATGAAGTCGTTTGGCTGGATGGAAGAATGCCCTAAAGCTCATGGGGTTGAAATTGTTTCCCCAATGACTCAGGATAATCCCATCGATCAACCGATGATGAATGATAAATAAAGAGAGTGTGCGATGACCAAGATCGGTATTTTTGTTGGAACCGTATACGGCAATGCCCAAATGGTGGCTGAAAAGGCACAGGCTTTGTTACAGGAAGCAGGCCATGAGGCGACAGTGTTTGATGAAGGCACGCTAGAAGAGTGGCAGCGCTATGAGCACGACTGTGTTTTAGTCGTGACCTCAACGACGGGGCAGGGAGACCTGCCGGACACAATAGAACCGCTGTTTTATGACATTAAAGACAGCCTCGGGCATCAGCCTTCTCTGCGCTATGGCATCATCGCGCTGGGGGACAGCAACTATGAGAACTTCAGCGGCGCGGGTAAAAAGTTTGACGCTCTGCTGCAAGAGCAGCAGGCACAGCGCGTAGGCGAGATGCTGCTTATCGACAGCAGTGACGTTTCTGAGCCGGAATCCTTCGCTGAGCCTTGGATCCGCAGCTGGTCAAGCCTCGTCAACTAGCGCTTTTCTCCTGTTTTAAGCCCACGCCGGTTCGCTAGCGTGGGTTTTTTTATACCTGTCATCACTGAATCACTCGTGAAACTTGCCGACTTTCTGACTGGAAGATGAGAGCCTGCTCACTCTTTAAAAATAATTTCAATATGTAACATTCTATTTCTTTTGGAGCCGGCGTATGGTGACTTCGGTACAGAATATTGAATGCAACACATTGATAATGTGTGTTTATTCGTTCTTTTTGTCAAGTGATGAGAAGCGCTCAGGAGAATAATGATGAAAAACGGAGTAAGGGCAGTCTTTTTGGCAGGCGTTGCGGCTAGTGCCGTTTCTTTTTCTGCCGTGGCAGCACCGGAAAAGCCAAGCCCTCTTTTGGGAGCTCCCGTTAATACGGCGATTTCAGGCGGTTCAGTGCTGCCTAACGGCATGCTGCTGACGGCGGTGAATGCCTCCTTTCGCGATAAAACCGATCAGATAAAAGGGGAGGGGAGCCCGGATGTCTTTTCGCAAATCTGGCTGTTAAAAGTGCGCTATGGGTTAACTGACCGTTTTGAAATATCTACAGTCGGCTCTTATATCAACAACAAAAGGGACGGAATGAACCCTGAACACATTGAGGGGATGGGAGATCAGTCACTGGGTTTTACCTATGCCATACTGAGCGAAAGACAGGGGGATCCACTTTGGCTGTCCTTTGGTGCTGCCGCGCTGTTGCCGACCGGGCAAAGTGGCGATAATCACCTGCCGGGTAACGAAGCTTGGGGTGGCCGTGCTTCTATCAGCCTGACAAAGTTTTTTACGCCGCAGTGGAAAGGCGATATGGACTTTATCGCTCAGGGGCCGTTTGAACGAGGCAATCAGAACGTCAAGCGCGGCAATGAGTACCAGTGGAACGCTCAGGTGCGCTATATGTTCGTCGATCCACAGGTTGACGTTGGCATTGAAAGCGCCTATTCAAAAACCGAGTCCGGCGATAAGCGCGTTGGTTCACGCACGTTTAATAACCATGCAGGCACGACAGAGTGGGTAGTTGGCCCTTCCGTTAATCTGGCTATTTCACCGTTGAATATGTGGGTTGGCGCCGGCGCGTTTTTCCCTGTTTTACAGGAGGCGGACGGCCCAGCCAAAATGGAAAACGTTCGCTGGGAGTTTAAAATAGGTAAAACCTGGTAGTGGAGAGAGTCGTCCTTTCAGGCTGATAGCGGCCTGAAAGGCGAGCGTTCTCATTTGGTTTTTGACGTCAGCTTTTCCAGATCGGCTTCGATTTCTGCAATCTTGTGGGTAACGACCTGCTCAAGGTGGCGGAGGTCGGAGAGGATCTTCTGCTTCAGATCGACCTCCAGCTGTTCGCCGCGGCAAACGTTATCGAGCTCCTCGATAACGTAGCGGAGGTTAGGGCTTATCTCATGTACCTCTTTATAGGATTTTTCCGCTCCCGGATTCGCCAGAATAGTCTTTCTCTGCCGAGGAAATTTGAACTTAACGCTTTTGGCGAAAAATTCCCCTTTCTCTTTGCGAAAGTAGATCTTGAGAATGTCGTTGCTCGCTTCCTGGCGTAGGCTGTAGCGATCGATCTGCTCCGGATTACTAATCCCAAGGCTGACGAGATTATCGTACATAAAAGCACCTTCCTGATTTGTTGTTATGCCGATGAAATACCGCTTACTATTATAGCAAGGAGAGCGCAGTCGCGTTTGTGGTGCAGTTCGAAATCGCATTGAAAAGTGTCGCAACGTGAAGCGCGTCGCGTGATGAGGAAAAAGCATGTCGTGTCGATATGAAAAAGAAGCCAGTCTATTAATCGAAGCGCTTAACGCTCAAGGCGTGAGCTTTGCCATTGGCCTGAGTGATGCGGAAGCTGGCGAGGTTGAATGCGTCTTTGGCTTTCAGTTCCCTCCCGACCTTAAAGCGCTATTACAGCAGGCTTTGCCGATATCCTCAGGGTTTGTAGACTGGCGGGCTGCTATGGGCTCTAAAAAGGCTCGACGCCAGATCGCGGAGCGGATGGCGGCTCCTCTGGAAGGGATCCTTTTTGATATCAAGCACAATGACTACTGGCTGGATAGCTGGGGATCGAGGCCTGCCGTGTTTTCCGAACGCAAAGCGCGCGTTGAACGCCTGGTGGCCGATGCGCCAAGGCTTATACCTCTCTATTCTCACCGCTACCTGCCCGATACGCCCTGCGAGGCGGGGAATCCGGTGTTTTCTGTTTATCAGACGGACATTATTTATTACGGCAACGATCTGGCGTCCTATTTTGCTGCGGAGTTTGGTTTTACGCTACCGGGGGCGTTTCATCCCGCTAACGAGCCGAAGCCTGTCGCTTTTTGGTGTGAGCTGGTGTTGTGAAAGGCGAGAGTTGTATAGAACAGGGAGGCGTATAGGCCAGATCTCCCGGCCGGGAACGGCCGGAACATCGTGAATGCCACAGAGTGGCAGCGAATCGTCAGGAAGGATTAATCAATGGTGCGAAGCAGCTCGTTGATTCCTACCTTGCCGCGGGTTTTGGCGTCAACTTTCTTGACGATCACCGCGCAGTACAGGCTGTAGGTACCGTCTTTAGACGGCAGGTTGCCAGATACGACGACGGAGCCCGCAGGAACGCGACCGTAGTGAACTTCCCCGGTTTCGCGATCGTAAATACGGGTGCTTTGACCTATGTAAACGCCCATAGAGATCACAGAGCCTTCTTCAACGATCACCCCTTCTACCACTTCAGAACGCGCGCCGATAAAGCAGTTGTCTTCGATGATAGTTGGATTGGCCTGTAGCGGTTCCAGCACGCCGCCGATGCCAACGCCGCCGGAAAGGTGAACGTTTTTACCGATTTGCGCGCATGAGCCAACGGTGGCCCAAGTGTCCACCATCGTGCCTTCATCAACGTAGGCGCCGATGTTGACATAAGAGGGCATTAACACGGTGTTGCGGGCGATAAATGCGCCCTGACGCACGCTGGCGGGAGGTACTACGCGGAAGCCTTCACGCTGGAAGCGGGCGGCGTCGTAGTCAGCGAACTTCATTGGTACTTTGTCGTAATAGCGGCTTTCTGCGCCGTCGATAACGATGTTGTCGTTAATGCGGAAGGAGAGCAGAACGGCTTTCTTTAGCCACTGGTGTGTGACCCACACGCCGTTAATCTTTTCGGCAACCCGCAGCTCGCCTGAATCAAGCTTGGCGATGGTGGCGTTGACCGCTTCGCGAAGCGCTACGTCAGCGCTGGTGGGAGTGATGTCTGCGCGGCGCTCGAAGGCGCTTTCAATCACGGATTGTAACTGTTGCATCTTGTTTCCTGATGTCGTGAGTTTAAAAGAAACGTCCCCATCTTCGGCGTGAATAGCCTAGTTGGGGCCATATTTATCCGTTGGACTCAGGGTTTCTGTCAACCTTTGTTTCAAAACTTCGCATATTTCAGCAGATAATGCCGTTCGCTCGGCGTTTGTGAGAACGAAGAGGTCTTCTACACGCTCGCCGATAGTAGAGATGCGGGCACTGTGCAGCGACAGCCCGAGATCGGCAAACGCTTCTCCCACGCGAGCCAGCAAACCGGGGCGATCCAGCGCCGTCAGCTCCATATAGGTACGGCGATCGCTCTGACCGCGAAGAAAGTTAACGTGAGTGGGGACGTTAAAGTGGCGCAGCTTCGACGATAGCGGTCGGGGTTTAGGGCGCTCGTAAACCGGCTGAACGAGCGCTCTTTTTAGCCCCTCTCGAATTTCGGCATGGCGATCCACTGACAGCGGCTTTCCGTTGGGTTCCAGCACGATAAAGCTGTCCATGGCCATACGGTCGCGATTGGTAAAGATTTGCGCGTCGTGAATGCTGAGGTTTCTTCTGTCCAGCTCGCCTGCTGCTGTGGCAAACAGGTAGGGGCGATCCGAACTGTAGATAAAGATTTCAGTGCCGCCTCGATTGGGCAGCGGGCTTATTAACACCATGGGGCCATCGCCCTGATGCGCTATCAGATGGCGGGCGTGCCAGGCCAGCTGTGCGGGCGTGTGGCGCAGGAAGTAGTCAGCTCGGCAGCGGTTCCACAACGGGTGCAGCGCTGTCTCGTCAATATTTTCTCTACGCAGCAGCGCCAGCGCCTGCGTTTTGTTGTGGCGCACGCGTTCCCGAAGGTCAGGCCGATAGTGCATACCGCGCTTTAGCTGTCGCTCGGTGGCGAAATAAAGCTCCCTCAGCAGGCTTTGTTTCCAGCTGTTCCACAGCGGCTCGTTGGTGGCGCAGATATCGGCGACGGTCAGGCAGATAAGGTAGTGCAGCCGGGTTTCACTTTTTACTTCGGCGGCAAACTGCTGGATCACTTCAGGATCCTGAATGTCGCGTCGTTGAGCGGTCACCGACATTAAAAGGTGCTGTTTGACCAGCCAGCTTACCAGTGCAGCTTCGTTGGCGTTAAGATCGTGCAGCTGTGCAAAGGCTTTGGCGTCTTCTGCGCCGAGTTCGGAGTGGTCGCCACCTCGTCCTTTAGCGATATCGTGAAACAGGGCAGCCATCAGCAACAGCGACTGTTTTTGCAGTTTCGGATAGAGTTCTACGCACAGAGGATGTGCCTGACGCGTTTGCTCATCGGCAAAGCTCTCCAGCTTTAGCAGCACGCGGATCGTGTGCTCGTCAACGGTATAAACGTGGAACAGGTCGAACTGCATTTGACCAACAATGTTGCTCCACTCGGGCACATAGGCAGCCAGCACGCTGTGGCGATGCATTGGTACTATTGCGCGTCTGATTGCGCCGGGGTGTCGCAGAATGGCCATAAATATCTGGCGAGCCTCAGGCAACTGACTCAGAGGCTTCTTTAAGTGGCGACGGGCGTAGCGCAGATGGCGCAGAGTTGTTGAATAGATCCCTTTAATTTCAGGATTAATCGCGAGCTGATAGAACAGGCCGATGATGGTTTCCGGCTGTTCAATAAACAGGTTGGGATCCCTAAGGTCGATAAGCTGGCCGCGAAGCTGGAAGCGTTCGTTTAGAATCTGCGGCTTATCCGTTGGTGACAGCGCCAGAATGGCTTCATCAAACAGCTGAAGCAGCATGTGGTTGAGTTCAGCGACGCGGCGCGTGACGCGGAAATAGTCCTTCATCATGCGTTCGATGGGCTGATTGCCATCACCAAGATAGCCTAAAAGCGTAGCGACGCTAAGCTGACGATCGAACAGCAGACGGTTGTCATAGCGGCTAAGCGTCAGGTGTAACGCAAAGCGAATGCGCCACAGAAACGTCTGGCATTCGTCCAGTTCGGCGCATTCTGCAGGCGTTAAAAAGCCGAAGCTGACCATCTCTTCCAGCGACGTTGCGCCAAAGTGGCGTCGGGCAACCCACAGCAAAGTGTGAATGTCGCGCAGGCCGCCCGGGCCGGCTTTAATATCCGGCTCAAGGTTGTAGCTGGTGCCGTGGTAGCGACAATGGCGTTCTTCCTGTTCTTCACACTTGGCGTGGAAGAAGGTTTCCGAAGGCCATATTTCCTGGCTAAAAATGTGCTTTTGCAGCGTTAAAAACAGCGCCACGTCGCCGCAAATCAGCCGGGATTCAATCAGGTTGGTGGCGACGGTCAAGTCGGCGATGCACTCTTCCAGACACTGGGCAAGGCTTCTGACGCTGTGGCCGACTTCAAGCTTCAGATCCCAGAGCAGCGTGATGATTTCCCCCACTTTTTGAGACTGTTCTTCGTCAAGTGGGGCATCGCTTAGTACAAGAATGTCGATATCCGACAGGGGGTGAAGCTCTCCTCGCCCATAGCCACCAACGGCGATCAGCGCCAGCCCGCTGCGGTTAGAAAATCCCTTGGAAGAGGCCGCCATAAAGCCGTGCGCTATCCAAAGCCGCTGTAGCAGATGGTCAACGTAGTCTGACCGGGCTTTTAGCAGCTCTTCAATATCGTATCCCGCCTCAAACGCCTGACGCAGCCAAAGCTGGAAGTCATCTAGCGCCTGCTTGAGAAAAGGTAAAGTAAGCTCGTCCTGACTAAAGCAGGCGGGATCGCAGGGCTTTTTGAGCAAGACGCTTTCTGACATGGCGGCAGTTACCTTTGGGCTAAATGCAAAACGGATCTTGACTTAAGCTACCTGTAAATGAGGGAAATCGCCAGATGGATAAAGGGAAAAGGAAAGACGTATTGGTATAACCGACGGTTCTTGACGTACATTCTTCTTGTCATTGCTGATTTCATTTAATTACAATGATTATTATTTCATTTCAATAGATAATCTAGCCGTGTTAATAAAAAGCAGAGCAGGCGTTGTATCGTTTGTTTTAATCGCTCTTTTGCTGTCCTTCGACTTTTTTCGGAGTTCATTGGCCGTTCGCGTCATGGGAAATAGCGCGGTGTTGCTATATTTAGTCCTCGCGCTGGTCTTTTTTCTACCGTTTGTGCTGATAATGTCTGATATCGGGGCAGAGCTTCGTCGCGACGGCTGTGGGATCTACACTTGGGCGAGCCGTTATCTGGGCGCGCGTCTGACGTTTGTTGGGGCATTTATTTGGTACTTGTCCTGCATCATCTTAATCGGGAACTGTATTTCTTACGCGATACATTACCTGTCGATTTTTATTTGCGGTGACGATCTTTTTTTATTAAGCCGGTTTGAGCTTTGGTCGAAAAGTGGCTTAACGACAGTTGTTGCGGTGCTGGCGACGATTATTGCCATCAAATGGCATAGTCACTTACGGCTTATTATCACCATAGGCGGAGCGGCTCTCATCTGTGCCATACTGGTTTTATTACTGGCTAGTGTACCCTTGCTTCTTTTGGTCGATGGCTCGTCAGCTTTAGCAAGTCACTTGCCGTTGGCTCCGCGTTCGGGGTTTGAGGCAGCTAGCAGAAAAGGCGAATATGCCCAACTGGTGGTACAGATTGTTTTTGCCTATTGCTGTATCAGTATTGCGGGGGGCTTAACCAATATCGTTCAAAACGTGGGTAAAGCGCTTAAGAAAAAGCTAGTGTTAGCGGTCATTGTCGTTGCTATTGGCTACGCGGTGAGCGTTTTGCTGTGGGGGACACAGCCCGCAGCCGATGGCTATTGGATCCCCAGTATTTTTGAACTAACGAAAAATATGGGCGCTTCCTGGGGAGTAGCTCTGCATTTATCCTCTGACTCCGTCGCTGCTATCAGTAGCGAGCTGCTGCACATTACCGGGCTTCTTTTGTTCCTAGCCGCAGTGGCCTCGGTATTAATCTTAATTTATGCGCCGCTGAGGCTGTTGATGAGGGGCATTCAAGAAACAGCTGAGTCAACAAATACAGCGGGAGTACCGGCGAAAGCGATGTGGGTGCAGTGTCTGCTGGTATTAATTGTGCTAAACGTATCGCGAGAGCAGTCCTATTACCTGTTAGATACCCTGACTCAGGTTCTGATGACCTTGCCTTGCCTCCTTCTGGCCGTTGCGTTCTTTTTATTTAAAACGAAGCTTCATTCTGAGGTCGGCTCTGAGATACCCAAAAGCCGTCTGTCAGCGCTTTTGATAAGCGGAACGGTGGTGTTGGTGATTATTCTTTCCAACGTCAGTGCCGCCGTGTTGCCAGCCGTTTATCTGGGGGAATTTGAGCGAGCGAAATGGGCGTTTTATGGGGGCGCAGTAGCTGTGCTGGCTGGGTTGGTCGCTTATGAAATCTATTGTCGCAGGATAAGTAAAAAACAGACGCCGGAAGCCTAGGCTTCCGGCGCGTAGCGAGGGTTACTCTGCGGGCGTCAGAATTGCTTCAATAGTGTCGTCTTTGCGCAGAGTAAGGATTTCGCAGCCGTCATCAGTAACGGCAATCATGTGCTCATACTGCGCGGAGAGGCTGCGGTCTTTGGTTTTGACCGTCCAGCCGTCTTTCATGGTGCGAATATGGTAGTCGCCGGCGTTGACCATCGGCTCGATAGTAAAGGTCATGCCTTTTTGCAGCACCACGCCGCCGTCGTCCGCATCATAGTGAAGAACCTGAGGTTCCTCGTGAAAGCCTTCGCCGATGCCGTGGCCGCAGTATTCGCGAACGACCGAGAATCCCTGTGCTTCTACATATTTCTGAATCGCCTTACCCAGCGTGCGCAGGCGAATGCCGGGCTTAACCATTCTCAGTGCCAGATAGAGGCTTTCCTGAGTCACGCGGCACAGGCGGTCGCCCAGAATGGTCGGCTGGCCAACAGTAAACATTTTGGACGTATCGCCGTGGAATCCGTCTTTAATCACGGTAACGTCGATATTGACGATATCGCCGTCTTTGAGCTTTTTGTCATCACTGGGAATGCCGTGGCAAACCACTTCATTGATTGAGATACAAACCGACTTGGGAAAGCCGTGATAACCCAAACAGGCGGAAATGGCGTTTTGCGTATTGGTAATGTAGTCGTGACAAATGCGATCCAGTTCACCGGTGGTGACGTCTGGCTTCACAAAGGGTTCAATCATTTCCAACACTTCGGCCGCGAGTCGGCCAGCAACGCGCATTTTAGCGACGTCTTCAGGAGTTTTTATTGAGATAGCCATAAAGCAGAGTCCATGTTAAACCGCTATCGTTACCTGCTGTGCAGAGATACACAGGAGGCTGGCGAAAAGCGCTAATCGACAACGATTATCAATACAAGATTCTACTATGGTAACAGCCCTGAGAAAGAGAGCCAAATTTATTGCCGCGATGAGGCACTGTTATAGAGCCCGTTTGTGTTGTAAAAAATATCGATGATTTCTCAGAAATTTGGTTGACGATAAAATATTATCTGGTAGATTAAGAAGGTTTGCGCACAAGATTCACATTATCAAAAGCGTGCGTTTGCATCACTTAAAGCCGAAGAAAAAGGTTAAGAAGAATGAAGATACACATAGCTAAAGAGGTTGATATCAACCCCTAATCATATGCCGACAGGCCGTTGATTAGGGGTTTTTTTTCGTCTGAAGTTTAACAGGGGAGCAGAAAAAAGAATGCGAGGCCAACATATACTAGGGTTGGAACACATGTCGCCCTTAGACATTGAACGCGTGTTAGATACCGCCGCAGAAATGAAGAAACTGGTGGGGCGCCAAAAAAATAAGAAACTTTCCGTTTTGCGGGGAAAAGCAATCGTTAACGTCTTCTTTGAAAACAGCACTCGCACCCGTTCATCTTTCGAGCTGGCGGGCAAATATCTTGGTGCCGACGTCATCAATATTGCAGCGTCAACGTCCAGCGTGGCTAAGGGAGAGAGCCTGCGCGATACGCTTCTGACGGTGCAGGCAATGGGTATCGATGCCATTGTGATGCGCCACAGTGCGGAAGGTGCAGCGCAGTACGCGACGCGCTACGTTGATGCAGTGGTTATTAACGCCGGTGACGGCGCACACGAACACCCTACGCAGGGGCTGTTGGACCTGCTTACGATTCGCCAACATCACGGCAAAATAGCCGGGAAGAAAGTGGCGATTATCGGAGACATTCTGCATAGCCGCGTTGCCCGCTCAAACGTTTGGGGGCTGTTGAAGTTGGGGGCCGAGGTACATCTGGGCGGCCCTAAAACGATGATCCCGAAAGAGATGGTGGATATGGGGGGTCACCATCCATCACCGGGTGGAAGACGCTATCGCCGATGCCGACGTGGTGAACGTTTTACGCATTCAGCTTGAGCGCCAAAAGAAGGGATTGTTCCCTACGCCGCGCGAATATGCCCGCATCTTCGGCATTAACGAAGAGCGTTTAAAGCTGGCGAAAAAGAACGTGCTGGTGATGCACCCGGGCCCAATGAATCGCGGTTTGGAAATTTCGCCAGACGTAGCCTACGGCCGCTTCTCCGCTATCGAAGAGCAGGTGAACAACGGTGTGGCTGTCAGAATGGCGGTACTCTCTTTAACTTTAGCCGATGAGGAATGCGCGTAATGGCACAGTGGTTAATTCAGAACGGTCACCTGATCGATCCGGCAAACGGGATAGACGATGTGCTTGACGTTCGCGTTATAGACGGCGTTATTGCGGAAGTAGGGAAGGGGCTTAAGTCTGCTGCGGCAGAGGAGTGTATCGATGCCAGTGGGCTTATCGTCAGCCCCGGCTTTATTGATATCCACTGTCACCTGCGCGAGCCTGGGCAAGAGGCGAAAGAAGATCTGTTGACCGGCACGGCGTCGGCTGCCGCCGGAGGGTATACCACCATTCTGACCATGGCCAACACACGCCCGGTAATCGATCAGGCCATCATTGTTGAAGGGATGAAAAACAAAATCCGTCAGGATGGTCTGGTGCGGGTTGAGATTACTGGTGCCGTTACTAAAGGTCTGGAAGGCAAAGAGCTGGCCGAAATTGGCGATATGGCTTTGGCCGGCGTGAGAGCGCTATCTGACGACGGAAACTACGTGGATGACGCGCGCCTGATGCGCGCTGCGCTGGAGTACGCCAGCATGTTTGACCTGCCGGTGATATCCCACTCAGAAGACTGCTGTCTAGTAGCTGACGGCGTTATGCATGAAGGCTGCGTCTCGGCCAAGCTGGGGCTAAAAGGCCGTCCGGCGGAAGCGGAGAACATTGCTGTCTCTCGTGAACTGATGCTGGCGGAAATGACCGGTGGCCATATTCATATTGCCCACGTTAGCAGCAAGGGGGCGGTAGATTTGATTCGAGCCGCTAAGGCCAAGGGCATTAAGGTTACCGCTGAGGTGACGCCTCATCACCTGTGTCTGGTGGATAAGAGCATTGAGTCGTTCGACTCGGTGTTTAAAGTTAACCCACCGTTGCGCACTAACGAACACATTGTCGCACTGCTGGAAGGTCTAAAAGACGGTACTTTAGATGCTATTGCTACCGATCACGCTCCTCACGCCTACGAAGAGAAAGACTGTGAGTTCAACGAAGCGCCCTGCGGCTTTGCCGGTTTCGAAACGGCTTTCAGTGTGCTGAACAGCCGCTTTGTTACCACCGGAGAGTGGCGAGTGCAGGATTTGATCGCCAAGATGACGTCCGGGCCTGCGGCGGCGTTTGACTGGAAAGATCGCGGTCATCTTAGCGTTGGTGGACTGGCGGACTTAGTGCTTATCGATCCGAAAGCGGAGTGGATTGTTGACCCTCAGTCGCTGTTAACGCGCGGAAAGTCTTGTCCGTTCAGCGGCATGCATATGACGGGCAAAGTGGTGAGTACGATGGTTAACGGTCGCTGGGTCTACCGGGATGGGGAAATCCGGCGCGACTGCTAAACTTAACTGACGGTTGCGGTGCGGATAAGAGCGCACCGCGGCTGCCTTTTCGCTACAAATTTACTTTACCTACACTAAGTAGTGGCGTTTAAGGGCGCTTTTATGGTATAAAGCGCGCCGGAAATCCGTCTTCTTTTCTTATGAATTATTCTTACGAAATGCGGTTCGGTATTTTCAATCACTTTTTACTTAAACTACGTTATAACACACACGTATCGGCACATGCGGCGGGGTGCTTTAAAGCGTTTATTCGCTTTGGGGTCGGCGTTATGGGATACGTGGAGGCATAACCCCAAACTTTACTTATAGAGGTAATAATGGCAACTGTATCTATGCGCGACATGCTCAAGGCTGGCGTACACTTTGGTCACCAGACCCGTTACTGGAACCCGAAAATGAAGCCGTTCATCTTCGGTGCTCGTAACAAAGTGCATATCATCAACCTTGAAAAAACTGTACCGATGTTCAACGAAGCTCTGGCTGAGTTAAACAAGATCGCTTCCCACAAGGGCAAGATCCTGTTTGTTGGTACCAAGCGCGCAGCGTGTGAGCCAGTCAAAGAAGCCGCTAAAAGCTGCAACCAATTCTACGTTAACCATCGCTGGTTGGGCGGCATGCTGACCAACTGGAAAACCGTCCGTCAGTCAATCAAGCGTTTGAAAGAATTAGAAATTCAAGCACAGGACGGTACGTTCGACAAGCTGACCAAGAAAGAAGCGCTGATGCGTTCTCGCGAAATGGACAAGCTGGAGAACAGCCTCGGTGGTATCAAAGATATGGGCGGCCTGCCTGATGCGATTTTCGTTATCGATGCCGATCACGAACACATTGCTATCAAAGAAGCCAATAACCTTGGCATTCCTGTTTTTGCGGTCGTTGATACTAACTCCGATCCGGACGGCGTAGACTTCGTTATCCCAGGTAACGATGACGCCATTCGCGCAGTGCAGCTGTACCTTGGCGCTGTTGCTGAAACTGTCCGTGAAGCCCGCGCCGATCAGGGCGTTCAGGCCGTTGAAGAAAGCTTCATCGAAGCGGAGTAATAAGGAGTGCTCCGTAGCGAGCCCTTATTAACCAGGTATTAGATATGTTGGTTAGGGGGCCTGTTCAGGCCCCCTTTTTGCTTGTTTGTCACAAAGAACATCCGACAAAGAATAACCGAGGATAGAAGAGAATGGCTGAAATTACTGCAGCTCTAGTAAAAGAACTCCGCGAGCGTACCGCTGCCGGTATGATGGAATGTAAAAAAGCGCTGGTTGAAGCAAACGGTGATATCGAGCTGGCTATCGACAACATGCGTAAATCTGGTCAGGCGAAAGCGGCTAAGAAAGCCGGTCGCGTTGCTGCTGAAGGCGTTATTCTGACCAAGATCGCTGCTGACGGTAAGCGTGGCGTTATTCTGGAAGCTAACTGTGAAACCGACTTCGTTGCTAAAGACGCCGGCTTCCTGGCTTTTGCTAACGGCGCTATCGACGCTGCTCTGGCTGAAAACATCAGCGATATCGAAGCGCTGAAGGCCAAGTTTGAAGAAACCCGCACTACGCTGGTTGCGAAAATTGGTGAAAACATCAATCTTCGTCGCGTTATCGTTCTGGAAGGCGAAAAGCTGGGTGCCTACATGCACGGCGCTCGCATCGGCGTTCTGGTTGCTGCAAACGGCGCTGCTGACGATGAGCTGGTTAAGCACATCGCTATGCACATTGCTGCAAGCAAGCCTGAGTTTGTTTCTCCAGACGACGTTCCGGCTGAAGTTGTTGCTCGCGAGCACGAAATTCAAATCGACATCGCGATGCAGTCCGGCAAGCCGCGCGAAATCGCAGAGAAAATGGTTGAAGGCCGTATGCGTAAGTTCACCGGCGAGATTTCTCTGACCGGTCAGGCTTTCGTTATGGACCCAAGCAAAACCGTTGGCGATCTGCTCAAAGAGCGTAAAGCTGGCGTAGCTGAGTTCATCCGCTTTGAAGTGGGTGAAGGCATCGAGAAAGTTGAAGTAGACTTTGCAGCAGAAGTTGCTGCGATGTCTAAGTAAGCTTTCCCGTTGACTGAAGCGGATCGATATAACAGTATCGGTCCGTTTTTTTAAGTATACTCGTCAGCAACGTGACGTTCGGCGAGTATAAACCGACGACAATCATCTGCCGATTTAGGAAATCAGATCATGGCAACCAACGCAAAACCCGCATATCAAAGAATCCTGCTTAAACTGAGCGGCGAGGCCTTACAGGGAGCCGAAGGCTTCGGTATTGATGCCAGCGTCCTCGATCGTATGGCACAAGAGATTAAGGAACTGATTGAGCTGGGCGTGCAGGTCGGCGTTGTTATTGGCGGCGGTAACCTGTTTCGCGGCGCGGGGCTGGCAAAAGCCGGTATGAACCGCGTAGTGGGCGACCACATGGGAATGCTGGCGACCGTCATGAACGGTCTGGCGATGCGTGATGCTCTTCATCGTGCCTATGTGAACGCCCGCCTGATGTCTGCCATTCCGCTAAACGGCGTCTGCGATGACTATAGCTGGGCCGAGGCTATCAGCCTGCTGCGCCACGGTCGCGTGGTTATTTTTTCCGCCGGTACAGGCAACCCGTTCTTTACCACGGACTCCGCCGCCTGCTTGCGCGGGATTGAGATTGAAGCCGATATCGTTTTGAAAGCAACAAAAGTTGATGGCGTTTTCTCTGACGATCCGGTAAAAAATCCGGATGCCACGCTGTATGACTTCCTGAGCTATCAGGATGTTTTAGAGCGTGAGTTAAAGGTGATGGATCTTGCCGCCTTTACGTTGGCGCGCGACCATGGTTTGCCTATTCGCGTATTCAACATGAACAAGCCCGGTGCACTGCGTCGCGTGGTTATGGGCGAAGCAGAAGGCACATTAATCTGCACGCCGACGGAATAAACGCCCTCGGTGCGCTATGCGCATAATTTTACGGGCTGTGTGTCAACTGAGGCACAGTCCCCACTATTATTCACATTGAAAGGTTTGCAACGTGATTAACGAAATTAAAAAAGATGCTAAAGAGCGCATGGAAAAGTGCGTAGAGATGTTCAAAACGCACATTAGCAAAGTGCGCACAGGCCGCGCGCATCCAAGCATACTGGACGGCATTCAGGTTGAGTATTACGGCTCTGCTACACCGCTGCGCCAGCTGGCGAACGTAGTGACGGAAGACACCCGCACTCTGGCTATTTCTGTGTTTGACCGCAGCCTGACCCCTGCCATAGAAAAAGCGATTATGGCCTCCGATCTGGGGCTGAACCCGTCTTCTGCCGGTACTATCATTCGCGTTCCGCTTCCGCCGCTGACGGAAGAACGCCGTAAGGACCTGACCAAGGTTGTGCGTAACGAAGCTGAACAGGGGCGCGTGTCTGTACGCAACGTTCGCCGCGATGCGAACGACAAGATCAAAGCGCTGCTGAAAGATAAAGAAATCAGCGAAGACGATGAGCGCAAATCACAGGATGAAATCCAAAAGCTGACTGACGGCTTTATCAAGAAGATTGATGAGTCTTTGGCGGAGAAAGAAGCCGAGCTGATGGCATTCTAATTTTGCTTTAGCCAATAAAAAAACCCGGTGGTGGACATTGACCTACAGCCGGGTTTTTTCTTTTTTAGTTCGTTGAAAGCGCACGGAAGCCGGGAGTTTTACGCCAGAGCGTGATTTTCTGCCTGATAAAAGAGTAAAATGTGTGCCATTCTTTTTACAGACTTGTTCTGTGAGAAATGTCGTGAGTAGCAATAACCTGATGAAAAAAATAACGATTCTTGGTTCGACGGGCTCGATAGGGCACAGTACGCTGGCGGTTATCAGGGAGAATCCTGAGCGGTTTCAGGTCTATGCGCTGGTTGCCGGGCATAACGTAGAGATTATGTTGGCACAGTGTCGGGAATTCCGTCCCCAGTATGCTGCAATGGCAGACGAGGTTTCAGCATCTTCTCTGCGCACTCGCCTGAACGACGAAGGCATCTTAACCGAGGTGCTCAGTGGGCGCGATGCAGCCTGTGAGCTGTCTGCTGCGCCAGACGTCGATCAGGTGATGGCCGCTATTGTTGGTGCAGCGGGGCTTCTACCTACGCTGTCGGCGATCCGCGCGGGCAAGCAGGTGCTGTTGGCTAATAAGGAAGCGCTCGTGACCTGCGGTCGCCTGTTTATGGATGCCGTCACCCAGTATGGCGCACAGCTTCTGCCTATCGACAGTGAGCACAATGCGATTTTTCAAAGTATGCCGCCAGCTGTACAGCACGAGCTGGGGCGCGCGTCCCTCACGGATAACGGCGTTGTCAGCGTTATTCTTACCGGTTCTGGCGGGCCTTTCAGGACGACGCCTATTGAGCAGTTAGCCTCAATGACGCCCGATCAGGCCTGCGCGCATCCTAACTGGTCTATGGGCAGAAAAATCTCTGTCGATTCAGCCACTATGATGAACAAAGGGCTGGAGTATATCGAAGCACGCTGGCTGTTCAACGCCGCTGTTGAGCAGATGGAGGTGCTATTGCACCCTCAGTCGGTGATCCATTCCATGGTGCGCTATCAGGACGGCAGCATTCTGGCTCAGTTGGGATCCCCTGACATGAAAACGCCGATTGCTCACGCAATGGCTTATCCCGAACGCATCTCTTCCGGCGCTTCGCATCTCGATTTCTGTCGCCTTAGCGCACTGACTTTTGAACAGCCTGATTTTGTTCGCTATCCGTGCCTACAGCTTGCCATTGAGGCCAGCCACGCAGGGCAGGCGGCAACGACTGCGCTCAATGCCGCCAACGAGCGCAGTGTAGAGGCGTTTTTACAGCAGAGAATTGCCTTTACGGATATTGCAAAGATCAATCGTCAGACTCTTGATGCACTGTGTCACAGTGAACCTAAAGACGTTGATGAGGTCTTGTTTATTGACGCCTGGGCTCGCGAGCGTGCCGATAGCGCGATTGCGTTGCTGTGCAGTTAGTCACAGCAGATTTGTTCGCATCAGGGTGAAATGGTATAGTTTAGGCGTCCCTGCGCATAATTAACGGCGCGGTGAAGTAACGGTTCAGGCTATCAGCTCCACGGATTAGGCAGATAGACAACCGTGCTTGAACTGATTTTTTTGCGAGCCGTGCGGTGTACACGGCTTTTTTGCGTAAGAAGAGCGGCAGTTTTTACCGCCGCCTTCTTTAAATGACTTAGGAAGTGCCAACTGGTTATGTCGCCCGTTAAACAGCAGATCGATAACAATCAAACCTCTGTTCCTCGTCACGTTGCTATTATCATGGACGGTAACGGTCGCTGGGCTAAACAGCTGGGGAAATTGCGCGTTTTTGGCCATCAGGAAGGGGCTAAAGCAGTGCGCAGAGCGGTAGGTTTTGCCGTGAGTCGGGAAATTCAGGCGCTGACGCTCTATGCTTTTAGCAGTGAGAACTGGAACCGTCCCGCTCAGGAAGTCACTGCGCTGATGGAGCTTTTTGGTCGCGCGCTGGACAAAGAAGCCCCTAGCCTGAATAAACACAATGTCCGGATGAGAGTGGTTGGTGACATTTCCCGCTTTAGCGACCGTTTACGCGCTAAAATTCATAAAGCGCAGGCATTAACTGAAAACAATACCGGCCTAACGCTGAACATCGCCGCGAACTACGGCGGTCGCTGGGACATTACCCAGGCTTGCCAGACGCTGGCAAAGAAAGTCGCTGATGGAGAAATGACGCCTGAACAGATAGACGAAGACGTCATTGGTCAGTACGTTAACCTCAGCGATTTGGCACCGGTTGATTTAGTGATAAGGACAGGAGGAGAGCATCGGATAAGTAACTTCCTGCTGTGGCAGATTGCCTATGCAGAGCTTTACTTCACCGAGGTTCTTTGGCCCGATTTTGATGAGCTGGTTTTTGAAGGTGCGCTTAATGAGTTTGCACAGCGTGAGCGCCGTTTTGGTGGGACTGAGCCCGCGAGTAGTAAGGAAATCTAGGAGGCACTCGTGCTGAAGTCACGCATCATTACTGCGCTGATTCTTATTCCTCTGGTTATTGCGGCGCTGTTTATGCTGCCGCCGATGCCTTTTGCTATCGTCATTATTGCGGTATGCATGCTGGCAGCCTGGGAATGGGGGCAGTTTATTGGTTTTAAATCCTCGGCCTTTCGCGTGCCGCTGGCTATTCTCTGCGGTATTGGTCTGGGAGCGCTTTACTGGCCGGTTTATGCATCTGGCCTGCCGCCTTCAGCGAGCCCGATCGCCAGTGCATTCTTGCTGGCCTCTCTCGGCTGGTGGGTATTGGCGCTGTGCATGGTGCTTAGCTATCCGGCATCAGCTCGTTTTTGGAAAACGTCTCAGCTTTTACGCCTGATGTTTGGCGTCTTGACTATTGTTCCGTTCTTTTTCGGCATGATCACTCTGCGGCAGTATGGCTTTCAGGAAAATGCCTATACGGGCGCCTGGTGGCTGCTGTACGTGATGGTGCTAGTCTGGGGTGCAGACTCAGGCGCTTACGCGTTCGGTCGGCTGTTTGGCAAGCGCAAGCTGGCGCCTAAAGTTTCTCCGGGCAAGACGCTTGAAGGGCTGGTAGGCGGTTTGGTTACCTCTGCGCTGATTGCCTGGCTGTTTAGCCTGTTTGTTCCTTTACACGTTTCGTTGAATACGCTTCTCATCTGTTCCGTTATTTCTGTGTTGGCATCCGTGCTGGGCGATCTCACTGAAAGCATGTTTAAGCGCGAAGCGGGCATTAAGGACAGCAGCCATCTTATTCCCGGTCACGGCGGTGTGCTTGACCGTATTGACAGTCTGACGGCGGCCATACCGGTCTTTGCCTGTCTGATATTTCTGATTTTTTAAGGCGGGTTGATGAGTGTAATTCACACCATAGTGGTCTTTATCATTGCACTGGGGCTGCTGGTCACGGTGCATGAGTTTGGCCACTTTTGGGTGGCTCGCCGCTGTGGCGTTAAGGTCATTCGCTTTTCTATCGGCTTTGGCAAAGCGCTGTGGCGCAGAACCGATAAGAAAGGGACGGAGTTCGTCATTGCTGCGATCCCACTCGGCGGCTATGTCAAAATGCTCGATGAGCGCGCTGAAGAGGTCGAACCCGCACTTCGCGCTCAGGCGTTTAACAATAAAACCGTCGGGCAGCGCGCAGCGATTATTGCCGCAGGCCCAATGGCAAACTTCCTGTTTGCCGTGTTTGCCTACTGGCTGGTATTCATTATCGGCGTACCGTCACTGCGACCAGTTATCGGCGAAGTGGCTCCTCAATCTATTGCCGCGCAGGCGAATATTTCTGCCGGAATGGAACTAAAGTCCGTTGCCGGTATCGAAACGCCTGATTGGAGTGCTGTTCGTATGGCGCTGGTCGGGCAGATTGGTGAAAAGAAAATCGACGTTACTATTGCGCCTTTTGGCTCCTCTTCCGAACAGGAAAGGACGCTGGATACGTCCAACTGGGCGTTTGATCCAGACAAGCAGGATCCGATAAAAACGCTTGGCTTTGTGCCGAAAATGCCGCAGATTGAGCCGGTGATTGAGATCGTTCAGCAGGATTCTGCTGCCGCTAAAGCGGGGCTGATGCAGGGCGACCGGCTGTTAAGGGTTAACGGCGCTGAGTTTGGACAGTGGCAGGACTTCGTTAAGCTGGTGAGCGGCAGTCCGGGGCAGCCTATTGAGCTGGTCATTTCCCGCGACGGAGAAAGCCGAACGCTGACCATGACGCCTGACGTGAAAACGCTTAGTGACGGTTCACAAAGAGGGTTTGCCGGTATTTCACCGAAGGTGATACCGCTACCCGACGAGTATCAGATAAATCGCCAGTACAACGTATTTTCGGCGGTTTATCAGGCGGGAAGCGAAACTTGGCAGTTGACGACGCTTACTGCCAAAATGATAGCAAAACTGATAACGGGCGACGTGAAGTTGAAAAATCTGAGCGGCCCAATATCAATTGCTCAGGGAGCCGGAACGGCCGCTAGCTATGGGTTGGTTTATTATCTGATGTTTTTAGCGCTAATTAGCGTAAACTTAGGCATAATTAACCTGTTCCCTCTACCAGTATTAGACGGTGGTCATCTGGTGTTTCTGGCGGTAGAAAAGGTAACGGGTAAACCGGTGTCTGAGCAAGTTCAGGACTATAGTTATCGGGTTGGGGCAATCTTATTGGTACTGTTGATGGGACTTGCGCTTTTCAATGACTTCTCTCGCTTTTACAGCTAGAGACTTTGGTTAGGATAAACAGATAATAACGATGGCGATGAAAAAGTTGCTTTTAGCGTCGCTGCTGCTTGGCAGCGCCACCGCTTACGGTGCCGACGGGTTTGTCGTACAGGACATTCGATTTGAAGGGTTGCAGCGCGTTGCCACAGGTGCCGCACTGCTAAACATGCCTGTTCGCGTAGGCGATACAGTCAGCGATGCGGATATTGGTAATACTATCCGTACGCTGTTTGCTTCCGGTAACTTTGAGGATGTCAGGGTGCTGCGCGACGGCAATACCCTCATCGTACAGGTTAAGGAACGCCCAACAATCGCCAGCGTCACGTTTTCCGGTAATAAGGCGGTGAAAGACGACGCGCTTAAGGAAAACCTGGAAGCTTCCGGCGTTCGCGTCGGT
This sequence comes from Leminorella richardii, assembly GCF_900478135.1. Taxonomy (NCBI): domain Bacteria; kingdom Pseudomonadati; phylum Pseudomonadota; class Gammaproteobacteria; order Enterobacterales; family Budviciaceae; genus Leminorella; species Leminorella richardii. The sequence goes on from NZ_LS483470.1 coordinate 744,147, forward strand.
GAAGCGCTGGACAGAACCACCCTTAGTGCGACAGAGAAAGGGCTGGAGGATTTTTACTACAGCGTAGGTAAATACAACGCCTCGGTAAAAGCCATCGTAACTCCGCTGCCTCGTAACCGCGTTGACCTCAAACTGGTGTTCTCTGAGGGCGAATCCGCCTCTATTCAACAAATTAACATTGTCGGCAACCGCGCTTTCTCTAACGATGAGCTGGTCGGTCGCTTCCAACTGCGGGATCAGGTTCCGTGGTGGAACGTTGTCGGCGATCGCAACTATCAGAAGCAAAAGCTGTCCGGCGACCTCGAAGCGCTGCGCAGTTTTTATCTGGATCGCGGCTATGCCCGCTTTAATATCGATTCTACTAACGTCAGCCTGACGCCGGATAAGAAAAGCATCTATATCACTATCAACGTTACCGAAGGCCAGCAGTACAAGCTTTCCGGCGTTGAAGTCAGAGGCAATCTGGTTGGTCACGCCGGTGCTATTGAAGAGCTTGCCAAGGTTGAACCGGGCGAGCTGTATAACGGCAGCAAGGTGACTCAGGTTGAAGACAGCATTAAAAAGCTGCTGGGTCGCTACGGCTATGCCTACCCGCGCGTTGCTACGCAGCCTGAAATTAACGATGCGGATCGCACTGTTAAGCTGCACATCAGCGTAGACGCCGGTAACCGCTTCTACGTTCGTCGCATTCGCTTTGAAGGCAACGACGTCAGCAAGGACTCCGTTCTGCGTCGCGAAATGCGCCAGATGGAAGGCGCATGGCTGGGTAACGATCAGGTTGAGCAGGGCAAAGAACGCTTAAACCGCTTGGGCTATTTTGAAACCGTTGACGTAGAAACCGAGCGCGTGCCGGGATCTCCCGATCAGGTTGACTTAGTCTACAAGGTGAAAGAGCGAAACACCGGTACCTTTAACTTCGGCGTCGGCTTCGGCACCGAAAGCGGCGTCAGCTTCCAGGTTGGCCTGCAGCAGGAAAACTGGATGGGTACAGGCAAGAGCGTAGGGATTAACGGTACCAAGAACGACTACCGCACCTACGTTGAGCTGTCTGTGACTGAGCCTTATTTCACCGTTGACGGCGTGAGTCTGGGCGGTCGGGTCTTCTACGATCAGTTTGACGCTGACGATGCCGACCTGTCCGACTATAGCAAAGACAGCTTTGGTGTTGGCACTACGCTGGGCTTCCCAATCAACGAAAACAACGCACTGCGCTTTGGCTTAGACTTCGTCAGCAACGACCTGTCTGAGATGCAGCCGCAGGTTGCTATGTGGCGCTATCTGGAATCTGTCGGCGAGTCTCCGTCTCTGAACAAGAAGGCGGACTATAAGGCTTACGACTTCTTCTTCTCAGCCGGATGGAACTACAACAGCCTGAACCGCGGCTACTTTCCAACATCGGGTACCCGCGCAGGCCTAAACGGTAAAGTGACCATCCCTGGTTCCGACAACGAATACTACAAGCTGACGTTTGACAGCGCCTCCTACTATCCTATCGACAGTAAGGACAAATGGGTGCTGTTGGGTCGCGTGCGTGCAGGCTACGGTGACGGTCTGGGCGGTAAAGAAATGCCGTTCTACGACAACTTCTATGCGGGCGGTTCAGGCACAGTTCGCGGCTTCCAGTCGAATAACATCGGTCCTAAGGCCGTGTATATTCAGAACTGTTCAGGCAGTTACTGCCTGCAGAAAGACAGCGACGCCGTTGGTGGTAACGCCATGGGTGTAGCCAGCGTTGAGCTGATTTTCCCAACGCCGCTGGTTGATGACAAATATGCTAACTCGCTGCGTACCTCAGTCTTCTTTGACGCAGGTACCGTGTGGGATACCAACTGGAAAAACACCGCTGCAACCAAGTACTACGATATTCCAGATTATAGCGATCCGGGCAACGTACGTACCTCTGCGGGCGTCGCGCTACAGTGGATGTCTCCGCTGGGGCCGCTGGTGTTCTCCTATGCGAACCCGCTGGACAAGTATGACGGCGATAAATCAGAGCAGTTCCAGTTCAACATCGGCACCACTTGGTAATGATGCTGAGCGTGGTAGTAAACAACGGGTCTAGGCCCAAAGGCAATTATAGTGAGGAGTTCAAATTGAAAAAGTGGTTATGTGCTGCAGGTCTGGGTTTAGCTATGGTTGCTTCTGGCGTTGCCCAGGCAGCCGATAAAGTGGCTGTCGTTGACGTGATGCAGGTTCTGCAAAAGATGCCTGAGCGCGAAGCGATTGCCAAGAAGCTTGAGGGAGAATTCAAGTCTCGCGCTACGGCTCTGCAAAAAGAAGAGAAAACGGCTCAGGACAACGTGAAGAAGCTTCAAACCAAAGGCGCTTCCATGAAGGCCGCTGAGCGCACCAAAATTGAGAACGACATCAAGGCATTCCAGCAGAAAGCAGCGACTTTCACTCAGGACAGCCGTCGTCGTGAATCTGAAGAGATGAACAAGCTGGTTGCCAAAGTACAGGCTGCAGTGAAGACCGTTGCCGATAAAGAAGGCTACGCCGTTGTTGTTAAAGCCGATGCTGCTTTCTACAGCAACGCTGAAAACGACATCACTGAGAAAGTGCTTGCGCAGGTAAAATAAGTGATGCACTCCATTCGTTTAGCTGACTTAGCCGAACATTTGGGTGCAGAACTGCACGGAGATGGCGATATCGCCATCTCCGGCGTCGCCTCAATGAGTTCTGCGAAAGAAGGGCAGATTACCTTTTTATCCAATTCGCGCTATCAGGAGCAGCTGTTAGAATGCCGCGCCAGTGCGGTGGTTATTACCGAAGAGAATCTACCGTTCTGTTCGCATTTAGCGGCACTGGTCGTCAAGAATCCATACCTGAGCTATGCCCGCATGGCCCAGCTGTTGGATACGACGCCAGCCCCCGCTAAAGATATCGCGCCTTCAGCGGTAATTGATAAAAGCGCCAGGCTTGGCGAGAACGTTTCTATCGGTGCTAATGCGGTGATTGAATCGGGCGTAGAGCTGGGCGATAACGCAGTGATTGGTGCCGGATGCTTTATTGGTAAAAACACACGCATTGGTGCAGGCACTCGCCTGTGGGCCAACGTGACGGTTTACCATGAAGTTGTCATTGGCGCAGACTGTCTGGTTCAGTCCGGTACGGTTATCGGTGCTGACGGCTTTGGTTATGCCAACGAGCGCGGCCAGTGGGTGAAAATCCCGCAGCTGGGCACCGTCAGAATCGGCGACCGCGTAGAAATCGGCGCCTGTACGACGATTGACCGCGGCGCGCTGGACGACACGCAGATCGGCGACGGCGTTATTATCGATAACCAGTGCCAGATTGCGCACAACGTCATAATTGGTGACAATACGGCAGTTGCCGGCGGCGTCATCATGGCGGGAAGTTTGAAGATTGGCCGCTATTGCCAAATTGGCGGCGCCAGCGTTATCAACGGCCATATGGAAATCTGTGATAAGGCCGTTGTGACGGGGATGGGTATGGTTATGCGTCCCATCACTGAACCGGGCATTTACTCTTCAGGCATTCCGCTTCAGTCCAACAAAGAGTGGAGAAAGACCGCTGCTCTGGTGCTGAATATTAATGACATGAGCAAGCGTCTGAAAGCCGTTGAGCGTAAGGTTGATGGGAAATAGGCCAGTTCCTGAATGCGCAGAGGGTAAAACGCCTAGCGCATAAAGGTATTTGTAAAATAAACAATTATTGAGCCATCAATTTTATTTTTTATTTGCGGCCTGCCGATCGGATGAAAAGCAGGCCGCGTTGTTGATACTATCAGTTTAGTTTAAGAAGACAGGAAGAGTATTTTGACTACTGACAATCGTACTCTGGATATCGAAGAGATTCTGAGTTTATTACCCCACCGCTACCCGTTTCTGTTGGTCGACCGCGTGCTGGATTTCGACAAAGGTAAGTTTCTGAAGGCGGTGAAAAACGTCTCAGTCAATGAACCTTTCTTTCAGGGCCACTTCCCCGGCAAGCCGATTTTTCCCGGCGTGCTGATTCTGGAAGCTATGGCGCAGGCTACCGGCATTCTGGCGTTTAAGAGCCTGGGCCGCTTGGAACCTGGCGAGCTCTACTACTTCGCTGCCGTTGACAACGCGCGCTTTAAGCGCCCGGTGCTGCCAGGGGACCAGCTGATCCTTGAAGTTGAATTTATTAAAGAGCGTCGTGGCGTAGCGCGTTTCCGCGGTGTCGCCAAGGTTGACGGCGAAATCGCCTGTGAAGCCGACATGATGTGTGCACGACGCCGGGAGGCTTAATACCGTGATTGATAACACCGCCTTTATTCACCCGAGTGCTATTGTTGAAGAGGGTGCCGTCATCGGCGCTGGAGCCCATATTGGCCCCTTCTGCTGGGTAGGCGCTGACGTTGAAATCGGGCCGAGAACCGTTCTTAAGTCGCACGTCGTGGTTAACGGCGTGACGAAAATCGGTGCTGACAACCAAATCTACCAGTTTGCTTCTATTGGTGAGGTGAATCAGGATCTGAAGTACGCCGGAGAACCTACTCGCGTCGAAATTGGCGATCGCAACCGGATCCGCGAAAGCGTGACGATTCACCGGGGCACGGTTCAGGGCGGCGGTGTGACTCGTGTCGGTAACGACAACCTGCTGATGATTAATGCGCACATTGCGCACGACTGCCAGATTGGCAATCGCTGCATTTTCGCTAACAACGCGACCCTTGCTGGGCACGTTGAGGTGGACGATTTCGCCATTATCGGCGGGATGACGGCAGTGCACCAGTTCTGCATTATTGGCGCTCACGTAATGGTTGGCGGCTGTTCTGGCGTCGCTCAGGACGTGCCTCCTTACCTGATTGCGCAGGGCAACCATGCAACGCCGTTTGGCGTCAATCTTGAAGGGCTTAAGCGTCGCGGTTTTGACAAGCCAGCCCTACAGGCAATACGTCAGGCCTATAAGCTGATTTATCGCAGCGGCAAAACGCTGGATGAAGCCAAGCCTGAAATTGAAGCGCTGGCAAAAGAGCAGCCAGCAGTTCAGCTGTTTGTCGACTTCTTTGAACGCTCCACTCGCGGCATTATTCGCTAAGAGATGTCAAACCGTCCTCTGACTATTGGTCTGGTCGCCGGAGAGACCTCCGGCGACATTCTGGGCGCCGGGCTTATCCGCGCGCTGAAAGCCAGAATGCCCGATGCGCGCTTTGTCGGCGTTGCAGGCCCTCTGATGCAGGCCGAAGGATGCGAAGCCTGGTTTGAAATGGAAGAGCTGGCGGTCATGGGCGTGGTGGAAGTGCTGGAACGCCTGCCCAGACTGTTAAAGATCCGCAAGACGCTGGTTCAGCGCTTTAGCGAGCTGAAGCCAGACGTGTTTGTCGGCATCGACGCGCCGGACTTTAACATCACTCTCGAAGGCAAGCTCAAGCAAAGCGGTATTAAAACTATTCACTACGTCAGCCCCTCCGTATGGGCCTGGCGGCAGAATCGCGTATTCAAAATTGGGCGCTCCACGGATCTCGTGCTGGCGTTTCTCCCTTTTGAAAAAGCCTTCTACGATCGCTTCAACGTTCCCTGTCGCTTTATTGGCCACACGATGGCCGACGCTATGCCCTTAGAAGCTGAAGTTGCTGCGGCTCGGGAGCGGCTGGGGATTGCATCCGATGTCCACTGTCTGGCTTTGCTGCCGGGCAGTCGGCATGCGGAAGTAGAGATGCTGAGCGCGGACTTTTTACAGACCGCCCGCCTGTTGCGGGAACGCTACCCCGATCTTGAAGTTTTAGTCCCGCTGGTGAACGCTAAGCGTCGCCAACAGTTTGAACACATTAAGGCCAACGTAGCGCCGGATCTGTCGATTCGTCTATTGGACGGTCAGGCGCGCGACGCTATGGTCGCTAGCGATGCCGCGCTTCTTGCATCGGGAACGGCGGCGCTGGAGTGCATGCTCGCCAAGTGCCCGATGGTGGTAGGCTACCGCATGAAACCCTTTACCTTCTGGCTGGCTAAACGACTGATTAAAACCCCCTACGTGTCGCTGCCCAACCTGCTGGCCGGGCGCGAGCTGGTTAAGGAACTGCTACAAGAAGAGTGCACGCCGCCGAAGCTTTATGAAGCACTGATGCCGCTGTTAGATAAACAAAATGAGAATGTAAAAGCGCTTCGGGAAACCTTCACTGAGCTTCACCAGAGCATCCGTCGCGATGCAGACAGGCAGGCTGCCGAGGCTGTGCTTGAGTTAGCCGGAAAAGGGCAGGCAGAGGTAGCATAATGGCAAAAAATACGGTTTTCCCACCTTTTATATATCCTCAGGCCTCGCTTATTGCGGGCGTTGATGAAGTAGGGCGCGGGCCGCTGGTCGGCGCGGTAGTGACCGCTGCGGTGATATTAGATCCGGCTCGGCCTATCGTTGGTCTAGCGGACTCCAAGGCGCTGAGTGAGAAAAAGCGCCTGGCGCTAAACGAAGAAATTAGAGAGAAGGCGCTGTGCTGGTGCCTGGGGCGCGCGGAGCCTGAAGAAATCGATCGCCTGAATATTCTGCACGCCACCATGCTTGCCATGCAGCGTGCGGTGGCCGGGCTTTCTATTCAGCCTGAGTGGGTGCTGATTGACGGCAACCGCTGCCCAACGCTTCCTATGAAGTCTCAGGCCGTCGTCAAGGGCGATGGTCGAGTGGCGGAGATCAGTGCCGCTTCCATTATTGCTAAAGTCGCGCGGGACGCTGAAATGGACGAGCTGGACAGCCTGTTTCCTGAATACGGCTTCGCCCAGCACAAGGGATATCCCACCGCGCTGCATTTAGAAAAGCTGGCGCAATACGGCGCCACTGAACACCATCGTAAAAGCTTTGCGCCAGTCAGACGGGCGCTGGGTCTGTCCTAGGGCTTCGGCCTGTAGGCTTTTTTCTTCTGGGTAACGAACGTCATTAGATAGCGGGTAGTAAAAATGGCCGAACCTCGTTTTGTTCATCTTCGAATCCACAGCGACTATTCCATGATTGATGGGCTCGCCAAGGTGGGCCCGTTGGTGAAAAAGGTCGGCTCTTTAGGCATGCCGGCGATGGCGATTACCGACTTTACCAACCTGTGTGGGCTGGTGAAGTTCTACGGCTCGGCACACGGGGCGGGAATCAAGCCTATTATCGGCGCCGATTTTCGCATGCAGGGTGGGCTGGCGGGGGACGAGCTGGCAGAGCTGACGGTGCTGGCCTCCAATAATACCGGCTACCAGAATCTAACATTATTGATTTCACGCGCCTATCAGCGCGGCTACGTACAGGGCGGCCCGGTTATCGACCGCGACTGGCTGGTTGAGCATAAAGAAGGGTTAATACTGCTTTCCGGCGCGCGGTTTGGCGACGTCGGTCAGTCCCTAATACGCGGCAACCAGCAGCAGGTTGATGAATGCGTCGCCTTTTATCGTGAACATTTTCCCGAACGCTACTACCTTGAGCTGGTAAGAACCGGGCGAGAGGAGGAAGAACCCTACCTTCACGCCGCCGTTGAGCTGGCAGCCAAAGAGGGGCTACCGGTTGTTGCCACAAACGACGTTAAGTTTATTGCCCGCTCTGACTTTGATGCACATGAAATCCGCGTGGCGATCCACGACGGATTTACGCTAGACGATCCAAAGCGCCCGAAAAAGTACAGCGATCAACAGTACCTGCGCAGCGAAGAGGAAATGTGCGAGCTGTTTTCCGACATTCCTGAAGCGCTGATGAACAGCGTTGAAATCGCCAAGCGCTGCAACGTGACTATCCGCCTGGGCGAGTACTTCCTGCCGCAGTTCCCTACCGGTGAAATGACCACCGAAGACTTTCTGGTTAAGTGCGCCAAAGAGGGGCTGGAAAAGCGGCTGGCGTTTTTATATCCCGATGAGGACGTGCGAGCCAAGCGGCGCGGTGAGTACGACGAACGCCTGGAGGTTGAGCTTAACGTTATCAACCAGATGGGCTTCCCCGGCTACTTCCTGATCGTGATGGAGTTTATCCAGTGGTCCAAGGACAACGACGTGCCGGTCGGCCCGGGGCGAGGCTCCGGCGCGGGCTCGCTGGTGGCCTATTCCCTCGGCATTACCGATTTGGACCCGCTGGAGTTCGACCTGCTGTTCGAACGTTTCCTGAACCCTGAGCGGGTCTCCATGCCTGACTTCGACGTCGACTTCTGTATGGAAAAGCGCGACCGGGTGATTGAACACGTTTCTGAAATGTACGGTCGGGACGCGGTCTCGCAAATTATTACCTTCGGCACCATGGCGGCGAAGGCGGTTATCCGCGACGTGGGCCGCGTGCTGGGCCACCCGTACGGCTTCGTCGACCGCATTTCCAAGCTGGTGCCGCCCGATCCGGGTATGACGCTGGAAAAAGCGTTTGCTGCCGAGCCGCAGCTGCCTGAGCTGTACGAGTCTGACGAAGAGGTGAAGGCGCTGATCGACATGGCGCGCCAGCTTGAAGGGGTCACTCGTAACGCCGGTAAGCACGCCGGGGGCGTGGTGATTTCCCCCACCAAGATAACCGACTTCGCGCCGCTGTACTGCGATCCTGAAGGGCAGTTCCCGGTCACTCAGTTCGATAAAAACGACGTAGAGTACGCCGGGCTGGTGAAGTTTGACTTCCTTGGCCTGCGCACCCTGACTATTATCGACTGGGCGCTGGAGATGATCAACGCTCGCCGCGCTAAGAGCGGCCAAGAGCCACTGGACATCGCGGCCATCCCGCTTGACGACCAGAAGAGCTTTGACGTTTTACAGCGTTCGGAAACCACCGCGGTATTCCAGCTTGAATCCCGCGGCATGAAAGACCTGATTAAGCGCCTGAAGCCTGACTGCTTCGAAGACATGATCGCTCTGGTGGCGCTATTCCGTCCGGGGCCGCTCCAGTCAGGCATGGTGGACAACTTTATCGACCGTAAGCACGGGCGTGAGGAGATTTCCTACCCGGATATCCAGTGGCAGCACGAGTCGCTGAAGCCCGTTTTGGAGCCCACCTACGGCATCATCCTGTATCAAGAACAGGTTATGCAGATTGCTCAGGTGCTGGCTGGCTACACTCTGGGCGGTGCGGACATGCTGCGCCGCGCAATGGGTAAGAAAAAGCCGGAGGAGATGGCCAAACAGCGCTCGGTGTTTGAAGAGGGCTCAATTAATAACGGCGTCGACGGCGAGCTGTCGATGAAGATCTTTGACCTGGTGGAAAAGTTCGCCGGGTACGGTTTTAACAAGTCACACTCCGCCGCCTATGCGCTGGTGTCTTATCAAACTCTATGGCTGAAAACCCACTATCCCGCCGAGTTTATGGCGGCGGTAATGACTGCCGATATGGACAACACCGAGAAGGTAGTAGGGCTGGTGGATGAATGCCTGCGCATGGGGCTGAAAGTGCTTCCGCCGGATATTAACAGCGGCCTGTACCATTTCCACGTTAACGACGACGGTGAGATTGTTTACGGCATTGGCGCTATTAAAGGCGTTGGTGAAGGACCCATTGAGGCCATTATTGAGGCACGCAATCAGGGCGGCTATTTCAAAGAGCTGTTTGACCTGTGCGCCCGCTCCGACATGAAGCGCCTCAACAAGCGGGTGCTTGAAAAGCTGATTATGGCAGGAGCCTTCGACCGCCTTGGCCCACACCGCGCCGCGCTTATGCATTCACTGACCGAAGCGATGAAGGCGGCGGATCAGCACGCCAAAGCGGAAGCGCTGGGGCAGGCAGACATGTTCGGCGTGCTGGCGGAAGAGCCTGAGCACGTTGAAAAGGCCTACGCCAACGTAGCGCCGTGGCCTGAACAGGTGATTCTGGACGGCGAGCGTGAAACGCTGGGGCTATACTTAACTGGCCACCCGATTACCCAGTACCTGAGGGAGCTCGAGCGCTACACCGGCGGTGTGCGCCTGAAAGACATGCACCCAACGGAACGGGGCAAGATGACCATGGCTGCCGGGTTGTCCATTGGCGCCAGAGTGATGACCACCAAGCGGGGTAACAGAATTGGCATCTGTACGCTCGATGATCGTTCCGGTCGCCTTGAAGTCATGTTATTCTCTGAGGCACTTGAAAAATACCAGCACCTGCTGGAGAAAGACCGCGTCCTGATTGCAACCGGACAGGTCAGCTTTGATGATTTTAGCGGCGGGCTTAAAATGATGGTCCGCGAATTGATGGACATCAGTGAAGCGCGGGAAAAGTATGCCCGCGGCCTTGCCATTTCGTTAACGGACGGGCAAATTGATGACCAGCTGTTAAACCGTCTTCGCGAATCGTTGGAACCGCATCGATCGGGGACGATTCCAGTCCATCTGTATTATCAGAGAGAAGACGCAAGGGCGAGACTGCGCTTTGGCGCCGCGTGGCGCGTGACGCCGAGCGAAAGCCTGCTTATCGACCTGCGGAAGCTGCTTGGTAACGCCCAGGTTGAATTGGAATTTGAATAAAATAGGAATGCTATGAGCCTGAATTTTCTGGATTTTGAACAACCGATTGCCGAGCTGGAAGCGAAAATCGACTCGCTGAAGTCAATCGGTCTTCAAGACGAAAAGCTGGATATTAACCTTGATGAAGAGGTTAAGCGTCTGCGCGAAAAGAGCCTTGAGCTGACCCAAAAGATCTTCTCGGAACTGGGTGCCTGGCAGATTGCCCAACTGGCACGCCACCCGCGTCGCCCTTATACGCTGGACTATATCAGCCACATCTTTACTGACTTCGACGAGCTGGCCGGGGATCGCGCCTATGCTGACGATAAGGCTATCGTTGGGGGCATCGCCCGTTTGGATGGTCGCCCGGTGATGATTATTGGTCATCAAAAGGGCCGCGAAACGAAAGAGAAAATTCGCCGCAACTTCGGCATGCCCGCGCCGGAAGGCTACCGTAAGGCGCTGCGCTTAATGGAAATGGCCGAGCGCTTTAACCTGCCGATTATTACCTTTATCGACACGCCGGGCGCCTATCCGGGCGTTGGTGCGGAAGAGCGCGGCCAGTCCGAAGCCATCGCTCGCAACCTGCGGGAAATGTCTCGCCTGAGCGTACCGGTTGTTTGCACCGTGATCGGCGAAGGCGGCTCCGGCGGCGCGCTGGCCATTGGCGTTGGCGACAAGGTCAACATGCTGCAGTACAGCACCTACTCTGTTATCTCTCCGGAAGGCTGCGCCTCTATCCTGTGGAAGAGCGCCGACAAGGCTCCTTTGGCGGCTGAAGCCATGGGCATTATCGCGCCGCGCCTAAAAGAGCTGAAACTGATCGACACCGTGATCCAAGAGCCTCTGGGCGGCGCACACCGCAATCCAGAAGAGATGGCGGCGAGCCTGAAAGCGCAGCTTATTGCCGATTTGGACGACTTGGCACCGCTGGATAAAGACATGCTGCTTGACCGTCGCTACCAGCGTTTGATGAGCTACGGCTACTGCTGATTTTTTAAGCTGGTTTAGTTTTTATAAAACTGCCCTTGGACTTTTCCGGGGCAGTTTTTTATTGCCTGAATTTTGGTAAGCCCCTTTTCTCTTATCCCACTTCTTTCGTATTCCGAGTGTTTCAAAAGGTCGTTGTAATTTGTTATGTTATATTATAACATAAATAAGTTGATAATAGTTATTATTAACATCGAATCATAAGCGCCCGCGTGAGAACGAGCGCTAACTTTTGGCATAGAAAAGGAGATACAGAACGATGAAACTGCGTTTGTTCACAGCGGTATGCGGAGTGGCGTTTTTGAACGCCCCTGCGCTGGCACATGAGCTTTGGATTAATGTCGCTAGCGTTCCAGCAGGGCAGCCGATCGTCGTTGACGTCGGCTACGGTGATCACTTCCCCGAGCCTGAAGCGATTGCCGCTGACCGACTGGCGATCTTCTCTCCCGCCAGGCTGGTGGGCTCAGCAGGGGAGGTAGCCCTTGAACAGAAGGGGGAAAACTACCGTTACGAAAGCACAAAGCCTGCTGCTGAGGGCAGCTATTTGGGGATTGCTTCGTATAACCCTACCTACTGGTCGAAAAATAAAGACGGCTGGAAGCAGCAGTCCCGTAAAGAGATGACCGACGCCTCCTACTGCCAGCTGGCATCGATGTACGGCAAAACGGTGATGAACGTCGGCAGCGGAAGTGACTTAACGCTAATTAGTCGCCCTCAGGGAATTCCGTTGGAGATCGTGCCCCTAGCCAATCCGGCGTTGCTAAAGAGCGGGCAGAGCTTCCCGGTTGAGCTGCGCTATCAGGGCAAGCCGCTGGTTAACCATAAGGTCAGTGCCAGCTACGCCGGTTATGAAGATCCGAAACACAGCCATAAGCACGGTGACCATCGCCATCTGGAAGCCGCATTTAGCGCAAAAACCGATAATAGCGGTCAGCTGAATGTACCGATTAACCGTGATGGATACTGGGTTATTTTTGCCGATAAAGTTACGCCGATTGCCGATAAAAGCCTGTGCGATGAAGAAAAGGTAAAAACCACGTTTACCTTTAATGTAGGGAAATAAGCGCTAAAGCGGTGATGCTTTATGCAGTAGGCGGCCGAATGCGGCCGCTCTTTCTTACAGCGGGTCGATCTGGTGAGGGAAGGTTCCCTGCCGATAGGCTTCCCAAAGAAAGGCCATCGACCAGCTTTCCCTTTCCTCTTCTCCTAGTGCCATGCTTTTGGCGACCAGTTCCATGTCGTCAGACACTCTTGCCGCGGCGTCAGCGTCTTGAACGGCGCGATAGGCGCCTTTGAACGCCAGTTCCCGAAGCCTGTCGATAAGTCTATTTATCTCTTCGTGAAAGCGTTTCTGTTCCAGACGATGGTACTCTGCCATCCAGCGATCGTCGAAGTCGGCTTCGTCCCTTGCATCGAGCTCGCTGTATAAATCAATGTGTTGTAGAAAATCGAAGAAGGTTGGGGAAGATATTTGTGATTCTACTTCTGTCAGGCGGAGTATTGCCGTATTCATATGAAGGCCCCGCAGTTGGCTTATTTGAAATGAAAAAATAGCGGCAGTTGCCCGCCGCTATTTAGCTCAAGACTTTCCCTTCGGCAGCTCAAGCGGAATCGATTCAAATAGGAATCGGTCAAAAGTCGGCTGTTCGTTGTACTCCAGCTGTTTAGTGACTCGAAGCTTGATGTTCTCCAGGTGCTGCCACATGCTTTGGCGCGCGGCGATAGGGTCTTTGCGCTGAAGGGCGGCAACAATCTCTTCGTGCTCAGCAAAACCCTTGCGGCTGTACTCTTCCTGATCGGACTCTTTTGTCAGCGTTTGCCAAAGGGGATCGCGATTGCGGACGTCCCAAATGTAGCGGACGATTTCCGCCAGCATGGCGTTTTGCGTCGAGGCGGCAATGGCGCAGTGGAACTGGGCATCCAGAGACTGGTCTGGTGGAGAGTCCAGCAGCTTCTTTTCCTGCTCAAGAATTTCATACAGCTTGGCAAGATCGCTTTTCACTATCTGAGTGGCGGCGAAGGCGGTGATGCTGGTTTCGATAAGCTGCCGAGCCTGCAGCAGCTCGAACGGACCGGCCTTGCCGTCGAGAAAGGAATTAATGACGGTTTCGTTTTTTAATACGTACACGCCGGAGCTTTTTCGGATATCGATAAAGCCTTCGGCCTCCAATAAAATCATCGCTTCACGAATAACGGCGCGGCCAACGCCAAATGTTTCAGAAAGCGTTCTTTCAGTAGGTAATTTATCACCGACTTTATAAACGCCGTCTGATAGCTGTTGTTTTATTGCTGTTGCAATTTCTTTATATAAACGTTTATCAGTCATGTGTTTTAATCCTTTGATTTGCTCAATTATCAGCACATTCCGTTAGAACGTCAAGCAAAGCGGCACTCAGACGGCAGCTGGCGTAGCGTGGTGTCATGAGAGGGAGTTTCTGAGGGGAATCTACGGAAAGATAAGAGTAGTTTTTCATGAAGCAATGCTAAGCGTAATAGATAGGTGGATATATTCTATTTCTAATTTAAAGGTAATTAGTCACTGTTATTATATTTCTAGTTTTTATTATGTTGCGGCTTGCTTTATTAAATGCGTTTAAATGAGAGTGGTTATATTTTCAAATAGAGTAATGGATTTGGTGCAAGTTTTACGAATGGCTCAGGTGCAGTCTGATGGAACGCATTACGCTCCGGCCTCAGGGCCGGAGCTCTGATTCGCTATGCTCTACCGCCGTTTGCTACCGCGTCAATCAGCGCCTGCACCTGCCTCTGCTTGCTGGCGGAGAAGTTACACACCCGGCGAAGCGACGTCATCAGCTCCGGCTCTGGCCGCTTGGCCGTTAGTACGATACAGCCTTTCATCACCCGCACGTTCACCTTGGTACCGGTGTCAAAACCGGCGACGGTCAGCCACTGGCCTTTTAATTGAAGGGCGGGGATCGGCTCATAGGTTGGGTAACGATTCACATAACCTACGGTATATCGATGAAAATTTTCCGGGGAGACTTCTGATTCGGGGATTTCTACAATACAATCATTTTTAGCCATGGTGACTACTCCTGTTAGTTGTTGTGGTTAGCGCTGTGGGCGTGTTGCACCACGTCCACAGCGTGAATAATAACCCTATAAAAATATCCAGTTGGAAGGGAAAAGTCCAAATGAAAATGGATGAAAGTTTGGGTGGGGGAGTGTGAGGTTGGTTCCAGAATTGTGCTGAGTTAATAAGCGATTTTTTTAAGATAAAATAAGGCTGAAAAGTGACTCACCAAGAGATGAATCATGTGAATTCGAATGCTGCCAACGTATTAAAACTCTACCAAAAGAGGATCTTCCGGAGTTTAGCAAGATTAATTTCACTTTGGTAACCCTAATAGGGAGCTTTGAGAACAGACGTGATATACGTTGCATGTGTCAAATGGGGTCTGGCTAAGGTTAATGTTAATGTGTTAATCAGCGGTGGAGCTGATATAGATACGCTGGGAGAGCTTGGCAGTATTTCTTTGCATGAGGCGATTTCTCATATAATACAGAGCAAGTTTATATTTCCGTTTTTTGATTGAACAATTCAAAAAGAACTGCGAATGAGAATGTTGGCTATTAGTATAGCTAGATGCTACCAATGCTTTGGATATTTCGACTGTAAATTTTTTATTGACTAACTATCTAAAATTAGATAGTTAAGTGGGTCTGTGTTCACTACTCATAAGCGAATGAATACTGCACCATCCACTATATTGAGGATTTGTATATAAATGGAAAAACCGAAATTATTTATTTCTTATAGTTGGTCTAATCCAGCCCATGAACAATGGGTGATTGATTTGGCTAATGAACTAACAGAGTCTGGTGTTTATGTCTTTCTTGATAAGTGGGATCTTAAAGAAGGTCATGACTCGGTTGCCTTTATGGAAAAGATGGTTACAGATCCCCAGATTGCTAAAGTAGCTATCATATGTGACGAAATTTATGCATCAAAGGCAGATGGACGAGAGGGGGGAGTTGGTACTGAAACACAAATTATCTCACGTGAAGTTTATGAAAATCAGGAACAAGAAAAATTTGTGGCGATTATCTCTGGACGAGATTCACAAGGGAAAGCATACTTACCGACTTATTATAAATCACGAATATATATTGATTTAAGTGAGCCTGATACTTATGCTGAAAATTTTGAGAAACTATTGCGTTGGATATATGATAAACCTTTATATATTAGGCCTGAGATAGGAAAGCGGCCTTCTTTTTTAGATGAGCCAGATGGTATATCTCTGGGAACAACTTCATTATACAAGAGGGCCATGTCGGCTATCAAAGATAATAAACCATTTACTTCTGGTGCTCTAGATGAATATCTTTCTACCTTTATTAGTAGCTTTGAAAAATTTAGAATTACCGAAAAAGAAGGTGATTTTGATGATCAACTAATTGATAATATAGAGAAATTTATTCCGTATAGAAACGAAGTAATTTCTATATCTATCGCTCTCGCACAATATGCACCAACAGTAGAAAATGTCCTCAAAATACATCGCTTCTTTGAAGTCTTGATTCCATTTATGAATAGACCCGAGAATGTTACTAGTTGGAGTGAATGGGATTTTGATAATTTTAAATTTATTATTCATGAGCTTTTCTTGTATGTAGTTGCTGTTTTTATAAAATATGAGAGATTTTCAGAAATTAACGTACTCTTGACACAGCAATACTATGTAGGCGGGATCTCTGACTATGGAAAAGATACAATGGTAGGATATGAGGTTTTCCGAGATTATTTACGTTCCTTAGAACATAGGAACAAACGGTTGGATCTAAGACGTTTATCTGTTCATGCGGATCTACTAGAACAAAGAAGTAAAAGCTCTGGCATAGAATTTCGTTATTTAATGCAGGCTGATTTTATACTTTTTATGCGAGCTGAAATACAGAAAATTGATATGTATACACATTGGTTTCCAGACACCCTGCTGTACATAGGTCGTTTTCACAGTGCATTTGAAATTTTTGCAAGATCTTCATCAAAATCATATTTTGAAAAAGTGAAGTGTATTCTAGGAATCGATAAACCATCAGACCTTAATGAGTTGATGAATGTTTATAAAATAGATCGTCAAAGACTACCAAGGTGGGGATTTCAGTCATTTAGCCCTACTATATTACTTGGCTTTGAGCAACTAGCTACAAGGGCATGATACTGTTGGACTATTTTTTATCGCGCTCCATATTATCGTAGAGCGCGGTGTAATATCTGCTTTTAAGTCTTTAAATATCTTCTCATAAAATATCAAAAAACCGTGATCTAGTGAGTTATTGGAAAATATATGACTTATTTTTTATTGACGATTTTTTATCAAACCCTTGGGTAGTAGAAAGTGACTTCTCATATAAGTCACAAGTAACCGCACATAGATATGTATGATACTTAAGTATATTAGAGGTGATATTAGTGTCTAAAATCTCTATTTTGTGTGCACTAGTTCTATAAATGGGATGAAAGTTACCTCCAGTGATAACACTGAACTTGTAATGTTCTAGGTTTCAGCTTTACATCTCAATCAATATATTTTATTGGCCTGATATATAGTATCTTTCTTTCATTAAATCGTTCAAAGATTTAACTTCTGCGATAAGGATTTTTTTGCAATATTTTTTCGGCTTTCCTATTGTAGGCACTCTTAATGATATACCATAAACCAGCTAAACATGTGTCTAAAAATGCAATTTTTATAACTGTTTGTCAAAATATCGTATCCATTATGTCTCCTTAAGTAAAAGTAATAAAAATAGCGACCAACTGTATTTTTGGTCGCCACTAATTAATTTAGCCTCGTGCTTCTCGACTGTCTTCATCTTCAGGAACACGATAGCGCCAATATCTTTCAGGCTTAACCCAAACAACATTTTTACCACTATCTATCCTAAACTTAGTAATAATTTTGGTAGATAGCACTTGGTTACCATCTGCATTTTCCTTTAAATGCAACTCGTTTCCTGATCTAACGAGATAATCAACGACATCTTGCTGATATAAGCATCCGGTTATTTGTAGAGCACTTGTCATCCATGATGAGACATCGTTAATCGATAACATCTGTTTGTTTGGGGTTATAGCTTTGGGGTATAAGATTCTAATGATTCCTCTGGGAATATGCCCATATCTAGTTTTTTTCCAGCAAACCATTGGCATCTGTATGTACCAATAAAATCTTCGGTAACATGGTGCTCCATAACTTTTTCAATGGTCATGGCTGGACCGCCTGATTTTATGATTACTTGGTCACCAACGTTATAGATAGCTTTTCTTCCTCGAGGTGTTTTTGACATTGTACAATTCCTTATAGTAAACGGCGAAATGCCTTTAAGAGAGCTTGGGATAATAATTCTATATTCAAGCCTAATTTATTTGATATTCATCATAATTAGAGCGAATTCTTATGGCCAAGCCAGATTGTGAGGTAATCGAATTGTCTTCATTCTGCCTTTTTTGACTAAGTACACTAGTTAATACAGTATAGCTCGCATCTAGTTGAGCGATTTTATTGATGATGTTTGTGGGGATAATGGTACATGCAAGCTCACCATTCTTATCAATTGTTAAACAAGATATGGTGAGGTGAATGCTGGATCTAGAAAGAAAAGGAGGCTAACAGTGGTACATCTTAATCAACGGGAAATTGGTTACTTGTTCTCACGTGCTTGCATATTAGCTTGATGGCTCTCGTTTAATTCTTCCGCAGCTACAAGATCGCGTATTTCATATAGCTTGCTACTGACACTATGGATTCGGGATATGAAGCTATCCAGAAATTCATTGGTTACCTCAAAATACTTCCCTTTTTCATCGACCCTGCGATGCAGAATTTGTCCCCGTGTTTCGCTAGTTATGGGATATGTATGTACGAAGTCTGAACGCTCAGTATTTAGTATCTCAAAAAGATTCGCAGCATCCATACCCGTTTTATAAATAGTACGGTTGGATGATTTTACCTTTCTTATGCTGGCACGAAAGGTATCTAGGATTTCACCTCCCATTTTTCCTTGAAGTGTAGTCTGGTCGATTGTTTTATCCAAGAGCGAAGAGATTTCGGTCATGAAACTTGCTATTGACCCGAACCCATAAACAGCGATTCCGAGTCTGTAGAGGTAAAGGTCATCATCGGGTAAAGCTAGACGAGTTTGTTGTTTAATCCGAGTTATTTCTTTTGGGTTCATTTTGAATACCTGCATTTTAGTAAAAGTATTTTGTTGAGGTTTTGTTTAGTATAAGCAGAGGCAGGAAATTACCAGTGCGACTTATTTCCCACTTTGAATATACCGTAATGATGATACTGCCTTCATCAGCAGTTATTCCTGAGTCCTCCACTTCCCCCCAATCAATCCCCCCAATCAATCCCCTCAACACTCTCTCTAACTCCCCCGACTGAGAAAACTCCACACACCTATAAATCACCATATTCGTCGTTCTCAAGTCCCCACCGCTCTGGCGCAGGGGCTTATAAAACTCCCCAGTCTTAGCCTCAATAAACGCATTCAGGGCGTTATTTTTCTCGGCGTTGAAACCCAGCCCCATATCAATGTCGATAAAGCCCATGGTGCCGTCCGTTAGCGGCAGCTTTTTGAAGTCCACGCCCATCTTTTCATAGTTGTTGGTTATACAACGGGCGAGGGAATAGATTTTGTATTCTTTGAGCAAAGTCTCGGGCGTTTGTTTCCAAGGATCGTCGTTGGCGGAGGCGCTGTTCGCCAACGTTAGCAGCAGACCCAGTAACAAAAAAGCTCTCTTTCCCATCACACTACTCCTCATCACACCACCCCCCATCACACCATCCTCCCACCAATAAAAAAACGGCCCCATAAAGGAGCCGCTCGGTTGCCGTTGACTGACTAGCCGGTAATTCCCTGACTGCGCAGGTAGTCTTCGTAGTTGCCGGTAAAGTCGTTGACCTTCTCTGGCGTGATTTCGATGATGCGGGTTGCCAGCGAGCTAACGAACTCTCGGTCGTGGGAGACGAAAATCAGCGTGCCTTTATACAGCTCTAGCGCCATGTTCAGCGACTCGATTGACTCCATATCCAAGTGGTTGGTGGGTTCGTCCATCACTAGAACGTTGGGTTTGGTCATCATCAGCTTGCCGAACAGCATGCGTCCCTTTTCGCCGCCGGAGAGCACGGTCACCGACTTCTTGATGTCGTCCTGCGAGAACAGCAGGCGGCCGAGCACGCTGCGTACGGACTGCTCGTCGTCGCTTGGCTGCATCCACAGGCTCATCCAGTCAAACACCGTCATGTCGATTTCAAAATCGGTGGCGTGGTCCTGCGCGTAGTAGCCGATGCTGGCGTTTTCAGACCACTTCAGGCGGCCTGAATCCGGCGTCAGCTCGCCCAGCAGGGTTTTCAGCAGGGTGGTTTTACCCACGCCGTTAGTACCCAGCACCGCGACCTTTTCGCCCACTTCCAGCATCAGGTTCAGGTTTTTAAACAGCGGCGCGTTGCCGTCATAGCCTTTAGACAGGTTCTCCACTTCCAGCGCGTTTCTAAACAGCTTCTTGTCCTGCTCGAAGCGGATAAATGGGTTCTGGCGGCTGGAGGCCTTCACTTCTTCCAGCTGGATCTTATCAATCTGGCGGGCGCGAGAGGTGGCCTGACGAGACTTGGAGGCGTTGGCGCTAAAGCGGCTAACGAACGACTGAAGTTCGTTGATCTGCGCTTTCTTCTTGGCGTTGTCCGCCAGCAGGCGCTCGCGAGCCTGTGTAGACGCCGTCATATAGTCGTCGTAGTTGCCCGGGTAAACGCGCAGCTCGCCGTAGTCCAGATCCGCCATGTGCGTACACACCATGTTCAGGAAGTGACGGTCGTGCGAGATGATGATCATGGTGCTGTTGCGTTCGTTCAGCGTCTGCTCCAGCCAGCGAATGGTGTCGATGTCCAGATTGTTGGTCGGTTCGTCGAGCAGCAGAATGTCCGGATCGGCAAACAGCGCCTGCGCCAGCAGCACACGCAGCTTCCAGCCGGGGGCGACTTCGCTCATCGGGCCGTAGTGCTGCTCAACGGGAATGCCGACGCCCAACAGCAGTTCACCGGCGCGGGATTCGGCGCTGTAGCCGTCCATCTCGCCGTATTGAACTTCAAGATCGGCCACTTTCAGCCCGTCGTCTTCGCTCATGTCCGGCAGGGCGTAGATGCGGTCGCGCTCTTCCTTCACCGCCCACAGCTCTTGGTGGCCCATAATGACCGTGTCGATAACGCTGTACTGCTCAAAAGCAAACTGGTCCTGCTTTAGCTTGCCCAGACGCTCGTTCGGGTCGAGGAACACGTTGCCCGCGCTGGGGATAAGATCGCCACCGAGGATTTTCATAAAGGTGGACTTGCCGCTGCCGTTGGCGCCGATAAGGCCGTAGCGGTTGCCGCCGCCAAACTTGACGGAGATGTTTTCAAACAGCGGCTTGGCGCCGAACTGCATCGTAATGTTATTGCTGATTAACAAGGCAAATACTCACTGGGGTTAGAAAAACGAGAAAAACGTGATATTACGCACATTATGCCACAGTTTGATGCAGATAGGCACGTTCAGAAGGGAGTTAGAAAAAGTTAGCGCAGCAAAAGAGCGGGTCTCTCGCTGCGCCAAACGCGTAGGTGATTAACGAATCAGGCTATGATTCACTTTTTATCAGACTAGCGCGCGCCTTCAACGGCCTCTTTTGCCATTTGAGTAATGGCGGCAAAGTCGCCTTTAGCGATAACGTCTGTCGGTACGAACCAAGAGCCGCCGACGCACAGCACGTTCTTCAGGCTCAGGTAGTCGCGGTAGTTTTTAAGGCTGATGCCGCCGGTTGGGCAGAACTTGGCGTCAGGCATTGGGCCAGCAAAGGCTTTGAGCGCCGCCACGCCACCGTTGATTTCAGCAGGGAAGAACTTGAAGCACTTAAGCCCGGCTTCTGCACCGGTCATCAGCTCGCCGATGGTGGCGATGCCGGGGATCACCGGAACCGTGCCCTCGACCGCCGCCTTCAGCAGCGCAGGCGTCAGCCCCGGGGTAATGATGAACTCAACGCCCAGCTCAGACACTTTCTTAAACTGCTCTACCGTCGTGACCGTACCCGCGCCTACCACGGCCTCAGGGACTTCCGCCATGATTTTCTTGATGGCGTCGATAGCGCAGGCCGTGCGCAGAGTCACTTCCAGCGTCTTAACGCCGCCGGCGACTAGCGCCTTGGCTAACGGCACAGCGTCCTTGATGTCGTTAATGACAATAACCGGTACAACCGGCCCGATGGACAGAATCTCTTCTGCAGTTTTTTTCCAGGTTTTCATAGTGACATCCACTTGTTGCTAATTAATGATTCGGTTATTACCCGAGCCTCAGAAGCGAGGCTCGGGGGTAGGTCTTTTACAGAAATGCGTTGATTGCCAGGCAGCCCAGCAGGCCGCAGATGGAGATAATGGTTTCCAGCACAGACCAAGACTTCAGGGTTTCAACCACTGTCAGGTTGAAGTACTCCTTGATCATCCAGAAGCCGGGGTCGTTAACGTGTGAGAAGAACACGCTGCCAGAGCCTACCGCCAGCACCATCAGCTCAGGGCTAACTCCCGTAGCCTGAATCAGCGGGAACACGATACCGCCGGTGGTCAGCGCCGTTACCGTTGCAGAGCCCAGCGCTAAGCGCAGGATCACCGCGATGATCCACGCTAGCAGGATTGGCGAGAAGGAGAACGCGTGCATCTGGCTGGCGATGTAGTCTTTCACGCCGCTGTCGATAAGCACCTGCTTAAACGCGCCGCCTGCGCCGATGATCAGCAGCATCATGGCGATAAGCTTGGCGGAAGACTCGATGCTTGAGGTGATTTCAGCCACGGTTTTACCGCGCTTGTAGCCAAAGGTGTACAGGGCAACGATGGCAGCAATCAGCGTCGCGATAACCGGGTCGCCGAAGAACTCAGCGTACGGCAGCACGGCGTGGCCTTTAGCCAGTGACATTTCCAGCACGGCGCGCAGCGCCATCAGGATAACCGGGATCAGCGCAGTAAAGACGCTGACGCCAAAGCCCGGCATTTCATCTTCGCTGAACTCGCGGTTAGCGAAGCCCATGTGGATTTCCGGGTTCATTCGGCGAATATAAGGCATGCGCGCGAACAGGATCCCCGACACGACGATGGCCGGAATAGCGATGATCACGCCGTAAATCAGCGTTCTGCCCATGTCGGCGTTAAAGATGTTAGCGATGGCTGTTGGGCCCGGGTGAGGCGGCAGGAAGCAGTGAGTGACGGAGATAGCCGCCGCCATCGGAATACCGACGAACAGCAGGGAAATCCGCAGTCTCAGCGCCAGCGTGATCACCAGAGGCATCAGAAGAATAATGCCGACTTCAAAGAACAGCGCGAAGCCGACGATAAAGCCCGTGGCGGCTACGGCGACCTGAATGTTTTTCTCGCCGAATTTATCGACCAGCGTCATCGCGATGCGCTGCGCGCCGCCGCTGTCGCCCAGAAGCTTACCCAGCATGGCGCCAAAGCCCATGATAAGCGCCAGGTTGCTTAGAGTGCCGCCCACACCGTGTTTGATTGAGTTCAGCGCGTTAAGAACAGGCATTCCCTGAATCAGGCCAACGAACAGGGCAACTAAAATTAGCGCAACGAAGCAGTGAACCTTAAGCCGTAGCATTAAAAACAGTAATAGGGCGACGCCTAGGGCAACATATAATAAGGGCATGAGTCTTCTCCCTGAAAAATTTTATTGTTAGTGAATACCCGCGTTTTTTTATTAACGCGTGGCATTCTTTTTATTTCCGCTAGACTTCGGCCGCCGACGAGCGGCGGCCGAAGTCTATCGGGTAGAGTAAGTCGGTCAAAGATGCGTTAGCGGCCCATCCAGCCGCCGTCCACGACAATCGCGTGGCCGCTGATGTAGTCAGAAGCCTTCGATGCCAGGAATACCGCCGCGCCGCCGAGATCTTCTGGATTGCCCCAGCGACCTGCTGGAATACGCTCCATAATCTGGCGATTGCGAACTTCGTCGTTCATCAGCGCGGTGTTCATTTCGGTAGCGATATATCCCGGCGCGATGCAGTTAACGTTGACGCCCTTAGACGCCCATTCGTTAGACAGGGACTTGGAAAAGCCCATCACCGCAGACTTAGCCGCTGTATAGGCAGGAATAGTAAATCCGCCCTGGAAGGCCAGCAGCGAGGCGATATTGATGATTTTGCCGTAGCCGTTTTCGATCATGTGGCGACCGAAGGCCTGGCACATAAAGAAGACCGCGTTCAGGTTGATGTCCAGCACCAGATCCCAGTCTGCCTTGGGGAATTCTGCGGAAGGGTGGCGACGCTGGATGCCAGCGTTATTGACCAGAATATCGATTTTCTTATATTTCCCCAAAATGGTGTTAACCAGCTGGTCGTATTTCTCAAACTCGGCCAGGTTGAAAATAAAGGTCTCGCAGTTGACGCCGTAGGCCATAATGTCTTTTTCCGTCTGTTCGTTGCGATCGACGTCGACAATAATAATGTTAGCTCCGGCGTTTGCTAGGCTTTCAGCGAATGATTTACCCAGACCGCGAGAGCCGCCAGTGACGATAGCGTTTTTCCCTGAGAGGTCGAAAACGTTGTTCTTCATTACAAAATCCTCTTGTTTCATTATTGATTATTAACGGTCGAGATTAAGAAAACTGGTACATCACCTTGATGACGTTGCCGCCGTTCAGGCAGATATCGAATCCTTCTTTGGCCTGTTCCGGCGCATAAACGGTGATTAAACGCTCGTAAGGGAAGCCCGCCTGAATCAGCTTGATGGCGGTTTCGAAGTCGCGCTTAACGTAGACTCGGGTGCCGACGATGGTCAGCTCTTTGAACTCGATATCCAGCAGCGCCATTTCCGCAGGCTTTTTGTAGGAGCCGACGATTTCGATGGTGCCCTGAACGCGAACCAGCTTGGTGAGCACTGCCGCAACGGACGGGTGAGCGGCGCAGTCGAAGACCACGTCAGCGCCGGTGCCGCCGGTCAGCTCAAGCACTTTGTCCACCACGTTGGTGTCCGCCGGGTTGATGGCGATAAAGCCGGCCTCTTTGGCAAGGCCAAGGCGGAACGGGTTGGTTTCAACAATAATTACCTGCTTGGCGCCGCAGGTGGCCGCTACGCTTGCGACGCAAAAGCCGATAGTGCCGGCGCCGAAGACGACGACGCTGTCCCCGGCCTGCATTTTGGCGCGGCTAACGGCGTGAACGCCGACGGCCAGCGGCTCAACGAAGGCGCCGATAGTCATTGGCATGTTGTCCGGTAGGACGTGAACCACATCCGCAGGCACTTTGACGTACTCCGCCATGCCGCCGTCGGTATCGATGCCGTACAGCTTAAGGCTGGCGCAGACGTGGCTGTTGCCGCTTTCGCAGGCGTAGCAGTGGCCGCAGGAGATCAGCGGGCGAACGGTGACTTTTGTGCCTTTGGCGAAGTGGCCGTTGCCTTCTTCAATTACGCCGGAAAACTCATGGCCGGGCACCAGAGGCGCTTTAGCGCGAGGGTGAGCGCCCACGTAAATATTCAGGTCGGAGCCGCAGATACCCGCGTAGTGGACTTTAATTAATACTTCGTTGGCTTTAATTTCCGGCACTGGGACATTGTCCAGCGAGACGTTGTTACTGCCGTGGTAAACGATGGCTTTCATGGGTTCTCCTTAATAGGACTTATTTTCGGTTTTTCGTCTTTTAGGGCGTAGGAAGCCCGACTGCGCTTTATTTAGCAGCCCGTATTTATTGAAAAGACGATGCGTTTTACTTAATTAATTGGCTTAATTAACCTGATATAAATTCTCTTTTCCCGAGAGAGCTCGGACAATTTCTTCCGCTGCCATAATCAGCGTTTTATCCGCCGCTTCCTTGGTAAACGCCCCGGTATGCGGCGTCATGATGACGTTGTCCAGCGTAAAGAAGCGTTCGTCTAAGAAGGGTTCAGAGACAAAAGCGTCCAGCCCGGCGCCGCCGAGTTCATTATTTTTTAATGCCTCGAACAGGTCATCGTCATTAATAAGTTCACCGCGCGCGGTATTAATAATAAAAGCGCCTTTTTTCATTTTGGCGATGCTGTCGCGGTTAATCATGTGGTGGGTATCTTTATTTGCCGGCAGGTGAAGGGAAATAAAGTCCGCCTCGCGATAAATATCGTCTAATGATGTGGTGTATTCCACGCCGTGATTGTCAATCAGCTCCTGAGACGGATACAGATCGTAGGCCAGAACGCGCATGCCAAAAGAGCGACAGCGAACAGCCAGGTTGCGGCCGATAGCGCCAGTGCCAAGAATGCCGATAGTTTTGCCGTACAGCTCAATGCCGGAGACGCGCTGCCAGGACTTTTCTCTGACGCTTTTGTCCATCAGGTGGATCTTTCTCGACAGCCCAGTAATAAAAGAGAACGCCAACTCGCAGACCGACAGGCTGTTGGCGCCTGGGGTAATAGTGACCCGAATATTGTTTTCCTTCGCCGTGGTTAAGTCGACTTTGTCATAGCCGACGCCGTTTCTGGCGATGATTTTCAGCGTGGGGGACGCCGCTTCGATGACTTCCGCGCTGATCTCGTCCAGCCCCGCCAGCATGGCGCTAACGCCTTTTACCATTGGCACCAGCTCCGCGGCCTTCATGGGCTTTTGCGGTGTTATCATTTTTAGTTCGTATCCCGCGTCTGTCAGTATTTTCTGTGCCGGCTGGCAGGTAGAAAATGCGCGTGATGTAGTCAGTACAACAGCCATAGTTAAAAAGCTCCTTTAAATAGAATGGTATTTCTCACGCTGGAAGTCGGCGATGTCTTTGAACTGTTCCTGTAGGTTCCAGTAGGTCTTTAAGTAGATGTCGTAGAGCCTGTCGTAAGAGAATTTGTTGCTGCCGTTTGGCGAATAGGTTTTACGGATGCCGATAAGATCGCTGGCCTTGTCGATGCTGGAGAGCTCGCCTAGGGCGTAAAGGCCCATAATGGCTGCGCCGTAGGCTGCCCCTTCGTCAACGTCCGGCACGTGAATTTCGCGCCCGATGACGTCAGCCAGAATCTGTAGCCAGACGGGAGAGTGGGTGAAGCTGCCGCTAACGCGGATTTCCTCAACAGTGCCGGTCAGGTCTTCCAGCGATTCGAGCACGCTGCGCATGCGGTAGCAGATGCCTTCGAGGGTGGCGCGGATGATGTGGCGCTTGTCGTGATTGAGGGTCAGGCCGATCATGGTGCCGCGGGCGTTGGCGTTCCAGTAGGGCGCGCGCTCACCGGTAAAAAACGGCAGCACGATCAGGCCGTCAGAACCGGCAGACACCTTCTCCGCGTAGGAAGTCAGCAGGGTATAGGGGTTCAGCCCCAGCTTGTCCGCCACGCGCTGCTCGGTTTCGGCAAACTTGTCCCGCGCCCAGCGGAAGGAGACGCCGCCGTTATTGATTGCGCCGCCCAGCATCCAGCGGTCGTCGGTGACGTTATAGCACCAAGTGCGGCGCTTGGCGTCAGTGCGAGGCTCTTTGGAGGCCATGCGGATCGCGCCGCTGGTGCCGATGGTGATGTTGATCTGGCCGGGGCGGATAGCGCCCACGCCGATGTTGGCCATCATGCCGTCCCCTGCGCCGATAACCACAGGCACTGCGTGGGGAAGGCCAAGGCGAGCTGCGGCCGCGTCCGTCAGGTTTTCATAGTGGGTGGTGGAAACCACTTTCACCATGCGCTCTTCGCTGATGCCGAGCAGAGAAAGGATCTCTTTGTCCCACTCCAGAGTCTGAATGTTGTAACAGCCGCTGCCGCTGGCAATGGAGCGATCAACCACACGAACGCCGGTCAGGTGGTGGAAGACAAAGTCTTTGATGCTGCCAAACCAGGCGGACTTAGAGAACGCGTCAGGGTGGGTTTTCTTCAACCAGTAGATTTTCAGCAAAGAGTACATTGGGTGAATCGGGCAGCCTGTCCGGTGATAGAGCGCCTCTACGTCGATTTGCGCTTTCACTTCATCCAGATAAATTTGACCGCGAGAGTCGCCCCAGGTCATCAGCCGAGTGAGCGGAGAACCTTCTTCCGACAGGGCGATAAAGCTGTGCAGTACCGAGCTGATAGCCAAACCGCGCACGTTTTTCGCCTCGTCACCCAGCTGAGCAACGGTTCTTTTGATAACGGCTACCGTGGCAAGCAGGATGGAATTGGCATCCTGCTCGGCAACGCCAGTCTGATCGGTAAACAGAGGATACTCTTCGGTTGCGATAGCGTGAGCGTTTGACTGGCCGGATTGGTAGGCGACTGAACGCACCCCGGTAGTACCAATATCAATTCCTATTATGATTTTATTGCTCATATTGTATGAACTCTTTTTTGATTAACTCTAAATTGTCTTGCCAAAAATTTGAATTGATACTACCAAAGGGGATTTATAAAACTGTGTTTTGAGTCACATTATGAATCTTGAAAAATTATGTCCTTTAATATCAATTAGTTAAATTTTTGCTTTATCGATTCAGTCATGAGCGGATTAACGCTCTTCCCATAATTTTGAGAATTTATTGGGTTAAATTGGTAGGGACAATTTTAGGATTGTGTCAGGATAGGGTGAAATAGATCGAAAAGTGAACTGTTGGAGCCTGTAAAAAGGCGAGAGGAGAAATATGAGCCGCAGAAGTACGGAAGAAAGAAGGCGGCGCAGCGCTATAGAAAGGCGCCACGCCGAAGAAACGTGGCGTTAGGCTTTGCGCCCAACAAATGCGGCGATATCGGTCGTGAAAGTGCCGTCATCGGCGATGGCAAAGTGACGCTTCACGTCGTTGGGTGCCTCCTGCTGGTAGGCGCGAATGGCTTCAACGTAGACGGCAGGCGTTCTCATA
Source organism: Leminorella richardii (assembly GCF_900478135.1). Taxonomy (NCBI): domain Bacteria; kingdom Pseudomonadati; phylum Pseudomonadota; class Gammaproteobacteria; order Enterobacterales; family Budviciaceae; genus Leminorella; species Leminorella richardii. Next base: position 772,287 of record NZ_LS483470.1, read on the forward strand.
CGGGTGGTCCAGCTTTGGAACTCTAGCGTCAGGCGGTCGGTAGTGATCTCTTCCAGCACGAAGCCTGCATCGTTAAGAAAGCGGCTCCATTCGCCGATGCCGTAGTCTCTGACGTGGGAGCGGTCCCGCAGCGCTTCAACGGTTTGCAGGTAGATATCCAGTACCGGATGACCGGGAGAGACCACGTCCATAAACACCACGCGGCCACCGGGCTTGAGCACGCGGTGAATTTCGCACAGCGCCAGTCCGACGTTCTGCCAGTGGTGAGCAGAGTAGCGGCTGATAACGGCGTCAAAACTGGCTGATTCAAACGGTAGAGACTCCGCAATGCCGCTCTGGGTCTGAATGTTCGACAAACTGCGATCCGCTGCGCCTTTTTGCACGGCGTTGAGCATGTCATGACTCAGGTCGTAGGCGGTCACGTTCTGAACGAAGGGCGCAGCGGCAAAGCTGGCGTGTCCTGCGCCGCAGCCAACGTCGAGCACGCGTTCGTACTGCCCCTGCTGCATGAGATGCGAAAGCTTCTGTAGGTCAGCTCCCTGAGCGTGAACGGCGCTGGTCAGATAGGCTCCGGCCTGTTCGCCAAACTGGCGTTCGACCAGCCGATGATGATCGCGTTTGTCAGACATTAGCAAAACTCCATGACGGTTAAGTGGTATGAAAAAGAAGGTCGCGAAAAGTGAGTATGTGAGAAATCCGGCGGCTTCGATAGGTTTTTTTATAGCCAAAAGAATAAAAAACGGCGCGGGAGTTACCTCGCCGCGCCGCTGTTAAGGCTGAACCTGAATTAACAGTCTTCCAGCACCACGTAGGCGGCGTGAACCGGGCCGTGAACGCCGAATACCTTAATCAGCTCGATGTCAGCGGTGGAGCTTGGGCCGCCGATCAGGTTGATACAGGAGGGCATGCGCTCACCGGCTTCCGCCATTTTGTGCAGCCGCTGAGCTATCTGCGCTACGCGGGGCAGAATGGTGCTTTTGCGCAGCACAAATACGGAGGTTTCCGGCAGCAGGCTGACGGAGCGGCCGCGCTCAGGGGCGGAGAACAGCACCACGCCGCCGGACTCGGTCAGGCCCGCTTCGGCATAAACGATGCCGATCTTGGCCTTTTCCGCCATGTGAATATTCTCTTCACCGTTGGCCGGATCCCACTCATAGGCCTGATAGCTCTCTTTCAGCGCGTCAGTAATGCCCAGCTCTTTTAGACGAACGTCGCCGCTGATAACCACTGGCGCACCGCCGTACTCGTCACACAGGGCAACCAGATCGCCGATAAGCCCTTCAGGGCGGCTCAGAACGCATTTCACTTTCTGCGTGCTGGCAAACTCCATAAAGGCCTGGCACAGCTCGTCCTGAGTTTTGTCTGTTAGGCGGGTCTGTGGGTGATCGTTTACCGGTGCGGCAGCGGCTTCCGGCGCGTGGCGCACTTCGCGACCCAGCTGTTGGGCGATTTCACTGAGAAACGACGCGCGATTTTGTTCATTCATTAGCATAATTATTTATTCCCCATTACCTGTTCTTCTGGGCCTGATGACGCTTGAACCAGCTGCGGAAGCCTTCGCCGTCCGGCGCGGGCAGGTCGCGAGCCTCTGTCCAGTCATTGAGGACGTTGATGCTGAACGGAATTTTACCGTCCTTGATCATCCAGTTCGCCATTTTGGCACCCATTGTCATACCGACTTTCCAGAGGGCAGGGTGGGAGTTGGCGTAGTTGAACAGACGCGTAAAGCGCTGCTCGCCCTTCGGCGTCAGGCCGGTTTCTGCCATCACGCGGCGGTGCTTAACGATAAGCTGCGCCAGCGGGATTTTCACCGGGCAAACCTGGTTACAGGCGTTACACAGCGAGCAGGCGTAAGGCAGGTCGTGGAAGTCTTCATAGCCGCCCAGCAGCGGAGAAATCACCGCGCCGATAGGCCCCGGATAGATTGAACCGTAGCCGTGGCCGCCGATTTGGCGATAGGCCGGGCAGGTGTTCAGGCAGGCACCGCAGCGGATACAGCGCAGCACGTCCTTGAACTCTGAGCCTAGGATCTTGGAGCGGCCGTTGTCGACAATCACCAAGTGGAACTCTTCCGGGCCGTCCACGTGGTTTTCTTCACGAGGGCCGGTCAGCCAAGTGTTGTAGCTGGTTAGACGGGTGCCCACCGCGCTGCGGCACAGCAGGGTGATCAGCACGTCCACTTCTTCAAAGGTCGGCGCGATGCGCTCCATGCCCATGACCGCGATATGGGTCTTCGGCAGGGTAGTCGCCATGCGTAGGTTGCCTTCGTTGGTCACCAGACACAGGCTGCCGGTTTCTGCCACGGCAAAGTTACAGCCGCTGATGCCGATATCGGCTTCAAGGAAGTCTTTACGAATGCGCTCGCGGATAAACAGTGTCATCGCTTCCGGCGTTTCCGGGCCGTCGTAGCCCAGCTTTTCGTTCAGCACCTTGCGGATTTGATAGCGGTCTTTGTGGATGGCCGGTACTACAATGTGTGATGGCGGATCGTTATCAACCTGAAGAATGTACTCGCCGAGGTCGGTTTCGACCACTTCGATACCTTCCGCCTGCAGCACGTGGTTAAGGCCAATCTCTTCCGTCACCATTGACTTGGACTTCACCACTTTTTTAGCCTGCTTTTCGCGGGCAACGTTGCGGATATAGTCAGTGGCTTCTTCTTTGGTGCGGGCGAAGTAAACGTGCCCGCCGTTCTGAGTGACTTTCTCAGACAGCTGATACAGATAGGCGTCCAGATTCTCAAGCACGTGGTTGCGGATCTGCTCGGCGCGGTCGCGCCATTCGTCCCAATGGCCCAGTTCGTTCACCATAATCTGGCGGTTGGCGCCGATGCGCTCTTGAGCCATCGCCACCGCGTTGCGCATGATGGTGTCTTCCATCTCTGCCTTGATGCGGGGCTTGAATTCGACGTTGCTGGTTTTCATCGACATGGTCTTGGTCCCCTTAGCGGCTCATTAATACTTCAGCGATGTGCATGACTTTTACCGGACGCTTTTCACGCGTCAGGCGGCCGCTGATATTGATTAGGCAGCTGGTGTCGGCGCCGATAACAAAGTCCGGCTCAACGTCCATAATGTGCTCTACCTTCTCTTTCACCATTTCGCCAGAAATTTCTGACATCTTGACGGAGAAGGTGCCGCCGAAGCCACAGCAGGTTTCCTGATTGACGATAGGCAGTAGTTCTAAGCCTTCTACGTTGTTCAGCAGCATAATAGGCTCATCTTTCACGCCGAGCTTGCGGAACAGGCTACAGGAAGGGTGATAAACTGCGCGGCCGGGCAGACGAGCGCCGACGTTGACCACGCCCAGCGTATGCACGATAAAGCTGGTCAGATCCTGCATGCGGTCAGCGACGGCCTGCGCTCTGGCTGCCCACTCTGGCTCGTCCGCCAGGTGTGTCGGGTAGCTTTTGATCGCGTAGGTACAAGAGCCCGCAGGGGAAACGATAGGGTAGTCGTTGACTTCCATCGCAGCGATAAGGGACTTCATGGCGGGTTTCGCGTCGTTGACGTAGCCGCTGTTAAGCGCAGGCTGACCACAGCAGCCCTGACGCTCAGGGAAGAAAACTTCACAGCCAAGCTGCTCAAGCAGCAAAACGCTGTCACGGGCCATGTTGGCCTTAATGGTGTCACCTATACAGGTTACGTAAAAATTTACTTTCATTACACATTGCTCCACAAGCGGAAAATAATCGGCGCTTAGCGTTTGCTGTCAGCCTAAGCCAGATACAAAGGCCGGTTATCCGTATTCTTTTGTTGGTCTGAACCGGCTCCTAAGGAGCCGGTGTATTTTCAGAGGCCGGATAATACCATCGCTTAAACGCGTTGTATGTGATTTGTATTACAAATGGAACAGGTAGTACATGGCGCCGATCTTCACGCCGAGAATAATAATATAAATCGCACAGTACTTGAGGGTGCCGGACATAATGGCACTGCCCTGACCGTCCATCTTGGTCGCGGAAACGGCGATAGCGATACTCTGTGGGGAGATCATCTTGCCGCCGGTTGCACCAGAGGTGTTAGCCGCTGCCAGCAGGATGGGGTCAATGTTCAGCTGGGCTGCGGCGCTGGTCTGCAGCTTGCCGAACAGGACGTTAGAGTTGGTGTCGCTGCCGGTTACGAAGGTACCCAGCGCGCCGATAACCGGGGCGATGAAGATGTATCCCGTACCGGTGACGCTAACCAGCGTGTTGGCGATAGAGCCAATCATGCCGCTGGTGTCCATCACGGTCGCCATAGCAACGATGGCGGTAATGGCGATAATCGAGTTCTTTAGCTGAACAACGGTTGACCACAGAACGGACAGCATAGTGCCGATGCCCGCGCCCTGAATCAGGCCGCCGATAAAGGTGGCGATGATAATCAGAACCCCAGGGGTGCTTAACCACTCAACCTTCAGCTTTAAGACAGTGGTGTCGCTCAGCGCGTAAGGGATCACGCTAGAGATTTGGCCCACGCCGTTTTTGATTGCTGGGAACAGGGGAGAACACAGCAGAATAAACAGGAACGTCAGCAGGTAAATGGCGCTGGCGCGAAACAGTTCACCACCGCTGTACTTAACGGCGGCTGGAGCGTCCGCTGACTGCTCTGCTGCTGGCGTTTTGTGGCGCTTGGCCAGGAAGATCGTGACCAGCAGGCTCACCAGGCTACCGGCAAATGCAGGAAGCTCTGCGCCCAGATAGGTGGCAACAAAATACTGAGGGATCAGGGTGCTGATACCGCACATCAGGGTAATAAAGAATACTCCCTTGATAGCGCGAATACCGCCGCCGGCGATGGCAACAATAACGAACGGCAGCAGGATGTTAAACAGCGAGAGCTGAATAATGATCATGCTGCTGAGCTCGCGCACTGGCAGGCCGGTTTGTTCAGCAAGAATAGAGACCGGAATACCCACGGCGCCAAAGGCGGTAGGAACGGTGTTGGCAACCAGCGAGGCGATAGCGGCCTTCAGCGGGTTAAAGCCTAGTGCGATCAGAATGCCGATCGGGATAGCAACTGCGGTACCGTATCCTGCTGCGGCTTCAAGGAAGCCACCGAAACACCAGGAAATAAGCAGGATCTGGATGCGCTTATCGTCGCTGATGTTGGCCAGCACGTTCTTCAGAACGTCCATACCGCCGGTTTTCAGCATCAGGTTGTAGCTATAGATAGCGCCTAAAATAACGATAATGATTGGCCACAGCCCTTTAGAGGCGCCGTAGAGTGTCGACATTGTCAGGTTTTGCACCGGCGTATGCCAAAATATACCTGCAATGGCCAGCGTGATGACAAGAGAAATAATAACCGCGTAGTGAATAGGGGTTTTTATCTTTAAAATCATCACAATCATGGCTATGAGTGGAATGATTCCCAGAAAGAAGGAAAGATATTCGGACATTTTTCAACCTTTTATTGTATTGATAGTAACGTGTTCTGGCGCGGGATTTTAGTTGTTATCATTTTGTAATTCAGTGAGCTGAATCGTGTTACCAATAAAAATACTGATAAATAGTTATTGTATGATTATTTTCAATCCATTGATTTAAATAATAATAAAACTATGTGTTTGGAGTATTTGATGATAAAAGTGGAAAAAATGCACCATCTTGCAGTGATTTGTCGAAATTACGAGCAAAGCAAGAGGTTTTATTGTCATACATTAGGCTTTGAGGTGCTGTCTGAGTGCTATCGGGCAGAGCGGCTATCGTGGAAGGGCGACCTCGCACTGAACGGCGTCTATATGATTGAGCTGTTCTCGTTTCCCTCGCCGCCGCCTCGACCCACCCATCCGGAGGCCTGTGGGCTGCGGCATTTGGCCTTTAGCGTCAAGAATATTGATGAGGCGATTGCTGGGTTAGAAAGTGAGGGGGTAGAGTGTGAGCCCGTGCGCATCGATCCCTATACTGGACGGCGTTTTACCTTTTTCCGCGATCCAGACCAATTGCCGATAGAACTTTATGAAAGCAACAGTTAGCCTGATGAGGATATACTCACAGACGCTGAGTAAGGTAAATTTTTTGTGTGAGTCGTGTAATGACGCGTAACGATACTGCAAACACTGAGAACCTCTTAAAACAAATTGATAGCGTCTTTGAGAACGGCGCCCGTCTGCTGGTGGCTTTTAGCGGCGGCGTTGACTCTTCGGTGCTTCTTCATGCCCTCGTTAGCCTGAGGTCAACATCCCGTATAGACATTGTTCTGCGCGCGGTTTACGTGCACCACGGGCTAAGCCAAAACGCTGACGCATGGGCTCTACACTGCCAGGCGCAGTGTGAACAGTGGGGGGTACCGCTGGAGGTGGTTCGAGTGGGCGTCGCCGCGGCAGGCGCCAGCGTAGAGGCCGCGGCGAGAGAGGCTCGATATCATGCATTATCCGAGAGGCTGCTAAAGGGAGAGGTGCTGGTCACCGCGCAGCATCTGGACGATCAGTGCGAAACCTTCATGCTGGCGCTAAAGCGCGGCAGCGGTCCGGCGGGGCTTTCATCGATGCCGGAATGCATGCCCTTTGGCAAAGGGACGCAAGTGCGACCGCTGCTTGGCGTTCCTCGCCGAGACATCGAGCGCTACGCGGCTGAACATGCCCTGACGTGGGTAGAAGATGAAAGCAATCAGGACGCGCGCTATGACCGAAACTTCCTGCGGCGGGACGTTCTACCGCAGATTGCCGGGCGCTGGCCTCACTTTACGCAGGCCGTTGCCCGCAGCGCAGCGCTGTGTGCGGAGCAGGAAAGCCTGCTTGACGAACTGCTGGCGCCTCAGCTTGCTCTGCTGTGTGATGATAATGGTGCATTGGATATCGACGGGCTGCGCACTGTTTCTGAACCCCATCGTCGGGCGCTGCTGCGGCGCTGGTTTGGTTTGCACGGCGTGACGATGCCTTCACGCGCTCAGCTTGAGACGCTGTGGCTTGAAGTGGCACAGAGCCAAGACGATGCCCAGCCGCAGCTTCAGCTGTTGACTCATCAGGTTCGGCGCTATCGCCAGAGGCTTTATCTGCTGCCGATCCTCAAGGATGTCTCTGCCTCGGTGCTTGAGTGGGACGGGCAGAAGGCGCTGAATTTGCCTGACGGGCTGGGTTCTCTCTCACTGACCTCCGAAGGTCAGGCTGTGAGAGCACCCAGCGACAGCGAGACGGTGACGATTCGCTTTTGCGCACCGGGCAGTCTGAATGTGGCTATTGTCGGGCGGCAGCACTCGCGCGCTCTTAAAAAGCTGTGGCAGGAGTTTGACGTTCCCCCTTGGCTCAGGCAGCGCACGCCGATGCTGTTCTATAATGACATTCTGGTGGCGGCCGTTGGCCTTTTCACCACCAAAGAGGGGGAGCCTCTAGGCACGAATACGGTTTGGCATCTTCAACACGATAAAAACTAGCGCACTCGCTGCGCCTCTTTATTTCTCTATGACTTACTGAAAGCAATGACGTTAACGAGGTTCTCTTGATGAAAAAAATGCTAATGCTGCTCTGTGGCGCGCTGTTGATAAACTTCTCTGTACAGGCTGCGGGTGACGCCGAAGCGGGTAAAAGCAAGTCGGCCAAGTGCGTGGCCTGCCACGGCATGAACGGCAAAATTACCATTCCGACTTACCCCAATCTGGCGGGGCAAAACCAGGTGTATCTGGAACACTCGATGCTGGCCTATAAGAAAGGCGAGCGCACCGGCGGTTTGGCTAACGTAATGGCGGCCTACGTTCAGGCGCTTTCTGAGCAGGATATTGCTGACCTGGCGGCTTATTATGCGGGTCTGGATGTGAAAGAGTAATCGGGATCTAACGAGAGGATACGCGGGCAGATTGCCTGCCCGCGACGGCGTAAATTAATCCGCCAGACTGATTTCGATTTTGCCAAGGGTGGGGTGGCTAAAATAGGCGATATTGTCGAGCCTAAGTTCACGCTGTTCCCCGTCGGCTTCAACAATCAGGTACTCCACTTTCTTTTTCAGCTGCAGGTCGCAGGCCTTAGCCTCCAGTTTTTCACCGCCTCTGAGCTTGATTTCAAGAACCAGATGGTGCTGACAGGCGAGCTCTAAATTATCATAGTCATCACAGTTTATGGGTTGGTACTCTTTTTCAGTCATCACCATAATCACTCACCAGTAAATTGGCGGCAGCGTATGCCGCGCTTTCCCTTACCTCAGACGGCAGCGACGCGTTAGCCGCAATGTCGTCTAATGCTTTTAGCACACAGCCCAGCGCATCGGCAACGTAGCCGAGCTCACCGCTGGCGATTTGCGCATACTTACGTCGAACGGGTTCACTGTATTTCTGCATTGACACCTCCTTTGCCGTGAACCAACGCAAAAAACTCTGTTCAATCGAAGTCAAAAAGGCTTTGTTCGACGAACAAGCGTTGACTATAGCATAGCCGTTATTCTTTATATCAGCTACTTGCCGTCGTTTGAGAAAAAAGTTTCTTTTGTTACTCAGCCCCTAAGGGAGAAAATCAAACGGCTGTGTTTAGCCTCAGGATTGGTTACACTGGACGCCGATTTTCTTTTTTAAATACCGCAAACAGCTACGGGGCGCAGCCTACATGGCACTGAAAGCAACAATTTATAAAGCCGCGCTGAACGTGGCGGATATGGACCGTCAGGTTTACCTCGATACAGCCCTGACGTTGGCTCAGCACCCGTCGGAAACAGAGCAGCGCATGATGCTGCGCCTGTTGGCGTGGATTTGCCATGCAGACGAACGCCTGACCTTTACCAAAGGGCTCTGTGCGGACGATGAACCCGAGCTGTGGTTGCAAAACGATGTGGGTGAAGTGGTACAGTGGATAGAGCTGGGGCTGCCTGATGAAAAGCGCCTGCGTAAAGCCTGCCACCGTGCGAAGCGGGTGACGCTATATGCCTACTCTGAGCGAGCGGCTCGCGTCTGGTGGCAGCAGAATCAGGCAAAGCTTGAGAGCCATAGCAATCTGTCGGTGTACTTTCTTGACGACGCGCAAATGACCCAGCTTACGACACTGTGTCAGCGCACAATGACGCTACAGGCCACCATTCAGGACGGTGCCATTTGGCTCTCTTCTGAGCAGGAAAATGTCGAGCTGACGTTTGAAACCTGGTTGTAGAACGCTGTTGTTTTTACGGTGCGCTTTTCGGCAGGAAGCCAAGCACACCGCGAGATCTCCTCTTTGTCGGCTACAGTTCGAGAAAGAAGCTACTGAAAAGGATGCGATATGCTGCTAAAAACCGTCTACGTTACCGCGCGCGACCGCGTGCGCCTCAAGGCCATTGGCCAGGTGCTGTTTAACTACGGCCTGCAGGATCTGATTCGCATTCTTGGCCTTGGTGCCCTGTTTGGCCGCCGCACTTCCAATGACACCGTTCCAGACAATCAGCCTCAGCGACTGCGTCAGGCGCTGGAGGCGCTGGGGCCAACCTTCGTTAAGCTAGGGCAAATTCTTGCAACGCGTGCAGATCTGTTTGATGAAACCTGGACCAGAGAGCTTGAAAAGCTGCACAGCAACGTAACTGCTGTGCCTTGGGAACAGATATGCCACCGGATCAGCGACTCTCTTGGCGCCCAGCCGGAAGAGGTGTTTGCCGAGTTTGATCGGACGCCGCTGGCAGCAGCTTCGATGGCACAGGTTTATCGCGCCCGACTGCACAGCGGTGAAGAGGTAGTGGTTAAAGTTCTTAAGCCCGGCCTAAAAGAAACTATCGAGGCGGATTTGCGTCTGCTGGCGTGGCTTGCAGAGCTGATTGAACAGCAAAGCCCAGAGCTGGCGCGCTTTCATCCTCGCCAGCTGGTTCGACAGCTGGCGACGGCGCTGAACAACGAGCTGGATTTAACCTTCGAAGCAAAGAATACCCAACGCTTTAGCGAGAACTTTGCCGACAGGCCGGATATCGTAATCCCTCGCCTGTGGCCAGAATATGCAACAGAGCACCTGATGGTGCAAAGCTATATTCCCGGAACGCCGCCTCAGAGCCAACAGCAGCTTGCCGATGCAGGGTTTGACGGACCGACCCTTGCGCGTAAAGGCGCACTGGCCTTTATGCAGATGGTTTTTCTTGACCGGCTCTACCACGCCGATCCCCACGCGGGCAATCTGATGGCGGTAGGAGACAATCAGGTCGCCTTTATTGATTTTGGCATGGCGGGGCAAATCTCAGAGCGACGCTGCAACCAGCTGCTGCTGATGATGCAGTCGCTATCAGAACGGGAATCCGAAGGGCTGGTGAACACGCTGATTCGCTGGAGTGAAGACGCCGGGCCAGATAGCGCAGTGCTTGAGCTAGCGGTGCAGGATTTTTACCAGCGGGTTGGCCCAGGGGAACTGACTCTGGGGCACGCTTTGGTGACGATTCTGGCCATTGCCCGAGAGTATCGCCTGAGTTTGCCGCCGGATCTGGTTCTGCTGTTCAAGGCGCTGATTACTGCTGACGGCGTTTTACGCCGTATCGATCCCAATATCGATATTATCGGTACCCTCAAGCCATTTTTGCGGCAAACCATGCTCAAACACTACGGCGCTGGCGCATCCGGTCGACGGTTGAAGCGGGTAGGGATTGAACTCGTCGAGCTGTGTGAAGCGCTTCCTCAGACGCTGAGTCTGGTTCTGCGACGGCTTCAGCACGGTAAGTTTCAGGCCGATCTGGAGGTTAAGAACCTTAACGAACTGGGGCGCTCTCTGGAACGCAGCGCGATGACGCTGGCGGTGGCAATCGTAACAGCGGCGTTTGCACTGGGGCTGGCGCCCTGGCTGTTGGCGAGCAATCTGACTCTGTTTGGTATACCGCTGTTTCCTCTGCTGTGCTTGGGTGCTGTAGGGACGGGTATCTTCCTGCTGGCACTAAGGCTTCGACCCTGACAAAGGCGCATAAAGTCCACTCTACTATCCACCGTAAAAAGGAGCGCTAGCGTCAAAAGCGCTCTTTGTTTTTTACAACGCAGTGCACGGTATCTTTTGAGCAGATTTATGCCTTTTCTATGCAGTTTTTCACTATTTTAGTAAGAAAACGTTTTTCTACTGTAGAGTACCGCCGCCTACGCTGGAGGCTGATGTTATTCCGTATGTGGAACGCCTTACTCGTAGATTTAGGCTTTTTCTCAAGATATACAGTTAGATATACTCTTTTCTTTAAAAACCTTTCTTTTTATATTGTTTTGCAACTTATTTATATTTATATGATTTATTGAGGTTATTTTTGTTTTCTTATTTTTTATTATATTTTTCATTTAATTTGTTTCTTAATGTTTTTAATCCGTTGAATTGGTTTATCTATTTGATTTAATTGGTTTTTATATTTAATGTTGTTATTCTTCAATATCTTCAATATAATTTTTAAAAAATGTATTACCGCCTATTTTCTATATAATAAACTCGTTGACTAATTATTTATAAGCCATTTTTTATTATTTCTTTTTTACTAGAAACACTTTTGTGTTGAAAATCAAGAAAGCAGGAAATAAGCACTGACAGCTTCACCACCGCTAACGCTATGGCTCTGAGATGAATGCTGATACGCCGCTACTGTGCGCGACTGGTGCGCAAAAGAAGATAAGTTGGAGAAAAGTGATGCTAGAAGGTTCAATCCCGTTTCTTGATAAGAAGAGACTGCGGCAGCTCAGGCAGCCGGTGTGCCCATTTTGCAATTCAAATAGTGAGGTTAGAAAGCACGGATTGGGGAATTCAGGCCTACAGCGCTACTTGTGTAAAAACTGCCGTCGGACTTTTCAATCGCGGTATTATTATCACGCGAACTATCATGACGTGAGTGAGAAGATTGATGTTCTTATTGGTGAAGGGTGGAGCGTGCGTAAAATCAGCGCTCACCTTAAGGTCAGCGAAGAGACGGTTTATCGTCGTATAAGAATTCAGTCAAGCGACGAGTCGGCTAAATAGCGACGACTCTGTGCTTGCTCGCTATCTATAGATTCACAGTGTGACGGCAGGCAAGGTCAATATGTCGGTCACCTTTACGATCGGCTATTACTGCTCCTGACAGGGTGATGTGATAAGAGAAAAGCGTCTTCGGGCGCTTTTTTAATACCAATAAATACTAAAAAAGAAATGATTTATCACGATTCATCGCTATGTGAAAAATACGTATTGGATATTTTTCCTGATCTTTTCATCGAGTTCTTCTCTAGAAACTCAAAAACCATATCGATCATAAAATCTTTTTTTATTATTAAAATGTAACTTACATATCGATGGATTATTTTAAATAGATATATCATGTGATTAAAACGATCTATGCCGATATATTGTAAATTGGTTTTTAAGTCTAAATTAACTAAAAAATAAGCCCTTTAATCTGATTTTATTTGTAAATGTGGGTTTTTAGATCGTTTACACTCTTTTGTCCCTATGATACCTTTAGCGTGAAATCTAGTTTATTTGTGTTTTTTGATGGTTTTAGCACTTTTTAGTTTTCTTTAAGTTTTTATTTTGCAACTCATTAGAATTTTATCGCTTTAGGGTGAAGGCAGACTACAGCTTTTGCTTTTGAAACAGGTATTGATACTTATACAGGCATCTCTGTAGAAGGGCTTTGCTATCAAATTTAACGTGGTGTGTGAGTAGCGACATGATGAAACAGTCATCGCCAACCTGCCCGTTCTGCCATTCGCAGGAGCAGGTCAAGAAACATGGTATAGGGAGCGCTGGCCTACAGCGCTATCTGTGTAAAGGGTGCAGCCGGACGTTTCAGGGGCGCTACTATTATCACGCCAATATTCCCTCTACCGAAGAGCAGGTGGTTCAGCTTTTTCAACAGGGATGGAGCGCCAGAAAGATCAGTATTCATTTAAAAATCAGCCAGCCTACAGTGAACAAGCGCATTCGCAAGTGGCAGGAGAGTTTGCAGCACGAAACCCTGTAGGGAATCCGCATCGTGCGTCATCATATTTAATATGTAGTTCAGCAGGAACCTGCTGTTTTTACCACATTTCCCTTGCCGCTAAATATGTTAAAGAGAGTAGTGAAAGCGCCTTTGGGCGCTTTTTCTTTGCAAAGAAAAGAGACTGTTTTAATAGTTTTATATAGCTGTTATAGAAGAATATAGAGTGATTTTGACGGTATTTTATGCAAGTTTGCACACTATTCGATTCATAAAGTTGCTTATTCATATCACACATCGCTTTCTTATTTTCTGATACGGTTATCTCGCACGGTGCGGTGTGGGCGCCGTTATCGTTGATAATAATGAGAACGCTATGAAACCCTTCGCTTTTTTTAAACGCCTTCCCCTAAGAGTGCAGATTATCATTCTGGTGGTTGCCGTGCTGACGCTGCCGCTGGTGGCGGCAAACGTGCAGATAGCAAAAGATATTGACGATCGGCTGCACGATCAGGCTGGTGACAAGGCGGAAATGGTGGCCGATGCTATTGCGTCATCGCCTCTGGTGATATCGGGATTAGGTAACCCAACCTTAGAGGTTCGCCAAGAGATTCAGGAATACTCTCAGTCGATTCAAAGAGCCACTGGCGTGGAATTTATCGTCATTATCGATATGAAAGCCATCCGCGTTTCCCATCCCGATGCGGCTAAGATCGGTAAACCGATGGTCGGGGGCGATGAGGGGCGAGTGCTCAACGGCGAGAGCTATATCTCTTCTGCCAAAGGGTCTTTGGGGCTTTCCCAGCGAGCTTTCAAACCTATTTTTGATCGTCAGGGACATCAGGTTGGTGCTGTAGTAGTGGGCATTATGTCCTACAGCATCGATCAGGCGGTAGAACGTGTGAACCAGCCTATTATGTCGGCGCTAACGCTGGCGCTGCTTATCGGCATCGGGCTGGCGGTGGTATTGTCTAACAGCATCAAGAAAATCCTGTTTGGCCTAGAGCCGATGGAAATCGCTCGCCAACTGGGCGAGCGCAACGCGGTGCTGGAATCGGTGCGCGAAGGGATCATAGCCATCGATCGCGACGCTCGCCTCGTAGTGGTCAATAACGAAGCCAAGCGTATTTTAGGCATGGCGGGCATTGTGCAAAATGTGATTGGTGAGAAGGTGGATGAATGCATCCCTCACACCCGCCTGACGGAGGTGCTTAGCTCTGGTGAACCGGAGTTTGACCGCGAACAGGATCTTAACGGCATTATTATTTTGACTAACCGAGTTCCCCTTTACGCTAACGGTGAAGTGATCGGCGCCATCGCGACGTTTCGCGATATGTCAGAAGTCAGCAAGCTGGCAGAGGAACTGACGGGGGTTAACCGCTACGTTGAGGCGCTGAGATCTTCCGCTCACGAATTTCTCAATAAGCTGCACGTTATTAACGGATTCGCGCGCAGTGATAATCGACAGGCGCTGCTGGAGTATTTGTCCGACATCATCAATGAAAATCAGGGCGAGCTGGCGTTTATTAATGACGCAGTGCGCGACCCTATTTTGTCGGCATTTCTGAACGGCAAATTTAGCCGAGCCAAAGAAATGGGTGTCGATCTGCTGCTGGACATTGACGACGCGCTGCCGGAAATCCAGCGACCCGGCGTTAGCCATGCGCTGGTTACTCTGTTAGGGAACCTGCTGGATAACGCTTTTGACGCGGTGCAGGCATCAGAGTTGAAAGAGGTTAACCTTCATCTGGCACAGCGAGACGGCGAGTGGAATATTGAGATAAGCGACAGCGGGCCGGGCATGGCGGCGGAGCGCATTCACCAGATCTTTCAGCGCGGATTTTCGACTAAAGGGGAGCACCGAGGGCTTGGGCTGTTTTTAGCCAGTGCCGCGTTAGACAAGCTAAACGGCACGATGGACGTTTCCAGCCGGGAAGGGGACGGCATGACGTTCTTTATCCGCATACCGGCGGATCAGATTAATGGAGGTGATGATGATTAACGTACTGGTGGTAGAAGACGATCCGATGGTGGCCGAGCTGAATAAGAGCTACCTGAGCATGATCGACGGTTTTTCACTGGCGGGAGTCATCAACAGCGGCAGCGCTGCGCTGGATTTTATGGCAAAGCACGACGTTTCTCTGCTGCTGCTGGACGTGTTTATGCCGGGACTGGACGGCCTGAGCCTGCTGAAAGAGGTGAGAAAGCGCTACCCCAGCGTGGACGTTATTATGGTGACCGCTGCCCGAGGAGGGGACGATATTCAGACAGCCCTGCGGCTAGGGGCGATTGACTATATCGTTAAGCCCTTTGTCTTTGAGCGCTTTCAGTCGGCGCTGGTGAACTACCGCGAGCGAGTAAGGCTGCTAGCGGACGAAGGGGAGCTTAGCCAGGCGGCCATAGACGGGCGGATTTTTGCCAAGGAGACCCGTAGCCATAAGGCGCCAAAGGGCATTGAACAGGAGACGCTATCGCGCATTCAGGCGATTATTCGCGAACAGCCTAAGCCGTTTGACGTTCAGGAACTGGTGCCCGTTGTCAGGCTGTCGCGCATATCCCTGAAGAAGTATCTCGACTATATGGTGGAGATAGGCGAACTCTACAGCGAGCTCGCCTATCGGGGGCAGGGAAGGCCGGTTACTCTCTATCGCCGCATTCGTTAGCCGTTTTTAACCAGTATCCTTTTGCGATCGGCGTAACGTTCTTACGCCGGTTTTGCTTTTATTACGTGATGACGATCGTTCTGTCGTGCCTTTTTCTAGATGATTATGAGAAGTTCGTCACAAATTTATCTTTTTAAAATCATTCGCTTACATAAGTTTCATAATGCTTAGATAAGTTTCAGATGCGAGACGCAGTGCAGCGCTCACACCAAAATGGCTCCGACTAACAAAGGAGTCTGATTATGCAAAGCGACGTACAAACTAGCGCTGAAACTGAAAAAAATAAGTTTTGGCAAATAAAAATAGGGCCACTGCCGCTACCTCTGTATCTGATCCTTGCCGCCATCGTACTGGCGGCATCGGTGTTTGGAAAACTGCCTGCCGATATGCTCGGCGGTATCGCTGTGATGATGATCATCGGCATGCTGCTGGGGGACATCGGTATGCGGGTTCCGATCCTTAAAGACATCGGCGGACCGGCTATTCTCTCCATCTTCATTCCGTCTATTTTGGTGTTCTATAACCTGCTTAACCCAGCGGCAGTTGCTGCCATTAAGTCGTTTACTAAAACCTCAAACTTTCTCTATTTCTACATTGCCTGTCTGGTGTCGGGCAGTATTCTCGGCATGGTGCGCGCGGTGCTGGTGCAGGGCTTCCTGCGGATGTTTGTTCCGCTGGTGGTTGGCACTATCGCTAGCTGCGTAGCCGGAGTGGCGGTAGGTTCTTTGACCGGGCTCGGCGCCTATCACTCGTTTTTCTTTGTGGTGATCCCGATCCTGTCTGGCGGTATCGGTGAGGGGATCCTTCCTCTGTCCGTTGCCTATTCGGAAATCTTAAGCCAGTCACCGGATAAGTTTATCGGCATGCTGGTGCCTGCGGCGATGCTGGGCAACCTGTTCGCCATTATGTCTGCGGGCTATCTGCGCCACTTAGGCGTGAAGAAGCCTCACCTGACCGGCAACGGTACGCTGGTTCGCTCTGGCGATATCGATCTCGGCGGTAAGAATGAAAATCAGCCGATCGACTTCGGCCTAATGGGTGCTGGTCTGGTTATTGCCTGCTGTTTCTATCTGTTCGGCATGCTGGCTAACCACTTCATCCCAATTCCGGCGCCGATCATCATGATCCTGTCTGCTGCGCTGGTGAAAACCCTTGGCATTATGCCGCGTCAGATGGAGCTGGGTGCCTATCAGCTTTATCGCTTCGTCGCACAAAACCTGACCTGGGCTCTGCTGGTGGGCGTTGGCGTACTTTATACCCCATGGAATGAAGTCGTCGCAGCTATTACCCCTGCCTACATCGCCACTGTTGCGGCGACCGTGCTGGCAATGATCTCAAGCGGCTTCTTCATTGGGCGCTACCTCAATATGTATCCGATTGAAGCGGCAATGGTCACTGGTTGCCACAGCGGTCTGGGCGGAACCGGCGACGTCGCCATTCTGTCTGCGGGTAACCGCATGGAGCTGATGCCGTTCGCGCAAATTGCTACCCGACTGGGAGGCGCCTGCGTCGTGGTACTGGCTGCAATCCTGATGCGCGTTATCAGCTAACCGAGCGGGAGACTATCACTATGACTATTAAGAAAGGGCATGCGGGCACGCTGGAGTCCAATGACATCATGATTTCCGTTGAGGAAAAGCCGTCTGGATTTGGCGTACAGATTGAATTGACCAGCATTGTTGAAGCTCAGTTCGGCAACGCCATCCGCTGCACGTTGGCTGAAGAGGCAGTGAAGGCAGGCTTCCCCGATATCTTTATTAAAGCGGTCGATAAAGGGGCGCTGGACTGTACGATCCGCGCCCGTCTGGAAACCGCCATCGATCGCGCCGTTGCATCGGCTACTGCACTTACACAACAGGAGGCACGTTAACTATGGACCTTCTTAGAACGCTTCTCTTTTTACCGGGCAACAACCCAGGCATGCTGCAGAACGGCGGCGTATTCGGCGCCGACGCGGTGATCCTCGATTTGGAAGACGCCGTATCGCCGCAGGAAAAAGATTCAGCCCGTCGGCTGGTGAGCCACGCGCTGTGTAAGGTGAACTACGGTAACAGCCGCAAAGTTGTGCGTATTAACCCGCTGGACTGCGGCGGCGCGCAGGACATTGCCGCCATCGTTCCCTGTGAGCCCGACGCGCTAGTGCTGCCGAAAATCGACAACGTCGAGATGCTTCGCGACGTGGTAGCGCTGATTGAGCACGCTGAACGACCAGGGCAAAAGCCAGTGAGGATTATTCCCTATTGGAAACCCCGCTAAGCGTGATTTACGCCTACGACATCGCCACTGCGGATCCTCGGGTATGGGCTATCTCCTTTGGAGCGGAAGACTACACCGCCGCTCTGGGCGCCGTGCGCTCTCGCTCTGGCGAAGAGATCCTGTCAGCGAGGATGACGATCGTTAACGCAGCGGCAGCAGCCGGTATCGACTCTATCGATACGCCGTTTACCGACGCGCAGGATGAAAGCGGGCTTGAGCAAGACTCCCTGTTTGCCCGCAGACTGGGCTTTAAGGGCAAGCTGGCTATCAACCCACGCCAGATAGACGTCATCCATCAGGCGTTTAGCCCGACGGCGGCGGATATCCACTGGGCTCGGCGAGTAGTCGATGCCCTAGAGCAGGCCAAGAAGCAGGGAACCGGCGTTATTGCTCTCGACGGCAAGATGATCGACGCACCGATTGTGCTGCGCGCCGAGCGCACACTGCGGCTTTCTGCCTATCTGAATCTTTCTCAGGAGGAAACGGTATGAAAAACCTAGTCAATCGCGAACTGCCTGAGGCGATAGCGGAAATCGGTACGCTGGCTCCTTATGCCGGAGCGTTTGCGCGAACTCCCGCAATGCGGCGCAGCGCGCCGAAGGTTAAGTGCTGCCTTCCCGGAAGCAACAAGCTGAGAGACGGGCTGGAGGCAGTCTTTGACGAGCTGCCCATTGTTGACGGCATGACGCTGTCGTTTCATCACCACTTTCGCAACGGCGACAGTCTGGTTAATCAGGTGCTAGAGATTGCTGCTCGCCGCGGCCTGAAGGGGCTTAGGGTTGCACTGAGTTCAGTTTTCCCGGTGCATGCGCCGATGGTAGAGCACTTCAAAAGCGGCACAGTCGTTTATCTGGACACTGACTATATGTCCGGCCCGGTGGCGACGGCGGTATCTCAGGGCGTACTGGCTAATCCGGTAATGCTGAGAAGCCACGGTGGGCGCGCCCGCGCCATTGAGTGCGGCGATCTGCACGTTGACGTCGCGTTTATCGCCGCGCCCACGGCTGACGAGTATGGCAATCTTAACGGCACCGAAGGGCCAACCGCCTGCGGCTCTCTGGGCTACGCTTTCCCAGACGCGGAATACGCTGACTACGTAGTAGCGGTAACCGATACGCTGGTGCCCTATCCGCTGAAGACTATCTCTATTCCTCAGACTCGGGTTGATTACGTAGTGACACTGCCGTCGGTTGGCGATCCGAAAGGGATCGTGTCCGGCACAACGCAGGTCACCAAAGATCCGGTACAGCTCAAAATCGCTTCGCTGGCGGCTAAGGCTATTGAGGCTTCAGGGCTGCTGAAGAACGGTTTTTCCTTCCAGACCGGCGCAGGCGGTGCGTCGCTGGCGGTGGCTCACTACCTGCGTAAGATCATGCGGGAAAGATCCATTGTCGGCAGCTTCGCGCTGGGGGGCATTACCGGCTATCTGGTTTCCATGCTGGAAGAGGGGCTGTTCGAACGGCTCATCGACGTGCAGGGCTTTGACTTAGAGGCGGTGCGCTCTTTAAAAGAGAATCCGAACCATCTGGAAGTCAGCGCCGGCATGTACGCTAGCCCGTTTAATTCCGGCTGTGTGGTCAATCAGCTGGACTGCGTCGTGCTGGGGGCAACAGAAATGGACACCCAGTTCAACGTTAACGTGGTTACCGGCTCCAACGGTTACATCATGGGCGGCTCCGGCGGGCACAGCGATGCGGCGGCGGGAGCAAAGCTCACCATCGTCACTGCCAACCTGATCCGCGGCCGACTGCCGATCCTGCGCGATGAGATCGTCACTATCACCACGCCGGGGGAAACGGTAGACGTGCTGGTCACCGAGTACGGTATCGCCGTTAACCCTCGCAGGCAGGATCTTATTGAGTGCCTGAGCGGGCGAGGGCTGCCGCTGAAAACCATCGAAGAGATGAAACAGCTAGCAGAAGATATTGCCGGCGTACCCGACCCTATCGCCCTAACCGACGATGTGGTTGCCGTCGTCGAGTACCGCGATGGGACGATTATTGACGTGGTGTATAGGCCAGCAAATAAGTAAGTGAAAGGCCAGAATAGGTTCTAAAGACCTACAGAGCTCAACGGTCTGGATAGGTTTTAAAGGCCTAAGGAGCTAATCGGAGGGAGAGCGTTACTCGCTTTGCTCGCCCTGCGGGCCAACACTTCGTGTTGTTCAACGCCTAAAGGCGTTGTCCGTTGGGGTCGACTTGGCGTAAGCCAACGACAAACCGGCTTTGCCGGTTTGAACAGCGCTTGCGCTGGCCCTGAAAGGGTGAAGCCCGAAGGGCTTCATAACAGCCCCTAGGGAGGCTATGCCCGACGCACTCCCAAAGCTAATTCAGGCGTCCTTCCGACCGCATACAATGGCTATATAGGCATATTGTATTTACGGTCGGAATATCCGCCAATGCCGATTTAGAATAGATCCTCCGGAGTCCCTATGAGCGACCAATACTCTTTCAACCCTCTCTTTGATCCCTCGCCCACGGCGAGCAAGGAGCTTGAATCCCTGCTCCATACCAACGGCCTAGGTCTAGAACCCAACCTATCGCAGTTTATTGAAGCTCGCTTTCAGGGTCAGCTAGTAGGCTGCGCGGGGCTTGATGGTAACGTCATCAAGTGCGTAGCGATCGATGAAGGCCACCGAGGTGGCGCGCTTAGCCTTCGGCTGCTGACCGAAGTGATGAATCTTGCCTATCGGCAGGGTGTTGAACAGCTGTTCCTCTATACCAAACCGGCTAACGTACCGCTGTTTGTAGGAGCGGGGTTTACCCCATTAGTGACAGTGCCGGAGCGGATAACGCTGATGGAAAACGGCTCTCGCGGGCTGTCTGACTACTGTAGCGAGCTGACGACTCTTCGCCAGCCGGGTAAAACAATCGGCAGCATCGTCATGAACGCCAACCCCTTTACGCTGGGGCACCTTTATCTGGTTGCGAGAGCGTTGGAACGCTGCGACTGGCTACACCTGTTCGTGGTCAAACAGGATGCATCGCGATTTGCCTACGACGATCGCCTGCGGCTTATCCGCGAGGGCATTAAGGGACTTGAGAGGATCACTCTTCATCCCGGTTCCGACTACACCATTTCCAAAGCGACTTTTCCTTCCTATTTTCTGAAAGAGCAGGGGCTGGTAGACGAATGCGCCACTGCGCTGGATCTGCTGCTGTTTCGTCAGTCCATTGCCCCCGCGCTGGGCATTAACGTGCGGTTTGTCGGCACCGAGCCCTTTGACCCAGTAACGGCTAAATACAATCTCGATATGGCGTTTTGGCTTTCCGAAGCGGATTCGCCAGCCCCGATTATTCGGGTAGAGGAGCTGCCGCGCGTTGAGGTTGACGGTGCGCCAGTGTCTGCTTCAAGAGTAAGAAAGCTGCTGGATGAGGGTAACGAAGCCGCTGTCGCTCGGCTGGTGCCGAGGACGACGTTTGACTTCTTGTTTAATCAATAAGGCTAAGTAATGACGGAACACAAAGTCACATTGGAGCAGATGCTGGACTGCCGCGAGAGGCGAGTCGAACGGCAAAAAGAGGCGAGACTGCGCTTTGGCGCTCCCGTTGTGTCTATCACGCTGGTTTGGCCGGGCGAGGTGAAGGATTCCCCTGAGTCGCGCTATGCCATGGAGCAGGCGCTTTGCGCTCTGGACGACGCGTTTGAGCAGTTAAATCTTTCTCCCAACTTCCGTCAGCGTGAGCTTTCCGTTACCGGACCAGAGGCTATCTATAGCGTCAATATGGACACCGTTACCCTTAAGCGCCTGTGTACTGAGTTAGAAGAGAAGCATCCCCTTGGGCGGCTGTGGGATATGGACGTTATCGACAGCGATGGGCGACCCGTCTCCCGCTCGGATATTGGGCTACCGTCGCGTCGCTGCCTGCTGTGTGACCAACCTGCTCACGTCTGTGCTCGCTCTCGGGCGCACAGTGTCGATCAATTACTGGAAGCCATCCACCGGAGGATCCATGCGTTTAAGCAGTCAGCTGGCGTCTGATACAGCCTACTATACGAGTGCTTCTCTCAGCGATGAGCAGCTTGCCCTATGGGGAAAGGCGCTTGGTCGTCTGGCTCATCGAGCCATGATGGAGGAAGTCTTGCTGACGCCTAAACCGGGGCTGGTGGACAGGCGCAACAGCGGTTCGCATCGGGATATGGATCGTCACTCGTTCGCTCGAAGCGCCCGCGCCATCGCTGACGGCCTGCCGGAGTTTGTTTACCTGGGCTACGCGCTGGGGGATATGCCCGCCTCTGAGGTGCTGTCGGCCCTAAGGGAGCCGGGCATGGTCTGCGAGCGCTCTATGCTCCGAGCTACCGACGGAGTGAACACTCACAAGGGGGCGATATTTGCCTTTGGCCTGCTGTGTGCGGCTGCGGGCAGACTGCTAGCGCGAAGCGCAGAGGTTGAGGCCTATACGCTGTGCCAAGAGGTGGCGGACATGTGTGAGGGGCTGGTAGCGCGAGAGCTTGCTCTGGTAAAAGAGGCAAGAACTGCCGGGGAGCGATTCTACCTGCGCTACGGGTTCACCGGCGCGCGGGGCGAGGCTGAATCAGGCTTTGCCACAGCCCTGAATCACGGGCTTCCTGTTTATCGGGAAAGTCTGCATAAAGGATGGAGCAGTGAGCGGTCGCTGCATCAGGCGCTGCTGGTACTGATGGCACACAATGATGATACCAATCTGGTCTCGAGGGGTGGCGTTGAAGGACTAACGTATGCCAAGAAACAGGCTCAGGCTCTGCTCAAGGACGGCGGCATGACGGATTCGCGGGCTAAAGAGCGTCTTGCGGCGATGGACGACGCCTTTATCGCGAAAAACCTCAGCCCCGGCGGTAGTGCCGATCTGCTGGCAGTGGTTTGGTTTTTAGCGCACCTCCCTAAAGTAATAAGCACCGAAATAATAAGTAAGTAGTCGCTACTCTATCAGTACCGTCATTTCCTGCTTAGCGTTCTGCATAGACACGATAGTTTTAAACGATTTGATGTTGCCCGAGGCGAAAAACAGCTCTCGGGTCAAGGCTTCGTACTCCGCCATGTCGCGGACGTTCATCACCAGCATAAAGTCAAAATCCCCCGTTACGTAGTAGACCTGCTGCACTTGAGGGCAGTTAACGAATCGCTGCTTGTCCTCCTGTAGTAGGTCGAGTCTTTCGTTCTCAATCATGACCTGAACCACAATAGTGATCGGGCGACCGACTTTACTGGAGTCCACTACGCTAACGTTAGACTTCACGATACCCGCCTCTTCCAGTGCGGCAATGCGGCGGTTAACTGCTGAAGGCGACAGATTGACGAGATCGGCAATCTGTCGCTGGGACAGACGGTTGTTTCGCTGTAACAGCGTCAGAATTTTTTTGTCGTAGAGGTCGAGCTTCATGGTTTAGGTTGCCTTTTATTGCGTGATAAGCATCACATTGCGCAATTTTGTTGCGCTTAAGGACTAAATTAGGGTGAAAGTTGCGCCTAAGCGGGCAATTTTGCGCCATTTACCTGATTAAAGCATAGTAACATCTCAATCAGTGGAAATAAGAGTGAGGAGTGGGAGAAAGGTGTCGCAGCCAAAATATATCCCACTTTGATGTCGCAAAGTAACACATTAGATAAAACAAATTAGATAGAACGCTTTGGCA
This sequence comes from Leminorella richardii, assembly GCF_900478135.1. Lineage (NCBI taxonomy): Bacteria > Pseudomonadati > Pseudomonadota > Gammaproteobacteria > Enterobacterales > Budviciaceae > Leminorella > Leminorella richardii. The sequence goes on from NZ_LS483470.1 coordinate 795,591, forward strand.
AAAAGCGAGGCTCAATAAGGTTAAAGAAATCAAAACGGCTATTGAATAAATAGCGCGGGTTCCCATTGCCTTTTTACTGAGCAATAGGGCGCACGCAGTGAATGAAAGGTTATATAAAAATTTTATTTATCATTGCATTACAGGAAATGGTCACTGAGGTGTTTTCATGACGGACATTATTAACTACCAGTTTAACAATAGAAAAAAAGCCTACGGTCAGGGAACGGACTTAAGTTTGCTGAATGACAGCGTTGGCAGCGAAGTCCTCGCGTTTCATAAAAAGTTTCCTAACTATCGGGCAACGCCGCTGCGTAGGCTTCCTCACCTGAGCCAGCGGCTAGGGCTGGGATCGATTCACGTGAAGGACGAGTCTCAGCGCTTTGGTCTGAACGCGTTTAAAGGACTGGGTGGTTCCTATGCAGTAGGGAAATACTTGGCTGAAAAGCTTGGTCTGGATATTCATTCACTGACTTTTTCTGCACTTAATGCGCCAGATATTAAATCAAAGATAGAAAACATCGTTTTCGTCACGGCGACTGACGGTAATCACGGCCGCGGCGTAGCCTGGGCGGCAGAGCAGTTGGGTCTTAAAGCGGTCGTTTTTATGCCTAAGGGATCGTCCCCGATTCGGGCGCAAAACATCCGCAACCACGGCGCGGAGTGCACCATCACCGATCTCAACTATGACGATACCGTTCGCTTGGCAAGCCAGCAGGCGGAGGAAAAGGGCTGGGTGCTGCTACAGGATACCGCTTGGGAAGGCTATGAGCAGATCCCTACCTGGATTATGCAGGGCTACGTGACGCTGGCTATCGAAGCCTATGAACAGCTGGTGGAAAGCGGCGCAGCGCTTCCAACACATCTGGTTTTACAGGCCGGAGTGGGATCTTTTGCCGGCAGCATCATGGGCTACTTTATTGAAAAGATGAAAGACAAAGCGCCTGCCGTCATCGTTGTTGAGCCCCATCAGGCGAACTGCCTGTACCGTTCTGCGGTGATTAACGACGGGCAGCCTCACAGCGTCGGCGGAGATATGGCGACACTGATGGCCGGGCTGGCCTGCGGTGAGCCCAATACCTCCTGCTGGCCGATTATTCGCGACAACGCGGTGTGCTTTATTTCTGCGGACGACAGGCTGGCGGCTAACGGCATGCGCATTCTGGCGGCGCCTCGACCCAATACTGATGAACCCTTTATTTCCGGCGAATCCGGGGCGATCGGTGCGGGGTTGATTTATGAACTGATGAGCCACGAGTGCCACCGGGAACTGCGAGAGCGCTTGGGGTTGAATGTGAACGCTCACGTTTTGCTTATCAGCACTGAGGGGGATACCTCTCCAGACGTGTATGAAGACATTGTTTGGTTTGGGCGCAGCGCCTGATTCATGCATTGAGACATAAGACCTGATTACCCTACACAAAACATAAAAAAGAGGGCCAGCGTTTGAACCGTTGAGCTCTCATTCAAACAGCGGCTCTTATAAAACGGTACTGGTAAGACAGTATAGATAATAAATAAAAAATGCGCGGCGACGCAGCATGAACAAGAGAACATCTACCATGAATAAGAATAACGATCCGACTATACGCGAGTTCAAAAATCCCAAAAAGTGGCACAGTGAAGACACCGTGTGGGTGCTTGGCCTGTTTGGCACGGCGATTGGTGCCGGAGTGCTATTTTTACCCATTAACGCGGGTATCGGCGGCTTTTGGCCGCTGCTGATAGTTTTCGCGCTGGCCTTTCCCATTACTTACCTAGCCCACCGCGGGCTGGCGCGCTTTATCTACTCCTCCAACACGCCAGAAAGCACCATTACCGACGCTATCGGTGAGCACTTCGGCGCGCTGGCGGGGAAAGTGTTTACCGTTATCTACTTCTTCGCTATCTATACCATTTTGATCATGTACGCGGTGGCTGTAACCAATACGGCACAGAGCTTTATTACTCACCAGCTGCATCTGCCAGAACCGCCCAGAGCCATAGTGTCTATTGTGCTTATCCTAGGGTTGATGTTTATCGTGCGGCTGGGGCAGCAGATCATTATGCGAGTGATGAGTACACTGGTGTACCCTTTTATTGGCTCGCTGGTTTTTATGGCGCTGTATCTTATTCCCCACTGGAACGGCGCTATTTTTGACACCATGGATCTGAATACCGTAGGAACGGGGCAGGGAATTTTGATGACGCTGTGGATGACCTTTCCCGTGCTGGTCATGTCTTTTAATCACTATCCTATTGTTTCGCCGATGGTGGTTCGCCAGAAGCAGCTTTACGGTATTGAAGCCGCTGACACCAAGTGTGGGCAGATTCAGATGCGTGGGATCCTGCTGATGGTGGTTGTGGTGCTGTTCTTTGTTTTGAGCTGCGTTATGAGCCTGTCGCCCCAGCAGCTGGCTGAAGCAAAGGCGCAAAACCTGTCTATTTTGTCCTATTTAGCCAACCAGTTTGATACGCCAGTTATCGCCTACCTGTCGCCAATTATTGCCTTTGTAGCCATTACTAAATCGTTTCTAGGGCACTACATTGGCGCCTATGAGTCACTGCGGGACATGATAGTCGAGACGGCAAGTGCCAAAGGAAAAGCGCCGAGCGCCAAGGCTATTAACACCGTTATCTTTGTCTTTATGGTGCTGACCTGCTGGTTTGCCGCCTATAAGAACCCTAGCATTCTGGGCATTATCGAAAGCATCAGCGGCCCTACCGGCGCGGCGATTTTGCTGCTGTTGCCGATGTACGCTATCCACAAGCTTCCGGTGCTGGCGCCCTATCGGGGCAAAATCAGCAACGTCTTTGTGACGATCATTGGCCTGATTACTGTATCGGCCATTTTTTACGGCATGATGAAGTAACGGTGCCCCACGGGTTGTTCAAAAAACTCTTGAATGGCCTTGTTAGAGAACACCTCATTTTATACGGAGTTTCACTATGAATCAGGAACAGCTAAAGCAGCAGTTAATCGAGTGGCGTCACTACCTGCATGCTCACCCGGAAAGCGCCTTTGAAGAGCAGAATACCTCGGACTTTATTGCCGAAAAGCTCGAACAAATGGGGATTGAGGTACATCGGCAGATCGGTAAAACAGGGCTGGTGGGGGTACTGAAGTGCGGAGACGGTGACGGTGTTATCGGCATTCGGGCCGATATTGATTCCATCCAGTTGACTGAGCAGGGGGACAGACCCTACCGCTCAACTACCCCTAACCGCATGCACGGATGCGGTCACGACGGCCATACGTCTATCGCGCTGGGGGCAGCTCGGCTGCTGTTAGAGCGAAGAAACTTCAACGGCACTGTGTGCTTTGTATTTCAGCCCGCAGAAGAGCCGGGCTACGGCGCTAACGCCATGATGGAAGACGGCCTGCTGGAGCGCTTTGGCATTCAGGAGATTTACGGCTTGCACAATATGCCCGGCATGAAGGCGGGTACAATCTCAACTCGCGTTGGCGGCATTATGGCCAGCGAGGACAACTTCGTTATCAAGATTAGGGGTCAGGGCTCACATGCCGCTCGCCCACACATGAGCAGAGATCCGCTGGTTATCGCTGCTGAAATTATTATGGCACTGCAAACGGTGGTGTCTCGTAACGTAGATCCTAATGTGCCCGCTGTGATCTCCTGTACTGAACTACACACCGACGGTATTCGCAACGCAATCCCCACTCATGTAGAAATCAAGGGCGATACGCGCAGCTACTCGCCAGAGGTTCAGGATCTGCTGGAAACGCGCATGCGGGTAATCAGCGAGAGCCTGTGCGCAATGAACGGTGCGGAGTGTGAATTCTCTTATACCCACGAGTTTGCGCCGACGGTCAACTGGGAGTCCTGTGTTAACGTTGCGGTGGAGGCGGCGAAGCGGGTTGTTGGTGAAGATAGCGTCAACGGCAGTGTGCAGCAGATGATGATTTCGGAAGATTTCGGTGCCTTCCTGCAAAAAATCCCCGGCTGCTTTGTCTTTTTAGGCAATGGTGATGATACCGATGCTAAAGGCAGCACTCCCTTACACAACGCCTGCTATGACTTCAATGACGATATTTTACTCACTGGCGCAGAGTATTTTGCTGAAATAGTGAAGATTCGCTTGCCAAAATAAGTATCAACTCTATTGCTGTACTAAAAGTGCGCTTCGACGATCGGGCGCACTTTTACTTTTTGCTGTGGATGATTCTGGCAACCATATTGGATTTTCTATCAGCATCGCGGCTAAAAAAAGAACAGGCTGCCAGCGAACTAAATCACAAAGTGTTATTTTCCCCTCTTTGGGTAAAGGAGCTATTTAATAGTCTATTTCTAATTTTTTATTTTAAAAATTACGGATTATCTCGAATTTAATTGTTTTTTTATCGGAGAAATCGTGTTTTTTGAAATATAAGCCTTAGCCAATATGAAAGCATTTTGAGATGAGAATATAAAAATAAGAAGTAGATCAATGTTATTCAATACTTTGAATTATAATGATTTTTATTCCTATCTTTCGATTTTTTTAATAAAAAATCATTTAAATACAAAGAATAACGTTAGTTATGACAGACAGGCGAATAAGCGTTAGTATACTCCGATTGAGGTACCGGCAGGCTGTTTTTTGAACGGAATCATATTTTTGACAATGGATATTGTTACTTTATTCACTTTTATTTCTGAAATTAGCTCATCTAACAATTCCATTATGTATTTTATTATATAACGATAGTTGGGCGGTCTTCAATGGGTTGTGTAATTAAATATATAACGATGTGTAACGCTTTACTATAAAAATGTTTTTTAACAAAGAAGGTTATTTTCACTATGGCAATAAGGAAGTCTAAGCTTTTCTGGGGCATTGTCCTGGGAGCTATTATTGGGGCAATCGCGTTTGGTGGCAGCTCTTATATGCTGCATAAAACCTCAGAAACCAGTTTCTGTCTATCCTGTCACACGATGCAGGCGCCGTATGAGGAGTATCAGGGTTCTGTTCATTTCAAAAACCAAAAAGGCATACGCGCCGAGTGTTCTGACTGCCATATTCCACAGGAACCGCTCGACTTCTTTATCGCCAAGATGAAGGCCAGTAAAGACGTTTACCATCAGTTTGTCAGCAAAAAAATCGACACGCCGGAGCTGTATGAAGAGCACCGTTTGGCAATGGCGCAAACGGTTTGGGATCAGCTAAAGGCGACTGACTCAGCCACCTGCCGTTCCTGCCATACGTTTGACGCAATGGATTTAGCCTCTCAAAGCCAGGATGCGCAGAAGATGCACAACCTCGGCATTAAAGAGAAGCAGACCTGTATCGATTGCCACAAGGGTGTCGCTCACTTCCCGCCTGAAATCAAAATAGATGACAAAGCGCTGGATGAAGTGATGGCTACAGCGAAGCAGACTACAGCAGAAGCCAAAGAGGTCTATCCGGCAACGCCTATCAAGATGGGTGATTTAGCGACTGTGTATCCGGCGACGGCACTGAAGGTGATCAAGGCAGACGGCGCAACGCGTGAAGTTGAACTGCTTGGCTCACAGATGAAAGGCGCCGAGCAGGTTATCTATCTGGCACAGGGGCAGCGTCTGATCCTCGCAAGCCTGAGTGAAGCAGGGCAGGCCGCTCTGAAGGTTCAGGGTGACTACGTTAAGGATGACTACGACAATGAGTGGCGCCCGGTCAGCCTGACGGGAACGGTTACTGAACCCGTATTGGCCGATAGAAAAGCGCTGTGGGGCTATGCAGAAAACCTGGATACCGTCTACTGTTCCGGCTGTCACGCCAAGATTTCATCCAAGCACTATACCGCCAACGCCTGGCCCGCAGTTGCTAAAGGCATGGGGGATAGGACTGACATTACGCCACAGAATTTAGATATTTTGACCAGGTATTTCCAATACAACGCGAAAGATATGAAGTAATACAGAGATGTAGCAGTAGGACTTGAAATAATTATTAATAGAAGAGGATAACCTATGAACGTATCACGTCGAGGTTTTATTAAAGGTGCAGGTGTAACCGCTGGGGCTATGGCGATATCCTCAGCAATCCCTCTTCCGGCTTGGGCAGAAGCCCCGGCAGGAACCGTACTGACCGCAGGCCGCTGGGGCGCGATGTACGTTGAGGTAAAAGATGGGAAAGTGATTTCTTCTAAAGGGGCGCTGGCTAAAACTGTGCCAAACAGTCTGCAAACGACGGCTCCCGATCAGCTTTATACTAACGCTCGGGTCAAGTATCCGATGGTGCGCAAAGGCTTTATGGCGAATCCAACCGCGCCGGACGGCAAGCGCGGCAGCGATGAGTTTGTTCGCGTTTCTTGGGACGAAGCCTACAAGCTTATCCACGAGCAGCATATGCGTATCCGTAAGGCATACGGCCCGTCTTCTGTGTTTGCCGGCTCTTACGGCTGGCGCTCCAGCGGCATTTTGCATAAGGCGCAAACCCTGCTGCAGCGCTATATGAGTCTGGCTGGTGGCTATTCTGGCCACTTGGGCGATTACTCAACCGGTGCCGCGCAGGTGATCATGCCGCACGTTGTTGGCTCTGTTGAAGTATATGAACAGCAGACTACCTATCCGGTTATTCTTGAAAACACTCAAGTTGTAGTGCTGTGGGGGATGAACCCGCTAAACACGCTGAAGATTGCGTGGACCAGCACCGACGAGCAGGGCATTGAGTTCTTTAACCAGCTCAAGAGCTCCGGCAAGAAAGTGATTGCCATCGACCCAATGCGTTCTGAAACCATCGAGTTCTTTGGTGATAACGCCCAGTGGATTGCGCCAAACATGGGTACTGACGTCGCCATGATGCTGGGTATTGCCCACACGCTGGTGACCAAGTCACTGCATGATAAAGCGTTTTTGGAGAAGTACACCACCGGTTACGACAAGTTTGAAGAGTACCTGCTGGGTAAGTCTGACAACACGCCAAAAACTGCGGCTTGGGCAGCAGAAATCTGTGGTGTGCCGGCCGAGCAGCTTGAACTGCTGGCGGATATCTTTAGCAAGAACCGCACCATGATTATGGGCGGCTGGGGCATTCAGCGCCAGCAGTACGGTGAGCAGAAGCACTGGATGCTGGTGACGCTGGCAGCCATGCTGGGCCAGATCGGTACGGAAGGCGGCGGCTTCGGCTTCTCCTACCACTACTCGAACGGCGGCAACCCGACCCGCGCGGGCGGCGTACTGCCTGCGATTTCGTCCTCTGTGGCGGGTCTTTCTTCCGCAGGGAACGATTGGGCTGCGTCTGAAGCGGTAGCCAGCTTCCCGCTGGCGCGCATTACTGAAGCGCTGGAAAGCCCTAACACTAAGTTCCAGCACAACGGCCACGAGCTGACCTTCCCTGAGATCAAAATGATCTGGTGGGCAGGTGGTGCAAACTTTACTCACCATCAGGACACCAACCGCCTAATCAAGGCCTGGCAAAAGCCGGAGATGATCGTTATTTCCGAGTGCTACTGGACAGCTGCGGCGAAGCATGCGGATATCGTTCTGCCTATCACGACGTCGTACGAGCGTAACGACCTGACCATGACCGGTGACTACAGTAACCAGCATCTGGTGCCGATGAAGCAGGTTGTTCCACCGATGCACGAGTCGCGTAACGACTTTGACGTGTTTGCTGACATGTCTGAGTTGCTCAAGCCGGGTGGCCGCAAGGTTTACACCGAAGGCAAAGAGGAAATGGACTGGCTGAAAGAGTTCTACGACGCGGCTCAGAAGGGCGCCCGTGCTCAGCGCGTGGCTATGCCGATGTTCAATCAGTTCTGGCAGGAAAATAAACTGATTGAAATGCGTAAGAACGACAAAAACGAGAAGTTCGTTCGCTATTCAGAGTTCCGTGCCGATCCGGTGATGAACCCGCTGGGTACGCCAAGCGGCAAGATCGAGATCTATTCCAAAACCATCGAAGGCTTTGGCTATAAAGACTGTCCGGCGCATCCAACCTGGCTGGCGCCTAAAGAGTGGAAAGGCTCAGCGAAAGAAGGGCAGCTGCAGCTGCTGACCGCGCACGCGGCTCATCGTCTGCACAGCCAGCTGAACTACGCTAAACTGCGCGAACTGTACGCTGTTGCGAACCGCGAGCCGATTACTATTCACCCAGAAGACGCCAAAGCGCGCGGCATTGCTGATGGCGATTTGGTTCGGGCGTTTAACGATCGCGGCCAAGTGCTGGTGGGCGCTCACGTGTCCGACGGCATCAAGCAGGGCGTAGTCTGTATTCACGAAGGCGGCTGGCCGGATTTGGATCCCGCAACGGGCATCTGTAAGAACGGCGGCGCTAACGTGCTGACGGACGATATCCCGTCTTCACAACTGGCAAATGGCTGCTCCGGCAACTCTGCGCTGGTGTCTATTGAGAAATACACCGGGCCAGCGTTGACGCTGACAGCGTTTGATCCACCTAAGGGTGAACCAGCAGCAGCCTAACCTCGCTCTAGACGATGTCATCATATAAGGCCCCTGATTTTAGGGGCTTTTTTATTGAAGGCTTGTGTTAACTAAAGCCATAGCGGTATGGCGATATAATAAATGAGTGTTTATTTTTTATTGTGGGTATTTTTGTTTGGAAAAAATGTTTTGCTTATTCATGTGCTATCTTTTGTGTTATAAATCATCCCTCCTATATTGAATAGTTTTATTTTAAAATATCCAATTATATTACTGTTAATATTCTTATTATTCATATTCTATGTGTTCTTGATGGTTATTAATTGTGCTTATAATAAATATCAGTTAATGAGAATTGTACGTGAAATGATTTTTTTTGTTTTTCTTTTTTGATATTTGGGTTTTATTTTAATTAATTGATTTTGTTATATTTATTTTTTGTGTTTTTTATGTTGTCTAGAGATAAATTTATTATTTATTGATGAATTAATTATTTTATTAATTTGTTGATCGATTACATATAAAGTGGGATTCTTTATAAGAAGAAGTTTTATTTCTCTCTTTTTCATTAGCGTTTCTCCTATTGTGATTAAATTTAAAGGAGGAAGTATGAAAGTATTTAATAAGAGTGAATTTAGACTGTCAAAGCTGTCTGTATGCGTGTGCTCTTCTTTATTTTTACTCAGTCTGTCTTATTCGGCCGAGCCTGCGAGCTGTAGTTCTTCTGACGGCCAAACTTTAATTTGTACCGTTAAAGGCGGTATAGGGAGCTGGGGCGAGCGCATTCCGTCTATCATGTCGGGTGAATATGGCTTAATGAACACCTACGACTTCGTTGAAATAGACGCGAGCGGTTCTGCCGTTGCGGCGGGCGGAGTAGGGCCTCGCGGATACGGTATCTACGTTGACTACTCCGGTGTACTGACCTCCAAAACTCTTCTCATCACAACCAATGGTTCGGGCGCTGACGGTATTCGGGTCAATAAAGGAGAGTATGACTTTACGGTTGCCGGGAAGCTGACGATTAATTCAAAGGGAACGTCCGGTGACGGAATTAACGTGGCCAACTCCAATAACGCTGGTAGTCGCGTTTTCATCACGGGAGAACAGGCCTACATCGAAAGCAAAGGCGGGATTGGCGTTAGAGCCAACCTGACGTCCAACGCTCGGGGCAATGAAGTTCATCTGGCGAAAAACGCCACTATCGTTACGTTAGGCACGGGTTCTAACACTTACGCAGGGACGGGGATACGCGGTGTATGCTGGCGATCGCAATAGCGATACGGTCAATACGCCGCTGGAAGATACGGCGAGGGTTTTCATTAACGACGGCAGCAGTATCCGTACCGAAGGGCGTAACGCCTATGCGGTTTATGCTAACAAAACCGGTGAGATACAGCTGGGTAGTACAACGATAAGCACTTCAGGTGCTTCTGCCCACGCTATCGTCGCAGAAGACGGAACCGTGACTTACAGTGGGACAACCAAGATTTACAAAGGTGGGCAGGTTTATCTGACGGGCGATACCAATGTTTCGGTAACTGATCCGAACAGCTATGCGATGTTTTCATCGGGAGATGAGTCGTTCATCGGGTCTAAGTTTAAAGATGGAAGTGCCGCCTCTGGCATTTTTACCATAAATGGCTCTCTGGTGAGCCAAAATCTGGGCGTTATAGATTTAGCGATGGTCGACGGTAGTCACTTTATTGGTACAGCCAACTCTAATGAGTATGACGCGAGCGGCGTTCCTAATACGACGACTAACGGTACTGTGAACTTAAACATCTCCGGCAGCAACAGCCTATGGGATATGACAGCCGACTCTGTTATTTCACGTTTGACGCTGACGGGCGCCACGCTGAGATTTGCTTCTCCAACCGATCCCGCTGCCTTTACACCTAAAACGCTCACTATTGCTGGGAACTATGCCGGTAACGGAGGCAATCTGGTGCTGAATACCGTTGTGGGCGGTGATAATTCTTTGAGCGACAGGCTGATCGTTGCCGGTGATGTAGAAGCGGGAACAACCTATGTCTCCATTGTTAACATAGGCGGCGGCGGCGATCTAACGGTTGAAGGTATTAAAATTGTTGAGGTTGGCGGTCGATCCATTGGCGATTTCGTTAAACAGTCTCGTATTGTCGCGGGTGCCTATGACTACGATGTTGTTAAGGGCGCTTCGAATGAAAACTGGTATCTGTCCAGTAAAGTTCCGGTCGTTGACCCCGACCCGGATCCAGATCCCGATCCAGATCCAGATCCAGATCCAGATCCAGATCCGGAACCGGGAGGGCCTAGCCCGGGCGGTGAGAATAAATACCGTCCTGAATTTGGCAGCTATTTGGCTAACAGCTACGCGGCGAACACTATGTTCCTGACGCGCCTGCACGATCGCTTGGGCGAAACCCAATATACCGACGTTTTGAGCGGTGAGCAGAAGGTCACGAGCATGTGGATGCGCAACGTGGGCAGCCATACCCGCTTTCGGGATAGCCACGAGCAGCTAAAAACCAAGAGCAATCGCTATGTGCTTCAGCTGGGTGGTGACCTAGCTCAGTGGAGCTCGGATGGATTTGATCGCTGGCATCTGGGTGCCATGGTGGGTTACGGCAACACCCAGAGTAAGACGATATCTGATGTGACCTCCCACTACTCTCACGGGCAGGTTACGGGCTACAGCGCGGGACTTTACGGCACGTGGTACGCCAATGAAGCGGATAAGACGGGGGCGTATCTGGACTCTTGGATACTCTATAGCTGGTTTGACAATAAAGTGATGGGGGAAGACCGGGCTGCCGAGAAGTATAAGTCTCGCGGCGTGACGGCATCGGTTGAAGGAGGCTACAGCGTTAAGCTGGGCGAAAAAGGGCTGAACAGCTACTGGATCCAGCCGAAGGCGCAGGTCATTTGGATGGGCGTGCGGGCGAAGGATCACTACGAGCAGAGCGATGTGGCGGGAGGGCGCACTAAAGTCAGTGATGGTACTAATGGCAACCTGATGACACGCTTCGGCGTTCGAGCCTATATGAAAGGTCAGAGCGCGCAGGACGAAGGAAAAGATCGGACGTTCCAACCGTTTATTGAGGCTAACTGGATCCATAACACTCGGAACTACAGCGTGAAGATGGCGGACGTAAAGGATGAAATACGCGGCGTTAAAAATATCGGTGAGGTAAAAGTCGGTATTGAAGGGCAGTTGAACACGCGCCTGAACCTGTGGGGCAACGTGGCCCAGCAGGTTGGCGATGATGGCTACAGCGATACGTCTGCCATGCTGGGCGTGAAATACTCATTCTGATCCGTCAGACTGTCACTCTTAAACGGTTTCCACAGGAAGGTGGTTGAAGAGTGATAACAAAAAGAAGAGGCCGCAGCCAGGCTTGCGCAGCGGCCTTTTAGCCATTGCTTTAGCGATAGAAATAATAGAAATTAAAGAAAGCACAAAAAGGGCTGTCGTATCGTTGCGATAACCAACTCTCTGCTGTCGCCCATTGTTCAGCATGCGGCGCTTAAGTTTATTACTGCCGTTAAACCACTTTCGTTTGCCGATCTGTTTGTGGCGCCTTTTGCTTTGGTTACCGCTCTGTCTTTGGAATACAGCCTGCCGACAAAGTATCAAACTGCCGGTTCACTGAAGGAGTTTGATAACATCATGCTGCGGCGTAAGAACGTAGTGGTTTAGCGAGAGCCGACACATGGCGTCCGGTACGACGCTGTTTATCGTCTATGTCCTATGATTTGTTTTAAGGTGAGTTAATCGCTCTAGTGGTTGACCTGTTGCTCTTTCTTAAAAGCGTTCACGTTTTACTGAATCTACACGACTGTGTTGATATAACCTGTAGAGTTCCCACGCCTTTGCCATAAATGAATAACTTTATTTTTGTCATTTTCTGCAACGAAGAGGTTATCGATTCTCTAGGGAGGGAAATCGTTAATTTTTTGCAAAGATACTTGACGATGAAATATTATTTTTGATGAGTTGGTGTTTTTGACTTAAATCAATAAGCATAAGAATAATACATATTGGACAAATATCATTTCAGTTATATTTTAAGTGGTCATCACAATAAAAAGCACAGATATGACATTTTTAACTAAAATGGATTTTTGAAAAATAACGTTTAATAACATAAAGATCTACCTGTTTATTTTGCTAAAATTTATTTATCCATTAGAAATAATTACAAAAGTAATATTATAGATGAGATAAAAAAGTGCAAAATAAAACAAAAAAGGATTTAATATTTATTAATTTTGTTTTTCATTTATAAAAATTCAGTTTACCTATTTTTATAGCATTAAGTATCTTGATTTCAACACACTATTGGTTTTTTATGAAACATGTGTTGCTTTACATAAGATTATAGATCGTGTTTTAATGCGAATAAGATGGATTTTGGATAATTAGAGGAGCTTCTTATGGATGAGAAGTCAGCGTGTTCAAAGAATAATACCCGCTTTTTCTCTGGTATTTTTCAACTATTATTTAAAAATACCGATTAGATTTTAACATGCGCTTCGCCTTTTTTATGAGGGCGAAAATATTATTTTTATTAATCTATAAAATCGTATTTTCAAAGCATTAGGGAGATGGGGCGGGTAATCCTGAGTCTATTTTTCTATGATGATATCTCATGATTTATAACTATTTTGAGGTATGTGTTGGTTGTATAGTCAATTAGAAAGTAAAGCATGTGGCGTGCGTTGACTATTTTAATTAAAAGAATGTAATTCAAACATGGAGTCTGTTATGGATTTTAATAAACGCTTGCAGAAAGGTAAATTCCTCTCGCTGCTGGCTGGTCTGGCAATCATTCCTGTTCTTCTTTTAGCTGGCTGTGGTGAAGGTGAAAAGAAGTGTGAAAAAGGGAACGTGCTTAGCGGTAAGGCGTGCATTACGCTGTCTGGCGAGTTTGATAGAATGCCGGAAGACATGCTGAGTAAAAAATATCTTTCAAACCAGCGTCCGACTGAAGCCTGGTATAAAAAGAGTGAAGACGGCAAGGTTTCACTTTCCTTTGTTCAAACCACTCAAGCCATGAAGGATACACAGCTTTCCGTTTTTGCAGGTGCAATGAAAGATCAGCTAAGCGCGTTTTCGCCGAAAGTCACTGAAGGTAAGGTGAATGGGAAAAAAGTCGTCTTTCTGGAGATGACGACGCCGGATAATATTAATCCCGGTAGCCCAAATGTTTTCAGTATCATGCAGCTTTCATCTATGAACGACAAACTGTTAATCACGACTTTTAGCATGACGGAAGACGTGAAGGATAAATATTATCAAGAGGGTAAAGCCACGCTAGATTCGCTCTACTGGTAATAGCCTTTTCTGCTTTGGGCCGAAAGGTATATCGGCCCGTTTATTTTTTATTGAAGTCAGATTTTATTGAAGCTGTCGTCAAGGCGTTATATATGGCATTAAGTATGCAATAAATAGCTCTGTGCAATATGACGCTACAGGATGGGTGACCATAAACAATGGAGATGTTTATATGTTAGCCGAGATTGGAGCTTATCAAAGGTGCCCTTACTGCAGCGGCATTAATTTTAGACTGCATGGATTTAGCAAAGCAAAAATTCAGCGCTATTTTTGTTTGGGATGCAGTAGAACGTTTCAAAAAAAATACATCTATTTAAAAAATGAATTAAAGACAACGACTTCGTCTTTAAAATCATAGCTATTAAAGTTCTATTTTAAATATGTCTTACTGAGGGGCATATTTTCTACAAGTAGACGTTCATAGATAGACGTTCAGAGCATGGAGCAATCAGTTCAGGCGATACTATTTTTATTATCAGTTCCATGCCCTGGCGATGGCAGTTGTTCAACTATTGAATTGCACAAATATTTCCTTAAGCAGCCTGACGTATTTCACTGATACAGGTCGAGTCTGTACATGCCTGTTTCTAGGTTCACTATTTTTGCCGCATGTGCACGAAAGGGCGCAATAAGGAAGTTAAACGAGATGAAAAAGCGATTAATGAATAAGGGAGTGCGGTTTTTTCATCGATGGATATGGCGCACCGCTTTAATACTAAGCGCGGCTTATGCAATACATTATGCAGCGGCACAGCAGACAGAGCCGACTTCAGCGCCTCCTGCCGTTGAGAATACTGCACTAACCGTTTCCACGCTGTCACCAAGGGCTATGACCTGGAGCCGTACCCTGCTTGCCACTGGCAGCATTGCTGCATGGCAGGAGGCTTTTATCAGTACCGAAGCTCACGGCGTCAGTATCACTAGCGTGCTGGTTGACGTGGGAGATGAGGTGCGCAAAGGCCAACTGCTGGCTGAACTACAGAGTCAGACTCTGTCTGCCGAGCTTGAGCAGGCAGAGGCGGAACTGCGTCAGGCAATCGCCCAGCGGGAAGAGGCCAGAGCCGACGCTCAGCGGGTGAATCGGCTGCAAACGTCCGCAGCAATCAGCGCTCAGCAGGCGACGCAGTACCGGGTGACTGAAAAAATAGCCAACGCTCGCGTTGCCGCGCTGGAAGCAAAAGTTAAGGCGGCGCGCTATCGGGTAGAGCAAACAAACATTGTCGCTCCAGACGACGGCACAGTAACAGAGCGCTTGGCGACGCTGGGGCACGTGGTGTCTTCCGGTGACGTGCTGTTTAAGCTCAATCGGCAAAACAGAATGGAGTGGCACGCTGAGCTTCCCGCTGACGATCTTGCCCTTATTCAGGCTGGGCAGCGCGTAACGCTGAGCATTGCCGAACTGGCTCCGGTAAACGGCCAGGTTCGCCAGATTGCACCCACGATCGACAAAAACACGCGTAATGGCCGGGTCTATATCGATCTGCAGCCGTCTTCAGTGGTTCGAGCGGGCTCGTTCGCGACGGGGAAGATTGTCGTTGGCCACTCGCAGGTTATTGCCGTTCCTGAGTCAGCGCTGCTGCTGCACGACGGCTATGCCTACGTTTTTCGTGTGAAGAATGAGAACCGCGTCCAGCGGATTCGAGTAGTGACAGGGGTGCGTCAAGAAGGCTGGGTAGCTATCACAGAAGGGCTACAGACTGACGATGTTATCGTTGCCGATGGGGGAACTTTTCTATCCGATGGTGACAGCGTCCGCATTGTTTCTCATCAAGATCGCAGTCTGGAGGAGAAGTAAATGAACGTTTCCTCTTGGTCGATTAGCAATCCTATTCCTGCCGTGCTGCTTTTTATGCTGCTGACCGTCATCGGGCTAAGCGCCTTTCAGCAAATGAAGATTCAGAACATGCCGGACGTGGAGCTGCCGGTGGTGACGGTGACGGCCTCGCTTCAGGGGGGCTCGCCGTCGCAAATAGAAAACGACATCGCGCGCAAGCTGGAAAATACCATTGCGTCAGTGCCCGGCGTGAAGCACATTTTTACCACGGTACAGGACGGTTCCGCCTCTGTTGCCGTCGAATTCCATATTGAAAAATCGCTACAGGACGCTATGGACGATGTCCGAGATGCGGTAGCGCGTATCCGGGCAGACCTGCCTGGGGATATGGACGAACCTATTATTTCCAAACTCGATCTGGCGGGTATGCCAGTGCTGGCTTACGCCGTACAGGCCGAAGGGATGGATGAATCGTCCCTCTCCTGGTTTGTTGATAACACCGTGGCCAGAACGCTGCTGAGCGTTAAGGGTGTTGGATCCATCTCTCGCGTAGGTGGCGTATCCCGGCAAATCAATGTCGATCTTTCTCCCGATCGGCTGTTAGCGCTGCAAATTTCAGCGGCTGACGTTTCTCGGCGACTGAGGTCAACGCAGCAGGAGGCTTCAGCGGGGCGTATCGACGCGTCGGCATCGGAGCATCGCGCCCGCACGCTGGCGACAGTGAAGTCGGCAGGGGAACTGGCGCACATGAATATTCTGCTGTCCGACGGGCGGCAAGTGCGGCTAAATCACATTGCCACCGTCAGCGACTCGGTTGCCGAGCAGCGCAGCGGAGCCTTCTTGAACGGGAAGCCGGTCGTTGCATTTGAGGTAGTTCGCACTAAGGGCGGCGGTGAAGTTGACATCATGCACGCTGTGCGTCAAAAGCTGGCTGAGCTGAGTGAGCAGCATCCGAATATTCACATTACTGAAGCCTTCAACTTCGTGGATCCGGTGGTTGAAAACTATGAAGGCTCTATGCAGCTGCTGTATGAAGGCGCATTTTTAGCCATTGTGGTGGTGTGGGGATTTTTACGCAGTTGGAGGGCTACGATGGTTGCAGCGGTTGCGCTGCCGCTGTCGATTATTCCGACGCTGGCCGTTATGCATGCCATGGGTTTTACCTTAAATACGGTGACGCTGCTTTCTCTGTCTCTGGTTGTTGGGGTGCTGGTAGACGATGCGATCGTTGAAATTGAAAATATCATGCGTCATCTGGCCATGGGGAAAACGCCTCTACAGGCTGCCAGAGAAGCGGCTGATGAAATCGGCCTAGCGGTCATTGCCACCACGTTCACTCTGATTGCCGTCTTTCTCCCTACCGCCTTTATGCCCGGCATTATTGGCCGATTTTTCATTCAGTTTGGCTGGACGGCGGCCATTGCGGTGTTTTTCTCACTGGTGGTTGCTCGGCTGCTAACCCCGATGATGGCGGCCTATTTGCTTAAGCCGACGACGCATGCCCATCGGCAGGCATCCTGGGAGCGCGGTTTTTCTCGGGCAGCTGACTGGTGCATGCAGCACCGGCTGAAGACATTAGCAATAGCCGGGGTCTTTTTCTTCGGCATTCTGATGGGATTAGGGCCAAATCTACCGACAGGCTTTATGCCCGCAGACGATCTATCGCAGACCCAGATTAACCTTAAGCTTCCTCCGGGTAGCAGCTACGGGCAGACGCTGGCGAAGGTTCAGCAGGCGGAAGCGATTGTTCGAGAAAACCCTCACGTACGGGATATTTATACCACTATTGGCGGCGGTTCCGCCGGAGGTAACGCCGGTGAGCAGACGGCAGCGGATCCTCGACAGGCGACGCTAACGCTGGCTCTGTCTCCAAGAGGGGAAAGGACAGGGGTAAGCAAACAGGAAATAGAGGCTCAGCTGCGTAAAAGTTTAGATGTGCTAACAGGGGTTCGTATGACGGTGGCGCTTGGCGGCACGACGCAGAATTACCAGTTGGCACTGACCGGAGAGGATGGCGATGCCCTCATTGCTTACTCTCAGAACGTTATTAGAGAGATGCGAGATATTCCCGGCATTGGCAACGTCATCTCCGATACTAGCCTGATTCGCCCGGAAATCATTTTCCGTCCGGACTTTGCCCGGGCGGCGGATCTGGGGGTAACAACAGAAAATATTGCCGATACGCTGCGCGTTGCCACGCTGGGTGACTACAGCCAGACGCAGGCAAAAATGAATCTGGAGCAGCGGCAGATCCCGATTGTCGTCAGGCTGGAGGAAAGCGCGCGGCAGGATCTGGCGCTGCTTTCTCGCCTTACAGTACCCGGTGCTAAGGGGCCGGTCATGTTGGCCAACGTGGCGAAGATAGAGGTCGGTGGCGGCATTGACAAGATCGAGCGCTACGACCGTCGGCGCACCGTCAATATTGATATCGAACTTAACGGCGTGCCGCTTGGTGATGTAGAGCAGCAGGTCGCCAATTTGCCCAGCATAAAACGCCTCCCGGCAGGAATGTACGTTAGCCCAGTGGGGGATGCTGAAATGATGGTGGAATTGATGACCGGATTTTCCCTCTCTATGGGTACTGGAGTGCTGTGCATCTTTATTGTGCTGGTTCTGCTGTTCAAAGACTTTCTACAGCCCGTCACGATCCTTGCTGCGCTGGTGCTGTCGATCCCCGGCGCGATCCTTTCACTGTTCTTGACCCAAAAATCACTCTCTATGCCGGCTCTGTTGGGGTTAATCATGCTGATGGGGGTGGCGACGAAAAACGCCATTCTGCTGGTGGAGTATGCCATTAAGGCACGATCAGAAACCTCTATGAGCAGAAAAGAAGCGCTGATGGACGCGGGGAAAAAGCGCACGCGCCCAATCGTGATGACCACTATCGCGATGGGAGGAGGGATGCTGCCCATTGCGCTGGGGATGGGCGCTGATTCCAGCTTCCGCTCGCCGATGGCCATCGTAGTTATTGGGGGGCTTATTACCTCGACGTTCCTGAGCCTGATAGTGGTTCCGGTCATTTTTACCTGTGTTGATGATGTACGGCTGTGGGGCAAGCGCGCTATCGCGCGCGTGCAGAGAGGCAGCTCGTCGTCTGAGCAAAAGGATATCACTCATGCTGCGCGACAGTAAGCGCGGCGACTCACCCTACAGTAAAGAGGATTTGATATTGAAATACGTTAAACGACACGGCTCACAGAGATCTTTTACCTGCCGCGCTCTGGCTTTAGGCGCACTGTTCTCGCTCTCTTGCGCTCAGGCGTGGGCCAACGCGTCGGTATCCGATACGCACGATTTGACGTTAGGCATTGGCGGCAGGCTGGCGCCGGAATACTCCGGTTCGGATAAGTCACAGGTTTCTCCAATACCCGTTATTCACTATCAGCACGCCAGCGGCTTCTTTGCCAGCACGCTTGATGGGCTGGGGTACAAAGGGGAAATTAGCCGGTTGACCTACAGCGCTGCGCTGTACTACCGAGAAGGACGGAAGGCTAAGGATCTTCGTGACTATCGAGGGAAGACCGGTCGTCTAAAAGGCATGGGAGACGTTGAGTGGTCCGCGACGGTGCAAGTTGGGGCAGGGCTCAAGCTGGGGGAATACGTTCACGTAAGCGCGATAGCGGATATGCCGGTGTCTGAAAGCGATAACGGCAACGCTCTCCAGATCGGCGCTGACGCCACTTTCTTGCAAACCCAGAGGCATCATTTGGCAGCCAACGCGGCGCTTCACGTTGGCGACAGTCGATACATGAAGACCTACTACGGCGTTAGCCATAAGCAGTCGTTACGAACGGGGCTTCACGGCTATACCCCTGATGCTGGGCTGTATGCGCTAAGTACTGAGCTAACCTGGACGTATAACGTTGCGTCAAACTGGCACGTTATCACTCAGGGTGGAGTGACCACGTTGGTAAGAGATGCCGCTAAGGGGCCTCTCGTTCAGCGAAAGACAGCGCCAACGGCCGGTGTGTATGTCACCTATGCGTTTTAATGCAGCGAATTTTTGTGACGATATGGCAAGACGTTATCGGGAAATAAGAAGGGAAAAGCTATGCGTAAAAAAGCATTTATTGCCTCACTGTTGGCCTGGATAGAGCAAAATCTGAATAGAGAAATCGCTATTCAGGAGATCGTCAATAAATCGGGCTATTCTAGATGGTATTTGCAAAGACTGTTTAAACAGGAAACAGGCTATTCGCTGCGCCACTATATTTTACTGCGCCGTCTGACGATGTCCGCTACGACGCTCTGCGAGGGAAATTCAGTGAGTATTACTGATATTTCTGAGCGCTATTACTTCAGCTCGCCGCAGTATTTCTGCCGCACCTTCAGAAAGCAGTTTGGCTACACTCCTTCTCAGTATCGGCAGCTAAATGCCGTTCAGCGACAGAACATTCCGGGATTAAAAACGGTTCCTGTGCTGTCTTCAGGGGCGCTGTTTATTCGCTGAGGAGCTGTAACGGAAATCACTACGAGAGTATAGCGCTTCATTTATCCATTTCTTCTACTGTTGTTCTATCAGGCGGGGGACGATCAGTTCCCCGTTCCCCGTTCCCTGCTATTACGCTATTAGACAGTCGCCTCGTTATCATTGGCCGGTATTCTGCGGGCTTTTTGTAATATTTATTTTGGCTTTAACAATCAATAACAGGCGCTATAGGCATTTGTTGCAGATCCTCCTCCCTTTGACACGATAGTGGAATAATAGAAAATTCGTCATCACAGAGATAGTTAATGATGTAATATAAAAATTTAATTTTGTATTTTATGTAACTATCATCAACTATTATTTAATGCTCTGAATGATAGATAACTAAAGGATTTATGGCAATATTTTATTGTTTTTATAAGTGTTCTTTTTTGCTTTGATGTGAGCGTTTTTATAAACACGCATATTGAGATAAATTATTTTCTGAAAAATAAGATATTGTTCTTAAAAATAAGTAGTAATAACCATGTTTTTACCGAATTGAATATTATTTTTCTTTTTTTTGTTTGTTTTTTAATTTAAAAAACCATTAATTTCGAATTGATTGGTTTATAAATCTATTAATAAAATTTTACACAGAATTATTGATCGTGTTTTAATGTTTTCAGTGAGTTTTAAGACTGAAAAAATCGTTATGGTTTGGTGAAACGGTTACACGGTCATTGCCTGTCCTTAATGATGGCCTATACGCAGTAGCCTATTCAGACTACAGCCGCTAGCTGCAAGGGATTACGGAGAAGTGGGTGTCTCTTGTTTATATATAAAGCTATCGTGGCATTTTTATTTTAAATGAGGCGTTGGGGCTACAGATAAACGTACTTATGCGCGCTCAGTGCTAATGGGTTAGAGAAAATATTCATTTTTCCACTTCTTATTGATGGGGGAAATAAGACTACACACGCGTTATAGGAATATATCGCGGTAAAGCATTCTCGTTCTATAAAAAATGAGGATATTCGCGCGAGCATGGGTGCCATTCGCTCTTGCGGGATCGGTGCGCCTATTGCTCACAGAACCAGTGAGGTAACCGTCCAAAAGTAAAGCACGTGGCAGGGCGGCCTACTTCAATTTAACCGACAGTTAATACTAACAATATGGAGTTTGTTATGAAGTTCAATCAGTATATTTTGGCCTCGGCCGTTATGGCAGCACTCGGCAGCACTGCCGTTAACGCCGCCGACGGCACCATCACCTTTAACGGTACCGTGACCGATTCCGCCTGTACCGCCATCGCCTCGGTGACGGCAGACGCGGTCTCCACCGGTACACCCATCAACGCCACGCTGACCCTGCCACCCGTGACCAGCACCGTGCTGAACGCCGCTGCAGGTACCTATGCAGGCCAAACGCCGTTCTCTATCCAACTGACCGGCTGCGAAGCCGCGACCGGACTGAACAACGTGCGGGCGCTGTTCACCACCTCCAGCGCCACCAGTGACGGCTACGTCATGGCTAACACCGCAGGAACGACGCCTGCCGCTAACGTGGGTATCGCCATCATGCGCCAGAACGGCACTACGCAAATCGACCTGAACAACGGTCCGGCCAAAGACCCGGGCGCAGCCCTGCCGGCCGCCGCCTCTCCGGGCCCTGTCACCCTGAACTACCAGGCCGCCTACAAGTCGCTGACCACCGGCGTCACCGCGGGTAACGTCACCGCGGCGGCCGACTTCGTTATCTCCTATTTCTAATCACCACCGGAAATAGCGAGAGCGCGTCGCGTTCATCATCGCAATAACCACCGGAGCTGTCGCCAGATGGCTCCGGTGTTCAAGGAAAGCAGCAGGGGACGGGAGAGCGTCAGACATGACCACACGACACGGACGCACAGCGGCCAGAACAACAATAAAAACCACGGTGACCGCAGCGGGCACGCTGTCTCTTCTAGCCTCGTCACTGCTTATCGCCTTCACCTCCAGCGCCTGGGCACAGGAGAGCGACAGCGACAGCGAGTTTGAAAGCATTTTCCTGCGCAAGGACAAAAACGGCGCTTCGCCGGACATCTTTCTCTACAAAAACGCCATCGCCCCCGGTATCAAGCGCGTCGAAGTGGTGGTCAACGACCGCGTGGCCGACGTCTATGACGTTCACTTTGTTGCCGACGCCCAAAGCGGCACGGTCATCCCCTGCCTCAACCGCAGCCTGTTGAAAGAGGTCGGCATCAAGACCGAGTTGTACGATGACTGGCAAACGTCGCTGAAAGATTCAGGCTTAGATTCAAACCCGGAGTCAATACCCGCCGTCTGCGACGACCTTGGGGAACGCATTCCCGCCGCCCGGGTATTCTACGACGACGCCCACCAGCGCCTGCGCCTGACCGTGCCTCAGGAGGCGGTCAACAGCCTGCGCTTTCAGATGATTTCCCCCAAGGAGTGGGACGACGGTACGCCCACCCTGCGCACTTCTTATAACGGCTACTTCTACCATTCGCGCCAGAAAAACAGCGGCAATAGTGGCGGCAGCGGCGGGCGGGATATTAACAACAGCGCCTTCGTCAGCCTGAACAGCACCGCCAGCCTGGGGCCGTGGCGAGTCTACAGTTTCGACACCTTTAACAAGAGTGCCAATCAGGGCTGGAAAACCAACCACGACCGGCTGTACGCCGAAAGAAACATTGCCGCCCTGCACTCAAAAGTCTCGGCGGGGGATATTTATACCTACACGCCGAGCAATATCATGGGGGTTATTCCCCTGCGGGGCTTTACCCTTCGCACCAACGAACGCATGCTGCTGGAGTCCCAGTTTACCTACGCGCCGGTGATACGCGGCACTGCCCGCACCAACGCCCGCCTGGTGGTGCGCCAGCGGGGCAACATCATCTACAGCCGCACCCTGACCCCGGGGCCGTTCGCCATTGACGACGTCTATACCGGTCAGGTGGGTGCTGACCTCGACGTGACGGTAGAAGAGACTGACGGCAGCGAGCAGACGTTTTCGGTGCCCTATACTTCACTGCCCAATATGATACGCCCCGGCGCCTTTCGCTACAGCCTGTCGGTGGGGGAGTACCGCGACGACCAGGCGGACAAGCCGATAATGGGGGCGCTGAGCGTTGAGCGGGGGTTTGAAGCTTTTACCCTGAACGTCTCAGGATTAGGGTCGGACAGCTACCAGTCGCTGGCCGCGGGGGCGGCCTGGAACATCGGCAACATCGGCGCCTTCTCGCTGGACGTCGCTCAGGCCAGATACGTCTATGACCGGGTCAACGGCCTGTATGACAAAGAGACCAGGAACGGCACTGCCGTGCGCCTGCTGTACGCCAAGCAGTTTGATACTACCGATACCGGCCTGCGTATCCTCGGCTACCAGTACCGCTCCGAGCACTTTCTGTCGTTCTCCGAGTTCAACAGCCGCAACTACCACCGGGGCGAGCGCTATGACAGCGACTACGAGGACGGCGACAGTCTGTGGAACAAGCGTCGCCGCAGCCGCCTTGAGGTTAACGTCAACCAGGGGATGCAGGAGTACGGCAACCTCTACCTGACCCTGAGTCAGGACCGCTACTACGGCACGTCGGAGAAATCCACCTCGGCGTCCGGCGGCTACGGCTTTCTGATTGGGCCTGCCAACGTCAGCCTGTCCTACACCTACAGCAAAAACGGCAAAGGGGACAACGACAACTCGCTTAACCTCGGGGTCAGCATTCCCCTGCGCTGGGGCGAGCGGGAGCGCAACTACAACTCGGTCAACTACAACCTGACCCGCAACCGGGACAACCGCTACAGCCAGTCGGTCGGGATATCGGGCAGCCAGCAGGACAGTCCGCTGTCCTACAGCCTGAACGTGCAGAAGGACTACAAAGACAAGTTCAGCGAATCCGCCTCGCTGGGCTACAACGCCAACCTGGCCACCCTGAACACGTCGGTCAGCCACAGCAGCCATTCAGACCAGTTTTCTGCCGGGATGGCCGGCGGGCTGGTGCTGTACAAGGGCGGCGTCATTCTGGCGCCGAGAATGGGCGACACCATTGCCATTATCGAAACGCCCGGGGCGTCCGACATCGGCGTGTCGGGTAGCCAGAACAAGACCGACTACTTTGGTCGGGCGGTGGTCAACTACCTGAGCCCGTACCGCTACAACACCGTGAGTTTAGACACCACCAACGCCCCCACCACGGAGCTGAAGGAGTCCAGCCGCAAGGTGGTGCCAACGGAAGGGGCGGCGGTACTGCTGCGCTTTGCCACCCGCGTTGGTCGCAGAGCCATGGTGATTGTGCAGGGGCCGCACGGTGTGCCGGTGGGCGCCATTGTGACGGTAGACGGGCAGGACGAAGAGGCGGGCATTGTCGGCAACGGCGGGCTGGCCTACCTGACGGGACTGGACGCGCGGCGGGACGAGACGCTGACGGTGTCCTGGGGACGAGACCAGCAGTGCCGGTTTACCCTGCCGAAGCTGCCGGAGGGGGACAGCGAGTCCCAGTGGCACACCAAAATCCCGGTGGACTGCCGCTAGTTTATCGATTTACACAACGAACAACGCCATAAAGAACAGACGTAAAGGAAACGCGAACATGACGCTTTTGACCCACCTGAAAACTTTCAAGCGCGGTGCGCTGGTTGCCTCAGCGCTAGGAATCACCCTGCTGTCAGCCCAGACCTACGGCGCTGTGCGCCCGCAGCTGACCCGAATAGTCGCCTACGCCGAGGACAAGGAAACGCCCATCGAGGTGGTGAACGAAAGTCAGGAGACCTACCTCATCCAGTCGTGGCTGGAAGACCTGAAGGGCAACGAGAACGGTCTGCCGCTGGTGCTGACGCCACCGGTAATGAAAATCGGCGGCAAGCAGGAGGGCAAGCTGCGCTTAGTCGTGCTGCCGGGGGAAATCCCGCAGGACCGGGAATCGGTGTACTGGCTGTCGATACAGGAAATCCCGCCCAAGGCCAAGGACGGGGGCGACAACAAGCTGGTGCTGGCTATCCGCAGTCGGCTGAAGGTGTTTGTGCGCCCGAAAGGATTGGACGGCACGAAGGCGTCGGACGCGGTGAAGTCATTGAGCTGGTCGGTGGAGCGCGAGGGTGGCGAGGTGTGGCTGAAGGCCACCAACCCCACGCCGTACCACGTGAGCTTCGGCAAGCTGGAGCTTAAGGCCGGCGGTGCGAAAGGTATAACGCTGGAAGACAAAATCCAGATGCCGCCGCCGATGGGCAGCCAGCGCTACGCGGTGCCGAAGAGCCTCAGGGGCAAGTCGGTGACGTTAACCTACAGCGGGGTGAACGACTACGGCGGTGAGACTGAGGTGTTGAGTACGGGGGTGAAATTGTGAAATTCAGACATATCATTATCCCTTTCGTAATGGCTGTTACGTCTCTTATGGGGATGACCGGTAGGTTAAGCGCTCAGACTTATAGTTACAGTTACACTTGGGCTGACCCTAATAACTGTCCACAGTTATCTGGCTCAGCTACTGTGCCAAATCCAAATTTCGGAAAAAATGCGGGGTCTTGTACGTTCACATATCCAACCAATAAGCCGTTTACTCAGGCGAAAACGCTGATTGTCGATAACCATTTACCAACTGGCTCTGTTCTTTACGCCTGGGATTATAATGATTTTCTACCCAACTTTGGCTGGTCCTGCACGAGTTCGGGAATTAGTCAATGTGCAAATACCGTCAAGTCTAATGCAGGTATAACCACTTTCAATCCTTCATTTTCTCTATCAACAAACCTTGTGCAAAGTGGAACACAGCTATCTTCCGGAATCTATAAAACTTCAATAGAGGGGATTGGCGTAAAATTGTATATGAAAGTTTCGGCGAATACTTCGTATGACAGAGGTTCCTGTAATTATGGCACGAGTGTTATAAGTACATATGATAATAGTGGATACATAAGTAATCCAATTCCAGGGAATGAAATAGTACTGGGATACAGCAACTCCATTAGCGCCAATCTAGGTAACCTTACGACATACTGTGTTAATAATACAAACGCCAATGTACCAGCCAGAGTTTTGCATTCATTAAAAGGGCAAGCAAGCTATTCGATCAGAGCCGAACTCATAAAAACGGGTGATATTACGTCTTATGGGGCGTTAAGCGTTATAGGGGCTGATGCCGGCACGACAACAGTGACTATAACTGGGCAGAGTCCAGTCAATCCGGGAGCTTTGCTCAGTGGGAATGCTATCACGATACAACCCGTTGCGTGTCGACTGCGTGGGGCGACGGATTATCAAATAAGTCTGGGTCGTTGGGTAAATTTGGCGTCGAACTCAGTTCAGCCTAATGTCAGCCTACCTTATACAGGAAATATCGAACCTATCAATCTTAAGCTAGAGTGTTCTGGTAAGCTCGACAATGTCGAATTCAGCTTCCAGGACACAGGTTCATCCCCCCTTACTAACCGTAATATTAGCCTCTATGACAGTATTGGAGGCCAATCTATTGATGGGCTAGAAGTCGAAATGCTCTATAACGACACACGACTGAATGTGCATAAAATAGGGGAAGCCGTCACCACCTACAAAACTAATACTGGTGCTCATGGCAGCATAAAAACCAATACGCAAGACTTCACCTACAACAGCCAAAGCCAGGCTCAGTTCGGCGCCCGCTTTATCCAGCGCAGCGCCATTAAGCGCAACGGCGTGGCCTATACCGGGCCCGTTACCGGCAAGGTCAATATGTTCGTGACCTACCATTAGGTAATACGCATGGCTATGGACAACAGCGACATTCTACCGCACGGCCGCTATTCATCATCACGCAATGATGAGATCGATCTGATTGCACTGATCCTGCTGCTGTGGCGCGCGCGGCGGTGGATATTCACCAGTATTGCCTTGTCGCTCATACTGGCGGCGGGCTACCTGTTCATCACCCCGGCACAGTGGGTCGCCACGTCGTACGTAACGGCTCCTCGCCTCGCGGGATTCAGCGAATATCTGGCGCAGCGGCGCGCCGTCTCGCTGGTATTGGATCTCAGCGTGACCCCCGAGGAGATCTCCAGCAGGCTGTTTGGCCACTTTACCGCTACTGCACGCCGCCCTAACGAAAAGCACGCCTACCTCGCCAGCACCGACTATTTTCAGGCGCAGACTCAGGGGCTGGATGAGAAAGAGACTCGCCGTCGCCTTGAGCTGATGGCCGAGCGGGAGCTGCTCGTCATAACGCCGGATGAGAAAAGGCAGATACCGTACTTCGTGATTGAAGCCAGAGCCGACTCGCCGGACACTGCCAGAACGCTGATGGCGGGCTACGTTGACTATATCAATCACCGAGTGCTCCAGCAGGATGAAGACGAATTCCAAAACCGCGTCGAGGCTCTGGTGGCTGCTCGCCAGAAGGAACTGGCGGATATCGAGTTCAGCCTGCAAACCCAGCACGATAATCAGCTTAAGGAGCTCAACCGGGCGCTGGACGTCGCCCGGCAGGCGGGGATCACCGACTACTACACCCGCTCCGCAGAGCAGGGAGGGACCAAAATCGAGCTGGCCAACAGTGTGCATAAATACATGCTGGGGGAGAACTACCTGAATGCGGAAATCAGCGCCCTGAAAAACGGCTCCAGAGTCTATCCGGCTCGCTATCACGATATCCAGCGTGAACTGCACATTTTGGCACCGCTGCTGAAACAGAACGCGACGGACAGCGCGCACTGCTACCAGTTTACGCTGGATGCCTCAGTGAAAAAGGAGCGACCGAAAAGCCTGTTGATCCTGATGTTGGCGGTGCTTCTCGGGGGAATGGTGGGCGTCGGTATTACGCTGGTGCGACACGCGCTGGCACAGTATGACAGCAGGGGGGCTGCAAGCCTGTTGCGCTGAGCAAACGTTGCACAAGGAACTATCAAAACAGAGTGGCAGCACTGTCTAAAAGGAGAAATAGGTCATGTTTAATAAGAAAATCCCTTGCCGATACTGCACAAGAACGCATACGGTGAAGAAGCACGGCACGGCTCGTTCAGGCTACCAGCGATACTGGTGTAATCACTGCCGGCGAACCTTTCAGATGAAGTATATCTATTCGGCCTACCGGCTGTATGTGGAAGACGCTGAAGTGTTCAAACAGCAACAGGCTCTAGAGCAAGGGCGGAAGGAAACTGAAATATATTCCGCTTAAGCCATCATAACGGTCTGAATGCGCGTTTAATATTTTTTATATCACGGTGTCTATTTAGCTAAGGCGGCTTTACACATTCTGGACAAACGGCGGGGCCTAAGTCCGTGATAGGATAACTAATGGCATTTTAAGTGAATAAATATCAATTGGTTATATTTTCTCGGCGTTTTTACGACAAAACAGGATGTTATAGCGGCCTTTTATTTTTTTAGGATCTTTGGGTGTTACAACGCTTTTATATCGGTCTGTAGTTACAGGGAAAGCGCCGGACGATAGGCGAGAAGACAATGGCCACTACTCTATATTATTGTGATTTAAATGGAATTTGTATGTACTCTATCGGAGCTGGAGTGGCTGCGCTGGCGATATTAATAGTACTGGCGCATAAAGGTCTTTTTCAGCAGAAAGGCAAGCGCGGCGGACAAAAACAGGCGCCTTCCGATAAGGTTTATTCACTGCAAACCAACGGTCAATCTTATTCCCACGATGAGATAAGCGCTGCCTTAATTAAGGATATTTTAAGCGGCCTCAGCGCGGACTATTGGGATTTTATCACTATTACTCCCTGTGACCCCATTAACGGCAGCACGTTTATTCAGGTTGGCGCGCCTGATTCAATAACCCATTTTGACTTGACGGTAGAAGTGGGAGTTAGGGATGAACGCCCCGGCTGTACAATATATAAATACTACACAAAAGACAGAGAGCTTATTCTCCGATTCCTTCTGGATTACTTTGAGCGGCAAGAAACGCCGGATATTTCCCATTGGGAAAAATATTTTATTGAAATCAAAAAGTAGGTAATACAGAAATATTGTGCAGTGAACGTTGCGACACGCCTTTAATTTAAAAGGATTAATAGGAGACAGAATGTGAGTGACTATCAGTTTACTAAATTCCGCCTAAAGAGATGCGGTTTGCTTCATTACACCATCAGGGGCGTGTGAAATGATAACTAAAAAACTCGCGTTGACTCACGCTGGTCATCATATTGAGTTCTGTATTGTCTTTAACCCTTTTCGGCTGGCAAGCCATGAGACACTGTCAGTAGACGGGCAGGTGATTGCCAAATCGGATCCTTCAAGAAACCGAGTGCAGAGCAGGCTCACGGAGGATTACGCCTTCAAAGGCGTGACTCAGCATATTGTCGCGACATCTGCGCCGATGAAAGGCGGATTAAAACAGGGGCTACAGGTTTACATCGATGGTCAATTTATTGGCGGAGATAAAGAGCTAGTGATTGCAGAGACTAAAGAGAGCAATCATTCACAGTCTGAGGCGGTTCAAAAAAAGAGCGGTATTCGATCTTTTAGCATCATAAAAGTATATGGGGTGATTCTACTCATGTTTCTTTTAGCGACGATCAGAAGCGAGGGAACCGGCTTTTTACGCACTATGTACATTGACGATCTTTTCTTTTTTCTGGCGATCCCCGCGGTTATTACGGCAATGTATTTTGTTGGGATGAGCGTGCTAAAAAGGATATTTAGCTAGACATGGCCGCTTAAATAAGGCGCCGCGAGGCGCCCTGAGCCAGATGAGACTTAACCGGCTTCCTGTCTGCGCTGAGTTGTGGTTTTCCCTCCGACGCCCCAGTTATCCATATCTACTTCATCAATAATAACGACAGTCGTTGCCGGATTCTTATTCAGCACTCTGACTAACAGGTCAGTGACTCCGCGGATAAGTTCACTTTTTTGCTCAGGCGTCGGCGCTTCCGCACCTCCGGTAACTTTTATATTTACGTAGGGCATTTTTATTCTCCTGATTTATGTATGTGTACTGCCTAATTTAGCGAAAAAAACGTTAACCACAAGTCAATAACGCGGTGTGGCATCGAATGTTTTTTACCCGTCAGCCAATACTGACGCCTTGGGCAGAATATTCCATCGCGTTTTCTAACTTTACTCATTGTAGATAAAAGGCAGGGGCAGCGTGCGTGTTAGGATCCGTCCCGCATGTAGCATCTTTTTTAAAAGCCGCTTTTCCCAGTGGCGAGAATTATTAGGACGATAATTTCTACTCTTTCAAGAGGGACCGAGATGAAGATAAGAACGTTATTCAGTGCAGCGCTGGTGCTTTTTACTCTTGTGGGAACCGGCTATGCCGAAGCAAAAACTGAAAAGGTATTAGGGGGAAAAGCGCGCATCACGCTTCCCAGTGGATATGAGAAATTGTCCAGCAGCGCGCTGAGAAAAGCCTACCCTGGCTCAGATCGGCCAAAAGAGGCCTGGTATCTGGACGGCCAAGGCGGTAAAGCGCTGATTTCGTTTAGCGTGTTTGAAATGAGAGGACAAAAAATTAACGAGTCGCATCTGGCAACGATAGCCGATGGGATGAGAGAAGAGCTTGAACCCTACTCGCCGACGATGCGAGAGGGGAGAGTCAACGGCCGCAAAGTCGTATGGCTAGAGGTAAAGGCGCCGAGTGGACGAGGATCTGAAAGGAAGAACATGGTGATGCTAGTCTCTGCGTTTCAGGGGAAAATGCTGGTTACGTCGCTGATGATCGATAAAGATAATAACGGTAGGCACCTCAGAGCGGGCAAGAGCGCATTGGGCACGCTGTCCTATTAGCTATAGCGCCTGAAAGAGCCCGAAATCGCGTCCGTCGCGAAATAAACAGAAAGGCCGCGACCCAAAATATGGTGGGTCGTGGCCTTTTAGGCTTAGATTGAATGTAAAAGAACTACTGGCAGCAGCCTTTTTTACCCTTCTCGCCGTGCATGCCCATACCCATGCCCATAGCACCAGGCATTCCGTGTTCCATCATCGGGATACCCGCTTTTGCCATTTGGATATCCATATTGACGCGAAGCTGCTCGATTTCACTGCGAACTGCGCTGATTTCTTTACTGATCGTCTGGAGCTTCTGCTCATCAAGAGGAACGGCGGTCAGTGCTGCCTTGTACTCATAGCCCTTTGACGTCAGCTTTTGACGAAGCGGCGCGGTAGCTGCGCGAAAGTCTTCATGCGCCTTGGTCAGCAGTGCCTGCTGTTCTGGCGTAAACTGGCTCATCATGCCTTTGGGGCCGCCCTTCATGCCTTTCGAGCCGCACATCATTCCGCCTTCTTGGCCGTGCGAACCGTGTCCAGCCATCATTGGCGGAGCTTCTGCCGCTGCGGCAGGAGCTTCAGTTTGTGCGGGCTGCCCGTGCCCCATGGCGGCGTGGTCGTGACCCGGTGCGGCAGAGGCGCCGAACCCAAGAGCGGTAAGGGAAAGCAGGGCGGCGAGAGCCGTTTTTTTGATTTGCATAAAAATTCCTTCTCGTTGTAGGTAGAGGATATTGTTGTGATAAATATTATACCGCAGGGGTTACATCATAAAGCGTCTTCTTTATGGCAAAAACGACAAAAACCTGCAGCGGGCTAAAACATTTCCGCGCCTTTCTCTCTGATCAGCTGTATTAGCTTTTCGGTAATGGGGGAGGGCTGTCGGTCTTTCAGCCTGCCTAGAATAAAGTGGCGAGAGTTAGTGGTGCCCGCCAGCGGGATCTCTTTCAGCTGTCGGTAGGCCACGCCGCCTTTGGTGAGATTGCGTCGAGGAATAAACCCTAGCAGTTCCTCGTTGGCTGTGAGGATCTTCGGCATCAGGCGCGATGACGATGTCTCTATCTGAACCTGCGGCGGCGGCAGGCCACGGCTGATAAAAAACTGATCTATCCAGCTGCGGGACGCCGTGTGCTTGCCGGACAGCAGCCACCGGTACTGAACCAGATCTTCCGGCGTAATTGACTTGACGCCTTTACTGAACAGAGGGTGCTGGCAGCTGGCCACCAA
This sequence comes from Leminorella richardii, assembly GCF_900478135.1. Taxonomy (NCBI): domain Bacteria; kingdom Pseudomonadati; phylum Pseudomonadota; class Gammaproteobacteria; order Enterobacterales; family Budviciaceae; genus Leminorella; species Leminorella richardii. The sequence goes on from NZ_LS483470.1 coordinate 827,357, forward strand.
AACGACGGCGTCGTCGATAATGGGATAAACGATGGCGTTTTCATAGTTGATGGTTTTGGTCACCAGAATAATGTCTAGCTGGTAGTTTTCCAGATTGTCCCAGAGGTAGTCGTTAACACCGGGAACGATTTCCAGCGTAGCCAGCGGGTTTTCGGCTAAGAACGTCTGGCACAGGGTTGGGATCAGGTACTCTGCTACTGTAGGTACGCAGCCGATGCGGATTTTACCCGAAACGCCCCGCACGTAGTTCTCTAGATCCTGCTCGGTTTGATCCATAAAGAAGCACAGCTTTCTGGCTCTCTCCCGCATGATTTCCCCCGCCGCCGTCAGCGTAACGCCGTGTCCGCTTCGTGCAAGCAGCGGCGTTCCCACTTCGTCCTCCAGCCGCTGAATACACTTCGACAGCGCTGGCTGCGAGCGACCAATGCGCTCAGAGGCCTGACCGAGGCTACCCTCTTCAGCAATGATGTAAAAAAATTTTAAATCGCGGATATTTAGGTTCATGACTCTTCGGCGCCTTTTATCGTTCATCCCTAGACGACATAGTAAGGTAATGCCGTTTGCTTTTTTATTGACCTGACGGCGAAAAATCGCATTTTTTTATTGCCATATCGATGGCAAAAACGGCCGATAAGTGTGAAGTCGACCGGAAATGCAGAGTGGTGCTTTGCTATAAAAAGAACAGGTCAAAATATCTAATTGATTGTATTTAAATATAATTAATTGATTCTTGGGAGTTGGCTTCTCTACCATAAAAAGTTATTGCCGCTATCAATATTATTGTCTGTCTCTTCCCCCTCTCCCTGCGCTAAAAATCTCCCAACCAAAAAATGGAGAGAGGAGAAGAGAATGAGCTTTACCGTACTGATGACGGCTCCAAAGCTTGCGCCAAAGGGCGTGAAAAAGCTTTCTGAGGCTGGCTGTCGAGTTATCTACGTAGATAACCCTAAAGATCCAGACGCGGTTTACCGCATTTTATCCACTGAGCCAGTGGACGCCGTTATTTCCCGCACGCTGGATCTGACGGGAGAGGCGATTCGCGCCTGTCCAACCCTGAAGGTCATCACCAAGCACGGCGTCGGTGTAAGCAATATTGACGTCGACGCGGCGACGCAAAGAAACATTCCCGTTTTGGTGACGCCCGGCACTAACTCCCAGTCAGTTGCTGAACTTGCGCTGGGGTTGATGCTGGCGGCGGCAAGGCGGATAGCCCTGTATGACCGAGATCTGCGAGCCGGGAACTGGAGCCGTTCTGGCGATGGTCAGCAGCTAAGCGGTCGCACGCTGGGGCTGGTCGGCTTTGGGCAGATCGGGCAAACGCTGGCGACCTTTTGCATGGCGATTGGCATGAAGGTAGTGGCGTACGACCCCATGATGAAGCAGAGCCCGGTTGAAGGAGTGACGCTAATCGATGAACTCCCCGAACTGCTGCGTCAAAGCCAAGTGCTAAGCCTTCACTGTCCGCTGCTGCCCTCGACGAAAAACCTGATCGATGAACAGGCGCTGTCGCTGCTGCCGGACGGCGCCATTCTGGTTAACACCGCCAGAGGGCCGCTTATCGACGAAAGCGCCATGGTCGCTGCCCTGCAAAGCGGCAAGCTGGCGGGCGCAGGTCTGGATACCTTTGTCAATGAACCCCTGAGCGCCAGCGATGCAATTGCCTCTATGCCGACGGTTGTTATGACGCCGCACGTCGGCGGCTCGACCCCCGATGCGCTAGAGGCGATGGCCGCTCACGCGGCAGACAACGTGCTTCGCTTCCTTAACGGTGAGCCTCTGGCGCCGACGCTGTGCGTCAATCACTTAATCAAATAACCTTTACTATCTACTGGAGAAAGACCATGTCTATCGGATTTAGAGTATTTACCCAACGTGAACTTCCCGCTGCCGAAGTGGTTGAAGGTTTTAAAACTATTCCTGCTGCAAACATCGCCGACTGTATGGGGCGGCTGAGCGCCATGAGCTGCCGCATCCGCCGGATGACCGAGCCGACGGAACAGAATATGGTCGGCGTTGCTTTGACGGTTAAGGCGCGCCCCGGCGACAACCTGATGATGCACAAGGCGTTAAACATGATTAAGCCCGGCGATATTCTGGTGGTTTCCAACGAGGGGGACAACAGCCAGTCGCTGATGGGAGAAATTATGGTGGCCTATGCGAAGTCTCAGGGAATTGCCGGCATCGTGCTGGACGGCCCGATGCGCGATCTTGACACCATATATTCCATGGGCGTTCCCGTATATGCTACCGGCCATACCCCTGGAGGGCCTTACAAAGAGGGTCCGGGTGAGGTCAACGTCCCCATCGCCTGCGGCAATATTCACGTCATGCCTGGCGATATCATTGTCGGCGACGGCGATGGCGTAATCGTTATTCCTAAGCACGATGCGGCAAAACTGCTGGAAGAAGCGCGTAAGTTTTCAGCCAATGATCATGCAAAGCTAGTGGCAGCCCAAACGGGGCAGGCAGAGCGCGGTTGGGTAGATAAATCGCTAGCAGCCAAGGGCTGTGAAATTATTGACGCGGTTTATCCCGGCTGATCCTAACGCTGCCGACCGCGAAAGTGGTCGGCTCTCTTAAAGAGGCGAATAATAATGACAGAAAAAATAAAAGACTCTTCATTTAAGAAGCGGTGGGGAATACCGCTGGCGCTGTTGGCCATGGTAGTGACCTATATGCTTCTTTTGGAAGGGCCAGCCACGGCTGGACTATCTACGGAAGGGCGACATGCGCTGGTGCTGTTCGCTGGGATCTTTATCCTGTTTTTAACCGAGCCAGTGCCAATTGTTGTGTCCAGTTTGCTTATTGTTCCGGCTGCGGTGCTGTTTAAGGTGTGTAACCTGAAGATGGCGCTGTCCGGCTTTTCGTCATCGTCAGCCTATCTGCTGGTGGGCGCTTTTATCATGGCGGTGGCGCTGACGAAAACGCGGCTGGCAGAAAGGATCACCTTCTTAATTTTGAAAGTTACCGGCAGCAGCGTGCGAAACCTGACGCTGGGGGTGACTATTGCCAACATCGTGCTGGCGTTCTTTATTCCCTCTTCAACACCGCGAGTGGCGATCCTGTTGCCTATCTGCCTTAACCTGATTGCGCTGTTTAAAGAAGAGGGAAGAACGAAATTTGCGGTAAACCTGCTGTTCACGATGTCTTTCACTAACTCGACGATCAGCGGCGGCATTTTGACGGCAAACCTGCCTAATCCAATAACCGTTGAGTTTATCCATAATGCCAGCGGGCAGGTGATCTCCTATCTGGATTTCCTGATCGTTGGCTTCCCTCCGGCGTTAATCATGACGTTTATCACTTGGCTATACCTTCAGTTTGCCTACCCGCCGGAGCAGTCTCACATTCCCGGTGGTGAAAAGCTGATTAAGGAAAGTCTGGAGGGAATGGGGAAAATGTCCCCCGCAGAGTGGAAGACACTCTGTATCTTCCTTGGGGTGGTGTTCCTCTGGGTGACCGGTGAGTGGCTGGGGATCGATTCAACCACCGCCTGCCTGCTGGGAGCCTGTCTGCTGTTTTTCCCGAAGCTGGGGGTGATCAGCTGGTCTGAAGCCAACAAGGGTGTTTCGTGGCAGGTGCTGTTTATCTGCGGTGGCGGCGTGAGCATGGGGGCAATTCTGATGAAAACCGGTGCTGCCGAGTGGATCTCCATGCTCATTTTCAATCATCTCGGGCTGTCGACACTGTCTACCGTGGCGCTGATTATCGTCGTGCTGGTGGTAGTCCAGTACCTACACGTTTTCTTTGTTGGCACCACGGCGATGGCTGCCGCGATGTTGCCGGTGTTGATTGGCATCGCTACCGCAGCGGGTCTGCCACCGGCCATGCTGGCCTTACCGGGGGGAATGATTATCGGCGCCTATCCGCTGCTGATGTTCTATAACACCATTCCCGGTGTGCTGGTCTATGGAACAGGTAAAGTGGTTATCAGTGACTATCCGCGCGTTGGTATTGTGCTGTGCGGCATTGCTTGCCTGATTTATGCGCTGTGCGCCCTGTTTTACTGGCCGCTGCTGGGTATCTTCTAGCGTTTAAAAGCGCCGCTCTGCGGTGCGTCTATCACTTCCCTTCGAGAGGCGGCAGTTCAGAGTTTGAACGCTGCCTCATTTTTCCTACCGACCTTGGCCTCGGCGGTTCGCCAGCGGAATTGACTTGATGATAAACTGAGCGGCATCGTTCGCTAACGGACTGAAACGCCAGCTATGTTAACTGAGAAACACATTGAATACCTTCGTGAACAAAAAGCGCAGGCCTTGCAGAAAGGAGCATCAGGGCTTTTGACGGAAGCGCTGGTTAGCGCTCTTAAAGCGATGATTGACCAAGGCGAGTTTGCCCGCACTCAGCGGCTGCCACCAAGCCGCGTTCTTGCGGCATCGATTCAGGTTTCCAGAGGGACGGTAGAGCGCTGCTACTCGGCGCTGGAGTCCGAAGGCTATGTGCACCGGGAGGTAGGGCGCGGTAGCTTTATTTCCCCACGCGAACGCCCACTGCTAGGGAAGCGTTCAGTGCTACAGCCTACACTGGATAACGCGTTCTTTTCGAATACCGCTTTAAGCCGCAGGAGTACAAACGGCGCTCAAATTGCCTTCGACAGCGTACCCTATCAGCGGCCTTTCACCCCCGGGGTTCCCGAAACGCGAAACTTTCCAATGCACATCTGGTTAAAGCTGTATCAGCAAGTAGCCAAGGAGGAGGGCGCTCTGGCGATTGGCGGCAGTCGGGTTAAAGGCAGCGAAGCGCTGTGTGGCGTTATCAGCGACTATTTACGTGCGGAGCGCGGCGTGAGGGCAAGCGCCGAGCAGGTCATTATTGTTAGCAGCACTCAGCAGGCGCTGTCGCTGTGTGCTCAGGTGCTGGCGGACGCCGATGACACGGTTTATATGGAAAACCCCGGTTACCCCGGTGCCATTCGCGCGTTTCGCGCCGCACAGCTGAATGTACAGCCGATTTCAGTGGATGACAGCGGCATTGACGTTGAGTCTATAAGCCGTTCGGCTGTGAGAGCGAAGGCGATTTATCTTACTCCGTCTAATCAGTATCCCACCGGCAGTATTCTCTCACTACAGCGCCGCCTAGCGCTGATTGCTCAGGCAAAGCAGCGCGGGATGTGGATTATTGAAGACGACTACGACAGCGAATTTCACTACAGCGGCGTTGCCACAACGTCTCTACAGGGGCTGGATGGCTATCAGCGAACGATTTATTTAGGCACTTTTAGCAAAACGCTGCTTCCCGCGCTGGGTGTCGCCTATATGGTGGTGCCCGAGCCGCTTGTTGAGCCGATGGTGGCTATGCGTAGGGCGATGGACGGCGCTGTCTCGCCGCTTACTCAGTTGACGCTGGCCAGGTTTATGCAACAGGGTCATTTCAGAGAGTATGTCCGCATCATGAGGAAAATGTACGCTACGCGGGTGGAGCGTTTTATCCAGCTGTTGAAGCAGTACGTTGGCGACAAAGCGACGATTATCTATCCCGAATGCGGCCTACAGGTTCTGTGTCTGGTGGAAAATAAAGCCATTGAGCGATTCGTTATTGCTCAGTCGATAGCGTCAGGCATCGCCTTACAGGGGCTGTCCGACCTGTGCTGTGGAGACGACGCTCTGTCGGGCTGGGTGATGGGATTTGCCGCGTTTGATCCTATAGAGGCCGAACGCTATGTGAAGCAGTTTGCCGATATTCTTCATCAGTATGATGAGTATGATGGAAAATAGATCAGCGAGCGCCGCTTTTCGGTTTTAGCCGTATTAAAAATTGGTCCCTCAAAATTCATAAATTGGTCTATTAACCCGATGAAGTCGGGTGTCTATATTACTCTGGCTGAGTTAATGGAGCTCAATAAGGACTACATAAAGACGACAGTCGGAGGGGTTATGAAAAAAACAGCGGAAAACGTCACCATCAGAGCGATTACTGAGGCCGACCGGCAGGAATGGCTTTCACTATGGCAGCAGTATCAACACTTCTATCGGGCAAAGATTACGCCAGAAGTAACGGCAAACACCTTCTCGGCGCTGTGCGAGGGGAAGGATATTTGCGGTCTGGTTGCCGTTGACGGCAGTAACAGGCTGCTGGGCTTTATGCATATTGTTTACCACGCCTCGACCTGGAGCGACAGAGACTATTGCTACATTGAAGATCTCTTTGTCGATAAGTCGGCACGAGGAGAGAACGTTGCTGAAAAGCTGTTTGATGAAGCCTATCGTCAGGCTGAAGCGCGGGATTGCAGCCGCGTCTACTGGATGACGCAGGAGTTTAACTCTTCGGCTCGCTCCCTGTATGACGTTATTGGCAAGCGCACGTCGTTTGTGATTTATATGAAAAACTAGCTTAATACACTCGTGAAGACAGCAGTGGGGCGGTAAAAGACTCATTATCGCCCACTTATTTTTTGTGGCTGCTCGATGTACCCCAACGCTTTCTCGGTTCCCAGCACTTGCCTAGTGACCGTTTTCTAACGATATACAGTCTCCTTAGCGGGGATATGTCGCTCTTGGCAGTCGGATAATCACTTTTAATCCTGAGCCGTCTTCCTGGCTGTGAGTTAACTCAATCGTGCCGTGGTGCTGAAGTATGACGGCGTGAACAATAGAGAGTCCAAGGCCACTGCCGCTTTCTGTTTGGTCAGGCGCGCGGAAGAAACGGCTGAATACGCGTTCGCGCAGGACGTTGTCGATCCCTGGACCTCTGTCGCTGACAACCAGCTCTATCTGATTGTCTACCCTATGCAGGCTGATGGTCACTGTGCTTTCTTTGGGGCTATATTTAATCGCGTTCTCGACGAGATTGTCGGTGAGAGAAATTAAGCCTTCCCGATAGCCATCAATAAAGAGTTCAGGTTCAGACAGGAGCTCCACTTCGATATTTTTCTGCCAGGCTAAGCCGGACAGAACCGCTAATCTCTCCTGTAGCAGGCTTTCTAGGTCAATGAGCGCGGTGGCACTGTTGTCAGCGACATCATTACGCATCAAGTTAAGCAGCTGACTGACCAGACGCGTTGCTCGCCAGTTGCTGTTTAGGATACCGGTAAGCAGTTCATTGAAATTATGGCCTTTGGCTTGCTGTTCCAGCGCTTCAACGTGGATCCGCATGGCGGCTAACGGCGTTCGCAGCTCATGCGCGGCATCGGCAATAAAGCTTCGCTCTCTGGCACTGCTGGTTCTTAGCCTTTGCAGCAGCATATTGATGTTATCCACCATCGTTACCAGTTCTTTATGTTTAGGCTTAAAGGTGAGCTCGGTTAAGTCTCTGGGGCCTCGCTGCGAGACTTCATGTATCACTTTATTAAGCGGCCTTAGGCCGATATAAATCGTTAACCAAGCGGGAAAAAGCAGTAGCGGCAGGCTGATGATAATCGGCGTTAGATAGAAGTTAGTAGTATTGACTGTTGAATAGAAGACGCCCATCTCCAGCTGACTCAATAGAAACGTCACGTAAATATCTGACTCTAGCGGCTTGCTGGTATAGGTATACCAGCAGCTTCCCTGACTGATACTGCAGAGCGTTTCAAGCTTATCAGTGCTTCGATAATGTAAGTCTGACGGCAAATGTGGCGAACGGTAAACGATCTGGTCTCCTTGCTGTATCATGACTCGATAGGCAAATCCTGGCATATCGCCACCGTAGTCCTGCTGTAGGGCAAGATCGAAGCGATGAATAAAGTGTTGCCGCTTCTCGGGATTGTCCCTCATCTGTTCGGTTAATTCCGCCAGTAATGTATAAGTTTGCTTAAATTTTGGAAATTCTGAACCGAGATTATGGGGTGACATAGAGTACAAAAGGGTAGTCAGCCATATCACCGTGAGTAAAAGCATTTGCCAAAACAGTAATCGGCGAACTAAGGTTGGCTTGGTCAGCCAGAAAAAAAAGTGTTTGATTATTTTCATGTAGAGCGTTGATCAATAATATAGCCAACTCCGCGTACTGTACGGATATAGCCATCGCCTATTTTTCGGCGCAGGTTAGCGATATGAACATCAAGGGTGTTGCTAATATTATTATGGCCGCCGGAAAGTACCTGCTCTTCCAGCTGCCGTCGGGTGACTACACGATTAATCCGTATTAGCATCGTTTTTAATAGTGCATATTCGCTGGCGGTAAGTTCTAGCGGTTTTCCCTGTAGGCTAACGCGGTGAGTTGAGATATTTAGCGTGAGTTCGCCAATAGAAAGCATCTTGCCGTCAAAACCGTAGCTTCGCCGTACTAAAGCACGCACTCGTGATAAAAGTTCTGATAGTTCAAAAGGTTTAACTAAATAGTCATCGGCACCGTTATCTAACCCTCTCAGCCTATCGCTCAGGCTGTCTCTGGCGCTGAGAATAATGACGGGTAAGTCCTGATGCTTCCGATGTACTTTATTGAGCAGGCTCAACCCATCTCCGTCTGGCAGGCTTAAGTCCAGCAGGATAAGGTCACACAGGTTATTTTCCAGATATCGGACTGTCGCAGAAAGCTGGCGAAGCCAGACGACCTCCATGCCCTGTTCAGAGAGCGCAATGCGAATGCCGTTGCCTAAATCTAAATCATCTTCTAGCAATAATATTTTCATAATCCTTTACTCGCTTGCTCAAAGAGTCGCCTGATTCTTCATTTAATCACGCTATTCTAAAGAAAACATGAAGAGTATGAAGCGTTGTTTCTTCATGCAATCTTAAGCTTGTGCTCATGTTCTCTTAATTCTATCTGTAAATACTATTATTAGGTAACTTAATTGGGTTGATTTTTATTTAAATATTATAAGTAAAGAGTAATGGTCTTGATTTACTTATGTGATTTATTTGTATTGAATTAACATATTTTAGTTTCTTGATGTTATTTAATTTATTTGAGAATAAATGATTAACTAACTATTAATGATAAGTTTTGTTTTTTGAAAGTGTTTGTTTGTTAAGGTCTGTTTTGGAGTTGCTATGTTTAAATTTAACGTTATTTGCCGATATTGTTCAAAGAATGATGCTATTAAAAAGTATGGGGTGTCATATTCAGGACGCCAGCGTTATTTATGTGGTCACTGTAATCGGACATTTCAACTTGTTTATGCTTCAGAATATAAAAACGTCTGTGAGGTAAAGCTTAAGTGAAGTGGCAAAAGTAAGAAAAGCTTAGCTCTCTTTTTACTGGCTGATTTAACTGTGGTTTTTTACCCTTTTTAGTCAATTAACGGAGGGCTGCGTGACGTTTTAGTAGAAGGTTTTTATAGGAAAGGCGAGTGTTAGGCCGTCTTGTTGAAAGAAGGTCAGACGTCAAAAGTGGCCTATCAAGGAAGTAAGAAAAAAAGGAGAGAAAGTGATGTTTAAAGTCAAAGTTCAACCTCCCTGTCGTCACTGTCAGCAGACACAGCATGTTAAAAGACACGGTACGGCGCGTTCAGGGTATCAGCGCTACTACTGTCAGTCCTGCAAGCGAACTTTTCAGATAAAATACATTTACGCAGTGCGCGAGCCTGCTTTATCAAATTGAGCGCGAAAAAGCAGTATGCTTTTTTATATACATTCACAGACAGCGAAATTGGCCGCAGCCACTCGATTGGAAGCGTGCGGTAATTTCTACCTTTGGCTGTTGCATAAAACTTGCTGAACCTGAATGTCAGGCACAAAAAAGACGCCGATTGGCGTCTTTTGCTGTATCCATACTGAAAAAGCATGGTGCTGAGGCCGGACCGTGGTCAGTGTATTATTTATTTGAAATATATGAAATTGTTTAAATTAAAAATCACATTATATACTCACATGTATACTCATAGCTATTCTTTGAAAAAGGGTTTACCAGGCTCAGTTGCTTATCACCACCTTCTACAGGTTCTGTTGATATTATTTGTAATGTTGCAATTTCACTCCGGTTTCCATGTTGCTTAGTCAGCATTCAGAATGGCTAGCGCGATCTGTCGGAAACTGGCGTACGCTTCATCCCATGAGGCTTTACGTGCACCATACACCATCGGAGCAACAAACTGCTGGTAGCGTGTCTGATAGAGCGGATTACACGCCAGCTCATCCAATCCCATTTTCAGTTCATCAATAGGAGAAGTACAAAACTGCGGGTATTGACTGCCGTAACGTTGAATGTCCTGCTCGATGGTTCGCTGAACATAATCAGTAAGCAGGGGCATATTAACGCCACCCGCTTCAACAATACAGTATGTGTCGTAGATATGACGTACCAGAGAAGCGTCGTCAAATCGTTCCACATCTCGCACTATTGCCGCCGTTCGGCGCAGCATCGCCACGAGTTTTTCAGCCTGAGTATTGGCAACCGTAGCGCAAGGAAACGCTGAAACAACGGGTGCTTTTCCCGTTAATGCCGTTATCAGGGAGTGAATATCCCGCGGTTCCGGCGGCTCCAGTAAGTTTGACTCCATCAGTTCCAACCGGATAAAAGGCCGTAGGCAAGGTGCCTGTGCTACGCGCTGAGGGTAACGAACCGGAATATCGCTATAGCAATACTCATCCCTTGTCACTTTTGGGTAGTCGTCATCAAAACTAAACACATCCGTTGTAGTTATCGCGCCGGAGATTGCCAAGACAATCGCTTTGCGGGTATTTTTTCTCTGGTTACGTGAAAGCGCCTGAAAAGCCGCTGTTGGTACCAGCTTAATATCTACGTCTTCTGACATTCGGTTGAGCGCAACGCCGGATTTTGCCAGTGCGGTGCCTCCGGCGAATACTAGTTGGTGAGTGTCAAACGTCAGCTGCTTGAGTAAACGTAGGAGCTCAACGATATAGTGATCCTTTTCCACAATAGCGACGGACTCTATGCCAAGCGCATCCGCGACATCAGAAAAAAGAACATTCAGGTCATCCATTGAGTTTACTGCTCCCTACTGACAGTGCGCGTTTAAAACGCGAAGAGGTTTTGATTTCTGGTGATGCTGGGATCTGCGTGGAGTTACCGCTGTTATAGGCTTGCGTTTCTTCGGCAAGGCGATAGCGTACTTTCAGGCGCTCAAGCGTTTCAACGATCACCGCTGAAGATCCTCCAGGCGCGGCAGGCATTACTTTACCGGTGATGCTGTTTTGGCGGGCTTTGGTGTATACGCCATATCCTACTTTTAGTAGTTGCCCTTCTTTGATCAGATCGCGCAACACTCTGCCAACCTGGTCGTAGCCTGCAATGTCTTTGAAATCGTCACGAGTGAATACATAGCGTTTTGAACGTTTCAGTCGTGACTGAATGCGTGCTTTTATCGTCATATTCGCCTCCTGAGTCACAGTATAAAGAATAGCAAACATACGACATTTTTAACAGCAAACATACGACATTTCATTTGGCAGTCAATGCGCCCGGGTAATGCTTCGCCACAATGTCATTCATCCTATCCACCAAACCAGCTGCTTGAACGTCAGGTGCCCTGAACCTTTCTGAAAGTAGCGGATGTGGAAAAACTCATCTTCATAAACCTGCTGCTTGGGATTGTCGTGGATAAAGTCCATCAGCTTTATGGCGATATCGTTACGGTTGTCCGGGATCGTTTTGCCGTCCAGCAGGTAGAGCATGCATTCCAGGCCAGGCTGTAGCCCCAGCGATCGTAGGTTACGGTGCTCATAAGTCGCTTAATGTGGGTTGATTTAGATTGACGGTAGTAGAGAAGAAATCGTGGATAATCTTGTATTATATTGATTTTATAAACAAAAAAAGACGTCAATCGACGTCTATTGTTGTATCCACATCTAGAGATATGGTGCCTGAGGCCGGACTCGAACCGGCACACCCGAAGGCGGTTGATTTTGAATCAACTGCGTCTACCGATTTCGCCACTCAGGCACTGGGGGATACGGAAAACCTCGGCATTATACCTGCCCTCAGAGGTGACGCAAGGACTATTCCTCAAAAATTCGTCTGACTGATATGAAAATAACCGCCTTCGATAGAAGGCGGTTACTGTGGTCTTTTTACTCTTCTTTCAAGACGCTGGCGACGTGAATCTCGACCTGATGCTGTTTCAAATGTGAAGCCAGTCGCGCGGGCGGCATTTCATCGGTAAACAGCGCTCTGGCCTGACTGACGTTGCCGATGTCCACTGCCGCTGAAGCGTGATACTTGGTGTGGTCTGCTGCCAATAGCAGGTTGCGGGAGTGAGCGATCATCGCTTTGACTACCGCCGCTTCGTTCACATCAAACTCCAAAAGGCTGCCGTCGCTTTCCAGCGCACCCATGCTGGTGATCAGATAGTCAGCGCGAAACCCCTCGACAAAGGCAACGGCGCTGGGGCCGATGATCCCTCCGTTGTGGCGGCGAACGGTGCCTCCCGGCACCATGACTTCAAACTCCGTGTGCTTATAAAGCAGATGAGCGACCCGCAGGCTATTGGTGATAATGCGCAGGTTTTTACACACTTCCAGCGCTTTAGCGACCTGTTCAACAGTGGTGCCGATAGTGATAAACAGCGTGCTGCCGTCTTCAATGTAGTCGGCAATTTCCTGAGCGATAGCAATCTTTTCGCGGGTATAGGAAATCTCCCTCTGTTCAAAGGCGGTATTAATCACGCTGGACGCCCGTCCTGCACCGCCGTGGTGGCGCGAGATAAAGCCCATGTCGCTGAGCTTTCGAATATCGCGGCGCACAGTCTGAGTGGAGACATCAAGGATCTGTGCCAGCTCTTCAATATTCATATAGCCGCGCTCGGCAATCAGCGCGATCAGGCGGTCGTGTCTGGGATTTCCCGTCAGCTCCGTCAACGCCATTGTTAGTCTCCCCTTAATTGACATCGCTTAAGACTATGTTTGTCCATTTTATACCGAATGTGACAAAAAATCGTCTGTTTGTGAGCGAGTTGGGATACCTTCTCTGCCTCCGGGGCGGGTACATTTCAGGGCAGCGACCGCGTTAGCGAAGCGAACGGCATCATTGATCTCCATCTTGGACGCCAGCGCATAGGCCAGCGCGCCGTGGAACACGTCACCGGCACCTGTGGTGTCGACCACATTGACGCTAAAACCAGCTCTGTGGCTCAGGCGACCTTTCTCTATCCAGGCACAGCCCTTAGAGCCTTGGGTGACATAGGCAATACCCTGCGTTGTTTCAGCTGCCAGCTTAAGCCCCGTCAGAGCGTCGCTTTCTCCGGTCGTTTTTTTCAGGCCCGGCTCTGAAAATACTGCGTGATCTGACAGGGCGACCAGTGAGTGAATATCCTGAGGCGTCAGATCGGCATCCAAAAGCGTTGGAACACCCGCTTCACGCGCTCGCGCCAGCGCATACTCAGCTCCTTCATGCCAGCGGACGTCAGCCAGCACCATGTCGTACTGTGAAAAATCAATATTGCTCATCCAGCTTGCGTCACTGAGCAACTCAGGGCTGGGGTGATTGATGATAATTCGCTCTCCCTGACGGTCGACTAAAATTGCCGACTGAGACGAGCGGGCGTGAGAATACACGCGAGTCAGCGAGACGTTAACGCCTTCTTGTTCAAGTTCCGCCAGCAGGGTTTTTCCCGCCGCGTCGTCTCCCAGTCGACCGATAAAGTCGACACTGGCGCCTAGCCTCGCTGCCGCAACGGCCGCTGTCGCCGCAGGCCCTCCGCCGATTTCTTTATAGTCACGAGCTACGTATTTACCGCCGCCGTCCGGCAGCGTTTCTACGTAATAGAGGCGATCCTGAACCGCGATGCCAACGCAGGCGATCTTCAGCATAGTTAGACTCCTTTTATATTCCTGTCTGAATTGTCAGATGTTGATCTCATTGTGTCCATTTTAATTCATTTAAATGTTAAAAGAGTGATTGGTGTCACTTTAATTACTAAAAACTACAAATATCATCACATCAATTCCAATAAATGACAAAAAATGACAATTCTGGTCAAGTGGAGTCAACGTGAACAGGAGGGGGAAATGGCGGAGATAGCCTTTATCGGGCTGGGACAGATGGGGTCTCCAATGGCGACCAATCTGATTAAGAAAGGACATCGGCTGTCGGTATATGACATAAACGCTCAGGCCGTTACCACACTGAGTGAGTTGGGCGCCACAGCGGCCAGTAGCCCGGCGGAAGCCGCCAAAGGGGCGGAGTTTGTCATCACTATGTTGCCAAACGGCACTCTGGTTCAGGACGTGCTGTTTGGCGAGCGTGGCGTAACGCAAACCCTGAGCCGCGATGCGCTGGTCATCGATATGTCGACTATTCATCCGTTGGAAAGCGACCGCCTTTGTCAGCGGATGAGCGAGGCCGAATTTAGCTATATGGACGCGCCAGTCGGCCGGACCTCGGATCACGCTATTGCCGGTACGCTGCTGATTCTGGCAGGAGGAACCGCAGAGCAGGTCGATCGCGCGACGCCGATCCTGATGTGCATGGGGTCGGAGCTGGTCAACTGTGAAGGGCCAGGCATGGGGATCCGCGTCAAGCTGATTAACAACTATATGAGCATTGCGCTTAACGCGCTGTCCGCAGAGGCAGCGGTCATGTGCGAAGCGCTGGGCCTGCCGCTCGACGTGGCGGTGAAGGTGATGTCCAACACGCCTGCCGGAAAGGGGCACTTTACTACCAGCTGGCCGAACAAGGTGCTTAAGGGTGATTTGACGCCGTCGTTCATGATCGATCTGGCGCATAAGGACTTAGGCATCGCGCTGGACGTTGCCAATCAGCTTCACGTTCCGACACCGCTTGGCGCAGCGGCGCGTGAGGTTTACAGCGTGGCTCGCGCAGCGGGAAGAGGGCGACAGGACTGGACGGCCATTCTGGCACAGGTCCGCACACTGGCGGGACGCGCCGCCGACTAGCGTTATTCACGACGAACAAATAAGCAGATAAACAGAACAGTAAGAGAGACAACTATGCCGTACATATCGGGAAAACAAATGATTCAACAGGCCTGGAAGGGCGGTTACGCCATCGGAGCTTTCAGTGTCCACAATGCCGAAACTATTCGCGCCGTGCTTCTGGCGGCCAAGGAGGAGCGAGCGCCGGTGATGGTGCAAATCGGCCAGCGGGTGATCAATACCCTAGGGCTGCTGCCAATGAAAGCCATGGTGGACGCTTTTATGGCTGAGTGTGACGTGCCGGTCTGTATTCATCTGGATCACAGCCGCAGCTTTGAGCAGACCATGGAGGCGGTTCGCGCCGGCTTCCATTCCGTGATGTTTGATGGCTCCCACCTGAGTTTTGATGAAAACGTGAGAATAACCCGTGCGGTTGCCGACGTTTCACACGCTTTGGGTGTAGGCTGTGAAGGGGAAATCGGTAAAATCGGCGGCACAGAAGACGATATCTCCGTCGATGAAAAAGATGCCTTTATTACCAGCTGTGAAGAGACGCTGTCGTTCTCACAGGGCACTACCGTGGACTATCTGGCCGTCTCTATCGGCACGGCGCACGGCATTTACAAGCAGGAGCCTAAGCTGGCGTTTGGCCGGCTGGCGGAAATTCGCGACGCGGTGAAAAAGCCGATTGTGCTGCACGGCGGCTCCGGCGTGCCGGACGAGCAGATCCGTAAGGCCGTTGAGCTGGGCGTAGCGAAAGTTAACGTCGATACCGAACTGCGTCAGGCCTTTACTGAAGGTGTGCTTGACGTGTTGGGGCACGATCCGCACGAGTACACGCTGGCTCTCTCGCTTGGTCGCGGAACGGACTTTATGAAAGAAAGAGTGAAAGAAAAAATTCGCCTGTTTGGAAGCCACAACAGAGCGGCGGACTTTTAGGCCGCACTTTAACGAGCTGACCCCGATTTCTTTTTGATTAGATAAGGTTGCCATTATGAGTAAAGTGACAAATGTCCTGTTTTCGGCCGTAGGCCAGGTAGTAACCGAACATCGTGACGTTGAGGATAAGGCGCTGGCACCGCATGAAGTGCGTATCGCTCCTATTTATATGGGTATCTGCGGTTCTGATTTACACGTGCTGGCAGATGGCCATCCGTTTGCCAAGCCGCCTATCGTGCCCGGCCATGAAATTGCCGCTCGCGTGACTGAAATTGGTTCTGACGTGACTAACGTCAGTGTCGGTGACCACGTGGTGGTCGATCCCATTATGGCCTGTATGGAGTGCCGAGCCTGTAAAGCCGGGCGCTTCAACCTGTGCGAACCGCCGCAGGTAGCGGGTTTCCGCGCGCCGGGTTTTGCCCGTTCCTCTCACGTGGTGCCTGCCCGCAATCTTCACATTGCGCCTAAGTCTCTGCCGCTTAACGTTCTGGCTTTTGCCGAGCCTGCGGCCTGCGCGCGCCACTGCGTAAACCGTATGCCAGAAGCCTCACGGGAAATCGTGCTGGTGATTGGCGCAGGCACCATTGGTCTGTCGGTGGTTCAGGCGCTGCGCATTATGGGCGCGAAGGACGTTACCGTCGTTGAGCCAGACGCTAAAAAGCGCGAACTGGCGCTGAAGCTTGGCGCTCGCCGCGCGCTGGCGCCGGGTGAACTGGCCGCTGAGGAGCGTTTTACCGGTGTTATCGACGTAGTGGCCGCTCAGGCGACCCTGATGGAAGCCTGCACGAAGGTCATGGCGGGCGGCACCGTGGTTTGCATGGGTGTTCCTAGCGGAAACCGCGAAATCCCGCTGCCGAGCATGCAGCGCTTTGAACGGGATCTGATCAGCTCCGGTATGTACGTTCCTGAAGACTTTGACGTGGTCATCGAATGGCTGGCGGACGGCCGCTTTGATACCCGCGACTTAGTGACAGACGTCTTCCCTGTGGAGCAGGCGTCGCAGGCGTTCGTTAGGGCGAAAGAGTCGGACTCTATTAAGGTTCTTATCCAGTTCGCTAAGGACT
Organism: Leminorella richardii; assembly: GCF_900478135.1. Taxonomy (NCBI): domain Bacteria; kingdom Pseudomonadati; phylum Pseudomonadota; class Gammaproteobacteria; order Enterobacterales; family Budviciaceae; genus Leminorella; species Leminorella richardii. The sequence goes on from NZ_LS483470.1 coordinate 844,050, forward strand.
GATCGACAGACGCCTTTGGCTCCTCGAAGGGGGGAGCCTGATTTCAGACTATAACAACAACGATACACAAAATCTTTCAAGGGGCATCGAGGCGGCAAGTGAGTACCGCCATCGAAAAGGCAGCTTGAAGGATGAAGTGGACACTATTACTGAAATAGTAAGGACACCATAATGACACACTCTTCTGCCCGAACGACTTACCGGATAAGCCGTCCGCAGGACGTGATTGACATCGTTAACGCTAACTCTGCGCTTCGCTCCAATATCGGTATTGTGCTGATCGCGCTGGGTGGCATTTTGATTGACGCCTATCAGGCAGCAATGGTCGGCTTTGGTAATAAATATATCGCTGCCGAGTTCGGCATTTCTCCCGGTCTCGCCGCAACCGTTAACGCCTCAGTGCTGATTGCCGCCCTGATTGGCGGGCTGCTGGCAAACCGGGTGATTAATACTTTCGGTCAGCGCAAAGCGTTTCTGATCGGCATGGGCATGTGTACCCTGGGCGCTGCCGCAGTGGCCTTTGCGCCTAACATTTGGTGGGTGCTTGCTGCCCGCGTCATTATGGGATTCGGGCTGGGCATCGATTTCCCTCTGGCGACCAGCGCTGTGGCTGAGCTTCGCGGAACATCGTCGAAGAAGTCGGGTTCCTCGGTAAACCTGTGGCAAATGGGATGGTATGTCTCTACAACGATCGTGTATCTGGTACTGATCCCGCTGCACTTTGCCGACGTGGCGGAAAGCCATCTCTGGCGCTACGGTATCTTTATCGGCGCTGCGTTTGCCGTGCTGGTAATGATCCTGCGCTATGTCTTTATGGGGGAGTCAGCCATGTGGGCTGCCCGCGTTGGTAAGTACGACTTGTCTTGCCAGATACTCAAAGAGCGCTACGGTATTGACGCCCAGGTGGCAGAAAACGTCCAGAACACGCCACAGGTTGAGAAAAAGGCCAAGATCGAAGGCGCTTACTCCGTCCTGTTTAATAAAACCTACCGCCGCCGCACTCTGTTAGGCTGCATTGTTGCGACGATGCAGGCGTGGCAGTACAACGCAGTGGGCGTTTACTTACCTCTGACGCTGGCGGGCATCCTCAGCGGCGGCCTGACGGGCGCGCTGACCGGCTCTGCCGTGGTGAACGCCTTGTGCGGCGTGACCGGTGGCGCTATCGGTTCGCTGATTGTCAGCAAAGTGGGTTCTCGTCGTCAGTCTATGATTGGCTTTGCCATGGTGACGATTGCGCTGCTGGCGCTGGGCGCGCTAGCCACGACTAACCCGTGGCTGTCTCTGGCGCTGCTGGGCTCTATCATCTTCTTCCACTCTGCCGGACCGGGTGGGCTGGGAATGACGATTGCGACGCTTTCTTACCCACCAAGCATTCGTCCAGCTGGCGTTGGCTTTGCTCGCGCCATTATGCGTACGGGTGCCATTGCCGGGCTTATCTTCTGGCCAATGCTGTGGGGAAGCCTGAATACACAGGCCTTTTACTGGCTGGCAATTGTACCGTTTATCGGCTTTGCCACCTGCCTATGCATTCGCTGGGAGCCTATTGGCGCTAACGTTGATGCGGAAGACGAAGCGGTGCTGGCACAGCTGAGCAAGAGTCAAAATCGACATGAGTAACCTTTACCGCCGGCGCTCAGCGTCGGCGGTATTCGCCGTAGAAGGAAGCAAGCGATGAAGACGAATAATAATCACGGCGTCTCCAACGATGGGCTGTCAGACGCCGCAATGCGTCGGGTGGTCGCCGCCAGCTTTGCCGGCGCGCTGTTGGAATGGTACGACTTTTTTATTTTTGGTACGGCAGCGGGACTAGTGTTTGGACCGCTGTTTTTCCCACAGGAAGATCCCATCGTTGGCACCATTGCCGCTTTCGCCACCTTCGGTGTCGGTTTTTTGGCGCGCCCGCTGGGGGGAATTGTCTTCGGCCACTACGGCGATCGAGTTGGGCGCAAGGTAACGCTGATTTGGACGTTAATCATCGTCGGCTTGTCGACTTTTCTTATCGGTTTACTGCCCACATACGCCAGCGCGGGCGTGTGGGCTCCAGCGCTGTTGGTTGTTCTACGCCTGATTCAGGGCTTCGGTCTGGGTGGAGAATACGGCGGTGCGGCGCTGATGACCATTGAATCAGCCCCAGAGCACAAGAGAGGCTTCTTAGGTTCCCTACCGCAAACGGCGGCTTCAGCGGGCATTATGCTGGCTACTGGTGTATTTGCTCTGTGCAACTGGCTTCTGACGCCGGAGCAGTTTATGGCGTGGGGCTGGCGCATTCCCTTTATGCTGTCCGCCGTGATGCTGGTGGTCGGCATGTATATTCGCCTGCATACCGAGGAAACCGGTGATTTTCGTCACGCTAAGCGTGAAAGCATGGCGCAAAAGCGGGAGATCCTGACTGTGCCGATGAGCGATAGGCCGTCAGAGAAGGCAATGCGAAAAGAATCTCTGCCAATCGTCGAACTGTTTCGCAAGCACCCGCGCAATATCTTTCTGGCTCTGGGTGCAAGGCTGGCAGAAACCGTCTCTTCAAACATGATTAACGCCTTCGGTATCGCCTACCTGTCGACACAGCTGGCGATGGACAGGCAAATTCCTCTGACGGCAATGCTGATCGCTTCCGCGATTGGGCTAATTTCCTGCCCGCTTATTGGCTGGCTGTCAGATCGCTTTGGTCAGCGTGTGTTTTATACCCTTGGTGCAGCGTTTTGTGTCGCCTTTGCTTTCCCGTTCTTCTGGCTTCTCGGCACTCAGCAGCCGCTGGCGATCTGCTTAGCCATGATTATTGGCTATAACCTTGGCCCGACTATGATGTTTGCCGTTCAGCCGACCATGTTCACCCGCATGTTTGGCACTAAGGTTCGCTATACCGGCCTGTCTTTTGCCTATCAGTTTTCCGCCATTCTGGGAGGAATGACGCCTCTTATCGCCTCTTCGCTGCTGGCGCTTGGCGATGGGAAGCCTTGGTATGTGGCCGCTTACTTTGCACTGATTTCCGCCGTTTCGTTTATCTGCGTTAGGCTGATCCGCCAGCAGGAAACGGAATAGGTGAGAACCGCTTTTTAAAGAAATGAGGACAGAACGATGACCACAGAGACAAAAGAGAACCCCTATTTCGCGGTTCGCCGAGCGTTTGATGCCCCTTGGCCGGGGCCGCGCGGAGCGAAAGTTGAGATCGCTTCAGGCTCCCTGCGGGCAGTTATCTACCCGGAGGACGGCTGCCGACTGGCTTCCCTCAATGCCTTTGGCTATGAGTTGCTGCGCCAGTGGAATCCGCAGCGCCGAGCGTTTCAATACGGCTGCTTTCCCATGGTGCCGTGGGTAGGGCGCATGGGCGGCGCCGAGTTGAGCTTTGAAGGAAAAATCCACGCGCTGCCAATGAACAAGCCGCCCCACGCGCTGCACGGCATGGCCTGCTTTGGCGCGTGGGAGATTGTAGAGACGTCACCCACGGAGGCGGCGTTTAGGTTGAGACTGGATAAGCCTTGGCCGTGGCAAGGCGAAGTGATTCAGCGCTTTACGCTGAAGGACAATACGTTGACGGTTAGCCTGCTGGTAAAAAGCGACGGTGAACGTTTTCCTGCCGCTGCCGGCTGGCACCCGTGGTTCGCCAAGTGGACGGGCGATACAGACTATGTCAGTCAGGCTCCAATAGGGGAGGCCGACGAACAGCTAAGGGTAACGTTTAACGCCAACTGGCAGGAAGAGCCCGGCGATAACGAACTGCCTACCGGCAGGCGCATTGCACCAAGACCGGGGCCGTGGGACGACTGCTTTGGCTTTGATAACGGCATGTCCGCCGAGCTGCTCTGGCCGGGAAAAGTGCGTTTGGCGATGAGCTCAAAAGCGCCGTCGATGGTGGTGTTTGACAAGCAGCCCGACGCCGCCTGCGTTGAGCCGCTGTCCGGCCCGCCGAACTGTGTTAATACGGCGCCAACGGTGGTAATGAAAGACGCGCCGCTGTTTATTGAGAGCCGCTGGGAGATTACTTCTCTATAAATGAAAGACCCGTGAGATATCAATGAAATAAAAACGGGGCTCTGCTGAGCCCCGTTTTCTAATTTCTACACCACCTCTAACTGCCCCATCATCCCCAGCGTTTCGTGTTCAAGAATATGGCAGTGGTACATTCGTAGCCCTTTGTGGTGCTGTGCCATTCTGATGCGCACGCGTTCATAAGGCTTCAGGTTAACGGTGTCTTTGTGCCCCACATAGTCGGGTTTTCTTACCTGACCGTTAAGCCTGTAGTCCACAATGGTGAACTGGGTGCCGTGCAGGTGGAAGTTGTGGTCCATATGGGAGTTATTGAAGATTTCCCACTCTTCCACATCGCCGAGTTTACTGGTGAGGTCGACACGGCTAGGGTCGTGCTTTTTGCCGTTGATCAGGAAGTTCATGCCGGACATGCCCATGTCCATGGTTTCCGTGTACTCCAGCGTCTTTGTGGCGACGGGCTGGCCCAGTGTAGGCAGGGTGCGAAGTGAAGCCGGTAGCGTAGGCATTTCACTCTGGGTCATTGCAACGGTTGCCAGCGTGCGAACCCCTTCAACGCCGCTACAGCCCATTTTCCCTCTATCGTAAGAGAGCGACTGTAGGCTTTGCTGACCAGTTTTTGTCGGCACAATCAGCACTTCTGCTCGTTCTCCCGGCGACAGCAGTAGGGCATCGACCCTGTGGGGCTGTTCAATCAGGCCGCCGTCGGTGCCGATAACATAGACGTTAGCCTCATTTAGCGCCAGATTGAGATAGCGACCAGAACAGGCGTTCCAAATCCGGGCGCGAGTTGCTCCGTTGAGGGTAATTTGCGGGCGAAGGGCTCCGTTTATCAGCACAAACTGGCCTTCGCGACCGTTCATCCAGTCCATCATCGAGTTATCAGCGATTTTTCCGTCAGCGTCTAGCTTTAGATCAGAGAGCAGCCAGTCCTGTACCGGAATGTGGGACAGCCTGTCCTGCTTTGGCTTGACGATAAACGCCCCTGCCAGCCCGCGGAAGGCCTGTTCAGCAACGGTATTGTGGCCGTGTGGGTGATACCAGTAGGTACCCGCGCAGTCTTCCGGCAGGGTAAAGCGGTAAGTTCGGGTAGCTCCCGGCATAACTTCATCCTGAGGATTGCCGTCCTGATCGGGAGGAACGGGCAGGCCGTGCCAGTGGAGGGTTGTTGGCTGTGGGAGCTCGTTTTTGAAGGTGATATCTACCGTGTCGCCTTCAAATACCTCAATGGCCGGGCCGGGAATTTGGCCGTTGTAGGCCCAGAATTCGGTCATTAGCCCGTGAGCTAGCTCAACGCTGATGGGCTTGGCGGTTAGATTGCCGGTAAAGGTACCGGCTGTTCCGCTGACGTTGGCTAATTTCGGCAGGGCGGGAAGGGTATTACCCTGAGGCAGCGCTGATTCAGGGAGTAGATGGCTACTTCCCATATGGCCGCTGGCGCTGCTGTTTGACATGCCGTGACCGGACATTTGCCCGTGATCCATGCCGTGCCCGTTTGATGAATGTCCCATTGTCTCCCGCTGGGCCAGCACGTTAGTGGCTGCCAGCGCGCCAACGGCGGCGGCGATTTTGGTTAAAAACAGTCTGCGATTCATAATTATCCTCTCTTCCGCATAGATTGCGGGCTGGCGCAAAGCGCGGCTCTGCGTCAAAAATTGATGTTATCTGATACTAAAAATAGGCTAAGAACGATAACGCCTTGGAGGATAGGGTTCAGGAGACAGCGAGCGGGAGTATTCGCTTTCGTTGACTGTACGGTGTGATTCACGCTCATCGTCACCGCTGAACGTCAGTAAAATCGTGGGGAGAGCAAAAATGCACTGTGCGCAGTGGGCGGCGTCAATGCAGTGGGTTTGGCATGAGGTATCGGCTTTGGCGGCTGCGTGATGGTGCTCTGATGCAGTGGTTTCCTGGCTCGCGTGGCTACAGCCGAACGCCAGTGCGGAAAACGCCGCGCCGGAAAACAGCAAAGCCAGTATGAAAAACGCGCCGGTCAGCCAACGTAAACGCATAGCAGCAAGCTCAAACCTCGATGACAAATGGGAAAAATAGCGTATCGGCAAATGTTAGCGCCGAGTTAAAGGTGTTGCAACGCAATTTGCGGTTCTTTAAACAACGCCCCTTTCAAAGTGCGGGTTTGAAAGGGGCGGCTGCCTAGCTCCGCCGTCTGAGAAGGAACAGGCTTAAGGTGAGGAATACGGCGCTGGGCAGCAGTGCGCCCAGCATGGAGGGCACGTTATAGATATTACTGAACTGCCCAAACACTTCGTTGAGCACGTAAAAAACGAAGCCGCAGGCAATGCCGGTGACGACGCGCACGCCCATTGGCACACTGCGCAGCGGGCCGAAGATAAACGACAGCGCCATCAGCATCATCACGGCAACGGATATCGGCGTGAAAATCTTCTTCCAGAACAGCAGTGAATAGCGGTTGGCTTCTTGACCACTCTGCTTGAGGTACTGGCTGTATTCGTACAGACCACTGGCGGACAGCGATTCAGGATTCATGGCGACCACCCCGAGCTTGTCCGGCGTCAGGTTGGTTTTCCATTCTTCATTCAGCGTCTGAGTGCCAACAATTTTATTGGTTTGGCTGAGGTCGGACTGATCGACCTGAGACAGCGTCCAGCTTTGCCTATCCTTATTGTAAACGGCTGTACCGGCGTAGCGGACAGACTGCAGCTTGCGGGCTTCGTCAAAGTGATAGATGCTGACGCCGGAAAGCTCGCTTTCGTTTACAACGTTCTGAATATAGATAAAGTCGTGGTTGTCCTTTGCCCACATGCCGTCTTTGGTAGACAGTAACGAGCTGCCGTACAGCATCTGCGCGCGCACGTTACGCGCCGTCTGTTCGCCGATAGGCGCAACCCATTCGCCGATCGCCATCGTCAGCAGCACTAGCGGGATGGCGGTTTTCATCACGGCGCTGGCAATCTGTAAACGAGTAAAGCCGGACGCTTCCATGACTACCAGTTCGCTGCGGGTCGCCAATGCTCCCAGACCCAAAAGTGCTCCAAGCAGCGCAGCCATAGGGAAGAAGATTTCGATGTCTTTCGGCACGCTCAGAAGAGTGTAAAGCCCGGCGCCCCAAACGTCATAGTCGCCCTTGCCGGTTTTACGCAGCTGATCGACAAATTTGATAATGCCGGACAGGCTGACCAGCATAAACAGCGTGGCCATGATGGTGCTGAGTATCGTCCGGCCGATGTAGCGGTCTAATACGCTGAACATAATTATGCCGCTCCCTTCAGTTTTGCACGCAGGCGGCGCATAGGCAGGGTATCCCACAGGTTGAGCACTATGCCCAGCGCTAAATAGGCAGCGTTAACAACCCAGATCCACATCATTGGATCAATTTTCCCACGAGCTGCGTTGGATTTAAGAGAGCTCTGCAGTAAAAAGTAAAGCAGATACAGCAGCATCGCGGGCAGCATACTGACCACGCGACCCTGACGAGGGTTCACTTCGCTTAAAGGAACGACCAAAAGCGCCATCAGCGGAACGGAAATAATCAGCGTCAGGCGCCAGTTCATTTCGGCTTTAGCCTGATGGGTATCCATTTTTGCGAGCGCTGAGAAGCTGGCCTGCTCCACGTCGCTATCATCAAGGGCGATTTCCTGATGACCGATGACTGCCTGATAGGCGTTAAAATCGGTGATGCGGAAGTCGCGCAGCATGGCGGTACCCTCATAGCGGGTGCCTTTGTCCATAAAGATGCGCTGATTGCCCAGATTGTCTGATTCGATGTGGCCTTTATCAGCAACGACCACTGAAGGCCGCTGATTACCGGAAGGGCGAAGCTGTGCTAAAAAAACGTCAGTGAACTGGTTGCCGTCCACTTTGCCGACAAACATAACGGCGTTGCCGTCCTGAGACGTTTGGAACTGACCTTCAACAAGAGCGCCCAGACTAGGGTTAGCCTTGGCGTCAGCAATCAGCTTTTCCTGACTGATGGCAGACATGGGGCTAAACCACAGTGCGTTAACGGCGGCAGCAACGCCGGTCAGTAGAGACAGCGTAAGGGCTGAAATCAGCAGAATATTTTTACCCAGTCCGCAGGCGTGCATCACGGTGATTTCACTTTCCGAATACAGCTTGCTGAAGGTCATCAAAATGCCGAGAAACAGACTAAGCGGCAGAATAAGCTGTGCCATTTCCGGAACGCCCAGACCGAGCAGGGAAAACACGAGGTTTGCCGGAATGTCGCCTTCAACCGCCATCGACAGCACTTTGACCAGCTTCTGACAGAAAAAAATCAGCAGCAGGATGAACAGGATCGCGATCTGACTCTTGAACGTTTCCCGGATCAAATATCTAATGATTATCAAGTTAAATACGCCTGTGAAAACTTGTTTTTTTGCAGGAAAGCCGATACTTTCTTGGTTAATTCGCTATTTTTACTAACATCTACCATAATGGCAGGCGCCTTATTGCGCGAATCGCTAATAGTAGTGCTAATAATAGTATTAATGCGCGTAAATATTAACACGAAATGTGTCGTGTTCGTGAAAACTTCAGGTGAACGGTAAGCTGGTGGCCATTTTATCCTTAACCGCTTCGCCTTGTCTCTTTTAAGATTCAGGAGAGTGCATGGAGTTCAGTGTAAAAAGCGGTAGCCCGGAAAAACAGCGCAGCGCCTGCATTGTCGTCGGCGTTTTTGAGCCACGTCGCCTGTCGCCGATTGCCGAGCAGCTGGATAAAATCAGCGATGGCTACATCAGCGCGCTGCTTCGTCGCGGCGAGCTGGAGGGTAAGGTCGGCCAGTCCCTGCTGTTGCACCATGTGCCGAATATTCTGTCTGAACGCATTCTGCTTATCGGCTGCGGCAAAGAGCGCGAGCTGGACGAGCGTCAATACAAGCAGGTTATCCAGAAGACCATCAATACCCTTAACGACACGGGCTCAATGGAGGCGGTGTGCTTCCTGACTGAGCTGCACGTGAAGGGGCGCAACACTTACTGGAACGTGCGGCAGGCGGTAGAAACCACGAAAGAGACCCTTTACATCTTTGACCAGCTGAAAAGCAATAAGGTTGAGCCGCGTCGTCCGCTGCGCAAGATGGTGTTCAGCGTGCCGACTCGCCGCGAGCTGACCTGTGGCGAGCGCGCCATTGCACACGGCTTGGCTATTGCCGCTGGCGTAAAAGCGGCGAAAGATCTGGGCAATATGCCGCCTAATATCTGTAACGCCGCCTATCTGGCCTCTCAGGCGCGCCAACTGGCGGATGCCTATAGCGCGAGCACAACGACTCGCGTGATTGGCGAAGAGCAGATGAAAGAGCTGGGCATGAACGCCTATCTGGCCGTTGGTCAAGGCTCACAGAATGAATCTCTGATGTCGGTGATTGAGTACCGAGGCAATCCGTCTCCTGACGCCAAGCCTATCGTTCTCGTCGGTAAAGGACTGACCTTCGACTCCGGCGGCATTTCCATTAAGCCAGCCGAAGGCATGGACGAGATGAAATACGACATGTGCGGTGCGGCGTCAGTATATGGCGTGATGCGCGCCGCTGCTGAGCTTGGTTTGCCGCTGAACATTGTCGGCGTGATGGCGGGCTGTGAAAACATGCCTGGCGGGCGTGCCTATCGCCCCGGTGACGTGCTGACCACCATGTCCGGCCAAACGGTAGAAGTGCTTAACACTGATGCGGAAGGGCGCCTGGTACTGTGCGACGTGCTGACCTACGTGGAGCGCTTCGAGCCTGACGTGGTTATCGATATCGCGACGCTGACGGGCGCCTGCATTATCGCTCTGGGCCACCAGATTACCGGGCTGATGTCTAACCACAATCCGCTGGCCTCCGAACTGCTGAATGCCTCTGAGCAGGCGGGCGATCGCGCATGGCGTCTGCCAATGAGCGACGAGTATCAAGAACAGCTGGATTCCAACTTTGCCGATATGGCGAATATTGGTGGTCGCCCCGCCGGCGCCATTACCGCGGGCTGCTTCCTGTCACGCTTTACCCGCAAGTACAGCTGGGCACACTTGGACATTGCCGGTACAGCATGGCGTTCAGGCAAGGCCAAAGGCGCCACCGGTCGTCCGGTTGCGCTGTTGACGCAGTTCCTGTTGAACCGCGCCGGTCAAAGTTTCGAAGAGTAATCGCATCAAGACGAGGTTTCGATGCGCGATGCGCGGCAGCTTTATTAGCGAGCTGCGCCAGTTTTAAGCCCCTCAGAGGCCCGCACGCGGGCCTCTGACCATTACGTGAAGAGATCCGCCACGGCCCGCTATGAAGAGTGCGACATTCTATATTCTGGATAACGACAGCCTGTCCGATGGACTTACGCCCGTCGAAGCGCTGACCTGTCAGCTGGCCGCTGAGCGCTGGCGTATGGGAAAGCGTATCCTGATTTCCTGTGATTCTCAGGCACAGGCCGAGCGCCTTGACGAAGCGCTGTGGGCTCGTGATGCATCGTCGTTTGTCCCCCACAGTTTGGTCGGCGAAGGGCCTAAATACGGCGCGCCGGTTGAACTGTGCTGGCCGGGAAAGCGCGGTAGCGCGCCAAGGGATCTGCTGATTAATCTGCAAATACCATTTCCCGACTTTGCCACCGGTTTCTATGAAGTGATAGACTTTGTACCCCATGAAGACAGCCTGAAACAGCAGGCGCGCGAACGCTATAAAGTTTATCGCAGCGTCGGCTTTAACCTTTCGACGGCAACGCCGCCAGCCCTTTGAACGACATTTTTGAACGATACTAAAGAAGATCATGGAAAAAACATACAACCCGCAAGAGATTGAGCAGTCCCTGTATCAGCAATGGGAAGAAAACGGCTACTTTAAGCCGCACGGTGACACCAGCAAAGAAAGCTACTGCATCGTTATTCCCCCGCCGAACGTCACCGGTAGCCTGCACATGGGGCACGCCTTCCAGCAAACCATCATGGACGCCATGATCCGCTATCAGCGCATGCAGGGTAAAAACACCCTATGGCAGGCGGGAACCGATCACGCGGGCATTGCCACTCAGATGGTGGTGGAGCGCAAAATTGCGGCAGAAGAGAATAAGACTCGCCACGACTATGGCCGCGACGCCTTTATCGACAAGATTTGGCAGTGGAAGGCGGAGTCCGGCGGCACCATTACCCGCCAGATGCGTCGTCTGGGCGCGTCCGTTGACTGGGATCGCGAGCGTTTCACCATGGACGAAAGCCTGTCCAACGCGGTGAAAGAAGTGTTCGTTCGCCTGTATAAAGAAAACCTGATCTATCGCGGCAAGCGCTTGGTTAACTGGGATCCGAAGCTGCGCACTGCCATTTCCGATCTGGAAGTGGAAAGCCGTGAGACTAAAGGGTCTATGTGGCACCTGCGCTATCCGCTGGAGGACGGCGTTAAGACCGCTGACGGTAAGGACTATCTGGTTGTCGCTACCACCCGCCCGGAAACAGTACTGGGCGATACCGGCGTGGCCGTTAACCCGGAAGATCCTCGCTATAAAGATTTAATCGGCAAGTTTGTCGTTCTGCCGCTGGTCAACCGCCGGATTCCTATCGTTGGTGACGAACACGCAGACATGGAAAAAGGTACGGGCTGCGTGAAAATCACGCCTGCTCACGACTTTAACGACTACGAAGTCGGTCGCCGTCACGCTCTGCCGATGATCAACATTTTCACGTTTGACGCTGAAATTCGCGATGCGGCGGAAGTGTTTGACACCAACGGTGAGCCGAGCGAAGCCTATTCAGCCGAGCTGCCTGAGTCCCTGCGCGGCCTAGAGCGCTTTGCTGCCCGTAAAGCGGTTGTTGCGGCTTTTGACGCTGCCGGGCTGCTTGAAGAAATTAAACCGCACGACCTGACAGTACCTTACGGCGACCGCGGCGGCGTTGTTATTGAGCCGATGCTGACCGACCAGTGGTACGTTCGCACTAAGCCGCTGGCGAAAGTGGCTATCGAAGCGGTAGAAAACGGCGACATTCAGTTTGTGCCGAAGCAGTACGAAAATATGTACTTCTCGTGGATGCGCGACATTCAGGACTGGTGTATTTCTCGCCAGCTGTGGTGGGGACACCGCATTCCTGCATGGTATGACGCTGAAGGCAACGTATACGTTGGCCGTAACGAAGACGAAGTGCGTAAAGAGAACGGTATTGCGGCGAGCGTGGCGCTTTCTCAGGACGAAGACGTGCTGGACACTTGGTTCTCCTCTGGCCTGTGGACCTTCTCTACGCTTGGCTGGCCGGAAAATACCGAAGACCTACGCACCTTCCACCCGACTGACGTGCTGGTCAGCGGCTTTGACATCATCTTCTTCTGGATTGCGCGCATGATCATGATGACCATGCACTTCATCAAAGATGAAGACGGCAAGCCGCAGGTGCCGTTTAAGCACGTTTACGTCACCGGGCTGATTCGCGATGAAGAAGGGCAGAAAATGTCCAAGTCCAAGGGCAACGTTATCGACCCGCTGGACATGATCGACGGCATCTCGCTGGAAAGCCTGCTGGAAAAGCGCACCGGCAATATGATGCAGCCGCAGCTGGCGGAAAAAATCCGCAAGCGCACCGAGAAGCAGTTCCCGAACGGTATCGAACCGCACGGCACCGATGCGCTGCGCTTTACGCTGGCGGCGCTGGCGTCAACTGGTCGCGACATTAACTGGGACATGAAGCGTCTTGAAGGCTACCGCAACTTCTGTAACAAGCTGTGGAACGCCAGCCGCTTTGTGCTGATGAACACCGAAGAGCACGACTGCGGCCAGAACGGCGGCGAAATGACGCTGTCGCTGGCAGACCGCTGGATCCTGGCGGAATTTAACCGCACAGTAAAAGCCTATCGCGACGCGCTGGACGGCTACCGCTTCGATATGGCGGCCGGCATTCTGTATGAATTCACCTGGAACCAGTTCTGCGACTGGTATCTGGAGTTGACCAAGCCCGTCATGAGCAACGGTTCAGAGTCTGAGCTTCGCGGTACTCGCCACACGCTGGTTCAGGTGCTGGAAGCGCTGCTGCGTCTGGCTCATCCTATTATTCCGTTCATTACTGAAACTATCTGGCAGCGCGTGAAAACGCTGCGGAATATTACTGCGGACACCATCATGCTGCAGTCAATGCCGGAATACGACGAGCAGCTTAACGACGAGCAGGCTTTGGCCGATCTGGAGTGGATCAAGCAGGCCATCGTGGCGGTGCGCAACATTCGTGCCGAAATGAACATTGCGCCAAGCAAGCCTCTTGACGTACTGCTGCGCGACGCCTCTGCCGATGCAGTAAGGCGCGTTCAGGACAACGAAGGCTTTATCAACACGCTGGCGCGCCTGACGGGTGTGACCATTCTGCCTGCGGGTGACAAGGGCCCGGTCTCTGTCACCAAACTGGTAGACGGTGCTGAGCTGCTGATCCCAATGGCGGGGCTGATTGATAAAGACGCCGAGCTCGATCGTCTGACCAAAGAAGTGACGCGCATTGAAGACGAAATTGCCCGTATTGAAAGCAAGCTGTCAAACGAAGGCTTTGTTGCTCGCGCACCGGAGGCCGTGGTGGCTAAAGAGCGTGAAAAACTGACCGGTTATGCAGAGGCTAAGGCCAAGCTGCTGGAGCAGAAGGCGACGATTGCTGCGCTATAGTGATGGCGAGGTATGGCGCGAAACAGTCAAAAAAGGCCGCGAAAGCGGCCTTTTTTATCCCATAGAAAATGTCCTAGAGCATCAGCCAGTAAACCAGCTGTACAACTCCAAGTGCTGCAATTCCCGCGACAACGTCGTCTGTCATAATGCCTAAACCGCCGCTAAGGTTTTCATCGAACCAGCGGATGGGCCACGGCTTGAGAATATCGAAAAAGCGAAAGGCGACAAATGCCAGCAGCATCCAGACTATGCCGGAGGGCAGGGCGATACAGGCGATCCACATGCCGACGAATTCATCCCAGACGATGGCGCCGTGATCGTGCTCGCCAATGGCTTTGGCCGCGCTGCGGCAGGCCCAAATGCCGATAGTGAATGAAGCAACGAGAATAACGAGGTAGGCCGGAAGCGAGAACCACTGCAACAGCAGATAGTAAAAGGGAATGGCAGCAAGGGAACCAAAGGTGCCGGGTGCTTTTGGAGATAGCCCTGAGCCGAAGCCAACGGCAAGCCAGTGCAGCGGGTTACGGGCAGAGAGACGGTAAAGTTCAGGTTTTATCGTGATGCGCAAAGTCGATGTCTTCTTTTAGAGGCGGCTCTTCCCGAGCCGCCGCGTGGACGGACACTACAGCATTTCCAGCGGCACTTTCCTGGCCGGAGGTGGGAATGCAGCGTTAAGCGTGACGTAGTCTTCATGGTGAAGCTCAATGCTGAGGCTTTCTATGTTTTCCAGCATGTGCTTAACGTTAGCAGCCTTGGGAATGGTGATGACGTTGCGATCGTGAAGCACCCAGGCGATGGCGACCTGAGCCGGGCTTACGCCGTGACGCTTAGCAACCTCGATAAGCGCAGGATGCTCAAGCAGCCGAGCCTGTTCAATGGGAGAATAGGCCATAACCGGCAAGCTGTTGCTGCGACACCACGGCAGTAGATCATATTCAATGCCGCGTCGGGACAGATTATACAGCACCTGATTGGTGGCAACCTGTTCGTTGTCGACCACGGTCATTAGTTCTTCCAGATCCTCAACGTCGAAGTTGCTGACGCCCCACTGGCCAATTTTGCCCTGTTCAACCAGGTTTTCCATAGCTTCTGCCGTTTCTGCCAGCGGAATATGACCGCGCCAGTGAAGCAGATAAAGGTCGATATAGTCAGTTCCCAGCCTGCGAAGGCTGGCTTCACAGGCGGCAACGGTTCCTTCAAGACTGGCGTTTCCGGGCAGCACTTTGCTGACTAGAAAAACGTCATCACGACGCCCTTTAATGGCGGCGCCGACCACTTTCTCAGCGCCGCCGTCGGCGTACATTTCGGCGGTATCAATAAGAGCCAGTCCACGCTCAATACCCTGTTGCAGAGTGCTAATTTCCTGCTGCAGGTCTGAGCTGCGTTCACCCATAAACCAAGTACCCTGCCCGAGAACGGGCATTTCATCTCCACTGGGTAGCGTGATATAGCGCATGCGCTGTCTGGCCATCGTTGACCTCCGTTAGGTGGTTAAAGCCTAGTGACGGGGCTGCTCCCGATCTTCTTCATCCTCTTCGGCGTCGTCGTCTTCATCACCGCCGCCGTTAGGATCTTCGAAGTAGGTGCCCCAGCCGTCGTAGTTGATTTCAAAGCGTTCAGCGAGAATAAATAGCTGTTCAACCTGCTTGTCGATGATTTCTGCGTTAAGCCCCACTTCGCTGATGACGTCACAGCACAGCAGCGTCAGGCCGTCTTCTACCTCAAGCTCTTCTGGATCGGTGACTTCATAGCCCAGCTTAAAGGCTTCTACTGCCGCTTTTTCCAGCGTATCGAAGTCTTCAGAAGAAAAGTGGTGTTCAATAGCGTACAGGGCGTCCGGATCGCTACCGTCTTCCAGCAGCTCTTCAATAATCAGTCGGGTCTCTTCACGCTGTTCTTCGAGCAGTGCGTTCAGTTCATCGGTAGACATAGTGGCCATGATAGTTCTCGCTTGTAATAGTTAGTTTTGGCTATTCTCACACAGTGCCCTGATAAGCTCCACCACAAAAGCGGGCGTTCCGATTAAACTTTAGTTGATTGTGAATTTTAATTCATATAGATTGATTTTAAATTCATTTTTTATCTCTATTCCACGTACAAAGTCGAGGAGAGCGACGATGCCTCAGTTTTACCAGCGCCACCTGTTACGCTTATTGGATTTTAGCCCAGAAGAGATTCGTTCTCTGCTTTCGCTGGCGGCCTCGCTGAAGAAAGATAAAAAGGCAGGCGTTGAGAAGCCGAGGCTAAGTGGGAAAAACATCGCGCTTATCTTTGAAAAAGACTCTACCCGCACGCGCTGCGCGTTTGAGGTGGCGGCGTTCGACCAGGGGGCTAGAGTTACCTATTTGGGGCCAAGCGGTAGCCAGATTGGTCATAAAGAATCTATCAAGGACACTGCGCGGGTGCTGGGGGGCATGTATGACGGCATTCAGTATCGCGGCTTTGGTCAACAGATTGTTGAAACACTGGCGCAGTATTCCGGCGTGCCGGTGTGGAACGGCCTGACTGATGAATTTCACCCCACTCAGATTTTGGCGGATCTGCTGACGATGCAGGAGTTCCTGCCGCAAAAGAGCCTGTCAGAGATGAAGATGGCCTATCTGGGTGACGCGCGCAACAATATGGGGAATTCTCTGCTGGAGGGCGCAGCGCTGATGGGTATGGATTTTCGGCTAGTCGCACCGAAGGCCTGCTGGCCCGATCCTGTTCTGGTGGAGGCTTGCCAAAAGGTTGCTAAACAGACCGGCGCAGTGTTAACCCTGACGGAAGACGTGGCAGAAGGCGTTAGCGGGGTTGACTACCTGTATACCGACGTGTGGGTCTCGATGGGTGAGGCTAAAGAGGTTTGGCAGGAGCGTATTCGACTGCTTAAGCCCTATCAGATCAACCGTCAGGTGCTTGAGCTGACCGGTAACCCAGATGTGAAATTCTTACACTGCCTGCCGGCCTTTCACGACGACCAAACGACGATGGGAAAACAGATGGCTCAGCAGTACGGTCTCCACGGCGGTATGGAAGTGACCGACGAGGTGTTTGAATCCCCTCACAGCGTGGTATTCGTTCAGGCGGAAAACCGGATGCACACCATTAAGGCAGTGATGGTAGCGACGCTAAGTAAAGCGTAGTGCGTTCTCTGTATGATAAACAGGAAGCCCCGCACTATGCGGGGCTTCTGCTTTCAGTCTTTCGCCAATTAGCCCACCTTAAAGCGAGCTGACCAGCATCTTGACAAGCGCTTTTCGCACTTTGCCCGGTTTACCGACGGTACAAAGAGGCTTATGCAGCTCTCCCGGGTAAAAAACGATGAAGTCGCCTTCCTGCATAGCGATAAGCTTTTCCTGAGGACAGGACGGGATAAACGCCAGATCTTTCTCCGCCAGCAGGTCTTCCGAGGTTTCAGTCGCCGGAAGGTTGCTGAATCCCATGCCCTCTACGCCGTTTAGCACAATCTGAATGTCCAAATAGCGTTCATGGTACTCGGCACGGCGGCTTTCCTGCGCTTCGGTATCGTTATTTGAGACCATAACAAACGCGTTTTGACCGTCAATTTCATAGCGGCCGTCAGGGGTATCGGCGGTGACGTTTTTCTTAACGAACTCAATGGCGGCCCTGAGCTTGGCGGGTAGGTAAGGCGTAAGCTCGAGATGGTGAATATTGCCGGTAAGCATAGGAGCGATCCTTATAAAATGAAATAGCGTTTCATATTCATGAAGTCTCCCGCAATAGGCAAGGTTTTTTATTCTAATCCGTACATTGGCCGTTACATTAGCGAGATATATCGTACAGTTAAGAAGAATTGAATTTACATCTCAGGATTTGCCGCTTATGGTACATGTTTCGGTAACTGCCTTATTCAGTGGCTATAACTTAAAATAGAGAAAGGAGCACCCATGTCCCATATTATTAATACCGACAAAGCGCCCGCGGCTATTGGACCCTACGTTCAGGGCGTCGATCTGGGTAATATGATTATCACTTCCGGCCAGCTGCCTCTTGATCCAAAAACCGGTGAGTTCCCAGCAGACGTAGCCGCACAGGCGCGCCAGTCGCTGGAAAACGTCAAGGCGATTGTTGAAGCGGCGGGCCTGAAAGTGGCGGACATTGTAAAAACAACCGTATTTGTTAAAGATCTGAACGACTTTGGCACGGTTAACGCAGCCTATGAGGCGTTTTTCGTTGAGCACAGTGCGCCGTTCCCGGCTCGCTCCTGTGTAGAAGTCGCGCGTCTGCCAAAAGACGCCAAAGTTGAAATTGAAGTGATCGCTGTTCGTCGCTAAAACAGCGTTGATATAAGACGGGCTTTCCTCTTATCGATTGACTGATAAGAGGAAAGCCCGTTTTTTATGGGAAAACGCTAGCGCGATCTGGCCGCTCGGCCAAGGATCGCCTGATACACCTTGAATTTCCCCGTTTGCGCCAGTACCTCATGACTGCCAAAGGCGGCGTCGAGCAGGTTAGGGTAGGGCAAGAAAGCGTTAGCGACGATACACAGGCGCCCGCCGGGGTGCAGGTGCTTAACCGCGCCGCGGATCAGCGCCTCAGCGGCGTTGAGGTTAGTCTGTAGGCCGTCATGGAAAGGGGGATTGGAAACGATCAGGTTAAAACGCCCCTGAATATCAGAGAACACGTCGCTGGCCAGCACTTCACCGTGTAGCCCGTTGGCAGCCAGAGTTGCGCGAGCGGCTTCCAGCGCGGCAGCGTTTACGTCACTCAGCGTAAGCTTAAGCCCCGGCGCGGATTTCGCCATTGCCGCGGCAAGAACACCGGCACCGCATCCAACGTCCAGAACCATACCGCCTACGTTTTGCAGCGCAGAAAGCAGCAGTCGGCTACCGACGTCCAGCCCGTCTTGGCTGAAGACACCGGGCAGCGTTTTCACGATTAGGTCGTCCAGATGATATTCTGACCACCACTCCTCAAGAGAGAACGTTGCCTGACGTTCAAGGCGGCAGTGATATAGCCCGCAGCGGCGAGCGCTGTCAATCTTTGCGATAGCGCCGTAGTCCGCCAGCAGCGTTTCGGCGCTGCGCACTCCGCTACGATTTTCACCGACGATAAACAGTTCGCAGCCGACGGGAAGCAGAGAGAGAAGGGCATCCAGCTGGAAGCGCGCCTCTTGCTTGCTTTTCGGCCAGTAGTAAATCAGCGTATCGATGCCGTCTGTTAGCGCGGCGTCTGGCAGCAGACTAAACGTCGCTCGGTCTCCCATCGCTGGATGCAGTCGATTCCAGTGGTGATACTGGGTGCAGTAAACGCGGGTTTCTTTTGCTTCAAACCGCGCCGCGAGCGTGTCCTGAATGTCTCCGGCAAACAGCACCCGGCGTTCGGTAAATTCATCGGTATGGCGCAGTATGACTTCACTGGCCGGGGAATAAGCGGACATGACGTTCTCCTGTAAGACGGTGCGCCCTCAGCGGGATGAAAAGGTGTGCACAACGCAGGGCGGGATTATAGAGCGTTATTGTCATTGGCGGAAGTTCGTCGGGTTTGTTAGCATAACTGCCGCTATTTCATATTTTCATCACGGCAACGGACAGGAACCATGGCAACCTCACGGCGCGACTGGCAATTAGAGCAGATGGGTATCCGGCAGTATCGACTGACCCGGCCTGCTGCGCTGCGCGGTGAGGTGGCAATCACCATACCGGACGACGTGAAGGTGATCGTTATTTGTCAGACTATGCCCGAAAGCGCGTCGCCACTTTGGCTGGATCTTCTAAGAGCCATGGCGTTAACGTCAGATCGCGTGTACTGCCTAATGCTGGATAACGTGATGATGATCCCTGAAAGCGTGCGCTGTGCCTTTTGGCTGCTGGGGCTGGATGAAGCTCCTGCACTACCGTCCGCGCTACAGACACTCCCTGTGCTCAACAGCCCGTCTCTCGACGCGCTGTCGACTAATCCCGAGGCGAAGCGCCTCCTTTGGCAGCAGATCTCTCACCATGAACACCATTTCTTCCCTCACGCCGAGCGACCTGACAGCAGCCTATCGAATTGAGCTGGCCAGTCACGCCTTTCCCTGGACGGAAAAAACGCTGCAAAGCAATCAGGGGGAGCGCTACCTCAATTTAAAGCTTGAGGTCAACGGCCAGATGGCGGCATTTGCCGTTACTCAAGTTGTGCTGGATGAGGCGACGCTGTTTAACATCGCCGTTCACCCAGACTTTCAGCGTCAGGGGCTTGGACGCACGCTGCTTCAGGCTTTAATTACTGAGCTTGGCGAGCGCGGAGTGATGACCCTGTGGCTTGAAGTGCGAGCCTCAAACGCCAAGGCCATTGCCCTGTATCGATCGTTTGATTTTAACGAAGTGTCGGTAAGAAAAGGCTATTACCCCTCTGCGGAAGGGCGGGAAGACGCCGTGATTATGGCGCTGGTGCTGTAAACAGTTCTCGATCGAGCAGGCGCGCGGCGCCCGCTGATCGGGAAAGTCGGAGTTATTTAATCAGAAGATCGTTAGAGACGGAACGTACGCCCTCTACGGTTTTAGTGACGTCTACCGCAGCGCGAGCTTCATCCTTCGAACGAACAAATCCGCTTAGCTGTACGCGCCCTTTAAAGGTGGTGACGGTAATCTGAGTTGAGTGGATAGACTTTTCTCCCAACAGGGCGGCTTTCACTTTAGTCGTGACGACGGAGTCATCGAGATAGCCGCCAGTGCCTTCAGTTTTTTCCGTTGGTGCACAGGCTGCGACCGTGAGCGCAATCAGGATGGCGGCGAATAGAGCGGCAGCGGACTTCATGATTTTCATATTCATACTCCTTAACGATGGGTGAAAACAGCAAATATCGTGCTGACGGCAGCGCAAGAGGCAGCTGCGTCGAAGGATCCTGTAGCGGTTATTTTTACTGGCAGTTCTATTAACTATAGATCCTGAGCGGCGGAGCTGCGACTTATGGGGTGAGAGAATCGGGCGCAGTTTGAGTCAAAAGCCCGTCGCCGCAGGGCTGGATTGCCCTTAAGAACGAGGGTTTTTACTGTCCTTTCCTTCACCATATGTGTAAAATCCACCCCCATTGCCAGCGCGCTCCCAAAGACTTAGCGCGCCAGATCGAACCTTTGCTGAGACTACCCGGATGAATGAAACTTCAAGAGCCGCAGAAATTGCGTGCCGACGCACGTTCGCTATTATTTCCCACCCCGATGCCGGTAAAACCACGATTACCGAAAAGGTGCTGCTGTTCGGGCACGCGATCCAGAAGGCGGGAACGGTAAAGGGCCGCGGTTCAAACCAGCACGCCAAGTCTGACTGGATGGAGATGGAAAAGCAGCGCGGCATCTCGATTACCACCTCGGTGATGCAGTTTCCCTATCAGTCCTGTCTGGTTAACCTGCTGGACACCCCGGGGCACGAAGACTTCTCAGAAGATACCTACCGTACGCTGACCGCCGTTGACTGCTGTCTGATGGTGATTGACGCGGCGAAGGGCGTAGAAGATCGTACCCGCAAGCTGATGGAGGTTACGCGCCTGCGCGATACGCCGATCCTGACGTTTATGAACAAGCTTGACCGAGATATCCGCGATCCGATGGAGCTGTTGGACGAAGTCGAAAGCGAGCTGAAGATCATGTGTTCTCCTATTACCTGGCCTATTGGCTGCGGCAAGCTGTTTAAAGGGGTCTATCACCTGTACAAGGATGAAACCTACCTTTATCAAAGCGGCATGGGGCACACTATTCAGGAAGTCCGCATTGTTAAGGGGTTAGACAACCCTGAGCTAGACGCTGCCGTAGGTGAAGACTTAGCGAACCAGCTGCGCGAAGAGCTGGAATTGGTCAAGGGCGCTTCTCACGAGTTTGATCTGGAGACTTTTCTGGCCGGTGAGCTGACGCCAGTCTTTTTCGGCACTGCCCTCGGTAACTTTGGCGTAGACCACATGCTGGACGGCCTGGTTGAATGGGCACCTGCGCCGATGCCGCGTAAAACTAACGTGCGTGAAGTTAACGCCGAAGAAGAGAAGTTTTCCGGCTTTGTGTTCAAAATTCAGGCCAACATGGATCCTAAACACCGCGACCGCGTAGCCTTTATGCGCGTGGTGTCTGGTACCTATGAAAAGGGCATGAAGCTGCGTCAGGTGCGTACCGGCAAAGACGTGACAATTTCCGATGCGCTGACCTTTATGGCTGGGGACCGCTCCCATGTGGAAGAGGCTTATCCCGGCGACATCATTGGTTTGCACAACCACGGCACGATTCAAATCGGCGATACCTTCACTCAGGGTGAAGACATGAAGTTCACCGGGATCCCGAACTTTGCGCCAGAGCTGTTCCGCCGCATTCGCCTGAAGGATCCTCTCAAGCAGAAACAGCTGCTGAAGGGGCTGGTGCAGCTGTCTGAAGAGGGCGCGGTTCAGGTTTTCCGCCCCATTGCCAACAACGACCTGATCGTTGGTGCAGTCGGCGTACTGCAGTTTGACGTGGTGGTTTCCCGCCTCAAGAGTGAGTATAACGTCGAGGCTATCTATGAGTCGGTGAACGTATCAACTGCCCGCTGGGTCGAATGCAAAGACGCGAAGAAACTAGAAGAGTTTAAGCGTAAAAACGAGATGAATATTGCCCTCGACGGCGGCGATAACCTGAGCTATATCGCCCCGACGATGGTTAATCTCAATCTGACTCAAGAGCGCTACCCTGACGTGGAGTTCCATAAAACGCGGGAACATTGATTTTACAGAATGTGAATTCTGTGAAGAGCAAACCCGGCGCCAGTACCGGGTTTATTTTGAGCAGGGATACAGAGATGAGAGGGATACTTTAATGGCACTACTGAGAGCCGGCATTTGTTTTGGCATCCTGTTAGGCTTGAGTCTGCCATCTTTGGCTAATTCTTCGCTGGAAGACTCAGTGAGGGTGGTTCTTCTCGGCTTTCAGCAGCAGGATGCCCAAAAGATTAACGCAATGATCCATGCAGACAGGGGGCTGTGCGTGATGTTCCGGCGCGGTGCGCCGAACACCTACGAGTGTGTTGAACGCCTAGATTTTAGCGCTCCTGTTCCCGAGTATTTACCCTATGAGAAACTTTCTCAGCGCGCGCTAGAGCGGTATGGAAAAACTATCCACTACGGTGGCGAGCCCAGATTTGAATGTGTCAAAGAGCGCTGGAGCGCGTTTGGACTTTTCATCGGTAAACTAGGGGCTAACCATATGCTGTCAGAAAGTGCGGAATGGCTGAAAAAGTATGAAAGACCGGATTCACCGGATGAAGATATTTCTGCCATGAAACACCTTGAGGCGACAAGCCATCGAGTGATATTCGCGACAGAGGACGGGGAATCGCTGATCTTTCACTTAAGCCTTATAAAGGGCAAGTGGTATTTGACGCTGCTGGATCGACTGAGCGGTGACTGCAGTGCCTGATAAAACGGCTCCGATAGCGGAGCCGAAATAGGCGTGAGAGTTACTCGGTACGTATTTTCCACTGTTTGGCCAATTGAGACTTGGTCTCTCCCGCCAGCCAGACGTTGATGCTTTCTAAAAGCTGAGTATCGTTCTTTTTCACCATATAGACTTTGTGGCTTTCGGTGCCGGCAAACGGCTGCTGGGTTGCCATGCACAGGACGCCGGGCTCTTTATTCTGATAGTAGTCCCCTTCAATCAGATCGGTCACCATCATGTCAGCGGTGCGATCGCGCAGCGCCTGTAGGTTATCGTAGTTGTCTTTAACGCGGATAACCTGCGCTTTTTTAATGTTTCCATCAACGAAGCTTTGGTTGGTGCCGCCCGGGTTAACCACGACTTTGACGCTGGGTTGGTCAATTTTTTCCAAATCTCCCAAAGATCCCGCAACGGCGCACCCAGCCAGCGCGATTTTACCGTTTGGCACAATAGGCTTAGTCAGGCCAAACTCGGCTTCACGCTTCGCTGTTGCGGTCACGCCGCCCATGGCAACGTCAAACTTGTCAGCGGCCAGATCGCTGGAAAGGGACGGCCAACTGGTCAGCACGAATTCCACGTTGAGCTTCAGGTCTTTTGCCAGCGCTTTTGCCATATCAACATCGTAGCCGACTAATTTTCCGTCGGCATCGTGGTAGGCAAGAGGAGCATAGTCGCCGGGAACGCCGACTTTAAGGGTTCCCGCCTGCTGAATGTCGGCCATGGTTCGGGCTTCCACCTGCATTGCGGTGAGGATCAGTGCGGAACTCAGTAAAACGCGCAGCTTCATAATGATTACTTCCTGTCTGTGTGAGTCATTGTGTTGCATTAATAAAACACGAACACAGGAAAGAATGCTAGCAAAAAGCGTAGGTCGTCAGCATGAATGGCGGTTTTAACAGAGTGATATATATTGGTTTTTCTGCGGATATCAGCATTAAAAAGCCCCGCCAAAGGGCGGGGCTGGGAAGTATTGACTACAGGATGCGGCTAATCAGGCGGTCGATTCTGATACGCCTCAGTCGGCGTATCAGCTTGCGGATTTTCACCGGATAAAACTGCATGCTCTGCAGCTGTTGGAAGTGATTAATCACGAAAGTGTGAGTGCGAATTAGCGCCAGCTCATTTTGACTCTCTTCCTTCAGCTCCTGCTTGGGATCGTGGATCAAAATGGCGTTTTCCAGATCGAGATGCCAAGCGCGGGGGTTCAGGTTGTTGCCTGTTATCAGCATCCAGCTGTCGTCGACCCACATGCCCTTCAGGTGATAGGTGTTGTCTTCATCTTTCCACAGGCGCACTGTCAGTAGGCCGTCATCGACGTAGCGCTGTAGGCGAGTGACGAAGCGACGCAGGTTGATTTCGTACAGATAGGGCAGCGCGCCAATGATTTTGAACGGCTGATCTTCGGGAATGTAGAAGTCGTTGGCGGTTTTGTCGCCGACGATAATTTCAACCTGTTTGCCCTGACGCAGCAGGCAGATGATGTTTTTTACCAGCTGAGCAGGCAGATTAAAGTAGGGAGTACACAGCGTGAGCTTGTGCTCGGTACTGTTCATCAGACGGTCGATGACTTTGTTCAGCGGGCTATGTCGCCCAAGGCCTACCAGCGGCGTGACGGACAGCTCGTCGTTCGAGGCGCTGTTTTCAAACTCGTATCCGCTCTGGCGCAGGCTTTGCCTGAATTTTTTGATATCGCCTTTGATTTCGGGGCTGCGTGGGCGATTGTGACAGTCGAGATTTCTGACCGCTTCTGCTGGCAGCAGGTGCTGTTTAACGTAATCCACCATGCTGTTTGCCAACGAGGCATTGGTAATCAGCTGATAGCGATCGTAGCGGTATTTGTCGTGGCGATGAAGATAAACGTCGTTAACGCTGGCGCCAGTGTAGGCGACAGTATCATCAATAATGCTGCCTTTAAGGTGCAGAACGCCCAGCGCTTCGCGGGTGTTAACGGGAACGCCGTAAACGGGAACGCACACGTTAGGAAAGCGTTCGGCCATTTTGCAGTACCAGTCAGCATTGGTGCTGCTGGCGGCATCGCCGATGCGGCCACGCTGAGCGCGGTGCCAGTCAACCAGAATGGCAACTTCAAGATCGGGGCGAGCTTCTTTAGCCTGATAGATAGCCGACAGCACGTCAATCCCGGCGTCGTCATGTTCCAGATATAGAGCAATCAGATAGATGCGTTTTTCTGCACGGCCTATCAAATCAAGCAGCTGAGCGCGGTAGTCGCCTGGGCCTGATAATACGTCGATATTATCAATGTGTTGGCGGATCTTCGGCAGTTGTGCAAGGTGTTGTTGAGATTTCTTACGTTTAAATGATGACAACATCACAGTGCATTCTTCTCTTTGTTGGGTTACGGCAGCTGCCGCAACGAGCAATGATAATAATGAATCAGGTCGGATCGGGTAATATTATCACCACTTTTCCTGAATGTGACGAAAAAAACCGAATGAATCTGGCAAAACTGCTGCTGAGGTAACAGTTTTGCCGAGGCGGGATTTTTATCTTTTTGATATTAAATAATAAGTTAAGTGCAACACATCCCGTTTTACTGTGAAGCTAAAATACGTTCCAGAGGCACGTTGGCTTTTCCCGCCAGATAGCGTTGCCGGAATTCGCTAAAGTGCGCCGCAAGTCGCTCGGCTGCGGGCTGCTGCTCCGCCAGCTGCAAAAGGCTGACAGCAACTTCCGCAGTACAAAGCTGTTCTTTATGGCTTGCTTCCCTTAGGCGATAGTCTGAGCTTTCTAAACTTTCAATCGACAGAACTGGCAGAGCGTCCAGATAGGGGCTTTTACGGAACATCTTTCTTGCTTCAGTCCATGTGCCGTCAAGAATGATAAACAGAGGTAGTTTACCCGCTTCAGGAGCAACCTGTGTGGTGACGCGTTCAGCATTAGCGTAGGACGCAGGAAAAATCACGTAAGGCTGGTAGTGCGGTGAGGAAAGCAGCGCCAGTAAGTCGGCGGGCGGTTCCGTGCGAGACCATAAAAAGGCCTCTGTATTGAGCAGTACATCGGCAATCAGTCGACCCGTATTGCTGGGCTTAAGGGGCTCGGTATCGTACATCACCAGACAAAAACGGCAGTCTGCATGGGCCGTTGAAAGCGTATGGCACAGGCAGAGCTTTTTAGGCAACAGGCAGCGTTGGCAGCGGATCACACGCCCGCCGCGCGCTTGAAATGGGCGCGTAGACTGAGCCAACCGCTCTTCACGAAGCCTGAGGACGGCGTTGTGGGCTGTACTGTCGCTTGAACGGGGTGAAGAGAGTTCGTCGTCTGCCATTATCGTGTCCGTCGGTTTACTGTACCGATAATATGAAAAAGGCGCATGATAACGGATCGTGCGCCTGAGTCATCGGATTTTTTACACTATTCGCCGAGCGCTTCGTCTAGCCACTGGTTAAACGGCTCTTTAGGCATAGCGCCGTTTAAAACATCAACGCGTTCACCGTTTTTAAATACCATAATGGTCGGTATACTGCGAATACCAAAGCGCGCGCTGAGAGCGGGTTCGGCTTCTGTATCGACCTTAATAAAACGGATAGCGTTAGCCCTGTCCTGAGCGATATCTTCAAAGATAGGTGCGAAGCTGCGGCAGGGGCCGCACCAGGGGGCCCAGAAGTCAATCACAACCGGCAGGTCATCGCTGAGCAGCGCATCAAAAGAAGACGCAGTGGCGTTGATGACTTCTCCGTCAAAAAGCGCGTGCCCACAGCGGCCGCACTTGGCGTTTTCTTCCAGACGTTCATCGGGAACGCGGTTTTTGGTGTGGCAGGAAGGGCAAAGCGTATTCATGAGTGACCTCAGTCAAAATTGCATAAGACATAATCGCGATAAGTATGGTTAAGGCTTGGCAAATCAACAACGGGGTTTTATCGATAGCTATAATAGTTTTAGGCTTTGACTTATTCATTAGTGGCTAACCGCCGTAACATCGGGTAATCTGCGCGCCGGATGCGGTGGTGAAGTGGAGAAATTAATTATGAGCGATTCGTTTAACGGCAAGAGCGGAAAAGTCAAAGTGATGTATGTCCGCAGCGAAGACGACAAGGGCGGCAAAGACGAAAGCAGAAGCGGCAAGCGCCCAGACAGAAGTCGCGATGGCCAGAAAAGCGCGGGTCGAGGAGATCGAGATCGTGATGGTCAGAGAGGCGGCGGCCGAGGCGACCGTGACCGCGATGGTCAGAGAAGCGCAGGTCGAGGTGACAGAGATCGCGACGGTCAAAGAAGTGCGGGTCGAGGCGATCGTGACCGCGGACCTCGCTGGGGCGATGAACAGCGTCCACGTGCACCGGTTCGCCAAGCCGATGAACGCCCACCTCGTTCCGCCTGGCAGGCCAGACTTCAGGATGCCAGTGAGCCAGAAGCCGAGCCGTTTGACCACGGCGGCATCAGCGGAAAAAGCCAAATCGACCCGGCTCAGCTTCGTCGCCAGCGAGAAGAAGAAAGTAAGGTTTACGGCGAGAACGCCTGTCAGGCGCTCTACCAGAGTCGTCCTGAAGCTATCGTTCGCGCCTATTTTGTGCAGTCTGTGACTCCACGCTTTCGCGATGCACTGCGCTGGATGGCTGCTAATCGCAAGGCTTACCACGTTGTTGATGAGCAGGAGCTGGCGAAAGTGTCCGGCACTGAACACCACGGCGGCGTCTGTTTTCTGATTAAAAAGCGCCCCGGCTTAAGCGTGGCCAACTACCTTCAAAACGCACCGGCTAACGACTGCGTGATGGCGTTGGATAACGTAGGCAACCCCCATAACTTGGGAGGAATGGTTCGCTCATGCGCCTTCTTCGGCGTGAAAGGCGTTCTGCTGCGGGATCCGGGCCAGCTGGAATCTGGTGCAGCTGTGCGCACTGCCGAAGGCGGTGCTGAACGACTGACTGCTATCGGATGCGACGACTTTTCTCAGGCGCTGGACGAGTTTCAGCGTGCGGGATACTCCGTCGTTGTGGTTGGCAAAGGTGAAGGTGAGCGGGCGCTGCTGTCGTCGCTTTCATTCCCAGCCAAGACAGTGCTGGTGCTGAGCGAAGAGAGAGACGGGCGCTCAAGCCTAGCGGCTAAGCAGAGCGATCTCAGCGTTGAGATTGACGGTGCCGGTCAGTTGGAAAGTCTGAACGTATCGGTTACCGCAGGCGTACTGCTAGCGGCATGGTGGCGCCAGTTCGGCTCAAAATAGTTGAGGCGATACGCTGAAAAAAGGGACGCTTGCGTCCCTTTTTCTATTCATGGCCTACGGAAAGCTAAACGATAGCTACATTGACTCCATATAGGGGAAGGATTAGAGCTTGTCGGCGTGGTGCAAAAGAACAAACTTATCCCAAAGCGCTTCGTTGGTTTCTGGGTGCTCAGGATCGTGAATGATAGTGTTGTCGATAGGGCACACCTTCATGCAGGTAGGCTCATCATAGTGACCGACGCACTCGGTACAGAGGTCGGGGTTAATTTCATAAATCTCATCCCCCATGGAAATCGCCTGATTAGGGCACTCCGGTTCGCACATATCGCAGTTTATGCAGCGTTTGGTGATTAGTAGAGCCATTTCAATAAATTATTTATTCAGTGCCGACAGGGGAAGTATCAATATAGCAATATAAGCTTTTGCACCATATTGACTCTTAATCTTCATACTAAAACGCATTATAGCGACAATGAGTCTGATTTTATATTAATCGTCATTTTTATAGCGGTTTGAAAAGTTCTGAATACGCTTTTCACTGCTTCCCACACCGGGAATGTTATCTGAAGTTTCCGGTGTGGGAAGCTGCTTTATTGCTTAGTCTGTTTAAAGGCGTATCGATAAGGCCAGTGTACTTGCGCTAGTTCTCTAACTCAGGCGTCTGTCATAGTTCCAGTCGGTTTTCTCCAGTTCCAAGATACTTTCGACAACCACATCTACCAGGGCATCTAACATCTTTTGGCCTTTCTCTATGCTGGCTTTGGTGGGATCCCCCGTTGCGCCAGTAGCGGAAACTTCGGAGATATCCCACATCAGCTGTATATGTTTACCGTGCCGAATACTGTCATCGGGCATCTGCCGTACGGCTTTGCTTAAATCGCATAAGTCAGGGCGTACCGCAGCCGTAATTGAGGACTCTCCTTCACCTCCGTGGCCGAGGCCGTCCCAGTCATCAAAAAAATCCTTTCCCAGTCTGTCTCCCATCAGGTACCACCACGCGGGTAAAAAGGCGAAGACAACGTCTTTATGACGCGCTTTGACTTTTCTCTGGGCAATGTCCAAAGCCGGAATATTTCCGTCGTGACCGTTGAGTACAAAAATGTGCTTAATACCGTACTGGATTAGGCTTTCGAACATATCCTCTGCAATAGCGATAACGGTCTCGAACCTGAGCGTTACGGCCATTGGGTTGGCGTTATAGTGCATTGACGTACCGAAAGGGACTCCCGGGACAACGATGGTTCGTTCCAACTTTTGCGCTGCCCGGCAGGCTACTTCTGTCGGTACAAACAGATCGGGACCGAGAGGCAGATGTCCACCGTGGCTTTCGCAGCTGCCAAAGATTGTAATGGCGCTGTCTATCTTATTTTCGGCAAAAAGCGGTTCTAATTCGCTGGTGCTAAATTCGTTTAATAGGACTTTTTTCATTGTATTACTCCTCAATAATTAGTTCACTGGCACACGGCTTTTAGCCCATAGAGGAAACAAACAGGTGTATAAAATAACGGTAATAAACAGCGCTAATAGTCCTGTAGGCCAGTCAGTTAAAATACCGAAAAGGGAGAAACCAAGCCCTAGGATCATGCCCACAGAGGCACTAATAACGCCAGCGGGGTTGATTGCCGGTTGGCGCTCAAGCTCGCTAAGGGCGTATTGACCTTTCTTTATCAAATAGAAATCAGCCAGCAGAGGTCCGGCTAAAGGCGGGGCCATGATGCCTAGATAGTTGATGAAGTCAGCAAACAGGATTTGATAAAAGCCGATAGCGCCGAGTAGCGTACCGAGGATGCCTACAGTCAAGATAAGCTTTTTCTTATTAACGGGCAGTCCGAATGATTTTAGCACCGGCCCGGTATAGAGCGAGTTGCAGTAGAGCTCTGCGTCGTTGGTTGTCCACAGCGACAGTGTCCAGGTTATTACGCCCAGAAAAGCCAGCAGGAAGCTCTTTTCCATCATCCAGACGACATAGTTCGGCATTCCCACTGTCATTGTGCCGATATAGCCGACAACGTTTAGCAGCGGGTTGGTGAAAATGAAGCAGGCTGCAGCGCCCCACAGCACAGCA
Source organism: Leminorella richardii (assembly GCF_900478135.1). Taxonomy (NCBI): domain Bacteria; kingdom Pseudomonadati; phylum Pseudomonadota; class Gammaproteobacteria; order Enterobacterales; family Budviciaceae; genus Leminorella; species Leminorella richardii. Next base: position 874,218 of record NZ_LS483470.1, read on the forward strand.
CTCACTGATTTATTGAAGCGAAACAGGTCGACGCCCATAACCGCTCCAGCAATCCAGCTACCGATGACCATGGTAATTGCCGTTGGTAGTGAAAGGCCGCTGTTTTGGCTGGACTTTTCAATAAAAATTGACAGCCCTCCACCTTCGTTAAGCATGGCGATCCCTGTCACGATGGCAATTATCATGATGATAGGAGAGACGGGGATAGCGATAATCTCCAGCCCTTTCATGCCATAGAGTGACGTAAGCGTAAACACTAGGCCAAATACGGCGCAGGTAACAAAAACCTCCAGCGTGATGGGAGCGCCGCTTTGACCAAACGTAGCGGGATCGAAGAGAGTGATGCCTGTAGGATTGCCAATAAAAGAGCCCCAAATGTCGCCAACCATTCCCGTAATGGCAGCAAACCAGCCGAGTGTCAAAAGGCCCATTGCGATCATTGGCAGATTTGTGCCCTGCCTGCCATAGGAATATCTGCTGATTAAAGCCAGACTGAGTCCGGTTTTTTGCGCCATGATGCCCAGCAGTGATGTCAGAATGAATAGCGCACCCATTCCAATAGCGATTGCCAGCATCGCCATGGGAAACGGCATTCCGGGATTACCGCCTACACCGGCTAGCGCCCCCCCAATGAATAAACCTGTTGCAACGTATCCAAATCCTATCCATACCAGTACCTGCTTCCAAGTAGGTCGACGAGCAGAGAGAGGTATCGGCGTAAACATAAAGTCAGCGTCGTCGGCTGTAGGCTGTGTTTTTTGTGTTATTTCCATTGTTTTGTTTTTCCTGAATTTGTGAAGTAGTCATATTTCTATCTGTTTTATGTTTTGTTCAGTAAAAAACATCTTGGCTCATAGAACGAGTGTGCCGAGGAAAGCTATCGTATAGCGAGCTCCATATACGGTAAGCGTCGGATCTATCGTTCATTTATTTTATATATGATCCACTATTTATCTTAAAGCAGACCTATTGGAGATAACAGTCTCATTAAATGAAACGTTAAATTGTACTGAAAGAAAACGACACAGTGAGTATTCCAACCGGTGAAATGCGTATACAACAGAACAAAAGGGAGTCATACAAACCCAAAGGCAACGATTTTCTATAACGTCATTCAGTAAAGCTCAAGAAGAGAGTGTGCTTTCACGAGCCGCCGTTGACATAGACTCGCAGCGAAGCGGGGGAAGGAATTATGTTCATGAAGCGGCTTACTCCCTATCTGGGTTAAGATATAGCGTAGTGAAAGAGCGCTTAATTGAACGCTAGAGGTATCAACAAGTAAGGTATACTTAGCGGTAATATTTCGGCTTAAGCTTAACGCGACTAAAAGGAGCTCGGCTTTGTCTGACGGCAGCACTCAGCGGCGTAACGTATTTTTCGATCTGGACGGCACTCTGCATCAGCAGGATCTGTTTGGCCTATTTCTTCGCTATTTGATTCATAGCCTGCCTGCGAACCTGCTGCTGCTTATTCCGCTGCTGCCGGTGATTGGCGTAGGGCTTTTGGTTAACGGCCGTTCAGCTCGCTGGCCGGTTAGCCTGATGCTGTGGGCAATGACGGCTGGACATCCGCAGAGCCGGTTAAACTGGCTGATGGAGCGCTTTGCGCAACAGAATAAAAGTAGGCTAACCCCTTTTCCGCAAGTACAGGCGCGGCTGGCGGACTATCTCGATGATCCAAACACTTCAGTTTGGCTGCTGACGGGCTCGCCCCAGCTGCTGGTGGAAGCCGTGTATGGCGACAGTTTTTTCCTGCCTCGCGTTAACCTGATCGGTACTCAAATAGCCTATCGCTACGGCGGCTGGACGATTGACATGCGCTGCCTGAATAAAGAAAAGGTGGTTCAGCTTGAGCAGAGGCTGGGCAAACCTCTTGCGCTCTATAGCGGCTACAGCGACAGCGAACAGGATGATCCCGTGATGGTTTTCTGCCTGCACCGCTGGCGAGTTGACGCTCAGGGTAATTTAACCGAGCTGGGTGGCGACAAGGCTTCTGACGTGAAGGAAAACGGTTGATGATAGGCCTTCGCAGTGATGAAGAGTGGATGCGCTACGCACTGTCGCTCGCCAAGCGTGCGGACGACGAAGGCGAAATCCCCGTTGGTGCGGTGCTGGTGCTGGATAATCAAGTTATCGGCGAGGGTTGGAACAGGCCAATCGGCCACCACGATCCGACAGCGCATGCGGAGATTATGGCACTGCGGCAGGGCGGGGAGACGCTACAAAACTACCGACTGTTGGGAGCGACTCTCTATGTAACTCTAGAGCCGTGCATTATGTGCGCAGGCGCGATGGTGCATAGCCGAATTGCGCGGCTGGTGTACGGTGCCAGCGATTTTAAAACCGGAGCGGCAGGTTCTCTGATCGATATTCTTGGGCACCCCGCAATGAACCATCGAGTGGAGGTCACTGCCGGCGTGCTGGAGGACGTTTGCTCGTCCAGCCTGAGCGATTTCTTTCGCCGTCGCCGAGAGCAGATTAAGGCCGAAAAGGCCAAATCGTCGAATGACTCAAGTGCCGCTTAGTTCGGTGGAGCTGTCTGAGTGACCTGGTTGGGCATAACGGCCGGATAGGCGCTGCCGACTCCGGCCTGAATCACTCCAGTGAGAGGCACTCTTGCTGTACGCTTTTCCTTCTCTTTTTCCTGAAGGTAGCCCATCAGGCTTATCTGATAGCGTCGGATATTTTCCACAAAATGATAGGCCTGATACCCCTTGGCGTAGCCGTAGCGCGTCTGGCTGTAGTACTGCTTTTGCGTCAGCATGGTTAATCGCTTTTTGACTTCGGCCCAGCTGTCAGGATCGCCACCCTGCTTTTCGGTAAGGCTTCTGGCATCCATCATATGGGAAAAACCCATATTGTAGGCCGCGAGCGCAAACCAGATTTTTTCATCCTCAGCGATAGTGCCCGGCAGCTTTTCCATCAGCTGTTCGAGGTAGACGAGCCCGCCGCGAATGCTTTGTTCAGGATCCAGACGATCGGTAACGCCGAGAGAGTCGGCAGTGTTGCGCGTCAGCATCATGATCCCGCGCACGCCCGTTGATGACGTAGCGGTCGGGTTCCAGTGGGATTCCTGATAGGCGATGGCCGCCGCTAGCCGCCAGTCTATTTGCCGGGCGTATTTTTCAAACAGAGGGCGCAGCTCGGGGAGAACGCCGTCGATAGCGTTAAGAAACGTTTTGGTGTCGACATAGTTAAATTCGCCGACGTGGCCTAGATATTTCTCTTCCAGTTTGGCAAATCGGCCGTCTTCATTAATCTGGTTAAAAAAGTCTAGCATGGCCGCATTTAGGCTGTTGTCGTCGCTTTTACGGGTGTACCACACCACCGGTTCTTCTTCGGTTAGGTCAAACGCGACGGCTAGCGTAGGGTAAATTCGCTGCAAAATAGCGATCGTGACGGAGTCGGTAATTGTGTAGTCCAGCTCGCCGCTAGCAACCTGCTTAAGCAGGTCAGTTGAGGTGTTCGCTGTTGTGGTTTCCCACGTCAGTTCGGGATAGGCACTTTTCTTTTTCTGATGAAGCATGGAGATACTGGCTGAGCCGGACACCACGCTCAGGCGGCCCTTAAGATCTTTTAAGGATGATGGTTTAACGGCGCTTTGCCGATATACCAGCTGTTGAGAGACAGAATAGTAGGCCGGACCTGCGTTCAGCGCCTTCATCCGTTCCTGATTAAATATAAGGCCGGCGGCCAGCATGTCGGCTTCGCCGCCCGTCAGCCCTTTGAACAGATCGGTAACGCTGCGATGGGTTTTGATATTTAGCTTTACGCCAAGATAGCTGGCAAACATCTCAGCCAGTTCGTAGTCCAGCCCTTTAATACCGCTGTCGTCTTTGTAGTAATAGGGGGCGACGTTCAGCGTATGAACGTTGAGTTCACCGCGCGCGATGATTTTTTGCAGCTGGGTGTCCCCGCTGCTTTTCCAATACAGAATTGGCCACAGCGTGAGCATCAGCAAGAGAGTGACTGCGCCAATCAGCAGATAGTTGGTCTTTAACAGCTTCAATAGTTTTTCTCTAAACAAATAGCGACCACAGCGTTAACGGCTATGGTGTTGATGGCTTAGCGTCGCGTCTTTTGGTTGTTAAATTAAAAAGTTACTCTTATTTCTGCCGTTGGCGGGTGCGGCTTTTTCGAACGTTAGGGGGGCATTTTGCTTAAGCCCTGAGGGATTGGCAAATAGTATGTGATGTAGTTTGGGGATTGATCGCATAAATAATAAACACGCAAACGGTTTCGTCGCGGGGGCGGATTCTCTATAATGTGGCCAGTTCTTTCCGACCAGCCCCAGACCAGAGACATTCTATTATGGAAATTTTGCGCGGCTCGCCTGCTTTATCTGCATTTCGTATTGCCAAGTTGCTCTCCCGCTGTCAGGAACGTCAACTGCCCGTCAGTGACATTTACGCTGAGTATCTTCATTTTGCTGAACTGACCGCTCCGCTAAGCCAAAAAGAGCAGGAAACGTTAAAACAGTTGCTTAACTATGGCCCGTCTCTGACAGAGCATGAACCTCAGGGGCAACTAATATTGGTCACGCCACGGCCGGGAACCATCTCTCCCTGGGCTTCCAAGGCGACGGACATCGCTCACAACTGTGGCCTAAGCCAGATTTATCGTCTTGAGCGGGGTATTGCTTACTATATTCAGGCGCCGCAGCTTAGCGACGAGCAGCAAAAGGCGCTGGCCGAGCTGTTGCACGATCGCATGATGGAGTCCGTCTTTAGCGAGGTTTCACAGGCGCAGGCGCTGTTTGCTCGGCATGAGCCAGCGCCGCTGGTGGAAGTTGACGCTCTGGGCAAGGGGCGCCGCGCGCTGGAAGAGGCTAACGAAAATCTCGGACTGGCGCTGGCGCCGGATGAGATTGACTATCTGCTTGACGCCTTTACGCGCCTGAAGCGTAACCCGACGGACGTTGAGCTATATATGTTCGCTCAGGCCAACTCGGAACACTGCCGCCACAAGATTTTTAATGCCGACTGGATTATTGACGGCAAGCCACAGCCCAAGTCGCTGTTCAAGATGATTAAGAACACCTATGAGCAAACGCCTGACTATGTGCTGTCCGCCTATAAAGACAACGCCGCCGTCATGGAAGGTTCAGCTGTAGGGCGTTTCTTTGCACAGCCAGACTCTGGCGTATACGACTATCATCAGGAAGACGCGCATATCCTGATGAAGGTGGAAACTCACAACCATCCGACGGCTATTTCTCCCTGGCCGGGAGCGGCAACGGGCTCTGGCGGTGAAATTCGCGATGAGGGAGCAACCGGGCGCGGGGCCAAGCCGAAAGCGGGACTGGTGGGCTTTTCCGTTTCCAACCTGCGCATTCCCGGCTTTGAACAGCCTTGGGAGCAGGATTTCGGCAAGCCGGATCGCATTGTTACCGCACTGGACATTATGACTGAAGGCCCCTTGGGCGGCGCGGCGTTTAATAACGAATTCGGACGCCCGGCGCTGCTGGGATACTTCCGAACCTATGAAGAGAAGGTTGCCAGCCACAACGGTGAAGAGCTTCGCGGCTATCACAAGCCGATTATGCTGGCGGGCGGCATCGGCAACATTCGCGCTGAGCACGTTAAAAAAGGTGAGATAAGCGTGGGAGCTAAGCTTATCGTGCTGGGCGGCCCGGCAATGAATATCGGGCTCGGTGGCGGTGCGGCGTCTTCAATGGCGTCAGGCCAGTCCGAGGCTTCTCTGGACTTTGCGTCTGTACAGCGCGACAACCCGGAAATGGAGCGCCGCTGTCAGGAAGTGATCGATCGCTGTTGGCAGATGGGAGACGGCAATCCGATTCTGTTTATTCACGACGTGGGCGCGGGCGGTCTGTCTAACGCCATGCCTGAGCTGGTGAGCGACGGTGGCAGAGGCGGTCGCTTTGAGCTTCGCAATATTCTCAGCGATGAGCCGGGCATGAGCCCGCTGGAAACATGGTGTAACGAATCTCAGGAGCGCTACGTGCTGGCCGTGGCGCCGGAGCAGCTACCACTGTTTGACGAAATCTGTCAGCGGGAAAGGGCGCCGTATGCCGTTATCGGCGAGGCCACGCAAGAGCAGCATCTGTCACTACACGACAGCCACTTTAACAACCAGCCTATCGACTTGCCTCTTGACGTACTGCTGGGTAAAACGCCCAAAATGACCCGCGACGTCACAACATTGCAGGCCGCGGGTAAACCGCTGGCTCGCGAAGGGATTGAGCTGGAAGAGGCGATAAAGCGGGTTCTTCATCTTCCCGCGGTGGCGGAGAAAACCTTTCTTATCACCATCGGTGACCGCTCTGTCACCGGTATGGTTGCTCGAGATCAGATGGTCGGGCCGTGGCAAATCCCAGTGGCAGACTGTGCGGTAACGACCGCGAGCTACGACAGCTACTACGGTGAAGCTATGTCACTGGGGGAGCGTACTCCAGTGGCGCTGCTGGATTTTGCCGCATCGGCACGCATGGCGGTCGGTGAAGCGTTGACCAACATCGCTTCGGCGCAAATCGGTGAACTGAAGCGCGTGAAGCTGTCAGCTAACTGGATGGCGGCTGCTGGGCACCCGGGAGAAGATGCCGGGCTGTACGAAGCGGTTAAAGCCGTAGGTGAGGAGCTTTGCCCTGCGCTGGGTCTGACAATACCGGTGGGTAAAGACTCTATGTCGATGAAAACCCGCTGGCGGCAAAACGATGAGGATGTGGCAATGACGTCGCCGCTGTCGCTGGTGGTGACAGCCTTTGCCCGAGTTGAAGACGTGCGCGGCACCGTAACGCCACAGCTGCGTACCGACAAGGGTGATGCAACGCTGTTGCTTATCGATCTTGGCGAAGGGCGTAATGCGCTGGGCGCTACCGCACTAGCACAGGTTTATCGCCAGCTTGGTGATAAACCTGCTGACGTGAGAAACGTGGATAAACTGGGGGCATTCTTTAACGCCATTCAGTCTCTGGTCACTGACCGTAAGCTGCTGGCCTATCACGATCGCTCTGACGGGGGCCTGCTGGTCACTCTGGCTGAAATGGCGTTTGCCGGGCACTGCGGCCTAGAGTTAGACCTTGCTTCGCTGGGGGATGACCTGCTGGCGGCACTGTTTAACGAGGAGCTGGGTGCGGTTATTCAGGTCGCTGATAGCGATTTGACTGACGTTGAGGCACTTCTGTCTCAGGCCGGGCTTGATAGCGGTGTACACCGCCTTGGCCGCGCCGTTGCTGGCGATGACATCGTGATTTGCTGCGGCGAAAACGCTGTTTATCGCCAGAGCCGACAAACGCTGCGCGTCTGGTGGGCCGAAACGACCTGGCAAATGCAGCGCCTGCGCGATAACCCGCAGTGTGCAGATCTGGAACACCTTGCCAAGCAGGACGCAGCGGATCCCGGTATGAGCGCTAAGCTGAGCTTCTCCCCAAGCGAAGACGTCGCCGCGCCTTATTTACTGAAGTCTGCCAGACCGCAGATTGCAGTGCTGCGCGAGCAGGGTGTGAACTCACACGTTGAGATGGCCGCTGCTTTCCACCGCGCTGGCTTTGACGCCGTTGACGTTCACATGAGTGACCTGCTGGCTGGGCGCATCGGTCTTGAAGGCTTTCAGGCGCTGGTGGCCTGTGGAGGGTTCTCCTACGGTGACGTGCTGGGAGCGGGAGAAGGGTGGGCGAAGTCCATTCTGTTCAACGAGCGAGTGCGCGAGCAGTTTACCCGTTTCTTCCATCGTCCAGACACGCTGGCGCTAGGGGTGTGTAACGGCTGCCAGATGATGTCTAACCTGAGCGAGCTGATGCCGGGTGCAGCCCACTGGCCGCGTTTTGTACGCAACCTGTCAGAGCGCTTTGAGGCGCGGTTTAGTCTGGTGGAGATCGTGGGAAGTCCCTCTCTGTTGCTGAACGGCATGGTGGGGTCGCGACTGCCGATCGCCGTTTCTCACGGTGAAGGCCGCGTAGAAGTACGAAACGCACAGCACCTTCAAGAGCTGGAGGCGCAAGGGCTGGTAGCAATGCGCTACGTGAACAACCGTGGTCAAGTCACTGAAGACTACCCGGCTAACCCGAACGGCTCGCCAAACGGTATTACGGCGGTGACGAACCTCGACGGTAGGATAACCGTAATGATGCCGCACCCAGAGCGCGTATTCCGAACAGTAGTGAACTCTTGGCACCCTGACGAGTGGGGTGAGGACGGTCCGTGGATGCGCCTGTTCCGCAACGCCCGCAGGCAGCTAGGCTGATGTAGCCTCTGAGCGTTTTATACCTCGATAAAAAATCCCCCGCGCTTCGGCTAGGGGGATTTTTATTTTTATGATTTATATATTTTTTTATCCAGTGTTGGTAAATGCAGACAGTAGGGGGTTTTGGGTGTCTCAAAAAAGAGACATTTAACTGATTGATTTTTAATGATGCTATTTGAGTGAAGAAAGGATGTCTTCTTTTGGAGACACAATTGACGCATCAATCCTCGTTTAATGACGGAATATCGGATATGAAATCGAAAGGTGTTTTATTTTTTCTTTAATTATCATTCTGTTATTTTTAATTTGAAAAGTTGGCACGATACGTGCTTTAGAATACCCGTCGCTCATTCACCTTTTTATGTCAGAACGCGGTAACGTGACGCTACATAAGCCTTAGAATGATGCCAAAGCCATGGTGCCTATCGTCAATTGAACCGATATCAACTGCGCAAGCAGCTTATCAAACTCAAGACGACACGTTGAGTGAGGCGCCAGCCCTTAATGTCATGCCGTGATGAAATGAACTTCATCGATATTTGACACTATGGATGTTATTCGTCCGACTTTTGATGATGGTTCTGCCTCATCGCCCTACGGACGACGCTAACGGACATCCACCCATTTCTCTCGGGTGATAAATCGTTATCCGGGACTGAGTAACAAACCTTATCAGGCACTTAACCATTTTTGGATAAGTGCCTTTTTTTCGTTAAAGCCATAAAATCTTTAGCCCTGTTGCGCAATAACGCTGTTTTCTTGCGCTTAGGTCAGATAGCATCGTTGCCGATTGGGTATTGTGATGAGAGTGCCGCGTTGAAAAAGTTTAGCCGTTTTCCCCGCTCCCTTCGCCAGCTGGTTCTGTTGGCCTTCCTGCTGGTGCTGCTTCCGCTGCTGGTGCTGGCGTGGCAGGCCTATAAAAGCCTGGATCTGCTGAGTGAGCAGGCCGCCGATATTAACAGTACCACGCTTCGAGACGCCCGCCGCAGTGAGGCGATGACTAACCTTGCCCTGAGCATGGAGAGAAGCTACCGGCAGTACTGCGTACTGGGGGATGAAACCCTGAGTAAGCTCTATCAGGAGCAGCGGCAGCAGTATGCCAGCATGCTGGACGTTCACGCCGCCGTGCTGCCCAGCGAGGAAACTTATGCTTCCCTTAAAAAGCTGTTGGCTGACCTAGGGAAAATCCAGTGCAAAAACAGCGGGCCGGACGAGGAGTCGTCGGAGCTGCTGATTCAGTTTTCGAAAGCCAGTAACGAAATGGTACAGGCAACCCGAGGCATCATCTTTTCTCGCGGCGAGAAACTACAGCAGGCCATTGCGGACAAAGGCTACTTCTTTGGCCAGCAGGCGCTGGTGCTGTTTTTGCTCAGCGTTATGCTGGTGTTCTTATTTACACGTATGATCATTGGGCCGGTAAAACAGGTCGAACGCATGATTAATCGGCTCGGCGAAGGAAAAAGCCTGAGTACTCTGGCTGCGTTCAAGGGGCCGCGTGAAATTCAGTCACTGGCGCAAAGAATCGTCTGGTTAAGTGAACGCCTGTCATGGCTGGAATCGCAGCGGCACGAGTTCTTGCGGCACATTTCTCACGAGTTAAAAACACCGTTGGCCAGCATGCGTGAAGGTACCGAACTGCTGCTGGATCGGGTTGCGGGCCCGCTGACGGACGATCAAAAGGATATTGTCGCTATTCTCGACAACAGCAGTCGCGACTTACAGCGGCTGATAGAGCAACTGCTTGACTATAACCGGTATCAGTCCGGCGTTAAGACAGAGAAGTCCCATATTGATTTAGCAAAAATGGTGGGTGAGGTCATTGCCGCGCACAGCCTCCCGGCTAGGGCGAAAATGATGAACGCTGAATGCCAGCTGGCGCAGAGCGACTGCTGGGCCGAATCGATGCTGCTGCGACGTGTACTTGATAATCTCTACTCCAATGCGGTGCACTATGGCGAGGAATCCGGTACTATTTGGATCGCGAGCCGTCGCGTTGGTCAAACTATCCAGATAGACATTGCCAATACCGGTGAAAAAATTCCACCGCAGGAAAGCGCCATGCTGTTTGAACCTTTTTATCAGGGCAGTCGCCAACGAAAGGGGGCAGTAAAGGGCAGCGGTCTGGGATTGAGTATCGCCCGAGACTGTATCCACCAAATGGAGGGAGAACTCCATCTGGTTGACGTGGACTATGCTGACGTTTGTTTTCGCATTGAATTACCTTTACCCATTGAGAAATCGTAGATAATGCCCAAGAGTTCTGTCAGAACCGTTACATTAAAAGAGAAGGCGAATCCTAAGCGCGACCTTAACGGCCTGCGAGGGCGTGCGTTACTGCTGTTGATACCTCTTCTGCTTACCGGCTGCGCCGGGCGAGGCGTTGTCGATGCCGTTTCCGGCGAAGTGAAATATGAATCGCCAGATCGCAAGGTCAGCGACTATTCCCGTGTGCGCTGCGATGGTGACATCTGGAAAAATCAAAACGACGAAACCAACGCTAACGGGCTCTACTGGCTAAGACTGATTAGCTGCGCCAGAACCTTTACCCCGACTCAGGCTCGCGTACAGTCTTACGGTTACGACAGTGCAAAATGGGACGGCGCGTTTAAGCGCGCTATTCTTCTTGCCCGACTAGAGCAAGGTAACGCTGAACGGCGCAGCGCGCTGGAACAGCTAAAGAACGTTCAGGCAAACTACCCCGAAAGCGTTTATCCGCTGGCCATGATGTGGCGCAGCGAGCAGCTGATTCAGGCTACGCTTCAAGATGAGCGAGGCCGGGCTCAGCGTCAAAAAGAGAGTGCTGAAGCGCAGATTATTGAGCTCCAGCTGCAAATGGCCGACACCAAACATCAGCTGCACGAGACAACCCGTAAACTGCAAAATCTGACCGATATCGAACGGCAGCTTTCTTCCCGCAAGATGACTCAGGGGGAAGGGATAACGCCGATAAGCCCGCTTCCGCCTGAGAATCCTGAGGGGAACGCTTCAGCGGCCGCGGGAGATGTGTCAGGCTCGGCCAGCACTGCGGCACCAAAGCCTAACGACGAGAATGGAAAAAAAGCGACTGAGAAGCCAGCAGAAACCGATTCGGCGCCTGCCGTAAAAAGCGAGAAAAAACCTTCCAGCAGCGCGTCTTCAGAGGTGGTGAAGCCGCCGGAAAAGCCAGCTGTCGTAGAGCCTCAACCCGTGGGCGTTCCAGAGAAACCGGCAACTGTAAAGCCTCAGCCGGAGACCACGCCAGAGAAGCCGGTACAGTCGCCTCAAAGTACGCCTTCGCAAAGCGAAGCCGCGCCCCAGACGCAGACACCCTGAGACGGTGATGAAAGGAGTTTGGTGAAATGACACAGCGTAAAGCCGCCAATTTGTTGCTGGTCGACGACGATCCCAGCCTGCTGAAACTGTTGGGGATGCGCCTGACCAGCGAAGGATTCAGCGTCACCACCGCAGAAAACGGTCAGGAAGCGCTGCGGCGTTTGGCCAGAGAGCAGATCGATCTGGTTATCAGCGACCTGCGGATGGACGAAATGGACGGCATGGCGCTGTTTGCTGAAATACAGAAGCGACAGCCGGGGATGCCGGTGATTATCCTGACAGCGCACGGCTCGATCCCTGATGCCGTAGCGGCGACTCAGCAGGGCGTATTCAGCTTTTTGACCAAGCCTGTCGACAAAGACGCGCTGTATAAGGCTATTGATGAAGCGCTCGCGCTAAAAATCCCCGCTAGCGCCAGTGACGACGGCTGGCGTGAAGAAATCGTTACCCGCAGCCCAGTTATGCTGAGGCTGTTGGAACAGGCGAAGATGGTAGCGCAGTCCGACGTTAGCGTGCTGATTAACGGCATGAGCGGTACCGGGAAAGAGGTGTTGGCAAAGGCCATTCACCGCGCCAGTCCGCGCGGCAACAAGCCGTTTATTGCCATTAACTGTGGCGCGCTGCCTGAGCAGCTTTTAGAATCCGAGCTGTTCGGCCACGCTAAAGGCGCTTTCACCGGCGCTGTCAGCAGTCGGGACGGCCTGTTTCAAGCGGCAACCGGCGGAACCCTGTTTTTAGACGAAATCGGCGATATGCCCCTAGCGCTGCAGGTCAAACTGCTGCGAGTCCTGCAAGAGCGTAAGGTGCGGCCGCTGGGCAGCAATCGCGATCTGGACATCGACGTGCGCATTATTTCCGCGACCCACCGCGATTTGCCAAAAGCGATGGCCAAAGGTGAGTTTCGCGAAGACCTCTACTACCGCCTGAACGTGGTAAACCTGAAAATTCCCGCGCTCAACGAGCGTTCGGAAGATATTCCACTGTTGGCAGATCACCTGCTGCGTGAGTCCGCCAAGCGTCATAAGCCGTTTGTAAAAAGCTTTTCCACCGATGCGATGAAACACCTGATGGCCGCCAGCTGGCCGGGTAACGTGCGCCAATTGGTAAACGTTATCGAACAGTGTGTAGCGTTGACCAGCACGCCGGTGATTAACGAATCCTTGGTACAGCAGGCGCTGGAAGGTGAGAACACCGCTTTGCCGACCTTTGTCGAGGCGCGCAATCAGTTTGAACTGGTTTACTTGCGCAAGCTGCTGCAAATGACCAAAGGCAACGTAACGCACGCCGCCAGAATGGCGGGCCGCAACCGAACAGAGTTCTACAAGCTGCTTTCGCGCCACGAGCTGGATGCGAATGATTTTAAAGAGTAGGCTTTTTAATTCACTGGGCGGTCATTTATACTGCCCCCTTGGTTATCCGATAGTGAAAGTGGACTGATATGAGTAAAGCGCTTTCTATTGCTTTAGCGCAGTTAAACTGGCTGGTTGGCGACATAGAGGGAAATGCCGACCGAATGCTTCAGACCGTCAGCGAGCAGCGGCAGGCCGGAGCAGATATTGTCATGTTCTCCGAGTTAGCGCTGACCGGCTATCCGCCGGAAGACCTGCTCTATCGCGATGACCTGTATCTTCGAAACGAAGTGCAGTTAGAGCGCCTGCGAGCCGCCTCAAGCGACGTTGCTATCATCGTCGGTCACCCGTGGAGAGAGGGTGATGCTTTATACAACGCACTGTCAATGTTCTGGCAGGGTGAGCTTCTTGCTCGATATTACAAACAGCAGCTTCCCAACTATGGCGTGTTTGATGAAAAGCGCTATTTCAGCGCGGGCAGTGAAAGCTGTAGCGTTGACTTCAAAGGGTATCACTTAGGCCTGCTAATCTGTGAAGACCTCTGGTTTGACGGACCGGTTGACGCCCTGAAGGCAAAGTCGGTGGATCTTATCCTGTCGATTAACGCATCTCCCTATAATCGCGAAAAGCCCTATATCCGCAACCAGCTGCTGTCAGAGCACTGCCGCCGCACCGGAATTCCTCTGGTTTATCTAAACCAGGTGGGCGGGCAGGATGAACTGATTTTCGACGGCTGTTCTAAAGCTTTCGACGCCAAGGGCAATATGACCCACAAACTGGCGCCGTTTAATGAAGATGTGCGTCGAGTGGCTTTCCAAAACGGCCAGCTGGACGCGATGGAGATCCCAGCCCAGCCGTCCGATCTTTCGCTGATTTATGACGCGCTGGTGCTGGCGGTGCGCGACTACGTCACCAAGAATGGCTTTAAGGGCGCGCTTCTGGGGTTGTCTGGCGGGATTGACTCGGCGCTGACGCTGGCGATAGCCGTTGACGCGCTGGGTAAAGATAAGGTTCAGGCGCTGATGATGCCGTTCCGCTATACCGCTGAGATAAGCATTGAAGACGCAAGGGAAGAAGCAGAGCTACTCGGCGTTGAGTTTGACGTGGTGTCCATTGAGCCAGTGTTTGACGCCTTTATGGGGCAGCTTTCGCCACTGTTTGCCGATACGCGTCGCGATACCACAGAAGAAAACCTACAGGCTCGCTGCCGCGGCGTGATCCTGATGGCGCTCTCTAACAAGCGCGGTCGTCTGGTGTTGACTACCGGCAATAAAAGTGAGATCGCCGTTGGATATTCTACGCTTTATGGTGATATGGCCGGCGGTTTTGATGTATTAAAAGACGTGCCGAAAACGCTGGTGTTTACGCTTTCCGAGTACAGAAACAGCCGCTCTTACGTTATTCCACAGCGGGTTATTGACCGTCCGCCGTCAGCAGAGCTGGCGCCGGACCAGAAAGACGAAGACAGCCTGCCGCCTTATCCGGTTCTGGATAAGATCCTAGACGGCTACGTCGAGCGCGATATGTCTGTAGACGAGCTGGTCGCTGAGGGTTTTGATGAGGCAATCGTGCGTAAGGTTATTCGTCTGGTAGATATTAACGAATATAAGCGTCGCCAGTCGCCGGTAGGTCCAAGGATCACTGCGCGCAACTTCGGCAAAGATCGGCGCTATCCGATCACTTCAGGCTTCGGCCGCAAAAACTGGTAAGGGTTCGACTTTAATGAAAAAAATTGACGCGATTATTAAACCGTTCAAGCTAGACGACGTTCGCGAAGCGCTGGCAGAAGTTGGCATCACCGGCATGACGGTCACTGAAGTGAAGGGGTTTGGCCGCCAGAAAGGGCACACTGAGCTGTACCGAGGTGCGGAATACATGGTGGACTTTCTGCCCAAGGTGAAAATTGAAATTGTCGTGCCCGACGACATCGTCGACGTGTGTGTAGAAACCATTATGAAGACTGCCCAGACCGGAAAAATTGGCGACGGGAAGATTTTTGTTTTCGACGTTGCCCGAGTGATCCGCATTCGTACCGGCGAGCAGGACGAAGACGCGATTTAACTCGATAATAAAGCCGCTATTTACCCAGCGGCTTTTTTGTCATTGATGTTTCCTTTCTACAACACCTTATGCGGCCCAAACACTTCATAGTGTAGCCGCTCTTGCTCTACGCCCTGAGCGAGCAGCTGCTTGGCGACAGACTGCATAAAGGCCAGCGGGCCGCAGAAGTAAAATTCAGTGTTCGGTGGGAAGGTCTCACTCAGCGCATCCAGAGAGAGTAAGCCTTCGTGGCGAGTGGCTGAGCCCTCAATATCTTTTCCCGATTCGCGATACCAAACGTGGCTGGCTGCGTTTGTCAGCTTAGCGCAGGCGTTGGCTGCCTCTTGCTCAAAAGCGTGGTACGCCTCGCTGTCGGTGGCGTGTAGCCAGTAAACTTTCCCCTGATGCTCGTGCTGTTCAAGCGTATTGAGCATAGCCAGCATCGGCGTAAGCCCTACGCCGCCGGACAGCAGCGCCACCGGCACATCGGAGGGTACATCCAGCCAGAAGTCGCCATAGGGCGGTGCCAGATGGATCACGTCTCCCTGCTGTGCGGTGTCGTGCAGATATCGGGACACTTTTCCCTCATCTTCACGCCTGACGGCGATGCGGTATGAATGTCCGTTCGGCGCGTGGGTCAGGGAATACTGCCGGATTTCCTGGTATTCCAGCGCGTCGCTGCGGATATAGACTGCCACGTACTGACCGGGACGGAAGTCGCTGATGGGCAGTCCGTCAACCGGAACCAGCGTAAAGCTGGTAATGACGTCACTTTCACGCTGCTTTTTTTCAATGCGGAAGGGGCGCTGGCCTTCCCAGCCGCCGGGCTGTTTAGCCCGATCCTGATAGATTTCACCTTCGCGATTGATAAAGACGTCCGCCAGCACCTGATAGGCTTTGCCCCAGGCGTCCAGCACCTCTTGGCCGGGACTGAGCATTTCGTCGATCGTTGCCAACAGGTGGTGTCCTACAATAGCGTACTGTTCAGGCTGGATACTAAAGCTGGCGTGCTTTTGTGCAATACGCTCAACGGCGGGCAGCAGTACGGCCAGATTCTCAATGTTGACAGCGTAGGCACAGATAGCGTTGAACAGCGCCTCGCGCTGGGCGCCGCTAGACTGGTGAGTCAGATTAAAGACGTCCTTCAGTTCGGGATTATGGTGGAACATGCGGTCGTAAAAGTGGGCGGTTAGTGCAGGGCCGGTCTTAGCCAGAACGGGGATTGTTGCCTTAACGGTAGCGATAGTTTGGCTGTCTAACATGGTACTTCCTGTGGGTGGTTTTAACATGCATTTAAAATACATGTTAAGGTTGATCTATGTCAATGCTTTTCTTTTTTTAGCGCAATGCGCCGTGGAAAGGCTTGAGAAAAGAGCAAAAGCGGGTCGGTGTGACATAAACATCGGTATTCGGAAGTTTTTCCTGAGAATATTCGGAAACGTTTGGCGGAATACCGTGCAGACAGTGAAAGCAATCGTTTGCTTTTAAACCGAGAGAAGGGTCTATTTAACAAGATGAAAACATATTACACTGGTGCAAGTCACACTTTTGGGCGTTGATTATTACTATTCAGGAGATGCGGATGTTAAAGCGAGAAATGAACATTGCCGATTATGATGCCGAGCTGTGGGCGGCGATCCAAAAAGAAAATGTTCGTCAAGAAGAGCATATTGAACTGATTGCTTCTGAAAACTACACCAGCCCGCGCGTGATGCAGGCCCAGGGGACTCAGCTGACTAACAAGTATGCTGAAGGCTATCCGGGCAAGCGCTACTACGGCGGCTGTGAGTATGTCGATATTGTTGAGCAGCTGGCGATTGACCGCGCCAAGGCGCTGTTTGGCGCCGACTACGCGAACGTACAGCCGCACTCCGGCTCTCAGGCTAACTCAGCCGTTTACATGGCGTTGCTGAACCCAGGCGATACCGTACTGGGTATGAATCTGGCTCACGGTGGCCACTTAACTCACGGTTCTCCCGTTAACTTCTCCGGCAAGCTTTATAATATCGTTCCTTACGGCATTGATGAAACCGGCCACATTGACTACGGCGATCTGGCTCGTCAGGCGCAAACCCACAAGCCAAAAATGATTATCGGCGGCTTCTCTGCCTATTCCGGCATCGTTGACTGGGCAAAAATGCGTGAAATCGCTGACAGCATCGGCGCTTACCTGTTTGTCGATATGGCTCACGTTGCAGGCCTGGTCGCTGCGGGCGTGTATCCGAACCCGGTTCCTCATGCGCACGTGGTCACGACGACAACGCACAAAACGCTGGCTGGCCCGCGCGGCGGACTGATTTTAGCCAAGGGTGGCGATGAAGAGCTGTACAAGAAGCTGAATTCTGCCGTATTCCCTGGCGGCCAGGGCGGCCCGCTGATGCACGTTATCGCGGCTAAAGCTGTGGCGCTGAAAGAGGCGATGGAGCCAGAGTTCACCGTTTACCAGCAGCAGGTTGCTAAGAACGCTAAAGCGATGGTTGAAGTTTTCAAATCTCGCGGCTACAAGATTGTCTCCGGCGGAACCGATAACCACCTGATGCTGCTTGATCTAGTTGATAAAGACATCACCGGTAAAGATGCTGATGCGGCTCTGGGTCGTGCCAACATTACCGTTAACAAAAACAGCGTGCCTAACGATCCGCGTAGCCCGTTTGTGACTTCCGGCGTGCGTATCGGCACGCCAGCCGTCACTCGCCGCGGCTTCAAAGAGGCTGAAGTGCGCGAACTGGCCGGCTGGATTTGTGACGTGCTGGACGGCATCAACGACGAGTCAGTTATCGCAGGCGTGAAGGCGAAAGTGCTGGATATCTGTAAGCGCTATCCAGTTTACGCGTAGTTTTTGCCTCGTTAAAAAAACAGGCGTGCGATAAATGCGTACGCCTGTTTTTTTTATCCACTAAAATCATTATTCTGTCAGTCATCAATAATCGTAGCCGTACTCAGGAGGATGATGTGAAAAAGCATAACCCAGGGTTTGAAGCGCTGTGTGAAGCCGTTCGTAAGCAGGTCAATGAAGTCAGCGTTGCTCAGGTAAAAGAAATGATGGATCGCGGCACGATCCCGCTAGTATTGGACGTGCGCGAAGATAGCGAATGGGGAAAAGACCACCTTCCCGGCGCTCGCCATCTTGGTCGCGGCGTGATGGAACGTGATATTGAAACCGTTGTTCCCGATAAGGCTACGCCTATGGTGCTTTACTGCGGTGGCGGCTATCGTTCCGCCCTTGCTGCGGAAAGCTTACAAAAGATGGGATACACTGGCGTGCTGTCTATGGACGGCGGCTACCGCGGCTGGAATGAAGCGGGCTATCCGCTGGTAAAAGAGTAGCCTGTACGCATGACACTACTGATGCGATGTGCCGCAGTGGTGATGGGGCTGCTGCTGTCTCCGATAGCGATGGCGCATCCCCACAGCTTTATTGATATGGATGCCCGACCGGTGGTGAACCAGCAGGCGCTGGTCGGCGTCCAAATGACGTGGGAAATGGACGAGCTGACTTCCGCCGAACTGCTGCTTGATGCCGCGGCGGCAAAAAACAGCCCGTCGGTTTGGCAGAGTATGGCCGACGAGCTGATGGTGAATACGCAAAATCAGCTCTACTTCACCTATCTTCACTACGACGGCAAGCCAGTGCGTTTGGCGGAAAAAGCCAACAACTATTCTCTGACACGCCACGGTAATCGAGCCGTGTTTACCTTCGTGCTGCCGCTAAGCAAGCCGCTGGCGCTGGCAGGGCATACCGTTACGCTGTCTACCTACGAACAGAGCTACTACGTCGATATGCGCTATGCATCGGCAAAAAGCTTTCATCTGCCAGATGAGATCGCCCACCTGTGCAGCGTCGACGTAAAAACCCCTAAGCCGGATCCTTCCCTGCTGGCCTACGCGAAGTCGTTGGATAAGGACAACGCGCCCGCTGAAGATATGATGCTTGGCAGCCGATTTGCCCAAACTGTAACCCTGACATGTCGCTAAACACTGTTTCTGTTCGCACCACTTCCGGCGGCTGGAGAACCCTCTGGCCTCTTTTGCTGTGCAGCGTGATATTGCTTATGCTGGGAGTCTCCCTATGGCTGAACTGGCAGGAGGCGCTGCTGCAAAGCTCGCTGTGGCAAAAGGCGTTGCACCAGCGGCTGGTCTCCCTGCTGCAGCAGGTGGTGGAAAACCCGCTTGGCGCGGGGGCGACGCTGATGTTTTTCAGCTTTCTTTACGGTGTGCTGCATTCCGCTGGGCCGGGGCACGGTAAGGTGATTATAGCCACCTATCTTGCCACTCATCCGCTAAGGCTTAAACAGAGCCTGCGACTCACGCTGGCCTCATCGCTGGTTCAGGGGCTTGTGGCGATTGTGCTGGTTACTGTTGTACTGTCGGTACTGCAACTGTCGGCCCGCATGGTTCATCAGAGCAACTTTTGGCTGGAGAAAGGGAGCTATCTTCTGGTGGTGCTGATTGGCCTGATGTTGTGCTACCGAGCTGGAAAGCAGATAGTGACTGTAGTTCGCGTATCCCGGCGAGGTGCGCCGCGTATTTCTGCTATCCGCCCTCTTGAACAGGGGCACGTACACGGCCCTCACTGTGGCTGCGGCCATCGTCACCTGCCGACGGCGGAAGAGATCGAGGCAACCGGCGGTTGGAAAACCAGTCTGGCGATTATTTTTTCCATCGGAATACGCCCCTGCTCTGGGGCAATTCTGGTGCTGCTGTTTTCTAAAGTTTTAGATATCTATTACTGGGGCATGGCGGCAGCAATAGCCATGTCTTTTGGCACGGCTACGACGATTTCCCTGCTGGCACTACTGGTTCACAGCGCGCGCCGACTTGCGCAGCGGCTGATGGCGCAAGGCAATCGAGGTACGTCCGCTGCGTGGAGCAGCGTGGCGGTTTCCAGCCTGTCTCTACTGGGTGGTGCGATATTAATGATTGCAGGCCTGATGCTGTGGCTGTCGGCAACGCCAGCGGCGTCCGGCGGGCTGAGGGCATTTGGCGGGTAGCATATGATAAAAAGAATTTACGCCCATCGGGGCATGTCGTCATTAGCACCGGAAAATACGCTGTCGGCCTTCAGGCTGTGCGCCGAGCATCGAGTTGAATGGTTTGAGTGTGATATCGATATTTTGAGTGACGGCACGATTGTCGTGTTTCATGACGATACGCTGGAGCGCTGTACTGACGGCAGCGGCCCGCTTTTTGACCAAACGCAGGCGTCTTTGAACAGGTTAGATGCCGGAAGCTGGTTTAGTCCCCAGTTTATGGGGGAGCGCGTGCCGACGCTGGAGCAACTGATAGCGCTGATGAACCGCTATCGGTTGAATGCGAATATTGAAATCAAGCCCGGTGAACGGTCTTCTGAAGTGACTGCCAGCCTGCTGGCCGGGCTCGATAGGGCGCTTGACCAGCTTGATTCCGAACGCCAGTTTCTTATTTCCAGTTTTGATCCTTCCCTTGTTGCCGCTTTTAAGCGCCTGCGCCCACAGGCCGACGTTGCCTGCCTGTTTGAAAGCCAAGTGCTAAACGACGACTGGCAAAAGACAATGACGACCGTCGGTGCAGCCGCGATTCATCCGCAAAACGAGGGGCTGACGCGGGAGCGTGTCGAAGCCTTTAAAGCCGCAGGTTTTCTGGTTAACGTGTGGACGGTGAACGACGCGAAAAGGGCAGCCGAGCTGTTTGACTGGGGTGTGGACGGTATTTTTACTGACTATGCGCAGGATTTTTAGATTAGCCGAGTTCGTACTTTAGTCTGCTTTTGCGGAAGTCGCGCAGAGAGACGTTTTCCAAACACAGTGCGGCGCTGTCATAGGCGTCTATATCCTTTTGTGACGCATAGCGGATTTCCTGATGGAAACCGTGATTCTTCACGAACATCACCAGATTGAGATTAGGTTGATATCCCCAGCCTTCGAAATCGAACTCCTCCCGCCGACAAAGAAAACAAAGCGTTTCCTGTGGGTGTATTTTTAAGGGCACGGTTTTACGCGGGAAGCTTGTCCACAGGCTGCCGTCGGGGTCAGCTTTTAATAGATTGAAACCATAGGGCGTCAATGAGCTCACGTTGGCGTATTGCAGCTCGATGCAGTCGCCTGCGTATTTATTGGTTTTCAGCTGGTTTTCCGAGCGAACCCATTCATCCTGATAAAGATATTCCCCAGAAATAGCCAACGCCGTGTTTACATTGGCGCTAAACCATCGCTCTTCATCAAGACGATCGATACCGCGAGAAAGCGTCGGCAGGCCGTTGATGAACGAAAGCGCGCGAGTCCCCGAATGGCTTGTTTGACGATGTCGGTGATACAGATATCGGGCGGCTTTGGACACGCCGGTATAGAAAAAGGCGTCTCTGGGAAGCTGAGTGCGCACTGTTCCTTGACCATGAAACGTTACTTCGCGAACGAAGAACTCTAAGAATAGTACCGGGCGGGGAAGGGGAAGATTATCCATATCAGTTATATCAGCCAGACCAACAACAGCGGGCGAAATGGCATATCTCGCCCGCTAGTCTTGATTAACGCTTCAGCGCATCGCTCAGCTCGTCGCGCACGTTGGCAAGCAGCGCCTTAACCACGCGCGGGTTGCCCGCAATAATGTTGCCTGACGTGTAGAAATTGTGGCCGCCGATAAAGTCAGTGATGATGCCGCCGGATTCGCGAACGATCAGCTCACCTGCTGCAAAGTCCCACGGCTTGAGGCCGATCTCAAAGAAGCCGTCCACGCGGGCAGCAGCAACGTAGGCCAGATCCAGCGCGGCTGAGCCGGTGCGGCGGAAGTCGGCACATTCAGTAAACAGTTTACCCACCATATTGATGTAGGCCGGAGCGTGCTGCTTGAGCTTGAACGGGAAGCCAGTAGCTAAAACAGTGCCGGACAGATCGCGCGCGTTAGAGCCGCGCAGGCGATAGCCGTTGAGCTGTGCGCCCTGACCGCGAGTGGAGGTAAACAGCTCATTGCGCATTGGATCGTAAATAACGGCGACTTCTGTGCGGCCTTTGATGCGCACGGCGATGGAAACGCTGAAGTGGGGTAAACGCTTAAGAAAGTTGGTGGTGCCATCTAGTGGGTCGATAATCCATTGCACGTCTTTGTCTTCACCGACAATCTCACCGCGTTCTTCGCTGATGATGGTGTGCTGAGGGTAGGCTTTGCGAATAACCTCAACGATCAGGTGCTCTGCATCGCGATCGACGTTAGTTACAAAGTCGTTATTGCCTTTCAGGCTGGCTTCGACGGCGTCGGGCGTTTCATAAAACTTGGCTATCAGGTTGCCTGCCTTACGCGCAGCGCGTACGGCGATATTCAGCATAGGATGCATGGTATCTTCCACTAGATGTTAAAGAACGAGTATAAAAGCGGCGCGCATTATATCACCACATGATGAGATTCGGCAATTGACATTGTGCACTCCACCTCATTTTGAGTGGTATAAACCGTTACGGTAGACTCGGGGGCTGTGTTACTATGCCGCCAATTCGATGACCGCTAATAAAGTTATTTTTATGTCTGATACTCTCTGTAAGCCAGATTCGCTGGCAAACATTCGCATCGTACTGGTCGAAACGTCCCACACGGGCAATATGGGCTCGGCGGCTCGGGCAATGAAAACCATGGGGTTGACCAATCTCTATTTGGTTAACCCGCTAGTGCTGCCTGATTCTCAGGCCATCGCGCTCGCCGCAGGCGCCAGTGAAATCATTGGCAACGCCAACATCGTGAACTCACTGGATGACGCTCTAGAGGGTTGCCGTCTGGTCGTCGGCACCAGCGCTCGCTCGCGCACGCTGCCTTGGCCGATGCTGAGCGCGCGGGAGTGTGGACTTAAAATGATGCAGGAGTCTGTCGACTCTCCGGTTGCGCTAGTGTTTGGCCGTGAGCGAGTCGGGCTGACCAACGAAGAGCTGCAAAAGTGCCACTATCACGTTTCGGTGCCAACTAACCCAGACTACAGCTCGCTGAATCTGGCGATGGCGGTGCAGATCATGACCTATGAAATCCGCATGGCGTGGCTAGCGGCGCAGGAAGGCGGGCTACCAGAACCTGTTCACGACGTGGCTTATCCACCGGCAGACGATCTTGAGCGCTTCTATCAGCATTTGGAAACCGTGCTGCTGGATATCGGTTTTATCCGCGCGGCACACCCAGGGCAGGTGATGAACAAGCTTCGCCGCTTTGTGAATCGCGCTCGCCCGGAAAGCCAAGAGCTGAACATTTTGCGGGGCATTTTAAGCGCTATCGAAACGCCCGATGCGAGAAATAGGCATAAATAATGCTCGTTATCCCCCTTTCGAACTTGTTACAATAAGTATGACAATATCGACCAAACTCCTGTATCCGAAGGAATCGGAAGAAAATACAAGAGGTTCTGTCGCAGTGCTAATACTTGACTAAAACAGTCAAGTAAATAGTTGACTGAAATAGTTGGGAATGCCAAACTGTCTGCATATTCACACACAGATGGGCAATACCAATGAGACTGACATCTAAAGGTCGTTATGCCGTTACCGCCATGTTGGACGTGGCGCTGCATTCACAAGAAGGACCTGTCCCTCTGGCCGATATCTCTGAGCGTCAGGGGATTTCTTTGTCGTATCTTGAGCAACTGTTCTCCCGTTTGCGCAAGAATGGCCTGGTGACGAGCGTACGCGGTCCCGGCGGCGGCTACCTGTTGGGTAAAGATGCGGGAGATATTGCCGTAGGTTCAGTGATTAGCGCGGTTGACGAATCCGTTGACGCGACGCGCTGCCTTGGGCACGGTGGATGCCAGAGCGGCACGCGCTGTCTGACCCACACACTGTGGCATGACCTGAGCGAACGTATCAGCAGCTTCCTGAATGAAATTACGCTGTCTGAGCTGGTTAAGAACCAAGAGATTCTGGACGTTGCCGATCGTCAGAACGGCGACAGCCAAAGTTCGGTCGTTTCCTCTCATCGCCTTCGCGATGAAGCAAAAAAAATTAATCTGCGCGCGTGACGGGCAGTAATACGCTCGAAGTATAACGAGCATGCTTACATTATTTAGAAGTAGTGTACGGAGCAAAGAATGAAATTACCTATCTATCTTGACTATTCAGCAACGACGCCGGCCGATCCGCGCGTGGCTGAGAAGATGATGCAGTGCTTAACGCTGGACGGAATTTTTGGTAACCCGGCATCTCGTTCACACCGCTTTGGCTGGCAGGCCGAAGAGGCAGTAGACGTCGCCCGTAACCAAATCGCTGAGCTTGTGGGCGCCGATCCGCGTGAAATCGTATTTACTTCTGGTGCCACTGAGTCAGACAACCTGGCTATCAAAGGCGCAGCAAACTTCTATCAGAAGAAAGGCAAGCACATCATTACCTGCAAAACCGAGCACAAAGCGGTTTTAGATACCTGCCGCCAGCTAGAGCGCGAAGGTTTTGAAGTGACTTACCTGTCTCCACAGCCTAACGGCATTATCGATTTGGGCGAGCTGGAAGCGGCAATGCGTGAAGACACCATTGTGGTCTCTATCATGCACGTCAACAACGAAATCGGCGTCGTGCAGGACATCGCGACCATTGGCGAAATGTGTCGCAGCCGCGGGATTATTTTCCACGTTGACGCCACCCAGAGCGTAGGCAAGCTGCCTATCGATCTGTCCGAGCTGAAAGTTGACCTGATGTCTTTCACCGGCCACAAAATCTACGGCCCGAAAGGCATTGGCGCACTGTACGTTCGCCGCAAGCCGCGCGTTCGTATCGAAGCGCAAATGCACGGCGGTGGTCACGAGCGCGGTATGCGTTCAGGCACGCTGGCGGTTCACCAAATCGTCGGTATGGGTGAAGCTTATCGTATCGCCAAAGAAGAAATGGCTACTGAAATCCCCCGCATTCGCGCCCTGCGCGATCGCCTGTGGAACGGCCTGAAAGACATTGAAGAAGTGCATCTGAACGGCTGCCTGGAACAGGGCGTCGCCAGCATTCTTAACGTCAGCTTTAACTATGTTGAAGGCGAATCTCTGATGATGGCTCTGAAAGATCTGGCCGTCTCTTCCGGTTCTGCCTGTACTTCCGCCAGCCTGGAGCCGTCTTATGTGCTCAGAGCGCTGGGGCTGAATGATGAACTGGCCCACAGTTCAATTCGTTTCTCTCTGGGGCGCTTTACCACCGAAGAAGAGATCGACTACACCATCGATCTGGTGAAAAAGTCCATCGGCCGTCTGCGTGAACTCTCCCCTCTGTGGGATATGTACAAGCAGGGCGTAGACCTGAACACCATTGAGTGGTCTCATCATTAATGAATGCAGGCGGCAGGCTGCATAACTCGCAGCCTGCGCCAGAAGAGCAGGAGTAGCAACATGGCTTACAGTGAAAAAGTAATCGAACACTACGAAAATCCGCGCAACGTGGGCTCGTTTGACAACGAAGACCCAACCGTCGGCAGCGGCATGGTTGGCGCACCGGCGTGCGGCGACGTGATGAAATTGCAGATTAAAGTCAACGATAGCGGTATTATAGAAGACGCGCGTTTTAAAACGTACGGCTGCGGTTCGGCGATTGCCTCCAGCTCACTGGTTACCGAGTGGGTCAAGGGCAAGTCTCTGGAGCAGGCTGAAGCCATAAAGAATACGGACATCGCGGAAGAGCTGGCGCTGCCGCCGGTGAAAATCCACTGTTCTATTCTGGCTGAAGACGCTATCAAAGCCGCTATTGCGGACTATAAAAACAAGCGCGGCGAAAAATAAAAATAGGCAAGAACGAGTAGAGGTTTGGTTATGGCGATTACCATGAGCAGCAGCGCAGCACAGCGCGTTCAGACTTTTTTAACCAGCAGGGGCAAGGGCATTGGCCTGCGTCTGGGGGTAAAAACGTCAGGGTGCTCCGGCATGGCGTATGTGCTTGAGTTTGTCGACGAGCTGCACGATGAAGATCGGGTGTTTGAAGACAAGGGCGTAAAAGTGATCGTTGATGAAAAAAGTCTGGTCTATCTGGACGGTACCGAACTCGATTTTGTTAAAGAGGGCCTAAACGAAGGGTTCAAGTTTAATAACCCTAACGTGACCGGTGAATGCGGCTGCGGCGAAAGCTTTAACGTTTGATCGCGTTCGTTTAGCCGTACTGGCAGCGCCCTTTATTCGCGCAAGTTTGATTAATCTCCACGGCCGCGCGCCTCTGACTGGTTCAGGGCGCGCGGCCTGATAAAGAGCATTAGAACGCGTCATGGACTATTTCACTCTGTTTAATCTGCCCGTCCACTTTGACGTGGATACACAGTCGCTCTCCTCCCGCTATCAAGAACTCCAACGCCAATACCACCCCGATCGCTTCGCGTCCGCGTCTGACAGCGAGCGTTTAGCCTCTATTTCGCAGGCGGCAACGGTCAATGATGCGTATCAAACGTTGAAAGATCCGCTGCGTCGTGCAGAATACCTCCTGCTACTCAACGGGATAGACGTGAAAAGCGAACAGCAAACCATGCACGACACGGCGTTTTTGATGGAACAGCTGGAGCTGCGTGAAGAGCTGGACGATATTGAACGCCGTACAGACGCTGAATCAGCGCTGTCAGGCTTTCGCCAGCGGGTTAAAGAGATGGGGCGCGTTCGCAGTGAACAATTAAGGCAGGAGCTGGACGCACAGAGCTGGCCCGCCGCGGCAGACAGCGCGCGTAAGCTGCGCTTTTTGGACAGACTTTTACAACAGGTCGAACAGCTGGAAGAAAAGCTGTTTGATATCTGACGGATACTGAACATGGCTTTATTACAAATTAGCGAACCGGGCATGACCGCTGCTCCGCACCAGCGTCGGCTGGCGGCGGGTATCGATCTGGGAACGACCAACTCGCTGGTGGCGACAGTTCGCAGTGGGCAGGCAGAAACGCTGCCGGACGCGCAAGGGCGCCACCTGCTGCCTTCAGTGGTTCACTATCGTCCAGACGGCATTGACGTCGGCTGGGACGCGCGCGCGCAGGCGTCAGAAGATCCTACCAACACGCTAAGTTCGGTCAAACGCATGATTGGCCGCTCATTGAGCGATATTCAACAGCGTTACCCCAATCTTCCTTACCAGATGGCGCCGACAGAAAACGGCCTGCCGATGATGCTGACCGCCGCTGGTGCCGTAAACCCGATTCAGGTGTCTGCCGACGTGCTTAAGCAGCTGGCCGCTCGCGCTCAGGAAACTCTGGCCGGTGAGCTAGACGGCGTAGTGATCACCGTTCCCGCCTACTTTGACGACGCTCAAAGACAGGGTACTAAAGACGCAGCGCGTCTGGCTGGGCTGCACGTGCTGCGCCTGCTCAACGAGCCAACGGCAGCGGCCATCGCTTACGGCCTTGATTCCGGTCAGGAAGGCGTGATTGCCGTTTACGATCTGGGTGGCGGAACCTTTGATATTTCTATTCTTCGCCTGAGCCGGGGCGTGTTCGAAGTGCTGGCGACTGGCGGTGATTCTGCGCTGGGCGGCGATGACTTCGACCACCTGCTTGCTGACTGGATCCGTGAGCAAAGCGGTCTCAGAGCGCAGGGAGACCACCGTCTGGCGCGTCAACTGCTCGACGCAGCAACGGCGGCTAAAATCGCTCTGAGCCAGAGCGACAGTGCGACGATAAACGTCGGCGGCTGGCAGGGCGAAGTGACCCGCGCTCAGCTCGATGCGCTGATTGCCCCTCTTGTGAAAAAGACGCTGCTTTCCTGCCGTCGCGCGCTGAAAGACGCGGGCGTCAGTGCCGATGAGGTGCTGGAAGTGGTCATGGTTGGCGGCTCAACCCGCGTACCTCTGGTGCGCGATATGGTGGGCGAGTTCTTTGGCCGTACGCCGCTGACAACCATTGATCCGGATCGCGTAGTCGCCATTGGCGCAGCGATTCAGGCGGACGTGCTGGTGGGCAATAAGCCCGACAGCGAACTGCTGCTGCTGGACGTGATACCGCTGTCTTTGGGAATTGAGACCATGGGCGGGCTGGTGGAAAAGATCATTCCGCGCAACACCACGATTCCGGTCGCCAGAGCGCAGGAATTTACCACGTTTAAAGACGGTCAAACCGCCATGATGGTGCACGTCCTACAGGGCGAGCGTGAAATGGTGTCCGACTGTCGTTCACTGGCGCGCTTCACGCTGCGCGGTATCCCGGCAATGCCTGCGGGCGGCGCGCACATTCGCGTGACCTATCAGGTTGATGCGGACGG
Organism: Leminorella richardii; assembly: GCF_900478135.1. NCBI lineage: Bacteria > Pseudomonadati > Pseudomonadota > Gammaproteobacteria > Enterobacterales > Budviciaceae > Leminorella > Leminorella richardii. The sequence goes on from NZ_LS483470.1 coordinate 902,255, forward strand.
GCTTTTGAGCGTGACGGCGATGGAGAAATCCACCAGCGTTCAGTCGTCTATTCAGGTTAAGCCCTCCTACGGGCTGACTGATGACGAAATCGCTACCATGATTAAAGACGCGATGGCTAATGCCCAGCAGGACAACGGCGCTCGCAGGCTGGCGGAACAGAAGGTTGAGGCTGCCCGCGTGCTGGAAAGCCTTGAGGCTGCGTTAAACAGCGATAGCGATCTGCTAGCGCCTGCTGAGAGAGCGGACATCGACTCTGCCGTTGCCGCCCTGTCTGAGGTCGCTAACGCTGACGATCCTGTTGCCATTGAAGACGCCATTAAAACGCTGGATCGTGTGACGCAAGACTTTGCCGCACGCCGCATGGATTCATCTATCCGCCGCGCGCTGGCGGGTCATTCTGTTGATGAGGTTTAAGTAATGCCTAAAATCGTTTTTCTGCCCCACCAGGATCTTTGCCCGGAAGGTAAAGTGGTTGAGGCAAAAGAAGGGGAAACCATTCTGGAAGCCGCGCTGCGTAACGGCATCGAGGTTGAACACGCCTGCGAAATGTCCTGTGCCTGCACTACCTGTCACTGCGTTGTGCGGGAAGGCTTTGACTCTCTCGCCGAGAGCAGCGAGCTGGAAGACGACATGCTGGATAAGGCTTGGGGGCTTGAGCCGGAGAGCCGTCTGAGCTGCCAGGCTAAAGTGACGGATGAAGATCTGGTGGTGGAGATCCCACGCTACACCATCAACCACGCCCGCGAGCATTAAGGAGCAAGCATGAGCCTAAGCTGGAAAGATTCCCGTGAAATCGGCGAGGCGCTGTTCGATCGCTATCCCGATGTCGATCCGAAAACCGTGCGCTTTACCGATCTGCACCGTTGGATTTGCGAGCTGGAAGAGTTCGAGGACGATCCCAACGCGTCGAACGAAAAGATTCTGGAAGCCATTCTGCTGGTCTGGCTGGACGAGGCTGACTAGCGCACGATAGAGACCTAATGGGGCCGCATGATGCGGCCCGTTGATATTATAACGTGCACTTTTTGAAAGGCGCGTTTTCAAGAACATGTTTAAACGTGGAGAAATATAATGACAACACCCTCTATGCCTATTCGCCTCTCGTATGAACCCGCAGACGCCGTTTGGGGAGATAAAGCACTGCTGAGTACCAACGCTGACGGCATGACGATTCATCTGACAGCCGAAGGCCGTCTGGGCGCTATTGCCCGCGCGGGTCGCAAGCTGGACGCTCAGGGCATTCGCCGCGTTCAGCTGGCAGGAGACGGTTGGGATCTGGAGCGCTGCTGGAGCTTTTGGCAGGGGTTCCGTTCACCAAAGGGAGAGCGCAGCGTGGTGTGGCCTACGCTGCCAGCTAGCGATCGCGAAGAGTTGGATCGCCGCCTGAAAATCGTTGACTGGGTGCGCGATACCATCAATATGCCCGCAGAAGACTTAGGGCCAGAGCGCCTGGCTCAGCGCGCCATTGACCTGTTTTGCGGCCTTTCCGGCGACGCCATCAGTTACCACATTATCAAGGGTGAAGCGCTGCGCGAGCAGGGCTATATGGGCATTCACACCGTTGGGCGCGGCTCCAAGCGTGAACCAGTGCTGCTGGCGCTGGACTACAACCCTTCAGGCAACCCGGACGAACCGGTACTGGCCTGTCTGGTTGGCAAGGGCATTACCTTTGACTCCGGCGGCTACAGTCTGAAGCAGAGCGCCTTTATGGACTCGATGAAGTCCGACATGGGCGGCGCGGCGACAGTGACCGGCGCGCTGGCGCTGGCAATTGCTCGCGGTTTGGAAAGCCGAGTGAAGCTGTTCCTGTGCTGTGCCGATAACATGGTTAGCGGCAACGCGTTCAAACTGGGGGATATCATCCGCTACCGCAACGGCAAAACGGTGGAAGTGATGAATACCGATGCAGAAGGGCGTCTGGTACTGGCGGACGGCCTGATTGACGCCGAAGCGCAGAATCCACAGATGATTATCGACTGCGCCACGCTGACAGGTGCGGCCAAAACGGCATTGGGTAACGACTATCACGCGCTGTTCAGCTTTGACGATGCGCTGGTAGGCGAACTGCTGGCCTGTGCAGAAGAGGAAAACGAGCCCTTCTGGCGCCTGCCGCTGGCAGAGTTTCACCGCAGCCAGCTGCCGTCTAACTTTGCAGAGTTAAACAACGTGGCGGGTGCGGCCTATAGCGCGGGCGCCAGCACGGCGGCGGCGTTCCTGTCTCACTTTGTGAAAAACTATCAGCGCGGCTGGCTTCATATCGACTGCTCGGCCACTTACCGCAAAGGCGCTGTTGAGCAGTGGTCCGCTGGGGCAACAGGGCTCGGAGTGAGAACGATTGCACAGATGCTTCTGAGCAAAGAGGGCTGAATCTGACACCCGTCTGGCGGCGCGGCAATCTATATGTCGCGCCGTTTTTGTTTGACGTTTACCTGCCTGATGCGAGACAGCCCGCATTAATACACTGCCAGTTACACATTCCCTGAATTTATGCATTTTGCTTTGTTGATTGCGTGTTAAAATGGTCAGCATTTAGTCGCTCCATCCCCTATCAACATTTCAGAGAGAATCGCTTATGCGTCAGGGACGTTCTGATTTTTTGTTGCTTAAAGGACTGCTGCTGGCATCGTGCCTCAGCTTCACGTCTGCGCCGCTCTATGCTGCGCCCGCATCCGCCGCTGCGGAAACCAACTCTTCTGAGCAGAAGCTCGCCGAGCGTTACGCCGGGAAGGCATTCACCATTCTCGACGCGTCTGAAGTTCAGCTAGACGGCGCCAGCGCAATGGTTGTGACATTCTCTATCCCCGTTGCCACTAACCAAAAGTTTGCTTCAATGCTTCATCTGGTTGATGAAGCCAGCGGTAAGGTCGACGGCGCGTGGGAGCTGTCCGATAACCGGATGGAGCTGCGCCTTCGCCACTTAGAGCCTGCGCGCAAGCTGATATTGACTGTTGATAAAGGCCTTGCGGGAGTAAACGGCGTTGCTCTCGATAAAGAGTTTCAGCAAAAGCTGACAACGCGGGACATCGAACCGTCGATTGGCTTTGCCAGCCGGGGTTCACTGCTGCCGAGCAAGGTGATCACCGGCCTGCCGGTCATCGCGCTTAACGTTAACGCGGTTGACGTTAACTTTTTCCGCATCAAGCCGGAAATGCTGTCTGACTTTTTGGCAGACTGGGGCGGTACCGGAGCGAAAAGCTACTGGGAGTCTCAGGAGTTTCTGAATAAAGCGAAGCTTGCCTACACCGGCCGCTTTGATCTTAATCCACAGCGCAATACCCGCGAGCAGATCCTGTTGCCGCTAGGCAGCATCAAGGAACTGCAGCAGCCTGGCGTTTACATGGCAGTAATGCAGGAAGCGGGCACCTATAACTACAGTAACCCGGTGACGCTGTTTACTCTGAGCGATATCGGCATTTCTCTGCACCGCTACCATCAGCGCTATGACGTCTTTACTCAGGCGCTGGAAGGTGGGCAGGGCATCTCCGGCGTAAAAGTTGAGCTGCTGGACGAAAAAGGCAACTCTCTGGTGCAGGCGAAGACCGATTCTGACGGTCACGCGCAGCTGGTGAGAAACGACAAGGCACGAATCATGCTGGCGACCAAAGACGGTCAGACCAGCATGATTGATTTGACCAAGGCCGCACTGGATCTGTCTGAATTCGACATCGCAGGGCCTGAAGGTTTTGCCACTCAGTTTTTTGCTTTCGGGCCGCGGGATTTGTACCGCCCCGGTGAAACGCTTCTGGTAAACGGCCTGCTTCGCGACGCTGACGGCGCCGCGCTGGCGGACAGACCCGTCAAAGTCGACGTGCTGAAGCCGGACAATCAGGTTACGCGCAGCTTTGTCTGGCAGCCGAAGAAGGGCGGTTTCTATCAGTTCCAATACAGCATTCCACAGGGCGCGCCGACCGGACAGTGGTCTTTGCGTATCAACGTGGGCGATTCTCTGCCCCGCTTCTATAAGTTTAAAGTGGAAGACTTCATGCCTGAGCGCATGGCGCTGGATTTGAAGTCAGTTGAAGACGAGCCGGTTTCGACCAAGCAGGAAATTACTTTCGACGCGACTGGCCGCTACCTCTACGGTGCACCAGCTTCCGGCAACAGCCTACAGGGGCAGCTGTACCTGCGCCCAATGCGTGATGCGGTGGCCAAGCTTCCCGGCTATGAGTTCGGTTCAGCGCTGGACACTAACCTCAGCCGCACGCTGGACGAGTTCAACCTGAAGATGGACGAAGAGGGTATGACCAGCGTCACCGTGCCGAGCAGCTGGGGCGAAAGCAAGTCGCCAATGAAGGTGCTGATTCAGGCCAGCCTGATGGAATCTGGCGGTCGTCCAGTAACGCGCCGCGCCGAACAGGCGATTTGGCCAGCAGACAAAATGCCCGGCGTTCGTCCGCTGTTTAGCCGTAAAGAGATGTACGACTACAAAACCAACAGCTACAAGCCTCAGTATATGGTTGATGAAAACAGCCTGGCCGGTTTTGACATCGTCTATGCCGATCCCAAAGGCCACAAGCTGGCGGCCAGCGAGCTTAACGTTCGTATGATTCGTGAGCGCCGCGACTACTACTGGGAATGGTCTTCCAGCGACGGTTGGAGCTCTCGTTACGATCAGAAAGATCTCATTATTAATCAGGAAACGGTATCCGTTCCCGCAGAGCAGTCTGTAAAGGTCAACTATCCGGTTGAATGGGGCTCTTATCGTTTAGAGGTGGAGGATCCGCGTAACGGTATGGTAACCAGCCTGCGCTTCTGGGCAGGCTACAGCTGGCAGGACAATACCGACGGCAGCGGTGCGCTGCGCCCAGATCAGGTCAAGCTGAAGCTGGACAAGCCGGCCTACCGCGCAGGCGACAAGGTAAAACTGAACGTTGAAGCGCCTGCGGCAGGGAAAGGCTATCTGATGCTGGAGTCCAGCGACGGGCCGCTGTGGTGGCAGGAAATTTCTGTGCCGGTCGGCGGCGCTAACTTTGAAGTACCGATTAACGACGAGTGGACACGCCACGATCTTTACCTGAGTGCTTTAGTGATTCGCCCCGGTGACAAGGCCATTCAGTCAACGCCTAAGCGAGCCGTCGGGCTGCTGCACCTGCCGCTAATGGACGAGAGCCGCAAGATTTCACTGGCGCTGAACGCCCCTGAAAAAATGCGCCCGAACCAGACGCTGACGGTAAAAGTGAAAGCTTCCATGAAGGACGGCGAGTTGCCGAAGTCAGTCAACGTGCTGCTTTCCGCTGTGGACAGCGGCGTGCTGAACATCACTGACTTCAAAACGCCGGATCCCTATGACGCCTTCTTTGGCCGCAAGCGTTACAGCGTCGATCAAATGGACATTTACGGTCAACTGATCGAAGGCAAGGGGAAAACTGCCAAGCTGAAGTTCGGCGGTGACGGTGAAGACGATCAACTGTCTCGCGGCGGCAAAAAGCCGGTGACAGTGGTGAAAATTGTTGCTCAGCAGGCGCAGCCTGTGGTGCTGAACGACAAGGGTGAAGGCGAAATTCAAATGCCAATCCCTGACTTTAACGGGGAACTGCGCCTGATGGCACAGGCCTGGAGCGACGAAGAGTTCGGCAGCGCGGAAAGCAAAATCATCGTTGCTGCACCGCTGATTGCCGAGATGTCTATGCCGCGCTTTATTGCCGGTGGCGACAGCAGCATTCTGGCGTTGGACTTAAACAACCTAAGCGGTGGCGATCAAACGCTGGCGGTGACGGTCGAAGCCAAAGGGCTAGTGAAGCTGACGTCTGGCGCCAAGCAGGACGTTAAGCTGGCGAAAGGCGAGCGTAAAACCCTGAGCATTCCGATTGAAGGTCTGTTTGGCTTTGGTCAGGGAGACGTGAGCGTTCGCATTAATGGTCTGGTGCTGCCAAACGAGCCGTCAACGGCGTTTGAACGCAGCTGGACACTGGCCGTTCGCCCAGCCACGCCTGCGCAAACTAACAGCTATGCGCTGACGCTGCGTCCTGGCGAAAGTTGGACTATGCCGCCTGACGCTTTAAGCGGTTTGGCGACGCCAACCGTTGAAGGGCAAATGTCGCTGACTGCTACGCCGCCGCTGAACGTTGCTCAGCACATCCGTGAACTGTTCGCCTATCCTTACGGATGCCTGGAGCAGACCACCAGTGGACTGTTCCCGTCGCTGTACTCGAATCAGGCACAGCTGGCGGCGATGGGCATTAAGAGCGATACGGATGAAGTTCGCCGTCGCAACGTGGATGTGGGTATTGAACGCCTGTTGGGCATGCAGAAAGACAACGGCGGTTTCTCTCTGTGGGAGCGCGAAGGCTATGAAGAGTACTGGCTGACGGCCTACGTTACCGACTTCCTGACACGCGCCCGCGAGCAGGGCTACTCCGTGCGTGAAGAGGCGCTAAATAAAGCCAACCAGCGTCTGCTGCGCTACCTGCAGGATCGCAATCAGATGGAGATTCGCTACGGTAGTAACAGCGATGCGACCAACTCAGCGAAGTTTGCCGTTCAGGCCTATGCCGGTCTGGTACTGGCTCGCCAGCAGCAGGCACCTCTTGGGGCACTGCGCCAGCTGTTTGACCGCCGGGAAGAAGCAAGATCCGGTCTGCCGCTGGTACAGCTTGGCGTTGCGCTGAAGCTGATGGGCGATATGCCTAAGGCTCAGCAGGCTATCAATCAGGGCATCGCTTTGGGAGGCGGCACTCGCGGAAACATTTGGCTTGGCGACTACGGCAGCGTTGTTCGCGACAATGCCCTGATCCTAGCGCTGCTGCAGGAGTACGATCTGCAGCCTACTCAGCAGGACAACCTGCTGATGTCGCTGTCTGATTCGCTGGTGACTCAGCGCTACCTGTCAACACAGGAGCGAAACTCAGTCTATCTGGCCGGTCGCGACCTACAAAAGCGCCAAAGCGCCGAGTGGGAAGTGGAAATGACCGGAGCGGAGAAAAAAGACTTCGAGGAAAGCAAAACGATCAGTCGTCTTTATGAGGCAAACCAGCTCGGTAAGGGTATGACCCTGAAAAATACCGGCAGCGTGGCGGTATACCCTCGCGTAGACGTAGTGGGTTACCCGCTGACTCAGCCGATGCCAATGAGCAACAAGCTTTACATTGAGCGTCGCTTCCTGAATCTGGATGGTTCTGAAGTTAACCTGCGCAATGTTCAAAGCGGCCAGCTAATGGTGGTGCATTTGAACCTGTGGTCAGACAGCCAGATTAACGATGCGCTGGTCGTGGATTTACTGCCTGCCGGTCTTGAATTGGAAAACCAGAATCTGGGTGACAGCAGTGCTAGCCTGGGCGACAGTGCTGGCGAGCTGATTGAGCTGCAAAACCGCATGCAGCGTACTGAAATCCAGTATCAGGAATACCGTGACGACCGCTACGTGGCGGCGGTGAAGGTAGACGGCTCAAGAAACCGCCCGGTCACTCTGCTGTATCTGGTTCGCGCAGTGACGCCGGGTAGCTATAACGTACCGGCACCTCAGGTTGAGTCAATGTACAAGCCTGAATGGCATGCAGTGGGTTCAACGCAGACCAAGCTGGACGTGAAATAAGCAGCCGTAAAGGCCAGATGGGAAAGGGCGATACAGGTATCGCCCTTTTTTATCAAGAATAGAATAACAACACAGACGGACTGATTGCCCTTGACCCGCTTTTTTTCCCGCATAAAGACGCTTCGCTTTTGGCACAGGCTGTTTGTCGCGACGGCACTGTTTATTACACTCAGCGCCGCAGCCCTTTGGTGTGCGGATCGGCTATGGCCGCTGCCTGACCCTAACGTTCAGGTGGCGAGAGTGGTGGTGGCGGAGGACGGTAGCCCCCTGTGGCGTTTTGCCGACGCTGACGGCGTGTGGCGCTACTCCGTCTCCTTAGACGAAGTGTCTCCTTACTATATTGAAGCGCTGCTAACCTACGAAGACCGCTGGTTTTACTCTCACCCCGGCATTAATCCTCTGTCTATTCTGCGGGCGCTGTGGCAGAACATTGCCAATCAGCGGGTCGTCTCCGGCGGCAGCACGCTGTCTATGCAGGTGGCGCGGCTCATTGAGCCACATGATAAAACGCTGATTGGCAAGCTGCGGCAGGTGTTTCGCACGCTACAGCTGGAGTGGCACTACAGCAAAGAGCAAATACTCACTATTTATATTAACCGAGCTCCCTACGGCGGTACGCTACAGGGCATAGGCGCTGCCAGCTGGGCCTATCTGGACAAGCCGCCTTCAGAATTGACGCGCTCGGAGGCAGTTCTGCTGGCTGTACTGCCGCAGGCGCCGAGCCGGCTCCGCCCTGATCGTTACCCGCAGCGGGCTCAGGCCGCTCGAGATAAAGTGCTCGATCGTCTTCAGGAATATGGCGTGTGGAGCGAGGAGCAGGTTAAAGACATCAAGCAGGAGAGTGTCTGGCTGGCGGAGCGTCAGGTTCCACAGCTGGCGCCTTTGCTGGCGCGTCGCTTAATGGTTGAAAGTGCAGAGAACGTTATTCACTCAACGATTGACGCCTCCCTGCAGCGTCGCCTTGAGGATATGGCTACGGGCTGGAAAAGCCAGCTCCCTGCCAATACTTCAATGGGCATTTTGGTGGTAGAAAACGCCACTATGTCAGTGAAGGCTTACCTCGGCTCGGTTGATCTGAATGACGACAGCCGTTTCGGCCACGTTGATATGATCAGCGCATGGCGATCGCCGGGTTCAACCCTTAAGCCTTTCGCTTACGCGATGGCGCTCGATGAAGGGCTGATCCACGCCGAGTCGCTGCTGCAGGACGTGCCCCGTCAGTTTGGCGACTATCGGCCGGGGAACTTTGATACGGGGTTTAGCGGGCCGGTTAGCGCTTCCGATGCACTGTCGAGATCGTTAAACCTGCCTGCGGTACAAATTTTGGAAGCCTACGGCCCTAAGCGGTTTACCGGCAACCTGCGCAACGTTGGCGTTGAGCTGCGCTTTCCTCTAAACAGCGACCCTAATTTGTCGCTGATACTGGGAGGTACAGGGATGCGTATGGACCAGTTAGTCAGCGCTTACAGTGCCTTTGTGCGAGAGGGCAAAGTGGCTGCGCTGCGCTATCGCCCTGAAGACCCGCTGGTAGAGCGGCGTCTGATGTCTCCCGGGGCGGCCTGGATTATTCGTCGGATTTTGTCCGGCGAGGCTCGGCCAGTGGGAGACGCCCAGCTGTCCGACTCGCCGGGGCTCGCCTGGAAAACCGGCACCAGCTACGGCTATCGTGACGCATGGACCGTCGGCATGAACGGCGGCTATACCATCGGCATCTGGGTCGGCAGGCCGGACGGTACTCCCGTTGCCGGGCAGTTTGGCTATGCGACAGCGGTGCCGATTCTCCATCAAATTAACCACCTGTTGATTAATCGTGCAGGCCCGTCAGCACAGCGCTGGCCGAAAGATCCCAAGCCGGTGACCGTCAGCAGGGCGACTATCTGTTGGCCGCAGGGGCAGAGCCTGACGGCTAACGACCCTAACTGTCGGCAGCGCAGGCAGGCCTGGATTTTAGACGGCACTATTCCCCCGACGCTCTCAGCGCCTGGGCAAGATACCGGCATCGGCGGCTGGCTGAATTTTTGGGTTAATGCCGCAGGTAAGCGCGTTGCTGCCGACTGTAGCGATGCGGTGAAGCGCCGAATTGCACTATGGCCCATTGCGCTGGAAAGCTGGCTGCCAGCGGGTGAACGGCGGGCTAACCGCCTGCCGGAGAGAGATGAAACCTGCCCGCCGATAGGCTTTGACGCCAGCCCGCCGCTGCTGATTCTGGGCCTTAAGCAGGGCTCCGTACTCAAACGGCTGCCGGGCGCTTCCTCGCTGGATCTTCGACTTGATACTCAGGGCGGGCGCGGCAAGCGCTGGTGGTTTATGAACGGCGAAGCGGTAGCAGAGACCAATGAAGGCCAAGCCATGGTGCAAACCCTGTCAGCTGTCGGTAAGTACCAGATTAGCGTGCTGGATGAAAGCGGGCAGGTAAACAGCGTCGGGTTTATAGTGGAGTAGCTTTCGTGGTGAAGGAGAAAGAGATGAAGATAGCACTACACATCACAGAAAAGGCTCCCGAACTGGATGAGGATCTCAATCAGGAAGAGATGGAGCTGTCTGACTTTGAGTTTTATCTAGAAAGTCTGGCTCAGTTTGTTGACGGCGCTATTAGCATAGACTTTGGTTCTGAAAAGAAAATAGAGCTAGACCTGATGTATGACTTCTGTGTGTGCCACGACGAGATTATTGATTCAGTTGAATCTGTTATCCGAGGGGATGAAGGCCGCCGCGACATATATTTCTGTGAACAGGGCTCTGACTTTTATCTTCACTATGAAACCATAGGCGACAGCGTGCTGATTGAATTTAAAAAAGGCCCTGAAGCGGGTAATCCTAACCGCAGGGTCGATGAGTTTAGCGCGACAGTTGAAAGAAAAACCTACATTGAAGCCTGGCGGAACCTGTTCAACGCCCTCGGCGCGCAGTTTGATGAACGCTTTGGCGCGAGCGGAAAAGGCACCATTCAGTTTAATTAATCCTTCTCTTTGCAAAATTTCTCTTGCCTGAATCGTGTTGCATTTGGATTGCAGTCTCTTTCGTTATGTAATTTAATATATATCGAAGATAATGACTCAAGCGACTTAGACAACAGAGAGACATTCTATGCCTACCTTAAAACAGTGGACGATCGGCGCGCTTCTGGGAGTGGTCAGTCTGACGGCGTTTTCTGCCGAGCTGCACCTCTACGCCGGAGCCGGGCTGCGGCAGCCGGTTGAAGCGGTAGTGAGGCAGTTCGAAGAGCAAACCGGCAATCGCGTGATTATTGAATACGGTGGGTCAGGGCAGATCCTGACGCGCTTTAACCTGACTAAGGCTGGCGATCTGTTTCTGCCCGGCTCTGCGGACTATGTAGAAAAGCTACAGCAGGAAGATCAGGTGACGGATTCTGCACCGCTGGTGCTACACACGCCGGTGATGGTGGTTCGCAAGGCGGTTGCGGGCAATATCAAGACGCTGGAAGATTTAGCCAACAGCAGCCTGAAGATTGGTATGGGCGACCCGAAGGCTATCGCGCTAGGGAAAAGCGGCGATAAGCTGCTGGTAGCCAGTGGCTATGAGCAGGCGCTGAAGTCTAAAGTCACCGTTCAGACTACAACGATTAAGCAGCTGTTGATCTATTTATTGAATGGGGACATTGACGCTGCTGTAATCGGGCGTTCTGATGCGGTAAAAAATCAGGATACGCTCTTGATGCTGCCTTCACCGGAAGGCACTCCTGAGGAGGTGGCAACGATCGCAGTCCTGAAGACCAGCAAGCACCCACAAGAGGCAAAGGCGCTAATGGACTTTTTTGCGTCAGAGCAGGGCATCAAGCGCTTTACCGATCTTGGCTATCTGCCCGTAAAAGCGAACTGATTTCTTGTGGCAAGACTAACGCTGCTGCCGCTGGCGGCACTGCTATTTTTTATCGTCGGTTCGCTGTGCTCACTGCTTTTCCAGCTCGATTTGGAAACGCTGTTTTCCCTGCTGGCCGACGTTGAAATCCGCTTTGCTCTGGGGCTGTCTTTGCTGACATCGCTGATCTCGCTGGTGCTTGCTTCACTGATTAGCCTACCGGCTGCTTGGGCTTTGGTACGCCTGAGGATCCCCGGTAAAGGAGCGTTAAACCTGCTGTTGGACCTGCCGATGGTCACGCCGCCGCTGGTGGTGGGGATTGGCCTACTGCTGCTGTTGGGTAGAGAAGGGCCTATTGGGCAGATTGCACCAGTGATTTCTCAAAGCCTGTTTTCTCCCGTTGGGATCGTTATTGCCCAAACCTACGTTGCCAGTGCGATTATTGTTCGCAGTGCCAGCGCGGCGCTGGCATCCATCGATACTTCCTACGTTCGAACGTCCTATAACCTCGGGTTAACGCCGCTAAAAACGCTGTTTTTCGTTGAGATTCCTCTAATATGGCGGTCTTTACTCAGCGGCTGTGTGCTGGCGCTTTCCCGCGCGATGGGGGAGTTTGGCGCAACGCTGATGCTGGCGGGGGCGACTCGTTTGAAAACGGAAACTCTGCCGATCGCCGTTTATCTCAATATTGCCAGCGGCGACTTTGCTCCTGCTATTGGCTGTGCGCTAGTGCTGATCTTTTTTGCCTTTATGCTGTTACTGCTGCTGCATCTTTTACAAAAAGCGCCTCGGAGAGAAGTCGATGTTAAGCGTTAACGATCTGTCCTGTGGTGTTTTAGATTCGGTGAGCTTTACGGCTGTTCGGGGTGAGTGTACGGCTATCTGCGGCCCTTCCGGCAGTGGAAAAACTACGCTGCTCAACGCTATCGCTGGCCATGTCGACTACCGGGGAAGCATTCTTATTGGCGATGTCAATGTGAATAGTATTCCCGCCTGGCGCCGCCCCTGTCGCCATTTAAACCAGCGGCTGTATCTGTTTCCCTTTTTGACGATCGAAAACAACCTGAAAATGGCGCAGTATGCCGCCGGGCAGCCGCGCCTGAAAGAGAAGCGAAAAGAGGTGCTAGAGTGGATGGAAATAGGCCAGCTAGGCGGGCGATATCCTTCACAGCTGTCCGGCGGTGAACAGCAGCGCGCTGCACTGGCTCGCGCGCTGGTAACGGAGCCCGGCCTGCTGCTCTTGGATGAGCCTTTCTCCAGTCTGGACTGGTCACTGCGCACGCGCCTGTGGGCGTGCCTACAGGACGTCCAGCGACGCCTTTCTACAACGATTCTTCTGGTGAGTCACGAGCCCAGAGAGGTTGACGCACTGGCGTCGAGGCGTTTCAGCCTTCAGGAGGGGAGGCTGAAAGAATAGACAGCAGTGCGTTTTGCCAAGTGAAACGCTTCTGCACGATAAATTTTAAAAAAATGTTACAAACCCGATAGGCAAGAAAAATATCCCACCGTATAATCACCGGCGAAAAGACGTTGTTAAACCACAGTTAATCCCTGCCAGAGGTGAAAATGTCTACGGAACGTACCCTTTCAATTATTAAGCCAAACGCGGTGGCGAAAAACGCCATTGGCGCTATCTATTCTCGCTTTGAGAGTGCGGGTTTTACTGTTGTTGCGGCGAAGATGCTGCATTTAACCAAAGAGCAGGCAGCGGGATTTTATGCCGAACACGAAGGGAAGCCGTTTTTTGACGGGCTACTCGCGTTTATGACGTCTGGCCCCGTTATGGTGCAGGTTCTGGAGGCTGAAAATGCTGTACAGCGTCACCGCGATTTGATGGGAGCCACCAACCCTTCTAACGCCTTGGCGGGCACTTTGCGTGCCGATTACGCCGATAGCCTGACAGCGAATGCCGTTCACGGCTCAGATTCTGCTGCTTCAGCGGAGCGCGAAATTGCTTACTTTTTTAGCGACAGCGAGGTTTGCCCCCGCGCGGCTAAATAGCACGCTGCTTTAAAAGCCATTATTTTTCATTGTGTTGATGGGATTTATTGATGCTTTATAAAAAAACCGGCGGCACTTGGCGCTGGTTTTGCTTTTTTATCGGCATAAATAAAGCAGCTCGGATGTGCATGGCAACGTCATGACAAACAGAGTACAATGTGTAGGCATAACCCTCTGCCAACGGATGTTGAACAGGGGATAGTTTTAGTCTTTTATGAATCTCTAGATTTTCTAGCGCCATAATGTGTAATAACGAGGCCCCTGCTTTTTATGACTAATGTTGTTTCCGTCTCTCCTGATGATCTTGCGCCTTCTGAGCGCGCTGTAGAAAAAATCAACCTGCTGGATTTAAACCGCAAAGCCATGAGGGAATTTTTCGCCTCGATGGGTGAGAAGCCGTTTCGTGCCGATCAGGTCATGAAGTGGATTTACCACTATGGCTTTGACGATTTTGACCAGATGACGGATATCAATAAAGTGCTGCGCGGCAAGCTTAAAGAGATGGCGGAGATCCGCGCGCCAGAAGTGGTGACAGAGCAGCGCTCTGCGGACGGTACCATTAAGTGGGCGCTGGCGGTGGGCGATCAGCAGGTGGAAACGGTTTATATCCCTGAAGACGATCGCGCGACGCTGTGTGTATCGTCTCAGGTAGGATGTGCGCTGGAGTGTAAGTTTTGTTCTACCGCCCAGCAGGGGTTTAACCGCAATCTGCGGGTGTCAGAAATTATTGGTCAGGTATGGCGGGCGGCAAAAATTATTGGGCCTTCTCGCATTGCCGGGCAAAGACCTATTACAAACGTTGTCATGATGGGCATGGGAGAGCCGCTGCTCAACCTGACTAACGTGGTTCCAGCCATGGAAATCATGCTGGACGACTTCGGCTTTGGGCTTTCCAAACGCCGAGTGACGCTGTCGACGTCGGGCGTTGTGCCCGCGCTGGATAAGCTGGGCGATCTGATCGATGTGGCGCTGGCGATTTCGCTACACGCGCCGAATGATGAAATCCGCGATGAGATCGTGCCTATCAACCGCAAGTACAATATTGAAACGTTCCTGTCGGCGGTTCGTCGCTATCTGGACAAGTCTAACGCTAATCAGGGGCGGGTGACGGTAGAGTACGTCATGTTGGATCATGTTAATGACGATATGACTCACGCTCACCAGCTGGCGGAATGCCTGAAAGATACACCCTGTAAGATCAACCTGATCCCGTGGAACCCGTTCCCCGGTGCGCCATACGGCCGTAGCTCAAATAGCCGGGTCGATCGCTTCTCTAAAGTACTGATGGAATACGGATTTACCGTTATCGTGCGCAAGACGCGCGGTGATGATATTGACGCTGCCTGTGGGCAGCTGGCCGGTGAGGTTATTGACCGAACCAAGCGCACAATGAAAAAAAGAGCCCATGGGGAACCTATAGGCATAAAGGCAGTCTAAAAATAGATTTGCTACAAAGAGATACGCACTACTGTCTGGGGGAGACGGCGAGCGTCAGAATAGGACAGACATTCGATGCGAAATAAGCTGTTACCTTTAGTACTTGCCGCCGGCCTGTTGACCGGATGTGCAACTGGCAGTAACGAGAATGCGGGGTTTGACGTTAAGAAGGCCGCGCAGATTCGTTTAAACTTAGGATTGACCTATCTGACGTTGGGAAACGTTCAGAAAGCGCGCTTTAATCTGGAACGGGCGCTAGAGTATGCCCCTGAAGACTATCGCACACAGCTGGGGATGGCGCTGTATCTGCAGGAAATGCATGAAGATGCATTGGCAGAAGGGCGCTATCAGCAGGCACTGCGGCTAGCACCGCAGAGTAGTGAAGTGCTGAATAATTACGGTGCGTTTCTTTGCCGCTTAGGGCAGTATGAGCCCGCGCAGCGTTATTTTGGTAAAGCGTTGCAGTCCCAGAGTTTGGGAGATATTGCCAATAGCCTCGAAAGTTCAGGCTATTGCCTGTTGTCCGCAGGGCAAACGGCTGTTGCGATGCAGCAGCTGAGCCGGGCGTTAAAGCAGGATCCGAGCAAGGGCGATCGCGCGTTAAGCGAGTTCGTTCACTACTTTCAGAACGGAAAGCGTAAAGAGGCTGCTGCGCTGCTTGAGGTTTATCATCAGGCGCTGCCCGCGACGGCAGAAAGTATATGGATGCAGATACAATTTGCGGCGTCAGAAAATCGTATGAGTGACGTACAGCTCTACGGTAAAAAACTGGCGCGAGAGTTTTCACAGTCACGACAATACCAATTATTCTTAGCCCATGAATATTGATGTATCACAAGAAAATACTCCGCTCGCTGAAGTCGGTCGCCGACTTCGCGAAGCCCGAGAGGCGCTAAACCTTAGCCAGCAGGTAGTTGCTGACGAGCTGCGTCTGAAAGTCTCTACCGTTCGTGAACTCGAAGGGGGGCTAAATTCGCTCGATCTGGCGCCGACGTTTATTCGTGGGTACGTTCGCTCTTATGCAAAGCTGCTTCAGCTGCCGGAAGAGGAACTGCTGTCTCTGCTGCCTAAAGGCGTGCAGGAAAAAAACCACAGTCTGGCCTCTAACCGGGTAAAGGGTTTTCCTCTCGGTAAGCCTCGCAAGAAGCTCGATCGCGGGCTGACGCTAATTACTTGGGTTATTGTGCTTGCCGTGATTGGCCTGACCGGAGCTTGGTGGTGGGAGAACCACAAGGCGCAGCAGGATGAAGTGGCTGGCAGCGGTAACGAGAACGCTATCTCTTTATCGGGAGAAGCGACATCATCACCTACAGCGCCTTCACAAGGTACTGAAATCGCACTTTTGCCTACGTCAGCGTTGGATGCCGGTGCGTTAAGCAATGCTTCAGCGACGGAAAATGCGAATACCACAGCGCCCGTTCAGCCAGCGACGCCAACTCTCGAACAGGCCGTTGCCGCTCAGGTAGCTGAAGCCGAAGCGGCCAGAAATCCGGCTCAGGGGCAGTTGGCCTCACAGGCTCCGCAGGACGGCAACGATATTTATATGGTCTTCAGCGCGGACTGCTGGCTGGAAGTGATCGACGATCGCGGTAAAAATCTGTACAGCGGCCTGCAGCGCAAGGGTGGCAAGCTGTCTTTGACTGGGCAGCCTCCCTACCAGCTTAAGCTTGGCGCTCCGGCTGGAGTGGAAATTACCTATAAAGGTAAGCCCGTTAATATGAGTCAATACAAGAACGCTAACCGCACGGCGCGCCTGACGCTGCCGAGCAACTAAAACAGCGCTCAGTACGGTTTTTGGAGAGTTGAGCAAGATGCACAGTGAATCGCCGATCGTTCGTCGTAAGTCTAAACGCATTTATGTTGGCAACGTGCCAATTGGCGACGGCGCGCCGATTGCCGTTCAGTCGATGACTAACACCCGCACTACCGACGTTGACGCGACAGTAAAGCAAATCGAATCACTACAGCGCGTTGGCGTGGACATCGTTAGGGTATCTGTCCCCACAATGGAAGCCGCCGAAGCCTTTAAGCTTATCAAGCAGCGCGTTTCCGTACCGCTGGTGGCTGATATTCACTTTGACTACCGCATTGCGCTTCAGGTGGCGGAATACGGCGTGGACTGCCTGCGCATCAATCCGGGTAATATTGGCCGTGAAGACCGCATTCGCGCGGTAGTGGACTGCGCCCGCGACAAGAATATCCCCATTCGTATCGGCATTAACGCCGGGTCGTTGGAAAAAGACATTCAGGAAAAGTACGGCGAGCCTACGCCGCAGGCGCTGGTAGAATCAGCGATGCGCCACGTGGACATCCTCGACAGCCTCAATTTTGATGCGTTCAAAGTGAGCGTTAAGGCTTCAGACGTGTTTCTAGCCGTGCAGTCATATCGTCTGCTGGCAAAGCAGATTGAGCAGCCTTTACACCTAGGCATTACTGAAGCGGGCGGTGCGCGAAGCGGCTCGGTGAAGTCTGCTATTGGGCTTGGCATGCTGCTGGCTGAAGGCATTGGCGACACGCTGCGCGTTTCTCTGGCGGCGGATCCGGTTGAAGAAGTGAAGGTCGGTTTTGACATCCTTAAGGCGCTGCGTATCCGCTCCCGAGGCATTAACTTTATTGCCTGCCCAACCTGCTCTCGTCAGGAGTTTGACGTTATCGGCACGGTTAACGCTCTGGAGCAGCGTCTGGAGGACATCCTGACGCCAATGGACGTCTCGATTATCGGCTGCGTGGTTAACGGCCCCGGCGAAGCGCTGGTGTCTGACCTTGGGGTAACCGGCGGGCACAATAAAAGCGGCTATTACGAGAACGGCGAACGCCAGAGAGAGCGTCTGGACAATACCGACATGATCGACCAGCTGGAGGCGAAAATTCGCGCCAAGGCGGCCATGCTGGATCTGTCAAAGCGTATCGACGTTAGCGAAAAGTAGTTCTGAATAGCGAAAAAGGCAGTATTGATTTCATCATTGCTGCCTGTTTGCGTTGATGTGAAAGGCCTATAGCCCCTATAATCAGTCCCATTTGAGAAAACCGAACAGAGAATTGACGTGGCAAAGAAAATTCAAGCCATTCGCGGAATGAACGACTGCCTACCGCAGGAAACGGCGCTGTGGCAGCCTATTGAACGCGTGTTGCGGCAGGTGCTGGCAAGCTACGGCTACGGTGAAATTCGCATGCCCATCGTGGAGCAAACGCCGCTGTTTAAGCGTGCGATCGGCGAAGTCACCGACGTAGTCGAAAAGGAAATGTACACCTTTGACGATCGCAACGGCGATTCCCTAACGCTTCGCCCTGAAGGCACCGCAAGCTGCGTGCGCGCAGGCATTGAGCACGGCCTTATCTACAATCAGGAACAGCGGCTGTGGTACATGGGGCCGATGTTTCGCCACGAGCGTCCTCAGAAGGGGCGCTATCGTCAGTTTCATCAGATCGGCGCGGAAGTGTTTGGCCTTCAGGGGCCGGACGTTGATGCCGAATTGATCATGCTAAACGCCCGCTGGTGGCGTGAGCTGGGCATTTCCGAGCACGTGACTTTGGAGCTGAACTCCATTGGCTCTTTAGAGGCTCGCGCCCGCTATAAAGAAGCGCTGACCGCCTATCTGGAACAGTTTAAAGAGCAGTTGGATGAAGACTGCAAGCGCCGCATGTACACCAACCCTATGCGAGTGCTCGACAGCAAAAACCCCGACGTTCAGGCTCTGTTAAACGACGCGCCTGAGCTTATTGACTATCTGGACGAAGAGTCAAAAGAGCACTTCGCCGGGCTGTGTGCGCTGCTGGATAAAGCTGGCATCGCCTACCGCATTAACCCGCGTCTGGTACGCGGCCTAGACTACTATAACCGTACAGTGTTTGAATGGGTGACCACCAGCTTGGGCGCTCAGGGTACAGTGTGCGGCGGCGGGCGCTACGACGGGCTGGTTGAACAGCTGGGCGGGCACGCTGCGCCGGGCGTCGGTTTTGCGATGGGCATGGAGCGGCTGGTGCTGCTGGTTCAGGAAGTGAACCCTGACTTTGCTGCCGATCGCGGTGTCGATGTTTACGTCGTTTCTTCCGGTGAAGGCGCTCAAACGGCGGCAATGATGCTGGCCGAGCGCATTCGCGATGAACAACCCACTCTCCGCGTGATGGTAAACCACGGCGGCGGCAACTTTAAGAAACAGTTTGCTCGCGCTGACAAATGGGGCGCTCAGGTTGCTCTGGTTCTGGGCGAAAATGAGATCGCTGCGCAAGAGGTTGTTGTTAAAGACCTGCGCAGCGGCGAACAGCAAACGCTAGCGCAGGCCTCTGTTTCTGCGCACTTGGCTAAATTGATCGGTTAATTCGAGAGGGACACCGTGCAAGTTTACAATAGCGAAGAAGAACAATTCGAAGCGGTGAAGGGCTTTTTCCGCGAAAACGGTAAAGCCATTGTTGTTGGCGTGGTGCTGGGTATCGGCGGCCTGTTTGGCTGGCGCTACTGGCAGTCTCACCAGCACACCACGGCTTCGTTAGCGTCTCTGTCCTTCGATCAGGTGATGGTTCACCGCGACAATTCAGCGAACACTAGCGCTTTTATTCAGGCAAACGACAATAGCTATGGCGTGTTTGCTGCCATGGTTCAGGCTCAGCAGTGGGTAGAAAAAGGCGATTTCGCGAAGGCGAAAGAGCAGCTGCTTTGGGCGCAAAGCCACACGAAAGACGACAACCTGCTGCCCGCCATCGCAATACGTCTGGCGCGCGTTCAGGTTCAGGAAAAGCAGTTTGACGACGCGTTGAAAACGCTGGATTCCGTGCAAAAGGGCAGCTGGTTTGCTCAGGCTCAGGCTATTCGCGGCGACGCGCTGGCTAGCAAAGGCGACGTTAAGGGTGCCCGCGAAGCCTACAGCCAGGCGATAGAGGCTAGCCCATCGCCGGTACTGAAAGACATGCTGAACATTAAGCTCACCAATTTGGCCGCCTAAAGGGGAATGTGAATGACGTTACGTAAACTTTTTTGCGTAGGATTACTTTCTGCCACTATGCTGAGCGGCTGTTCGCTGTTTAGCGGTGACGATGACGCCGTAAAAATGTCACCGTTGCCTAAAGTAGACAACCAGTTTTCACCGAAGAAAGTGTGGAGCACCTCTGTAGGTAGCGGCGTTGGTGAATACTATTCGCACCTTCGCCCCTCTTGGAAAGACGGTCGCATCTACGCGGCTGCGCGTAACGGTATCGTTAAGGCCGTTGACGCTGACAGCGGCAGTCAGGTGTGGAAAGTCGACGTGACGGAAAAGAGCAGCTTCTTCTCTTCGTCCGAGTCTCCAATGCTTTCCGGCGGTGTGACCGCGGCTGACGGCAAAGTGTTTGTCGGCAGTGAAAAGGCGGTTGTTTATGCGCTGAACGCTGAAGACGGCGCGCTGGCGTGGAAAACGACCGTTGCGGGTGAAGCGATTTCCCGCCCGATTGTCAGCGACGGTCAGGTGTTAATCCACACGTCTAACGGTATGCTGCAGTCTCTGAACGCGACTGACGGCGCTATCCGCTGGACGGCTAACCTCGGTATGCCGCTGCTGTCTCTGCGCGGTGAGTCTGCTCCAGCGACTGCGCACGGCGCAGCCATTGTTGGCGGTGACACCGGACGCGTTAGTGCAGTGATGATGAACAGCGGCATGCTGATTTGGCAGCAGGCTATTGCTCAGCCAAGCGGTGCGACGGAAATCGACCGTCTGGCCGACGTTGACAGTACGCCTGTCATTATGGGCAACATGGTGTTTGCCCAAAGCTACAACGGCAGCTTCGTAGCGCTGGATCTCCGCTCCGGTCAGATTATTTGGAAGCGCGACATCGGCTCTGTTAACGACTTCTTTATTGAAGGCGACAAGGTGTTTCTGGTGGACCAGAGCGACCGCGTGACTGCGCTGTCTCTGAACGGCGGTACTATCCTGTGGACGCAGAACGACCTACTGCACCGCGGCCTGACTGCGCCGGTTGTGTTTAACGGCTATGTCGTCGTGGCTGATTCCGAAGGCTACATGCACTGGATGGACAGCGCGTCCGGCCAGTTTGTGGCTCAGCATAAGGTTGACGGCGACGGCTTCCTGTCTTCACCGATTGTTGCCGGTGACCGACTGGTGATTCAGGCGCGCGGCGGTGACGTCTACTCGTTCACGCGCTAACGGCGGTTGAACGTTCAGGCTTTTTTGCCTGTATAAACGGCCCCTGTCATCAGGGGCCGTTTCGTCTTATATAAGTCGCGCGCGTCGAGCGCTCGGTTTAGCATAATACTGATATATTATAACGATATAGATAGAAAGAGGCTTTTATCATGGTTCCAGTTATCGCGCTGGTCGGGCGTCCCAACGTGGGCAAGTCCACGTTATTTAACCGTTTAACGCGTACTCGTGATGCCCTGGTGGCCGATTTCCCCGGCCTGACCCGCGACCGTAAATATGGCAAAGCGGAAATTGACGGACGCGAGTTTATCGTTATCGATACCGGCGGTATCGACGGCGCAGAAGATGGCGTAGAAACTCATATGGCTGACCAGTCGCTGCTGGCCATTGAAGAGGCGGATATCGTGCTGTTTATGGTCGATGCCCGCGCAGGCCTGATGCCTGCCGATACGGGCATTGCCAAGCACCTGCGCTCGCGGGAAAAGGCAACCTTTTTGGTTGCTAACAAAACCGACGGCCTTGACGCTGACAGCGCTATTGGCGACTTCTACTCGCTGGGCATGGGAGAGGTGTATCCTATCGCTGCTTCCCACGGGCGCGGCGTTTTATCGCTGATTGAAACCGTGCTGGGGCCAGTCGAGGAAGATGAAGACGCCTCTGACGAAGAAGACGATTGGGAAGATTTTGGTGCCGAAAACCCGGAAGAAGAGGGTGAAGGCGAAGAAGAATTCGACAGCGCCTATCTGGAAAGCCTGCCTATTAAGCTGGCGATCGTTGGCCGCCCCAACGTGGGTAAGTCCACGCTGACTAACCGCATTTTGGGTGAAGAGCGGGTTGTGGTGTACGACATGCCGGGCACCACCCGTGACAGCATCTATATCCCCATGACGCGGGACGAGCGCGAATACGTGCTGATTGATACTGCTGGGGTGCGCAAGCGCGCCAGAGTGACGGAAACTGTCGAAAAGTTCTCCGTTATTAAAACCCTACAGGCCATTGAGGACGCAAACGTCGTTCTGCTGGTGATTGACGCCCGCGAGGGGATTTCCGATCAGGATCTGTCCCTGCTGGGCTTTATTATTAACAGCGGTCGCTCGCTGGTGATTGCGGTTAACAAGTGGGACGGTCTGTCTCAGGAAGTTCGCGAGCGGGTTAAAGAGACGCTGGATGAGCGCCTAGGCTTTGTCGACTTTGCTCGCGTGCACTTTATTTCCGCTCTGCACGGCAGCGGCGTGGGTAATCTGTTTGAGTCCGTACAGGAAGCCTACCGCTGTGCAACTCGTCGCGTCAGCACGTCGCTGTTGACCCGCATTATGCAGATGGCACAGGACGACCACCAGCCGCCTTTGGTTGGCGGCCGCAGAGTGAAGCTGAAGTACGCTCACGCGGGGGGCTACAACCCACCCATCGTGGTGATCCACGGCAACCAGGTGAAAGATCTGCCGGATTCGTACAAGCGTTACCTGATGAACTACTTCCGTCGCTCGCTGGAAGTGATGGGTACGCCTATTCGCATTCAGTTTAAAGAGGGTGATAACCCGTTTGCAGGGCGCCGCAACAAGCTGACTCCAACGCAGCAGCGCAAGCGCCGTCGACTGATTAAGCATATCAAAGGCCGCGGCTAGTCACGGCTATTGGCTGTTTAGGTGAGTTAAAAATCAGGGCGCCGTTTGGCGCCCTGAGTGTTTATAGAGTCGTTAGAGTGATTGGAAACTTAGCCTGCTTTCGGCCGCTGTTCTGCACCCTGTGGCGCAGTAGGTTCATCTTCCTGCGGCAGCTCGAAGTCAGTGTCGGTTTGGATAAGCGCTTCAGTCTCTGCCATCAGCTCGGCTTCCTGCTCTTCGCTGACTTCTGTTGGCGTCATCATCTCATCCTTACGCAGCGAGTCGACCAGTTCGGAAACTTCGTCGTCGGCGACGCCCAGTACCTTCAGGGCTTCGGCTCCGATATGTAGGCTGCTTTCCAGCGTTTCGATAACCACCCAGTTGGCGCCGGCTTCTAACAGTCTGTCCTTCAGATCCATATCGAGTACTCGAGCGAGGATTTTCACCATCGGATAGAGGGATCTTATCGTTGTAACAGCCTTCAGCGCGCTGGCGCTGTGGTCGATAGAGACGATGACCATTTGCGCCTGCTCAACGCCGATAACGTTAAGCAGCTTGGGATCGGTAATGTCGCCAAAGTAGGCGGGAATGCCTGCCTTTTGCGCCTTTTTGACGATTTCAGGGTTCTTCTCAATCACGATGTGTGGAATCGCGGAGTCCTGTAGCATCTGTGCCAGAACGTAGCCAGTATCGCCATAGCCAGCAACCACCACTTTTGCGCTATGGGCGGCGTCTGCGGGCTTAAGCGCGTCGGTATCTATGTCGTCGGCGGTCATCTTTCTGGTCAGGCGGCAGCCAAGCGCATAGAGGCTAGGGGTAAACGCCATACTGACAGAAATAATGCCGATGCCGACAATAAACGTCGCGTCATCGATAACGCCAAACGCTTTGGCAACGCCAAACAGGACAAAACCGAACTCACCGCCCTGACACAGTAGGAAGGCCACTTTAGTCGCCGCTTCTTTAGACGTACCAAACAGCAGTGATAGCAGAAAAAGTATAATGATTTTCAGCAGCAGAATGACTGCCACGTGGCTGATGAAGTAGAACGGTGACTGAGCCAGCGTGGCAAAATCAATAGACATGCCGACCGAAATAAAGAACAGGCTCATCAGCAGGCTTTTGGCCGACTCGACGCTGGCGTGGATCTGGAAGCCGTACTTCGAGGTTGAGAGCATCATCCCCATGATAAAGGCACCCAGTGCCATCGACAGGCCAAAGTGATCCATGATGTAGGCGGCGAGCACCACGGCGAACATCACAAACAGCGAGAAGCTTTCGCGATAGCCCTTTCTGGCCATGCGGTTCAGCAGCCACGGCACTCCGTAGCGGCCAAAGACGATAACCACTAGCAGCGCGCCGATGACCGACAGCGTCTGCATCCACATCGGTGAGTCGTCCGGCAATACAGCGATTTTATCCGACAGCAGCGGGACCAGTGCCAATAGGGGCACAATAGCCAAATCCTGCATCAGCAGAATGGCAAAGCCGATACGCCCGTGCTCGCTGGAGAACTCGTTGTGGTCCTGAAGTATTTGGATCACGAAAGCCGTAGAAGAGAGCGCCATCGTTAGCCCGATAATGATAGCGGCGTTCATGGCGTAGCCGAACAGATAGAAATAGCCGCCAATCGCCGCACCGCTGAGTAAAATTTGCAGCGAGCCGAGGCCGAATACCATGCGGCGCATTGACCAAAGGCGTTTTGGCTGCATTTCCAGGCCGATAATAAACAGCAGCAGCACAATGCCAAATTCGGAAATATGTAGAATTTGGTCTACGTGTTCTTTAAGAATGATTTGCCCCGGCGTATAAGGGCCAATAATAATGCCGGTGAGCAATAGGCCAAGAATAGCGCCAAGGCCAATCTTTTTGGACAGCGTCACCGCAACGGCGGCAACGAACAAAATAATAACTAAAAGCAGCATCGGGTCATTCATCGGCTGACCTTCTTGTGACGGTTAATATCACTGGTTAGACCAGCGAGAAGTAGAGACTCCATGGCGTGATAATCCTTATCGCGTAGTGAGTGTACATCGGGCTGTTGCCGTTTTATGGATCGAACGATAGGCCCCGTAAGAGCGTGGCAAATTCGACGAAACGCAGTCTGAGTAAGGGCAGAGTGACGAATAAGCGGTGCGTATTATACTCAAATGGATAAGATTCGTGCAGTCTTTATATGCTTTTTTTAATAAAAACGGATAGGAATCATTCTGAATAAGAATAAAGAGATTCTCATTGCTGCGGTTAATTATTCATCAACTGCGTTGTTATATTTTTATTTAAAAATAGAATAGGGAAAGACTTCTGATATCGTGATGACTAACGTTACGGCCCGGCGCCAATAAGGAATAAGAATAACTATGATGTCGTGGGAAACGTGGCTATTTGCCTTTAACGTCACCGTGCCTAACCTGCTGATGCTCCTGATGGGAATAGGGCTGCGTCGTATTCGCCTGATCAACGACGAGTTCTGCGATTCCGCTAGCCGTCTGGTGTTTAACCTAGCGCTGCCCTGCATGCTGTTTTTCAGTATCGCCACCAATCAGAGTGGCCTCGCTGATCATCTACTGCTGATGACGTACGCTGGCGTGGGGACCTTTGTCAGCTGGCTGCTGCTTGAGCTGGTCGCGCCTTTTCTGGTAAAGGATAAAAAAGAGCGTGGCGTGTTTGTTCAGGGGGGCTTTCGCGGCAATGCCGCTATTTTAGGCGTGGCTTACTGTGCAATGGCCTTTGGCGCTGAAGGCGTTGCAATAGCCTCGTTTTATATCATCATGACCGTTATTTTATATAACGTGCTCTCTGTGGTCACGCTGACCCGCAGTCTGTCCGATTGTGAAGGAAGTCAGCTTGCCATTTTCAGCATGGTAAAGAATATTGTCAGAAACCCGCTAATTATCGGCATTCTGGCCGGGCTGCCGTTTTCCCTGCTGGCGATCCCACTGCCGGACGTGCTGATCCGCACTGGGGGCTATGTGTCCTCTATTGCGCTGCCGATGGCGCTGCTGTGCACCGGGGCCAGTCTGGACTTCCGCTCGATGCTCAAAACTTCTAACGTCGCCATCCTGGCGGGGATCGCCAGAGTGCTGGTGATACCGACACTGCTACTGCTCGGCGCTCTGCTGTGTGGTTTTCAGGGCGTTACGCTAGGGGTGATTTTCCTGCTGTCGGCAACGCCGACGGCGGCGGCCAGCTACGTGATGACGCGCGCCATGGGTGGCAACGCCACCTTGGCTGCCAACATTATCGGCTTAACGACATTGGGATCGTTTTTTACTACTGCGCTCGGCCTGCTGCTGCTTCGCGGTAGCGGACTGATTTAAATTGAGGATGAACACCATGACTTCGCTGTGCCCACGATGCCATAAGGCTATGCTCTGGCAGGCTGGGGATCGTTTTTGCTGTGAAAGCTGCCGTAGAGTATATCAACAGGTAGCGCGCTGCCCTGAGTGCGGGCAGCCGTTGGAGAAGCTTGCGGCCTGTGGTGCGGTGGACTACTTTTGCCAGCACGGTCATGGGCTAATATCTAAAAAGCGGATTGTTTTGGAATATGACGAACAGCCGTAGCTTCGGTGAGGGCTTACTACGTCAATTTGCGCACGGTAGTTACCGTGCTTTCTACCCAGCCGTCGCTTAAACGCGTGGCGATAGTATCGCCTTTGTTCACTGCTTCAACGCTTTTTAATGCCGCACTGCCTACGCCCTGAGTCACGCTGTAGCCTCTGGCTAGCGTCGCCAGCGGGCTGACCCCTTCAAGCTGTGTGTAGCCTACGCTAAAACGCTGACGCGCGGCGTTGAGCCTGCGCTCCATAGCTTCTCTTAACTGAAACTGGATCTGCTGGATCTGCTGCTGGCTTCGGTGCACCCGCCCCAGCGGCTGGGTTTGCTGTAATCTTTGATGCAGGCGTTCAGCCTTTTTACCTTCTCGCAGCAGTTTTTGCTGTAGGCTTTCTTCCAACCTACGCTGTAGCTTAATCAGAGCTGTCTGCTGGCGCGACAGGCGAAGCTGCGGGTGCTGCATTTGGAGACGGCTTTCCCGCTGGGTTAATGCCTGACGGCTGCGGGACAAGTAATAGTCCATTGCCATTTCAAGCCGCTGGCGCTGGGACAGCAGCTGGCGCACTAACTCCGTCTGATTGCGGCTTACCAGCTCGGCGGCGGCCGAGGGCGTTGGCGCTCGCAGATCGGCGACAAAGTCGGCAATGGTGACGTCGGTTTCGTGGCCGACGGCGCTGACGACGGGGATCTGGCTTTGGTAAATCGCTCTGGCAACCGCCTCTTCGTTAAAGCACCACAGGTCTTCTAATGAGCCTCCGCCACGCCCGACGATCAGCACGTCGCACTCGTTTCTCTGGTTGGCGAGCTCAATAGCGCGGACGATTTGCATCGTCGCCTCTGCGCCCTGAACCATGGTCGGGTAGATTACGACCGGCAGGGAAGGATCGCGCCTTTGGAGAATGTGCAGCACGTCGTGCAGCGCGGCACCGGAAGCCGATGTCACGATGCCCACGCGCGTCGCAGGGGAGGGTAGCGGGCGTTTGCGAGCCGGATCGAACAATCCCTCTTCGGACAAGCGCTGTTTCAGCTGGTCAAATCGCTGCTGTAGCAGACCGTCACCGGCAGGCTGCATGCTTTCGGCAATCAGCTGATAGTCGCCCCGCGGTTCATACAGGGTAATCGTCGCCCGTACTAGCACCTGCTGGCCGTTCTGCGGGACAAAGGTCACCCGGCGGTTAGCCGTGCGGAACATGGCGCAGCGCACCTGTGAGCGGTCGTCCTTTAGCGTGAAGTACCAGTGGCCGGAAGAGGGCTGAGAGAGGTTAGAGATTTCCGCCGAAAGCCAGATTTGCCCCATTTCCATTTCTAAAAGCTGACGCACCGTTTGGTTTAAACGGCTGACGGTAAAAATAGAAGGCGTTAGAGGTATCGACATGTGACGGAGATCAAATTCTAAAACAGGGAGTTAATCTATCGATACTACATGGCTGGGCCGGTGAATCAAGCCCCATTTTAAAAAAAGTGTGGTGCAGCCCCCGTTTCCTCTGTATAATTCCACGGCAATATTT
The DNA here is from genome assembly GCF_900478135.1 of Leminorella richardii. Taxonomy (NCBI): domain Bacteria; kingdom Pseudomonadati; phylum Pseudomonadota; class Gammaproteobacteria; order Enterobacterales; family Budviciaceae; genus Leminorella; species Leminorella richardii. The sequence continues at coordinate 929,842 of NZ_LS483470.1, forward strand.
TATCAGTTTCTCCCTTCAACCTACCCGGTGAGATATTGCCCATGCTACGTATCGCGAAAGATGCCCTGACGTTCGACGACGTCCTATTAGTTCCCGCCCACTCTACTGTTCTGCCTAACACTGCCGAGCTTTCTACCCAGCTGACGAAGACCATTCGTTTGAATATTCCAATGCTTTCCGCCGCGATGGACACCGTGACCGAAGCGCGTCTGGCGATTGCGCTGGCGCAGGAAGGCGGTATCGGCTTTATCCATAAAAACATGTCTATCGAGCGTCAGGCGGAGGAAGTTCGCCGCGTGAAGCGCCACGAAAGCGGAATTGTTACCGACCCTATCGCCGTTGGGCCGGAAACCACCGTTCGCCGTATTAAAGAAATGGCGCTGGAAAACGGCTTTGCCGGTTATCCAGTGGTGATTAAGAACAACGAGCTGGTCGGCATTATCACCGGTCGCGACGTGCGCTTTGTGACCGACCTTGACCAGCCCGTCAGTGCGCTGATGACGCCGAAAGAGCGTCTAGTAACCGTAAGCGAAAAAGAAGCCAAAGACCGCGATCTGGTGTTCCAGAAGATGCACGAAAAGCGCGTAGAAAAGGCGCTGGTGGTGGACAAGAAGTTCCAGCTGCGCGGCATGATCACCGTCAAAGACTACCAAAAGGCAGAGCAGAAGCCGAACGCCTGTAAAGACGAGCACGGTCGCCTGCGCGTAGGCGCTGCTGTCGGCGCTGGCGCGGGTAACGAAGAGCGCGTAGCCGCGCTGGTGGAAGCGGGCGTTGACGTGCTGCTGATCGACTCTTCTCACGGCCATTCTGAAGGCGTGTTACAGCGCATTCGCGAAACCCGAGCTGCCTATCCTAAACTGCAAATCATCGGCGGCAACGTTGCCACCGCCGCAGGCGCGAAAGCGCTGGTGGAAGCGGGCGTGAACGCAGTGAAAGTGGGCATCGGCCCTGGCTCTATTTGTACTACCCGTATCGTTACCGGCGTGGGCGTGCCGCAGATCACCGCTATCGCTGACGCGGTTGAAGCCGTAGGTGCAATGGGCATTCCGGTGATTGCTGACGGCGGTATCCGCTTCTCAGGCGACATCGCCAAGGCTATCGCTGCGGGCGCTTCCTGTGTAATGGTCGGCTCAATGCTGGCGGGTACTGAAGAATCCCCGGGTGAAATCGAGCTGTATCAGGGGCGTTCATTCAAATCTTACCGCGGCATGGGTTCGCTGGGCGCGATGTCTAAAGGCTCGTCTGACCGCTACTTCCAGACTGACAACGCCGCTGACAAGCTAGTGCCGGAAGGCATCGAAGGCCGCGTGGCCTATAAGGGCTACCTGAAAGCCATCGTGCATCAGCAAATGGGCGGCCTGCGCTCCTGCATGGGTCTGACGGGCTGTGGCACCATTGACGAGCTGCGCACCAAGGCAGAGTTTGTTCGCATCACCGGTGCGGGCATTCAGGAAAGCCACGTTCACGATGTCACCATCACCAAAGAATCGCCCAACTACCGCATGGGCTAATGCGGTGCGGCTCTACTCTTGATGAGTACAGAGCCGCCCGTGTTTAAACGAGAGGCGAGTTAAGCCAACACGCCTCTCGTATTCTTCTCGCTAACTCGGCTATAATGCCCGGTATTTTTCTTTTTCTTGCCCATCTTATCGGGCGTGATTTTACCGTTTTTGGAAAGCGTACATGTCAAAAAACATTCATAGTCACCGCATTCTGATTTTGGACTTTGGTTCTCAATACACTCAGCTGATTGCCCGTCGCGTTCGTGAAATCGGCGTGTACTGTGAGCTGTGGGCCTGGGACGTCAGCGAAGCGCAGATCCGCGAGTTCAACCCGACAGGGATCATCCTTTCCGGTAGCCCTGAAAGCACCACCGAAGCAGGCAGCCCGCGCGCGCCAGAGTACGTTTTTAACGCCGGTATTCCTGTACTTGGCATCTGCTACGGCATGCAGACCATGGCGGTCCAGCTGGGCGGTGAAGTGCAGGGCTCAAACGAGCGTGAATTTGGCTATGCCAAAGTCGATATTATTAATGAGAGTGCCTTTACTCACGACGTGAAGGACTCTCTCTCTGCCGAAGGCAAAGCCCAGCTTGACGTCTGGATGAGCCACGGCGACAAAGTCACGGCGATCCCTGCGGGCTTTACAGCCGTTGCGCGCACTGATACCTGCCCGTTCGCCATTATGGCTAACGAGGAAAAGCGCTTCTACGGCCTGCAGTTCCATCCTGAAGTGACACATACTCATCAGGGTCTGAACCTGCTCAAGCGCTTTGTGCTGGACATCTGCGGCTGTGAAGCGCTGTGGACGCCAGCCACCATTATTGAAGACGCCATTGAGCGCATTCGTGAGCAAGTGGGCGACGATAAAGTGATCCTTGGCCTTTCCGGCGGCGTTGACTCTTCTGTTACCGCCATGCTGCTGCACCGCGCCATTGGCAAAAATCTGACCTGCGTATTTGTCGACAACGGCCTGCTGCGCCTGAACGAAGCTGAGCAGGTGATGGATATGTTCGGCGACCGCTTTGGCCTGAACATCGTGCACGTGCCTGCTGAGCAGCGCTTCCTGAGCGCGCTGGCCGGGATTGCCGATCCGGAAGCCAAGCGTAAGACTATCGGCCGCGTGTTCGTTGAAGTGTTTGACGAAGAGTCGAACAAGCAAACTAACGTTAAGTGGCTGGCGCAGGGCACCATTTACCCTGACGTAATTGAATCCGCCGCCTCGGCGACGGGTAAGGCTCACGTAATCAAGTCTCACCACAACGTCGGCGGCCTGCCGGAAGAGATGAAGATGGGCCTGGTGGAGCCGCTTAAAGAGCTGTTCAAAGACGAAGTGCGCAAAATCGGCCTAGAGCTAGGCCTGCCGTACGACATGCTTTACCGCCATCCGTTCCCAGGCCCAGGCCTCGGCGTCCGCGTGCTGGGCGAAGTGAAGAAAGAGTACTGCGACCTGCTGCGCCGCGCTGACGCTATTTTCATTGAAGAGCTGCGCAAAGCCGAGCTGTACGACAAAGTCAGTCAGGCGTTCACCGTGTTCCTGCCGGTTCGCTCCGTCGGCGTCATGGGCGATGGCCGCAAGTACGACTGGGTTGTTTCCCTGCGCGCGGTAGAAACCATCGACTTTATGACGGCGCACTGGGCGCATCTGCCTTATGATTTCTTGGGGCGCGTGTCGAATCGGATCATCAATGAGGTGAATGGGATCTCGCGGGTGGTGTATGACATCAGTGGGAAGCCGCCGGCGACGATTGAGTGGGAATAGAAATTTGATATTCTCCGATAGTTAGAGAACATTTTAAAAGCCAGCTATATCATTTTATTAGTTGGCTTTTTTATTTACGGAATTATGTATTCTTTCAATAGGAATAGTATTCATATCCGTTTGCGATTATTTTATGGGCGGTGAAAAACAGAATATATAGGGAGGTTATTCTTCATGATAAATTTGGATGAGTTTTCCCAGCGGCGCAGGCTTGCTGAATTTACGCTTCGGGATGAGAATAACGTTGTCTTTACCCGGTTGGGGATTTCCATTTCGTTGTTATTAAAGCAAACACATACTCATGCCAAAAAAGTCAGAATTATTGAATGCTACCGGCGGTTTATGGCTGAATTTGGCAATCGCCTGAGCTTTCACCGACATGAGTTTGATAATCTGAAAAAGTTTGATGCCGAGAATATCGCAAAAGTTGAAAATATTATTCTGGAATCAGGGCCAGAAACAGAATGTGGCTGGTATGTCAGCGATGCAAAAAACAAAGATGTCGCCCCTACCTGCGTTATGGGGTATCTGGGCGCTTCATGGCACAGTGAAGAAGAATGCAACAATGCAGGTTGCTTAAGACTGATTTTACCCTGGGATTATATTAATACTGATATTGGCCTGAAGAAGTTTAATGAGTGGATAGTATTTCTTTGCGAAAAGCTCGAACCACAGAGCGGTGACTGTGGCTATTGTTTAACGACGCCGAAAGATTACCATCAGTATATGTCCGTAGAATATCAGTTAGCGTTGCGTTACCCTTCACTGTCAGTAATTTCGACTATCCACTTACAGGGCATTGCGAACAATAATAACCTTAAAACTATTAACTGGATAACTATACTGGATCATTCGTTGGTTAAGCGGTTGGGGGGAACAAAATGGCTTGAGAAGGAGCTACACGCTGAGAGTTCCGTCTCTGTCAGCCGTTTCAGTCATGGCCTTATTATTCAGGCATCAGAATATCCTGACCTCACACCTGCGTCAGAAGGACTGAATAAATCTTATCAGTCCGTCAATAAACTGCTTCGCCCAATACGAGTACCGCCTGAAAATATTGACTCACTGCATTTGTTTGGGGCGAATCAATTTACTAAGGCGACAAGTATTGTCTGGTATGCGCGTTTTGATGATTAATTTTTTGAATTGTCTAAAAGGTACATTCTGTCTTATCTATCTAGGAGTATCCTCTTCTTAAAATACCTTGATAGATGAGCAATGTTTATATGAAAATGTGTATAAAAGGGAATGATTTAATATAAGGAGTTGCGGTATGAGTGATGGTACAAATTCCTCCGGGTCAGACTGGAAGAAAGTTTTTTGTATTCTGTTTACTATTTTTGTACTGGGTAAATTGGGCTATAAAGCATATGACGCTTTCATCGTTCAGCCACGAGTGGAGGCAGAAATTGAACAGGAAAGAAACAATCCGTTTTCAATAACCAATCAGCTCAAAGCATTACGTAAAAGGAATGCGGCTGCCGATGCTTGGATAAAAGAGTTTAACGATAAAATAAAATCATCACCGCCAGAAAAAGATGAAACATTCAGACTGGTGGAGCTGGCGCGTCACGAGGATGAGATATCATGGATTATGGCAGCAAAAGTCAACGCGCAAACACTTGATGCAATAAAAGCGGATAAGGTAAAGGCGCAGCAGGAGATTAAGGCCAAGAAGATAAAAGGGATATGCCGTAAAAATAGCGTCACTGTATCACTGCTGAATGCCGGTTTTAATGTGAAACGCGTCTATGTGGGAGAAGACAATCAGGAAATTATTTCCTATGTCGTTACTGCTCGTGAGTGTGAAAAGCTGCAGGAAGACACTCAGGACACTTCAATATCCGGTAGTCAACAAGCCGAATAGTACGGATATATGCTCAACGGGTGATTAGCGTTTAATTAGTTATTCCAACAGGGCAGGGAACTACAGGTCTTCCCTATCCTGCCCGTCAGGTTGCTCGACAATATCCATAAAGTCAGACGTAACGCTTTCGCCATCAAACCAGCTATCCCAACTCTTTGGTGTTGGGGCAGCAGGTTCTTCCTTAGCTGGCTGATTATCATTGGTATTTTTCAATGAGTCTGTTTTAATTTTCATCGTCATTTATATAGAACCGAGTTGCAGGAAAACAAACAATCCCCACAGCCTAAGAGCCGCAGGGATCCCATTCACCAATCAGTTACCGCCCATTTCCTGCCGCTCCAACCCTAAAAACGCCACTCGCCCCAACTCCTCCAGCGCAGGCACCAGTCTCCCAATAGATCCAACCCCGTGCCCCAGCTGGCAAAGACTCTCCGGCGTAAACTCATGCACATTGTTTTGAGCGAAGCTAATCATCGTATCGCCGATAAACGTCAGGCAGTGGCAAAGCCCCGCTTGAGCTTCCTGACAGTAGTGGGCGAGATGCAGTCGTTCTTCCGGCGTCATGTTTGAAAAGTCGACTTTTCCCAGCGCGTTCGCCAGATCGGAATAGAGGATCTCAGCGCTGGGCAGTGCGTCGAAATAGTTGTTCATGTTACTATTATCAATAGCCATATCATTACCTCGTATAATGTTGTGGTTAGACGCCTCGGCAGTGTTACCGCACTTCGGGGCGTTGTTATTTGTTTGATGTGATAGTAATGTGTCATTACACATAGCTACATTAACTTAAGTGTAATTTAGGTATCAGTACACATGAATGAAAGAAGAGGTAATCCTCCGTTTCAGTTCCGCCTCGACCCTGAGCTCAGGGCTGAAATGGAGAAAGCGCAGCGCGAGGACGGTGATGAATCGCTGGCGGCATGGATTAAGCGAATACTGCGTAAAGAGCTTCAATCGCGAAAATCTGAACCGAAAAAATAGGGATATGGTTTTCTAGTTGATGCAATTAATTAACTTTTAAGCTGTCCCTACTAAAAGTTTATTGCGGCGCTTATCGCATTCCACATGCTGCACGTCTGAAATACCTATAGGCGCGCTTGGAGAGAAGCCGCAATATCTTTAATTACCCGATCAAAAAGCAAGACAGACACCTTAGCTATTTAGTATACCTCCATAACCCACTGATAACAGGTGATAAACAAACCTGCTGCTTGTTGGTAGTCTAAATTTGGTCTATATTAGAACTAAGGTGCATTCAATGAGATCAGAAGTAATGAAAGTAGAAACCATCAGCTACATCAAAAGAAACGCGGCGACGCTTGACCTGTCCGAACCCATCTTGGTGACGCAAAACGGGGTGCCGGCCTACGTGATCGAGTCTTATGAGCAGCAGCAGGAGCGGGAAAACGCTATCGCGATGTTGAAGCTGCTTACCCTTTCAGAGAAGGACAAATCCGAAGGGCGGGTGTTGTCAAAAGAGCAGCTGTTAGGCGGTATTGCTGACTAGGGCTTGAGTTGCTCAATCACTAAGGGATCTGGATGGAAAACGATATTACCTTTGAGTACACCCTTACGGTAAAACACTGCATTGACAATATAGCGAATCACCTCCGTCGTATCGGTATCGAGCCGCGTTCGGCTATTGGCGATATTCTGGCGCAGTTTGAGAGCGCCGTTGGTCAATTTCCGCATGGGTGCCAGATTTGCCCTGAACTGCTGAAAATTGGCTGCGCAAAGTACCGTGAATATAACCATGCCGAAGGTTATCGGGTTTTGTATTCCGTTGATGGAACGTTAGTGACAGCGCATGCGGTTCTGTCACACCGTCAGGATATACAGCAGCTGCTGTTTAACCGCCTGATAATGGCGTGATTCCGCTCACGATCCTGCTAACGTTTAGCGATAGTTTAATTCCTCACCGCTTTATCAAAAATGGCGGGGATTTTCGTCTAAAAATGAATATCGATTAAGCCTATGCGCCATACAGGGAAGGGGGGTGGAATGAAGAGAGTGTCAGCTGTCGGGCTTTTACTGCTCGCGTTTGTGTTTCCCAAAGAGGCCTATAGCTATCGCGGTTTGGAAGACGATCGCACTAGCGATGCTGCCCACGGGCTGTATGAAATCAATGAAGAAGCGAAAAAGTTTCTTCAGGAAGAGGAAGCGCGAACACACGTCAGAAGAAAAAGCCTAGGGCCGAATTTAAAAGTGTTTGTGCCTCCGTGCTCGGTTCCCCTTAAGGCCGCCTGGGCACCGAAAAGCATGGGGCTTTCTAATGAATATACGGTATTGGTGAGCTGCGAGCGAAGTGCCAGTAAATATGAAAATAATAAAGGCTGGTCTGTGGGTGTTCCAACTTCACCTTTGGAATAGGCAGTAAAGAGTTCCCCCCATTTTTCGAATGCGTAAGTATATATATTTAACCGTTTACCGATTGCCACAATATGGAGCCACCCCCATGCCAAAACGAATAACCCTCACGCTCCTCGCTCTACTGTTCTCCACCCCGATGGCGATGGCGGCAGCCACTTTGTCTGAAGAAACCGTAGCGAACATATGTCATAAGTACGGACTAGAAAAAGATAATTCCGAATTTCAGGACAGGTTGAAGGTACTAAAGCCGGACGGTGATAGCATTAGATTGGATAGGTATGACGCGATGCTTGGCAGCCAGCACATTGCTACACAGCTGACTGCGACGTTAAAAGACAAGGATGGAAAGTCGCTCAAGATGTTATGCCTGCTAGAGAACGATAGCCCGCTGTATATTTATTTTTATGAGTAAATAGGGGGCGTTATTCCTCTCTGTTTTCTCTTGAGTACTGAAAGTCAAAATCGCCCGGGATACGGGCGACCTTAACTGTCAGTACAAAACAAAAATAGACGAAACACTCTATCTCAGCGGCCGATATGATACCCGCCGCTAAGCGGTCTATTCCTTCATTTCAAACAGGATCTTGTTATAGCTGCCAATCGTTTTCTCTTTAAAGCGGGCGAAAACGGCGGGCGCTTCAGCCAGCGAGAATCGATGGGACACAAACGGCAGCATCTGCAGCTGGCGTTTCCCTAGCAGATTAACGATTTCAAACCACTCTCGGCCGGGGAACGGTACTGAATAGGAGTTCCATGAACCGACGATATGCAGCTCGTGGCGCAGGATTTTCTCAAAATTAGCCGCCGGAAAGCTGACGTCGCTATGGGCTGAACCGAATATCAGCATCGTACCCTGCTTGCGCAGGACAGAAAGCCCGGTCTGGCGGGAAATATTATTGCCCGCACATTCGAATACGCGATCGACCCCCTGCCCAGCGGTGAGCGCGAGCACCTCTTTTACTGCATCAACATCTGCCGCATTAATACAAACATCGGCACCGGCCTGCTTGGCCAGATCCAGCTTGTCTTGCGCTACGTCGATGGCAATCACTTCTGCCCCAGAAAGGCGGGCGAACTGAATGGCGAAATAGCCCAGTGCGCCACAGCCGATCACGGCGACCTTATCTCCCAAACTCAGGTTAATTTTATGGATCCCGTGCAGCAGGATAGCCGCAGGCTCAATCAGAGCCGCTTCGGCATAGGTAACGTTGTCCGGCAGGCGGATTAGATTCTGTTCCGGTACCGAGACGTACTCGGCAAAACCGCCGTCGCTGCGGGAACCCAGAAAGTCGTAGTTATCGCACAGTGAATAGTTGCCTCGCTGGCAGGAAGAACACTGATGGCAGGGCATCAGTGGTGCGATGGCGACTCTGTCGCCCACCTTAAACTGAGTGACTTCCGGTAACAGGTCAGTGATTTCACCGGCAAATTCATGGCCGGGAACGGTAGGGAAGTTATAGGTGCCAAAGTTTAACACTCGTCCGATATCTGAACCGCAGATCCCGGTCGCTCTCACTTTGACTAATACATTACGTTGTTCTGTCAGTTCCGGCATCGCTACTGACTGATAGCGTAAATCTCCCGGTGCGTGTAGGACGGCAGCCGACATCTGTTTTTGAGTCATGTTCCTTCTCCTGTGGGGGCATCATTATGGCTATATGGAAATACATTCCAGATAAAAAATCAAGGAATAATATTTTCTTTCATTATTTTCTAACTTTGTCTCCCTTATGATTAGCAGAGCAGATTGAACGTCGTTTTTTAGAGAAAAATGAAAATTAAAACTATTTATTATCATATGGTTATTTTTATTTTTCGGGTTGAGGATAAATCAGGGTTGACACATGAAATTAAATTCCATAATCTGATTTTGAAACGAAATTTAATTCCCGACAACGACATGGAGAATGAAAATGAATGCACGCGTTCTGGAAAATAAAGTTGCAGTGATCACTGGGGCTGCTTCAGGAATTGGTGAAGCAATTGCCAAAACCTATGCTCAACAAGGCGCCAAAATTCTGGCGGTAGACATTAACGGCGAGCGCCTGCAGCAGGTAACACAGGAAATTAAAGACGCCGGTGGTGAAGTGATTGCCGTGGTCGCTGACGTAGTAGAAGAGCAGCCTGTCATCGACTTCTTCGCTCTGGCGATGAAAAACTGGGGACGCGTGGATTTGCTGGTTAACAGCGCTGGCCGCGACTCTCTGTCTCCGCCAGTGTCAGAAACGACGCTGGAAGAGTGGAACAAAACCATTGGCCCTAACATGACTGCCGTTTTCTTATGCTGTCGCGAAGCGTTTCGGATCATGGAAAAACAGAGCAGCGGTGGCCGCATTATCAATATCGGTTCTTCATCTGCACGCTTAGCCTCCTGCCCAGGCCACAGCCCTTACCGCGCCTCTAAGCACGGCATGATGGGCTTTAGTAAAAACATCCTGCTGGAAGGCATGAAGAAAAATATCGGTGTCACCGTGTTGAACCCATCACACGTAAAAACGCCGATGACCGAAGTGATCGATACGGGTATCTATGACGGCAACCTGCCTGCCTATACCGACGGCTGGTTAGATGAAAAAGAGCTGAAAGAGGGCATTCACGCCAGCTGTATCGACGTAGAAAACGTCTCTGAACTGGCGCTGTATATCGCCACCCGCACGCCGGATGTCACCATTCCACAGATGGCGCTTTATCCGACCCACAAAGCCCACCGTTACGGTATGGAAGTGTAGTTAAAGGAGCCATAGAGATGAAAGCAGCCTATTTTTACGCCCCAGGTGACGTGAGATGTGAAGAGACGGATGTTCCGGCTATTGCAGATAACGAGCTTCTGGTTGAGGTGAAGGCCTCTTCAATTTGCGGCACTGACCAGCGCATTTTCAAGAATGGACACTTCAAGATCCCCGCAGGAGAAAAGCGCGTGCTTGGGCACGAGATATCTGGGGTGATTGCGCAAGTTGGTCAACTTACCTCGACGTTTAAAGTCGGCCAGCGCGTCTCTTTTACGCCGAACATCGGCTGTGGCCACTGCGAATTTTGTCGAAGTGGCTACAACCAGATGTGCCCCGACTACGAGGCGTTCGGTATTAGCCTTGACGGCGGTTTCCAGCAATATATGCGGGTTCCGGCGGAGGCTATCAGCGGTAATAACCTGTTCCTGCTGCCGGACAACGTTGGCTTCGATGAGGCCTCGCTGATTGAGCCGCTTTCCTGTTGTTACAACGCCTTTAGCGAGCTGAAGGTGAATTATGACGATACGGTACTGGTCATCGGCGCGGGTCCTATCGGCGCCTGTCACGTGATGCTGGCGAAGGTCGCCGGGGCGAAGAAGGTGATTGTGGCCGATATTCGCGATAGCCGTCTGGAAAGCATTCTTCAGTTTGGCGCTGATGTCACTATCAATAGCGCGGAGCAGGATCTGCATCGACAGGTGATGCAAGAAACCGGAGGCCGCGGGGTGGATGTCGTTATCACTGCTGCGTCCGTTGCTGACCTACAAACCCAGAGCATTGGCCTGCTGGCGACTCATGGCCGAGTGTGTTTCTTTGGCGGTTTGGGGCAAAAGCAGCTGGTACCGATAGATACCAATCTGGTGCACTACAAGGGTCTGAAGCTGCTTGGCACGACGGGTTCCAGCAATCAGGACTACTATCAGTCGCTGCGGCTGGTCGCAGAAGGCCGGATAAATCTGGCGCCTTTGGTGAGCTATCGCTTCCCCGTTAGCGAGATTAATGATGCATTCGCAACCGCAGCCAGCGGTAACGGCATGAAATGTTTAATTGTGAACGAAGGGAATTAAGAATGACAATTACCTCAGCAGAACTGGCAGGCATGATCGACCATACGTTTCTAAAACCGTTTGGCGATGCGGCTCCCATCAAGACACTGTGTGACGAAGCAAAGCGCTATCAGTTTGCCATGGTGGCGATTAACCCCGGCGAAGTAGAAAACTGCGTGCCGCTGTTAGCGGGAAGCAAAGTGCGCATCGGTGCGGCGATTGGTTTTCCTCTGGGCCAAATGACGGTAGCGGCGAAAGCCTTCGAAACCCGAGATGCGATCGAGAAGGGCGCAACGGAAATCGATACAGTGATCAATATTCGCGCACTTCAGTCAGGACGAGAGGACATCGTTCGCCAGGAAATCAAAGACATGGTGTCTATTTGCAAGCCAAAGGGCGTCATTTGCAAAGTGATCCTGGAAACGTGCTATCTCACTGACGCAGAAAAAGTGCGAGTGTGTGAAATCGCCGCTGAAGAGGGTGTCGATTTTGTCAAAACTTCCACGGGGTTTGGTACCGCTGGTGCGACAGTAAAAGACGTCGCGCTGATGCGTAAAACTGTCGGCAGTCGCTGCGGCGTTAAGGCCAGCGGCGGTGTGCGCACCCTAGAGGAAGCGCTGGCGATGGTCGAAGCGGGCGCAACTCGTATCGGCACTTCCAGCGGTATCTCTATCGTTGAGGCTTTGAAAGCCAGAGAAGCACAGTAGTTCATTTATGGTGCGCGTTCGATGGCCCTCTTTGGGGCCATCGATGTATTAAGCGGTCTGGAACGGCCGGCAGCGGTTAATTTCTCTTTGTCATATATCTAGTTGGGCGCTATTTGATATTCTGTTATTCAGGAAGAGGGTTCTACGCTATGATGAGGCCAAACGCAGCCTGGCAGCGATTGGCCTTTGCTATATCTGTTCGGTCACGTCTGCGGTGTGCGACGCGCTGATGGGTATTTTAGCGTTATTACCTGCATCATGAATGTGTTGGAATAAGAATAGGGGAACGATTTTGGCTTCAATGGATCATAATAGCGTGTTGGGGATGATTACCAGACAACGGCCCTATTTCAATCCTGCCGATCAGCGCATTGCTGACTATATTTTGCATCACAGTGTTGATATTAAAAACATGACGATCAAAACGTTAGCTAGCCACTGCGAGGTGTCTGAATCCAGTATCAGTCGGTTTGTTAAAACGCTAGGTATTGCTTCTTATCAGATGCTGAAAATTCTGATTGCCGAAGAAGTGACGATTAAAGCCAGCAGCACAGAAACTGAGCCTGATAAATCCTACGTTTTTGAGGATATCTCCGATAACGATTCGTTAACTGAGATTGTTGAAAAACTCCAGCACCGCTATCTTTCCACTGTTAACGATGTCACCAGCTTAGTGAACAGCGCCAAAATTGACGCAGTGGTTGAGCTGATCGCGAAAGCGGATGTGATCGCTTTCTTCGGCATTGGTTCATCAACGCTGGCGGTAGAAAACGCACTGATGCGCTTTATGCGCGTTGGTAAACGCTGCATTTTCTTCCGTGATAACAGTATGTTCGATATTGTTGCGAATACGCTGGGGGCAAACAGCCTGGCGATTGCCATCAGTAACTCTGGTGAGTCAATTCCGGTGGTGTCATCGCTGAAAACGGTCAAAGAGGCCGGCGCAGCGACAGTGTGTATCACTTCTTTCCCTGACGCTTCGCTGGTGAAATACAGCGATATCGCACTGTTTACGCCAACAACTCATGCACCGACCGGTAACCATTCGGCTCGGCTACGTGAATCGATGATCTCCAAAGTGGCTCAGATGTATTTGGTGGATATTCTGTATTGCGCCTATGCGGTGACCCACTTTAACGAGTCCGTACACAATTTAGAGAAAACCGATAAAGCCAGTATCCGTTCCAGACATAAACAGTCCAAATCAAAATAGCGATATAGCTACCGCGCCTGATGAGGCGCGGGAAGAGGGAACGTATTATGTCTATCAAAATGGTAGTGACCGATCTGGATGGGACTTTATTCAACCATCAGGAAGTAGTGTCTGACACCAATCGTCTGGCGTTTCAACGCATTATTACTCAGGGAATTCTTCCCGTCGTCGCAACCGGACGCATGAAGTCAGAGGCGCGCTATGCTTTTGACGCGATCGGCGCCAGTCGCTACTTTATGGGAATGAACGGCTGCCGCACTGTTGATATGCAGCAGCAGAAGATTGTTTACGAACACTTTCTGGCGCGTTCGCTGTTTGACGAGATCCTCCAAAAGCTGACTGAGCTGGACGTTTTCTTCCAGATGTATACCAGCGAGGGTGTAAAGTGCCTGCCTCATCTTCATCCCCGTATGGCACAGAGCGGCATGGCGCCCGCCTATTTAGCCCGTTTCGGCGATGAGATCCTGCCCGCTGGCCTACAGCAGCTGGCGCATCTGAATATCTATAAATTCTTAGTGGTGGACACTGACAGCGGCAAGCTAGAGGCGCTGCGGCAGGCGTTTGCCAATAACCCTGACGTGAGTCTGGTTGCCTCTCAGCTGTACTATGTGGAGATTATTTCGGCCAGAGTGAATAAAGGCGTCGCGCTACAAAGGCTGTGCGACCATTTAGGGATCTCTACTGCGTCGGTGATGGCCATTGGTGATAGTGAAAACGACATCGAGATGCTGCGCTTAGTCGGCGCCGGTGTGGCAATGGGCAATGCAGCAAGCCACGTGAAGGCAGCAGCCCGCTATGTAGCGCCGTCTAACGATGACGACGGGGTCGCCTGGGCGCTGAATGAGCTGTTACCGTTGCTATAAAGCAAAAGAGTCGGGATCGATGACTGATCCCGCTAAAGGAAAGGGTTAGCTCCCTTCTGAATGACAGTTAGCAAAAAGCCCGCAATTTAAAATTGCGGGCTTTTTGCTATAGATGGCTACTTGCGAACAGCTTGAGTCAGTGAACCGTTAACCATTGGCTGGCACCAGTGTTTGATCGCTCTCTTGCTGCCGAAGGCGTCTTATCTTGCGTTCTTCGCCCCACGCAACCATGCCCATCAGAACGATCCCTAGCGCGACGGAAATATAGAAAATCACGAAGACGTCGTGCCAGCCGTGCAGCTGGTGGCCAAACAGATTCAGCCCTGATTTTGTCGGGTCGGCGATACGCGCCAGCGCGACTTTAGCGATAGAGTCACCGATCAGATAGGCAAAAGTACCCGACATACCGGTGGTCACGCTAACGGCGTTTTTAGGCGCAAAGCCAACCAGAGAGATGGTAATCAGTATCTGAGGCCCAAAAATCAGTAGCCCCAGCGCCACCAGAGAGATGTTGATCATGGTGACTGTTGTGGCATGGCGGTAGCCCAGCAGAGCAAAGACGATCAGCACCAGACAAAATACCGCCACGATAGCTCTTCGCCCGTGCAGAAGATCAGATACGTAGCCCCACAGCAGGCTGGCAATCAGCGCACCGACCTCAAAGTAGAAGATCGTGTTGACGGCATCGCCTCGGCTGAAGTTAAGCTGTTCTGAGACGTACAGAGGAGCCCAGTTATCTATGCCAATCCGGATGATATAGACAAAAATATTGGCTAGACAAAGCAGCCAAATCCACGGGTTTCTGAGCACGTAGGTAGTGAAAATCTGCCATTTGCTCATCTGCTGAGACTCGGTCTGCTGATCTTCTTCTTCTACGGGCTCACCAAAAATCTCTTCGGCGCGCGCCCAGCCAAGCTCCTGTGGCTCGTCTTTTCCTAAAAAGAAGCCGATAACGCCGAATATCATGGCAATCACGGCAGGGAAGATAAACATGCCGATTACGCTGCCGTCAAACAGTGTATAGGCACCCCATAGGGCTATGGCTCCCGCAAGGCCGCCGCCAATGTTGTGCGACGTATTCCAGAAGCCCAGATACTTTCCGCGTTTATCTCGCGGTGTCCAGCGGGTCAGGGTGGAATAGGATGCTGGCCCACCGATGCACTGAAAGACGCCATTAAGCCCCCAGAGAACGATCAGAAATCCAATATGGGATCCCAGATAGCTCATCACCATGCCCATTAAGAGTACGCATATAGAGGACAGGATCAGGGCAAACGAGAGTAGTTTTTTAGTGTTCTTTCCGTCGATGTAGTAGCCCAGCACCGTTTTCCCTAGCCCGTAGGTGAGTGAAAAGGCTAGTCCGATCAGCCCCAGTTCAGTGGTAGTAAAATCTAGCTGCTCTTTCAGCAGAGGCTGGGCGGCTTTAAAGTTATTGCGCACCAGGTACATGGCCATATAGCCGAGAAAGACCACCAGGAACGCTTTAATAAACTGTCCCAGCCACATCTGCCGCTGTTGGCTAAGAGGAATTCGTTGATCAGATACTTTTTGTATTGAGAACATTCCCATTAGTACTGCTCCTTCAATATCGATAAGTGTGTAACGCCTACGATATGAAAATTAATTCCTTATAACAATTTATAAAATGAAATTTAATTCAAAATGTGATCGCTGTTGTTATTCACCAAGTAAGATACTGTGAGTTACAGTGCCAATGTAACATGAATTACTTGAGTTGGAAGGCTTTGTATTTTTTTATTTTATTGATTTATATAAAATAAATTATATTTCCTGACTATTCAAAGAGATCAAAAAGCGAACGAAGTGAATATCTCAGTCATTCGCAAAAAGAGCTGGCGTGATGAAATAAAATTTCATTGTGTCTTAATGGTGTGAAAAGGCTAGGATGAAAATGAGCAGGCGAGGGTTGAATGTGAATGAGTTTGGTGTGGTCATTCTTGTTCTGTTCTGTTCTGTTCTGTTCTGTTCTGTTCTGTTCTGTTTGGAATGGAGTGTTCAAAGTCGCCCATAATGCAGGCGACTCCATTACGTACTCCATCAACTGTAGCTATAAAATCCTTCTCTACTTTTCTTCCCAAGTCGACCGCCTCTGACCATCTTGCGCAGCAGCACGTGCGGGCGATATTTTGAATCGCCGGTTTCTGAATAGAGCACTTCCATAATGGCTAGGCAGACGTCCAGCCCGATAAGATCCCCCAGCGCCAGTGGCCCCATGGGATGATTAGCGCCAAGCTTCATGGCGGTGTCGATATCTTCCGCACTGGCAGTGCCGTCGGCGTAGATGCCGATGGCTTCATTCACCATTGGGATCAACACTCGGTTAACGATAAAGCCGGGAGCGTCTTTAGAGATAACGGCAACTTTGCCGACTTTTTCGACCAGCTCCTGCATTTTAGCGACAGTTTCGTCAGCAGTACCCAGACCGACGACGATCTCCACTAGCGCCATCACCGGCGCGGGGTTGAAAAAGTGCAGGCCGATGACTTGGCGATCCAGCCCGTTGCTTAATTCAGTAATAGACAGGGAAGAGGTGTTGGAAGCAAAAATGGCCTCAGGCTTACAGATCTTTTGCAGACCGCTAAAAAGCTGGCGCTTAACGTCTATCTTTTCGACCACAGCCTCGATAATCAGATCGCAGTCGGATACGGCGTCTGTCATGCCGGGAGTAATGTTGTCGGCAATAGCCTTGGCTTTCTCCGGTTCGATTTTGCCTTTTTCTACCAGCCTGCCGAGCGAGGCGATAATGCCGTTTTTCCCTTTTTCTGCGAACTCCTGCTTAATGTCACAAAGAACTACCGAGAAGCCTTCCGCAGCGGCAAACACCTGAGCAATACCCGCGCCCATAGCGCCCGCACCGATAACGCCTACTTTCATCTTGTCATCCTTTCTATTTTTCAACGGGTTACAGAGATTATTAGATTTATTTCGGCATTATACCTTCATGTGACTATGTCAACCGTGCCAGAAGGCGCAGTTTCAACACTTTCCTTCGATTTTCTCTAACGCAACCGGCGGCTTGATGCTTTTGCTGACGATCCTTTTCAAGCTTAAAAACAGGAATTGTATTTTTTGTGATCCAAATTGTAGTACAACTATAATTATATGTACTACAATGACGGCAGATAAGAGAGAAACAAGATTCATTTTGTACTGTAAAAGCGGGTGAAAATGCGTCGGTCGCGGTAAAGTAGGAACCTGTACATCTTTGACAGGAGATATTCCATGACCATGACGAAAACAGACCGAATTATCGAAGCGCTAGGGCGACAGATTGTTAGCGGAAAGTACGTTCCCGGCGCGGCGCTGCCGTCAGAAGCCGAGCTGTGCGAAGAGTTTGAAACGTCGCGCAATATTATTCGCGAAGTGTTTCGCTCACTCACCGCTAAGCGGCTGGTTGACATTAAGCGCTATCGCGGCGCTTTCGTGGCTCCGCGCAACTACTGGAACTATCTCGACACCGAGGTATTGCAGTGGGTGCTGGAACAAGACTACGACCCGCGATTGATTCGGGCCATGAGTGAAGTGCGTCACCTAGTGGAACCTGCCATCGCCCGATGGGCCGCTGAGCGGGCAACCTCAAGCGACTTAGCGCGCATTGAGGCGGCGCTCAATGACATGGTTGCTAACAATCAGGAGCGGGACGCGTTTAACGAGGCCGATATTCGCTATCACGAAGCGGTGCTGGAGTCGGTTCACAATCCGGTTTTACAGCAGCTGAGCGTTGCTATCAGTTCACTGCAGCGCGCGGTATTTGACAGAACCTGGATGGGGGATGAGGACAACATGCCGAAAACCCTTCAAGAACATAAGGCGCTATTTGACGCCATTCGTCATCAGGACGTCGACGCGGCGGAACAGGCTGCGTTGTCAATGATTGCCAGCTCAACGAAAAGGCTTAAGGAAATTACATGATATGTCGCTACATCGCTGTTGATTGGGGTTCTACGAATCTTCGCGCCTGGCTCTTTCAGGGTGAAGAATGTCTGCAAAGCAGACAGTCAGAGGCAGGCGTTACGCGTCTTAATGGTAAAACCCCCGAAGCGGTGTTAGCGGATATCACCGACGGCTGGCGTTCAGAGGGGACGCCTGTCGTGATGGCCGGTATGGTGGGCAGCAATGCCGGCTGGAAAATAGCCCCCTACCTCCCTTGCCCTGCTCGCTTTTCCGACCTGAGCAGCCATCTGATGACCGTCAAGCCCGGGGTTTATATCGTTCCCGGCATGAGCATTGATAGCGACGACAACCACAACGTGATGCGCGGCGAAGAGACCCAGCTTTTAGGGCTAGCCGCCTAATGCCTTCCTCGCTGTACGTTATGCCCGGCACCCACTGTAAGTGGGTCAAAGCCAGCGGCGACACTGTCAGCGACTTTCGCACAGTGATGACCGGCGAACTGCACCATCTTCTTTTGAATAATTCTCTGATCGGCGTAGGGATCGACGCTCAGCGTGCCAGCCCAGAGGCGTTTCGCGCTGGGCTGGAGAAGGGCATTGCGTCTGCGGATCTCCTGCCTGACCTGTTTGAAGTGCGCGCGGCGCACGTGCTGGAAGCGCTTCCTAAAAGCGACGTCAGCGAGTTTCTTTCCGGGCTGCTTATTGGCAACGAGGTTGCCGATATGGTGCGGCGTTACCAACCCGATGCAGCGCAGCCTATTACCATCGTCGCAGGGCCGTCTTTGGCCGAACGCTATCGGCAGGCGCTTTCCCTGATGGGGTTCTCCGCTCAGGTTATGGACGGCGACGCGGCATTTCAGGCAGGAATAAGGAGCATCGCCTATGCAGTGGCAAACTAGTTTACCCCTGATCGCTATTTTACGCGGAATTACGCCCGATGAAGCACAGCTTCACGTCGACGCGCTGTTGGAGGAGGGCTTCGACGCGATTGAAATTCCTCTTAATTCGCCAGACTGGCAAACCAGCATTTCTCAGGTGGTCAGAACCTCAGGCAGCCGTGCGCTGATAGGTGCGGGGACAGTGTTGAAACCAGAACAGGTGGATACGCTGGCGGAAATGGGCAGCCGTCTGGTGGTTACGCCTAATACTAACCCAGCGGTGATCCGCCGTGCGGTAGAAAAAGGCATGACGGTTTGCGCCGGATGCGCGACGGCGACCGAGGCTTTTATCGCGCTAGAGGCGGGAGCACAGTCGTTGAAGATTTTCCCTTCTTCGGCATTTGGCACGGACTACGTTAAAGCGCTGAAGGCCGTGCTGCCAGCGGACGTGCCGGTCTTCGCCGTCGGCGGCGTAACGCCGGAGAACTTATCCCAGTGGCTGAACGCAGGCTGTGCCGGCGCGGGGCTTGGCAGCGATTTGTATCGTGCGGGACAGGCCGTTAGCCGAACCCGAGAAAAGGCAAGAGCGTTTGTGAGCGCTTACAGAGAGGCAGTGAAATGAAAATAACGAAAATAACCACTTGGCGCCTGCCGCCGCGCTGGATGTTTCTGAAAATAGAAACCGACGAAGGCGTTGTAGGCTGGGGCGAGCCGGTGATTGAAGGGCGAGCGCGCAGCGTTGAAACCGCCGTCCACGAGCTGAGCGAGTTTCTTATCGGTAAAGATCCGTCTCGCATTAACGATCTTTGGCAGACCATGTACCGCGGCGGCTTTTACCGCGGCGGGCCAATCCTGATGAGCGCCATTGCTGGTATCGATCAAGCCCTTTGGGACATTAAAGGCAAAGTGCTCAACGCACCGGTTTGGCAGCTAATGGGCGGCCTGGTGCGCGATAAAATCAAAGCCTACAGCTGGGTTGGCGGCGATCGCCCGTCAGAAGTGATCGACGGTATTAAAACCCTGCGCAGCATCGGCTTTGACACCTTTAAGCTGAACGGCTGTGAAGAGCTGGGTGTGATAGACGACTCTCGCAAGGTTGATGCTGCGGTGAATACCGTTGCACAAATTCGCGAAGCGTTCGGCAATGAGATTGAGTTTGGCCTCGACTTCCACGGTCGCGTCAGTGCGGGCATGGCGAAGGTGTTGATCAAAGAGCTGGAGCCTTATCGTCCGCTGTTTATTGAAGAACCAGTACTCCCTGAGCAGGCTGAGTACTACCCGCGTCTGGCGGCACAGACCCATATTCCTCTTGCAGCTGGCGAACGCATGTTCTCTCGCTTTGAGTTTAAGCGCGTGTTTGAGGCGGGCGGTCTGTCTATTGTTCAACCAGATCTCTCTCACGCGGGCGGTATCACCGAGTGCTACAAGATCGCCGCAATGGCGGAGGCCTACGACGTTGGGTTCGCACCGCACTGCCCGCTGGGGCCGATCGCGCTGGCGGCCTGCCTGCACGTTGACTTTGTGGCTCGCAACGCCGTGCTGCAAGAGCAGAGCATGGGTATTCACTACAACAAGGGCGCAGAGCTGCTCGACTTTGTGAAAAACAAGGACGATTTCAAGATGGACGGCGGCTACTTCCATCCGCTAACCAAGCCCGGTTTAGGTGTGGACATTAACGAAGAGTTGGTTATTGAGCGAAGCAAGAACGTTGAAGACTGGCGCAACCCGCTTTGGCGTTACCCTGACGGCTCTGTGGCTGAGTGGTAGTCGTTTTACCTTAGAGCCTACTGGAATAGGCTTTTAATCGAAATTATTAAATAAAAACATCACCCTCTGTATAAACAGGGCGCGGTGAGGGGACTCATCGCGCCAAAATTTGGAGACGGACACTATGGATACTTCAGTCGCTACTGCGGCAAAACCCACGCGCCGCCGCTACCTGACGCTGCTGATGATCTTTGTTACGGTCGTTATTTGCTATGTCGATCGGGCTAACCTGGCAGTGGCTTCAGCACACATTCAGGAAGAGTTTGGTATTACTAAAACCGAAATGGGGTATATCTTTTCCGCCTTTGCCTGGCTGTATACGATTTGCCAGATCCCCGGAGGCTGGTTCCTCGATCGGGTGGGTTCACGCCTGACCTATTTTATCGCTATCTTTGGCTGGTCAGTGGCGACGCTGTTCCAAGGATTTGCCACCGGGCTGATGTCTTTGATTGGTCTGCGGGCAATCACCGGTATTTTTGAAGCCCCGGCGTTCCCGACCAACAACCGCATTGTCACCAGTTGGTTCCCCGAGCACGAGCGCGCTTCAGCGGTAGGTTTCTATACCTCCGGCCAGTTTGTCGGGCTGGCGTTTCTGACGCCGCTGCTTATCTGGATCCAGGAAGTTTTAAGCTGGCATTGGGTGTTTATCATCACCGGCGGTATCGGCATTATCTGGTCACTGGTGTGGATTAAGGTTTATCAGTCACCGCGCAAAAGCAAGGGCATCAACTCAACCGAGCTGGAGTACATCCGCAGCGGCGGTGGTCTAGTAGACGGCGATGCGCCAGTAGAGAAAAAGGCCCGCGTCCCCATGACGGCGGCTGACTGGAAGCTGGTGTTCCACCGCAAGCTGATTGGCGTTTATCTTGGCCAGTTCGCGGTAGCCTCTACCCTTTGGTTCTTCCTGACCTGGTTCCCGAACTACTTGACGCAGGAAAAGGGCATTACCGCGCTGAAGGCCGGATTTATGACCACCGTACCTTTCTTAGCAGCGTTCTGCGGCGTGCTGCTTTCTGGCTGGGTAGCGGACCGACTGGTGCGTAAGGGTTACTCCCTCGGCATCGCGCGTAAAACGCCGATTATCTGCGGTCTGCTGATTTCAACCTGCATTATGGGCGCTAACTATACTGATAACCCTGTCTGGATTATGACTCTGATGGCCGTGGCATTCTTCGGTAACGGATTTGCATCTATCACTTGGTCGTTGGTTTCATCACTGGCGCCGATGCGCCTCATCGGCCTGACCGGCGGGGTGTTCAACTTTGTCGGCGGCCTGGGCGGTATTACCGCACCGCTGGTGATTGGCTATCTGGCTCAGAGCTATGGCTTTGCCCCCGCGCTGGTTTACATCTCCATCGTGGCGCTGATCGGCGCGCTGTCCTACATTCTGCTGGTGGGGGATGTGAAGCGGGTGGGCTAAGCTATCGCATTTTTTACCCAATCTTTTTTGCTTGCTCTGGTGCGAATAGTCGCATCAGAGCTTTTTTATCCTATCTATTTGGTTTTTCCTCCGGAAATTTTCTGCTGTGTTACCGCACCTCTTTTCGTTATATGACGACCTCTAGCGTACTGATCATAAGGCCAAATGAATCTCACCTCATTGATAATCAGATCAAAAGCGATCTTTTATGACGTTAAAATATTAATGTCTGCATAATAATTTCATATAAATATTATTTAGATCACATAAATTCTAAAAAGTTATTAGTTTGAGCGAATAGTCATCGACAGCCTCTTAGATGGGGAGTAGCTTGTTTTTTGTTTGGAACATTGGTTCCGTATAAAGAACAAAAGGAGGCAGTCTATGTGTTTAAATCAATTCAAAGGTATTTTTCCACCTGTACCTACGATCGTCGATAGTCAAGGGCGACTCGATCGCGTCGGAATGGGGCCCTGATTGATAAGAGTATTCACGACGGAGCTCACGGCATGCTGATCCTTGGCAGCGGCGGGGAGTTTTGCCATATGTCGCATGAGATGAGGCTTGAGGTCGCTGAGTTTGCTTTGCAGCATGTGGCGGGAAGAGTTCCCGTCATGCTTGGTATTGCGGCACCAGGAACGGCAGAAACCGTTCAATACGGCCTGCATGCACAGTCAGTTGGCGCGTCAGCCGTGCTGGTTGTTAATCCCTACTATGCTGTTTTGAGCAGCGACTATATCTATCATCACTACCGCACTATTGGTGAAAGCCTGTCAATTCCCGTACTGCTGTACAACTTTCCTGCGCTGACTGGGCAAGATATTGGGCTAGACGTTATTGAGCGCTTGGCGCGCGATGTGCCAAATATCGTTGGGATTAAAGACACTATCGATAATATCAGCCATACGAGAGAAATTATTAACCGTGTCCACTCTTTCCGTCCTGATTTTCTTGTCTTCTCCGGCTATGACGAATACCTGCTCGATACACTCATTTTGGGTGGACACGGTGGTATTCCCGCAACCTTCAATTTTGCCCCTCAGGTGACGGGCGGAATATACCGCGCGTTTGTGGAAAAGGATTATGAAAGAGCCTTTGCGCTACAGCGAACGCTGGCCAAGCTGTCTTCTTTGTATGCCGTTGAGTCGCCGTTTTTTGGTGTAGTGAAAGAGGGGATAAAGGCAACGGGATTGAATATATCTACTGAGACTATCGCTCCTGTTCAGCGGCTTTCTGCCGATAAGGTTGAACAGGTTAAGCAGATACTGCGCTCGGCAGGTATAGAGGTAAAACAAGAAATAAAATAATAGCGGTATTTCCGTTTCTAATAAGATGAAAAAAAGGAAATTTCAATGAGCAATGTCTATCCGGTTATTAAACTGAATCCCAATGATGATGTCGTTATTGCCCGGCATCCGGTTGCAGCAGGAACCTTTCTGGCACAGGAGAGCGTCACAGTGCGAAGTGATATTCCTGAAGGCCACAAAGTGTCTTTGAGAGAGATCTCAGCCGGCGAGCCGGTAAAACGTTATGGGCAAATAATTGGTTTTGCAACGACCGATATTCACGCCGGGGACCACATTCATACTCACAATATGGGCATGGGGGATTTCACTCGCGATTATGCTTTCGGTGAAGATTTGACGTCGCTACCAGCGCCGGAAAAGATTGACACCTTTATGGGGATTCGGCGCGCCGATGGCAGAGTGGCTACCCGCAACTATATTGGCATTCTGACGTCCGTTAACTGTAGTTCAACAGTCGCTCGCGCCATTGAAGATCACTATAAAAAAGTGGGGCTAGACGGCTATCCAAACGTGGACGGTGTTGTGGCGCTTCCTCAGAGCTTTGGCTGTGCAATTGGTTTTGACAGCGAGTCAATGATGGTGATGCGGCGCACAATGAGCGGCTATGCTCGTCACGTGAACTTTGCTGGCGTCGTTATTATTGGTTTGGGGTGTGAATCTAGCCAGATAAAGGATCTGATTCGGGTCGAGGGGCTGACAGAAGGCCGCACGTTGCACACGATGACGATTCAGGAAACCGGCGGTACTCAGAAAACCATCGATAAAGGAATCAGTGTGATTTACGGAATGTTAGCAGAGGCGAACTGCGTTAAGCGTGAGCCTGTACCGGTTTCCGAACTGATGGTGGCGTTGGAGTGCGGTGGTTCCGACAGTTACTCAGGGATCTCCGCCAACCCAGTACTCGGCTACGCTGCGGATAAAATTGTGGCTCAGGGCGGTACAGCAATCCTTTCTGAAACGCCCGAAATTTATGGCGCAGAGCATCTGCTGACTCGTCGCGCTGTTTCTGCTGAAGTGGGTAATAAGCTGGTAGCCCGCATTAAGTGGTGGGAAGACTACTGCGCACGGACCCAAAGTGAAATGAACAATAACCCGTCGGCGGGCAACAAAGAGGGCGGTTTGACGACGATTCTGGAAAAATCGTTAGGGGCTATTGCTAAAGGCGGTACGTCTAATTTGGTGGATGTCTATGAATATGCTCAGCCGGTTACGGCTAAAGGGTTTGTGTTTATGGACACGCCGGGATATGACCCCGTTGCTGTGACTGGACAAATTGCCGGTGGTGCAAACATGCTGTGCTTTACTACCGGACGTGGCTCTGCATTCGGCTGTAAACCGACACCCTCCCTGAAGTTGGCAACCAACAATACGCTGTGGAAGCGGCAGGAAGAAGATATGGATATCAACTGTGGTGATGTGGTTGAAGGGGAAGAGACCATTCCTGAAGCCGGTGAGCGTCTGTATACGATGATTCTGGAAGCAGCGTCAGGTAAAAAGACGAAAAGTGAAAAGTTTGGCTACGGTGGCCTAGAGTTTGTGCCGTGGAATATTAACGCCATTATGTAATACATATTGTTATTCATTATCAATAATGCGAACGGCATCGTTATAACATTAATAACGATGCCGAATGTAACTCTGTTTTTATTTTCAGGAGATACGGCCTTTCTTTAATTAATTATTAAACCGTTTATTTAGACATGAATTTTAATCATGAAATAACGTGGGAATAAGTCATTTCTGCGATGGCTTCCTTTTAATTAAATGTCGATGCCTCGTTATTTCATTAAATATTAAAATAAAAAATGAAGGAATAATGTCATCATGATTATGAATTTCTTGAAAAGGGTTCCGGCCGGAATGATGGTCGTCCCTCTGCTTTTAGGCTGTGTAATAAATACGTTCTTTCCTGAAGCGCTGCAAATTGGCTCATTAACAACAGCAACGTTTTCAAGCAAGGCTGCGGCAACGGCAATGGGCATTCAGCTTTTCTGTTTGGGAACGACACTACAGGTTAAAGAAATGCCGCAGGTATTAAAGCGCGGTGGCGTACTGTTAATGTCGAAATTTTTAATTGGTGCTGTTATCGGTATTTTTATCGGTAAAGTGTTTGGCATGGACGGCATTCTGGGGCTGACGACACTGGCGGTGATTAGCGCAGTAACTAACAGCAATGGAAGCGTTTATTTGGCGCTGATGCAAACCTACGGCGATGATACTGACAGCGGCAGTATGGCGCTGCTGGCGCTTAACGATGGGCCTTTTTTTACCATGATAGCTTTAGGGCTGTCTGGTTTGGCAAATATCCCCATTGAGGCGCTTATCGCAACGGTTATCCCTATTATCGCAGGTATGGTTTTAGGCAATATAGATAAAAAGGTGCGCGACTTCTTCGAGCCCGCCGGTTCAGTCATGATACCTTTTGTTGGCTTTGCGCTTGGCGCAGGTATTGATCTGATGAACGTGATTAAAGGCGGCCTGCCGGGTATTGCGTTAGGGCTGATCACTATTTTTATTGGTGGCGCCTTTATTATTCTTTGCGATCGCCTTATTAGCAAAAGGCCGGGATATGCCGCCGTTGCCGTATCCACAACGGCCGGGAACGCGGTTGCGGTGCCGGCAGCGGTCGCGCTGGTCGATCCCTCTTGGGCTCCTTATGTCGGTACAGCAACAACCCAAGTGGCTGCGGCTGTAGTGGTCAGTGCCATTCTTGTTCCGATACTGACAGACCGCTGGGCGAAGAGGTTTGGCTGTCCGAAGATGCCGCTAGGTTAATAGTGGCCTATGCTGCTTAACTTCAGGCTAAAGAGCGCATAGCTTTTTGGCCTGATTTTATATAGAGCGGATTAGGTAAATTCACCTCTTTAACTAACCCCATGAAAATAATGAGATACCGCTAGCAGAACCGGTGGCTTCAAGGGCGTATAGTTTCGCCCACGTGTTTTTTACCCGTCAGGAAAGAGTGAATGTTTAAGAAGGCTTTATTAGCGGTCGCGCTGGCGTTTAGCGCCTCGGCCTTTGCCGCCGAGCATTGGATTGATGTGCGCGTTCCCGAGCAGTATCAAAGAGAGCATATTCAGGGAGCGGTGAATATTCCGCTGAAGGAGCTGACGGAGAAAATTGCCGCTCAGGTGCCGGATAAGAACGACACCGTTCACCTTTACTGTAACTCCGGTCGCCAGTCAGGGCTGGCGAAAGAGACGCTGTTGGATATGGGTTATACCCAAGTGTTTAACGATGGCGGCATCAGTCGGCTTGATATGCCTAAGGTGAAAGGCGAGTAGCGGCTCGCCTCGGGCTAATGGTCTGCGTGCTGCTGCCAGGCTTGCCGGAGTGACTCTGCGCTATCAACGCTGTCACAGCTGGCCGGGAAGGGCTTTTTCTCCTGCGCCAGCGCGGTCACTTTATCTTCTTGGCACAGTTCGGCCTGACCTTTGGCGTAGCCTTCCAGATAGGCGGTGCGGTTGACTTCCGCTTCACCGTACCACTCTGACAGGGATGCGTTGTCCTTCACGCCGCTGCCTTCAGCAGCTTCTTTGTACCCTACGTCAAACCAGACGGAAGAGCGTTCGGTCGTTTCCGATGCGTCAGCCGGAGCACTTTCACTGGCTGCGGCGCTGCAGCCAACTAACCATCCGGCCAGAAGTATGATCGTGATGTTTTTCATACGCTTTTTACTCTCTATTAGGCGATGCCGAGCTGTTCTTTCAGCGGCTTAAGATAGCGGCGGCTGACGGGAATGCGCTTTCCTGAACGGGTGACCGCTTCCGCGCTGCCGTTGTCCAACAGCTGTATTTCGCCGACGTGATCCAGATTGAGCAGATACTGACGATGGCAGCGGGTAAACGGCGTTTTTTCTTCCAGAATTTTCAGCGTGAGCTGAGTGTATCCGCTTTGATCGGTGCCGATAACGCGAACGCCGCTCAGCTCGCTGCTCAGGTATTCAACGTCGGACAGCCGCAGGAGAAAAATGCGGTTGTGGCCGTGACAGGGAATGTGCTTGAGGGCACTGTCGGTAAGCAAGTGGAAGTTTTTATTGACGGACTTAGTGCTTCTTAGGCGTTCAATGGTTTTGAGTAGCCGCTGGCCGTCGATTGGCTTGAGCAGGTAGTCAAAGGCGTGCTGTTCAAACGCTTTCACCGCGTATTCGTCATAGGCGGTGGTAAACACAATGTGCGGCATCGCGGCGGGGTCGAGCATGGCCGTCATTTCAAGCCCGCTGATCCGGGGCATCTGAATGTCGAGAAAAACCACGTCCGGCTGCAGGCGGTGGATGGCGGCAATGGCTTCCAGCGCGTTGCTGCACTCGCCGACAACGGTCAGGTTTTCAATTCCAACAAGCAGTTCCGCCAGTTCTTCCCGAGCCGGCTGCTCGTCGTCAACAATCATTGCTCTCAGCATGTTCCCTCCACAGATTTTGTTCAGTTTATCACGGCGCGGTACTTATGCGAACGCTCTCGATTGGAAAGTTATGTTTACATATTTTTATTGAAATTTTCCATATATTATGGGGTGTAAAAATAATAGTAAAAATATATTTACAATATCGGATTTAAAAGTTTACACTTAAACCCATGCCGCTAAACGCGGCCTTTGACTCTTTATCACAA
Organism: Leminorella richardii; assembly: GCF_900478135.1. NCBI lineage: Bacteria > Pseudomonadati > Pseudomonadota > Gammaproteobacteria > Enterobacterales > Budviciaceae > Leminorella > Leminorella richardii. Next base: position 957,794 of record NZ_LS483470.1, read on the forward strand.
GACGTTTTTACTCATCAGGGGATGGGGCTAAGGAACAACGATGATCATGCAGAAAGACAAGCTCAACAACGTAAACATCAGTGCAGAACAGGTTTTGGTGACGCCCGAAGAGCTTAAGCAGAAGTATCCCCTGAGCCAAGAGGATGAAATGAACATCTCGGCGGCACGTCAGACTATTGCCGATATTCTCCACGGTCGCGATCGCCGTCTGCTGGTGGTTTGCGGGCCCTGTTCTATTCACGACCCACAGGCTGCTCTAGACTACGCTCGCCGCCTGAAGAAGCTGGCGGACTCCACCAAAGACCGTTTGTTTATCGTGATGCGCGTTTACTTCGAAAAACCGAGAACAACCGTCGGCTGGAAAGGGCTGATTAACGACCCTCATATGGACGGCTCATTCGACGTTGAGTACGGCCTGCACGTTGCGCGCAAGCTGCTGCTAGAGCTGGTCTCTATGGGACTGCCTTTAGCGACCGAAGCGCTGGATCCGAACAGCCCGCAGTACCTTGGCGATCTGTTCAGCTGGTCAGCTATCGGTGCACGCACTACCGAGTCACAAACTCACCGTGAAATGGCGTCGGGTCTGTCAATGCCGGTCGGCTTTAAAAACGGCACAGACGGTAGCCTAGCAACAGCCATTAACGCCATGAAGGCCGCCGCTATGCCGCACCGCTTTATGGGCATTAATCAGGAAGGGCAGGTTTGCCTGCTGCAAACTCAGGGCAACGCTAACGGCCACGTTATCCTGCGCGGCGGTAAAATTCCGAACTACGATGCGCAGAGCGTGAAGGCATGCGAAGAGCAGATGAAGGCGGCAGGGCTTAATCCTTCGCTGATGATTGACTGTAGCCACGGTAACTCAAATAAAGACTTCCGCCGTCAGTCCGAGGTGGTGTTCTCTCTGCTGGAGCAGATTAAGGCAGGTAATCGTTCTATCATTGGCATGATGTTGGAAAGCAACATTCACGAGGGGAATCAGTCGTCTGAACAGTCTCGTTCCGACATGCGCTACGGCGTTTCCGTCACCGACGCCTGCATCGACTGGGAGACCACCGAGCGGCTTTTGAACAAGGTACATGAAGAGCTGGGTGAAGCAGCGCTTGTGTGTCAGTGATTTTTATCTGATTATTATTGCTCATCATTAGACCTGATGCCGCCGGAAGGCGGCATCTTTGTAAGTGTTAACCCGGGAGAGAAGACTAACATGGTGGCGGAACTGGCGGCGCTGCGCGATCGCATTGATGAAGTGGACAAAGGATTGCTCAAGCTGCTGTCTCAGCGGCTGGCGCTGGTGGCTGAAGTGGGTGAAGTGAAGAGTCAGCACGGCTTGCCCATTTATGCTCCGGACCGGGAAAGCAGCATGCTCGCTTCGCGCCGAAAAGAGGCTGAGTCCATGGGCGTTCCGCCCGACCTGATTGAGGACGTTCTGCGCCGCGTAATGCGCGAGTCTTACGCCAGTGAAAACGACAAAGGATTTAAAACCCTGAAGCCGGACATGGGGCCCATTGTTATCGTCGGTGGGCGAGGCAAGATGGGGCAGCTGTTTGGTCGGCTGTTTCAGCTATCGGGCTATCAGGTGCGCATTCTCGAGCAGGAAGACTGGCCGAACGCCGATGCGCTGTTAAAAGACGCCGGCATGGTGATCGTCAGCGTGCCCATCCATCTGACCGAAGAGGTTATTCGTAGGCTGCCGAAGCTCTCGGACGACTGTATTCTGGTGGACTTTGCCTCTATTAAGCAAAAGCCGATGGAGGCGATGTTAGAGGTACACTCTGGTCCGGTACTGGGGCTGCACCCGATGTTCGGGCCGGACGTCAGCAGTCTGGCTAAGCAGGTGATTGCCTACTGTGACGGGCGCAAGCCTGAGTCCTATCAGTGGCTGCTGGAACAGCTTCAGGTCTGGGGTTCGCGACTTCACGCTATTACGCCCGCGGAGCACGACCGCAATATGGCCTTTATTCAGGCGCTGCGCCACTTCGCCACTTTCACCTATGGGCTTAACCTGTCTCACGAGAAGGCCGAGCTGGAGCAGCTTTTAGCGCTGTCGTCACCGATTTACCGCTTAGAGCTGGCGATGATTGGCCGCCTGTTTGCTCAGGATCCTCAGCTGTATGCAGACATTATTATGTCGTCAGAAGAAAATCTGGCACTGATTAAGCGCTACTACGCTTGCTTCGGCGAAGCCGTGGCGATTCTGGAGAAGGGCGATAAAACCGCGTTTATCGATAACTTTAATCAGGTTAAAGACTGGTTTGGCGACTACGCCAGCCGCTTCCTGAACGAAAGCCGCACGCTGCTGCGACAGGCAAACGACAGCAGGCAGTAAGGGAAGTAGAAAATGTAAAGCGGCCACGCCGTTCGGCGTGGCTTCAAATAGCTTAGGCAACGTCCGGCATGTTTCTGCCGTAGTAGATTTCCTGCATTTCTTTGCGTACCAGACGAGTAATGTGCTGGCGCTCGCTCTGACTCAGGTCTTCCGGCTTGGCGTTAAACAGGTAGTGGTCGAGGTCGAACTCTTTGAGCATCATCTTGGTATGGAAAATGTTTTCCTGATACACGTTGACGTCCACCATGTGGAACTGAGAGGTAATGCTCTCAGCCATAAAGTTCTGAATTGAGTTGATCGGGTGGTCGATATAGTGCTTCACGCCGTTGACGTCGCGGGTAAAGCCGCGCACGCGGTAGTCCAGCGTCACGATATCTGATTCCAGCTGGTGAATCAGGTAGTTGAGCGCCTTGAGCGGAGAGATTACGCCGCAGGTAGACACTTCAATATCAGCGCGGAACGTGCAGATTCCTCCCTGAGGATGACTTTCAGGGTAGGTATGAACGCAGATATGGCTTTTGTCCAGATGGGCGACGACGGCCTCCGGCAGCGGGCCGGGATTCTCTGACTGATCGACGAGGCTTGGGTCGATAGGCTCTTCGCTGATGAGAATCGTCACGCTGGCGCCCTGCGGATCGTAGTCCTGACGGGCGATATTGAGAATATTGGCTCCGATGATGGAACAGGTTTCCGTCAGAATTTCCGTCAGGCGGTTGGCGTTGTACTGTTCATCAATGTAAGCAATGTACTGCTCTCTGTCGTAGTCCGTTTGGGTATAACAGATATCGTAGATACAAAAACTCAGGCTTTTGGTTAAGTTATTGAAGCCGTGTAGTTTTATTTTATGCAATTTGGTCCACCGCCTTTGTCGATAGTGAATAAAACGGGTGATTAACGGTCGTTCAACGCGTCATGTAAATACTGCGGCAGCGCAAAAGCACCCACGTGTATCGCCGGGTTGTAGTAGCGGCAGCGCAGGCCAGAGGCGCTGAACCGCGCTTCCAGCGTTGCAATATCGTGCTGGCGCAGCATCGGATTCTGGCTTGCCCAGGCGAAGGTCATGATGCCGCCGTAGTAGGTCGGGATCGCCGTCTGGTAGAAGCTGGCGTCGTCAAAATAGTGCGACAGTCTGCGCTGGCTGTTTACTGCTTCGTCCTGCTGTAGGAAGCAGACGCCGTTTTGGGCGACAAAAATGCCGTTTTCATTCAGGCAGCGCGCGCAGCCCTGATAAAAGTCAGAGGTAAACAGGCTCTCGCCGGGGCCGATAGGGTCAGTACAGTCGGAGATAATGACGTCGAACTTTTGGTCTGTCTGGCTGACGAAGTTCACGCCGTCTTCGATAACCAGATTAAAACGCGGATCGTCATAGGCGCCCGCGCTGTGGTTGGGCAAGTACTGACGGCAGAACTCCACTACGCCTGCGTCGATTTCCACCATGGTGATGTGTTCGACGCTCTGATGGCGGCACACTTCTCGAAGCATACCGCCGTCTCCGCCGCCGATGATCAACACGCGCTTGGCTTTACCATGGGCGAAAATCGGCACGTGAGCCATCATCTCATGGTAGATAAACTCGTCGCGCTCGGTGGTTTGTACTACACCATCAAGCGCCATCACGCGCCCAAGAGCGGCGTTTTCAAAGATGATCAGATCCTGATGTTCGGTTTTATTGTGATAAAGGGTTTTATCAATGGAAAAAAACTGACCAAATCCGCCGCCGTACAGCGTTTCAAACCAGATCTCTTTTTGAGACATGCGCCTTAATCCTCAATGCCGGACAAAAATTTAGCGAAATATCATAGCGGACTTGGGGCGTGGATGCACGGCAAACGGCGCATTTATGCGTATCAGATCGGCTGAGTGCCTTAGTGAGTAATAAGGCCGAACGAGTCTTTGGCGAGCCTGCGGCACTTGAGGTCTTTATCAAGAGGGATTTGCTTTAAGTCGCGGTAGCTGGCGCTACCTAGGGCTTCCATATTGAGCTGGTTATAGTTGCTCAGGTCCCAGCGGTTTTGCTGGGCAAAGTAAATCAGCGCCCGCTTGATTTCTGGGATAGGTAAATCGCCATACCCACATTCCTGTTTCAGATACAGAAAGACGGCGGTCAAGTCGGCAAGGTCTTCGGCTTCAGCTTCGGTTAGTGCCTGACTTTCAAAGGAGAACCCTGATAAAGACAGCAGCAGCAGAGGAAGGCGAAAAAAAGATTTGTGTTTCATGGCGTTGATATTCGTTACGGATACTCGGCGACGTTACCATACTGTATAGCGATGACAAATCTTTTTTATTCCTTCCCTCCGCGGCTGGCAGAAGGAAAGGGATAGGAGAGAAGAGGGGCTATGTGCGATAGCGGTAGTCTGACGGTGTTTTATCAAACATCTTTTTAAACGCTCGGGTAAAGCTCTGCTGTGAGTCAAACTGGTACTTATAGGCAATGTCCGCAATGGTTTTTCTGCTTTGCTTAAGCTCTGACGCCGCATTTTGCAGGCGCTTTTTGCGAATGTAGGTTGCCAGCGAGTCTCCGGTCGTATTTTTGAACAGCCGCTGTAAGTGCCACTGTGAGTAGCCCGCCTTGCTGGCGACGCGTTTAACGTTAAGAGGCTCCTCCAAGTGGTTTTCTATCCAGTGAGCCAGATCGTAAATAATCGTTGTTTGCAGCATAGCGTTATTTCCCTTTAGAAAACATTCCGAACCAGGGTTTCTCTCGATTCGTCTTTCGCACCGTTCAGATAAATGCGTCTCATTTATTTCGTCTTTGTACTGTACGGTACAGTATCTTGATGAAAAAAAGCCGTCAAATAAAACAGCACTAAACGTCAAAAAGAATGAGTGGGGCGAAGGAGCTGGAATGTGTGGGGTTGTAATCAAATTTGGCTATAGATGTTAAAAATTTTTAGCATTAAAAGCTAATACGGATCACATTTTTGGGTTTAGGATTTGTTCATCGTTTGAATAAAATTGATTTAGATATTTTCAATATATTAATTTAATTCAAATTGTTATGTTAATTTTTATTTTTTAATTCAATTAAATTCAATAATAAATTCAAATTTATTGAATAAAATATGAGGCAACAAAATGAAAAAGTCAGCAGCATTAATCGCTCTGTTATTCTCCCTTGGTGCAGGTTCTGCAATGGCCGCTACTCAGGTTAATAGCCAGCAGGCTCAGCAGCTACAAAGCATGGGTACCGTATCCAGTTCAGTACAGGTTGCTGACATGGATCAGGCCGTTAGCGCCATTGCGAAAAAAGCGGAAAGTATGAATGCAGGCCACTATCGCGTTATCGCAGCTAACTCTCAAGACGACTCCAACCAGTGGTGGGTTTCCGCTGAGCTGTATCGCTAATTGCGCGGGGGTATCGCCCAGAGCCGGCGTGCAATATAGGTGAGAAAAGCCGCTTTTATTTATGACTTTCCCCAGCGTATGATAGCCAAACGTTCAGCTTAATAGGTGATTGGCATCATGAAGACCACAGCGGTTCTGGCGATGTTCTTGGCTCTGTCCGTCAGCAGTATGGCGCACGCCGTGACGGAGATTTCACGTGCCGATGTGGCTGAGAAAATGCAGCTTCAGAGCATGGGCGTAATTAGCCTGTCAGTTATGGTCTCAACGCTAGATGAAGCGGTAGAGGCTATTGCTGAAAAGGCTGAGAAAGAGGGTGCCGACTATTTTCGCGTGATTGGTGCGCGTGATGCGGATGTCTCTCCTTACTGGCGCATTTCCGCTGAGATGTATCGCGCAGGCGGAACGACAGCGGCGCCGGCAAAATAGCGCGACACGTTTTTCCTTGATCCTGTCAAACGGCGGCTCAGTCCTGTGAGCCGCCGTTTTTTTACCTCTTCCGATAAGCAGCTCGCATAATCATTTCTGTTTTATTGCAATTTATTTCCTAACGAAATTAATTAATGTGCTGATTTTTATTTAGAAAAAAATTCCAGTGCCCAAAAGGCCAGTTGCGCAAACGGTGCCGGAATGCAATAAAAATACACAAATCTCTTTATGCCTGAGCAGGCACTTAGGCTCGGTAGCCCGTCGAGCACTTTTTAAGAAGATCGGTGAGGAAAAACAGGAAACGTATACGATGAAAACAAAGAAGAATGCGAAAAACGTAAACGATGAGGCTCTGGCCGATGACTCTCCAAAAATGACACGGGTGCGCGCCCGTACGTTAAACAAGCTTATGCAAGCGGCAATGACGATGCTAGAGAGTGGTAACATTCCCTCTATTACCGAGCTGGCTAACGAGGCGGGAGTATCGAGAGCGACGGCCTATCGCTATTTTCCTACCCAAAGCTCGCTGATTTCTGCCATTGTCGGGGACGTTCTGGCACCGATGCGGGCCTGGAAGCCGGAAGAGACTTCGGTGGCTGAACGCTTAGATTCGCTGCTTTCTTTTGCCTATCCTCAGTTGGAAAAGCACGAAGGGGCGCTGAGGGCGGCGCTGCGTATTTCTCTTGAACAGTGGGCAGCAAGGCGCTCTGGTAGCGAAGATGTAAGTGGAGAGCTGCCGCTGGTTCGGGGCAACCGCAAGCAGCTGTTGGAGATGGTGGCGCATCCGCTGAAGGAAAGAATGTCTGCGGCGGAATGGAACCGCATGAATCACGCTTTTTCTCTTATTTACGGTTCTGAAGTGTTTTTGGTGCTGAAAGATATTTGGGGGCTTGAGAGCCAGCAGATCCTCGACGTTGTGCGCTGGATGGGGAAAGCCATCGTTCGCCAGTCAGAGGAAGAGGCTGGCCTGACTTATTAACCTTTATGGTGTAGATCGAGTCGTACAGAGAGAAGTCGGGCGGCGATGAGCTTGCCGCCCGGCTTTTTCTCGGTGAGATTTGCCTTATTCCCCCTACGGCCGTATGTAACCGGCATGAAGATGTGTTACACTTTTCCGCCTTCCGTTTAACTACGCTTAACTCCAAAGGACGATGCGTTCGGGCTCTCCGAGCGTTTTTCACTATGAAACATATTGTTGAAACCATGATTTCCGAGCAGGAAGTAAAGGCACGTATTGCTGAGCTTGCTGCTGAAATTAACGCGCGCTATGGCGATAGCGGCAAAGAGCTGGTGCTGGTGGGGCTGCTGCGCGGCTCATTCATTTTTATGGCTGACCTGTGCCGGATGATTACCGTCCCTCACGAAGTCGACTTTATTACCGCTTCCAGCTATGGCAACAGCATGGACAGCAACCGCGACGTGAAAATCCTTAAAGATCTGGATGAAGACATCCGGGGTAAGGACGTCCTGATTGTTGAAGACATCATTGATACGGGCTATACCCTAACTAAAGTTCGCGAAATCCTGCTGCTACGAGAGCCTAATTCACTGGCGCTTTGCACTCTGCTGGACAAGCCTTCGCGTCGTGAAGTACCGGTGCCGATTGACTATATTGGTTTTTCTATCGCCGACGAGTTTGTTGTGGGGTACGGCATTGACTATGCTCAACGCTATCGTCATCTGCCCTATATTGGCAAAGTCGTTCTGCTAGACGAATAGTCTTTGCGCCTGCCCCGGCAGCGCTAGCCGTCCGGGGTAGGTCTCGCTTGCTGCGTTACTTTTCTGATTTGTCGGTGACGAGCAGGTTGGAAATGGCCTTGCGGTACAGCAGCTCGAGGGATTCGCGGCTTGACGCGCTGATTTCCAAATCGCGCAGTTTTCCGTCCTGTACGTCGTAAACCCAGCCGTGAATCAGCACTTTCTGCCCGCGCTTCCAGGCTGACTGTACGATAGTCGAATGGCCGAGGTTATACACCTGCTCCACTACGTTGATTTCACTCAGCAGGTTGGCGCGTTTTTCCGGCGGCAGCTCCCCGATCAGTGAACTGTGCTTGTACCAAAGATCGCGGATGTGCAGCAGCCAGTTGTTGATGAGCCCCAGCTCCGGGTTGTTGATGGCTGCATTGACGCCGCCGCACTCGTAGTGGCCACAGATAATGATGTGCTCAATCTCAAGGACTTCAACCGCATACTGCACAACAGAAAGGCAGTTCAGGTCGGTGTGGATAACCAGGTTGGCAACGTTACGGTGAACAAACAGCTCGCCCGGCTCAAGCCCGGTCAAGCGCTCTGCCGGTACGCGGCTGTCGGAACAGCCAATCCAGAGAAAGCGTGGCTTTTGTGACAGCGCCAGGCGTTCAAAAAATTCGGGGTCGTCCTTGCTGATACTTGCAGCCCAAACCTCGTTGTTGTGCATTAGTCTTTCAATGTCTTTCATAGGTGCTATCGCTCATTGTGTTTAACGGCGTTAATATACTCATTGTGCTTCACAGGATCGCCCAGTTGGCGACAACGCTCTGCCGAGGCTCGAATGGCTTAGAGTATACCGTGCTATGGCGGCGTTTTTTCAACGGAACCATGGTTCGTTATGACTTTTTTGGGCCGACTGTCCGGCCGAAGGGCTTGGGCAGCGTCCGTCATGAAAAAGGACGGACGCTATTTTATACCTGAATGAATTGTTTCAAAAGTGTTAATTGAATTGTTAAGCGTGACTATAACGATTAAGCTGATCGCATCTGCGCAGATGACGCGTCAATCCTGCGCCGTTCTTCTCCTCTCCCAAATAAGGTAATCCTGTTGGCTATGACGTACGCACTAGAATTATCGAAGTTATCCAAAGTGTATGCCGGCGGCGTAAAGGCGCTTAAAGGCATTGACCTGACCGTAGAGGCCGGCGATTTTTATGCACTCTTAGGCCCCAACGGCGCCGGGAAGTCGACCACCATTGGTATTATCAGTTCGCTGGTGAATAAAACGTCAGGGCAGGTGAAGGTGTTCGGTTACGATACGGACAGCGATCTGGTGAACGCCAAACGGCAGCTGGGTCTGGTGCCGCAGGAGTTTAACTTTAACCCCTTTGAGACTGTTCTACAGATTGTCGTCACTCAGGCCGGCTATTACGGCGTACCGCGGGATGTGGCGCTGGAGCGCGCAGAGACTTATCTGAAGCGCCTTGAACTGTGGGAGAAGCGCAACGAGCGCGCTATGCGACTGTCCGGCGGTATGAAGCGGCGGCTGATGATCGCTCGGGCGCTGATGCATCAGCCTAAGCTGTTGATCCTCGATGAGCCCACCGCTGGCGTTGACATTGAGCTTCGTCGTTCGATGTGGCTGTTCTTAAAAGAGCTGAACCAGCAGGGCATCACGATTATTTTAACCACCCACTATCTGGAAGAGGCAGAAATGCTGTGCCGCAATATCGGCATTATCCGGCAGGGGGAACTGGTGGAAAATACTTCTATGCGCGAGCTGCTGTCTAAGCTGAAGTCGGAAACGTTTATCCTCGACCTAGCGCCGAAAAGCCCGATCCCTCAGTTAGAAGGGTACGTCAGCCGTCTGGTAGACACTGCAACGCTGGAAGTTGACGTTGAGAGAGAGCAGGGGCTTAACGGCGTTTTCAACCAGTTGAGCGCGCAGGGTGTCGCTGTGTTAAGCATGAGAAATAAAGCGAACCGTTTGGAAGAGCTATTTGTCCACTTGGTCAACGATTATGAGGAAGAGGCAGAATGATTCGTCTGTATTGGATCGCACTGAAGAGCATCTGGATTAAGGAAGTCACTCGCTTCGCGAGGATCTGGGTTCAAACGCTGGTGCCGCCCGTTATTACCATGACCCTCTACTTCATCATTTTCGGTAACCTGATCGGTTCGCGCATCGGTGAAATGCAGGGCTTCGGCTATATGCAGTTTATTGTGCCGGGGCTGATTATGATGTCGGTGATCACTAACTCCTACTCTAACGTGGCGTCGTCGTTTTTCGGTGCCAAGTACCAGCACAGCATTGAAGAACTGCTGGTCGCGCCGGTACCAACCCACATCATTATTCTTGGCTTTGTCGGCGGCGGCGTGGCGCGAGGGGTTTGCGTTGGCGTGCTGGTTACGCTGGTATCGATGTTCTTTGTGCCGTTGGAAATCCACTCATGGTGGGCGATTGCCATAACGCTGCTGTTTACGTCGGTGCTGTTTTCTTTGGGCGGGCTGGTGAACGCGGTTTTTGCCGAAACGTTTGACGATATTAGCATTGTGCCAACGTTCGTGCTGACGCCACTGACCTACCTAGGAGGGGTCTTTTATTCACTGACTCTGCTGCCGCCTGTATGGCAAGTGATCTCCAAGGCAAACCCGATCGTGTACATGATAAGCGGTTTTCGCTATGGTTTTCTGGGTATTACCGACGTGTCGTTAACCATGACGCTGGGTGTATTGATTGCCTTTACGACAGGGTTTTATCTGCTGAGCTGGTGGCTGATTTCTCGCGGCAGAGGGCTTCGCAGCTAGTTTATTGATTTTATTCGCCACGCAATGTCTGCGTGGCTTTTTAATATTCGAACAGGGACGTTTTGATAATGAAAAAGTGCGTTTTAATCGTCGTTGCGCTTTTCACCCTTCTGCTGGCGGGATGCGAGTTTGATAAGCCAGAAATGACCACTGAACAGTTTCAAGCCGCTATGGAAGCGGAAGGTTTTACCATCGACAAGTCTAAGGATATGGACGGCAAAGGTAAGTCTGTTAAGCGCTATCTGGTGGCAGAAAAGGACGGCGTGACGGTGAATTTCTTGATATACACCAGTGTCGAGCGCGCAATTCAAGCCTATACCGGGATGGAAAAAGAGTATGAGAGTAGGAAGGCTGCGTCTAACCTCACTTCCTCCAGTAAGTTCGGCATGGGTAATTACAATAAATTTACTCTGAGATATAACGACAGGTACGTGCTGATAACTCGCATCGGCAGCACGATGATTTTTGTGGGCACTCAGGCTGACAGGCGAGAATGGATCGCTCCACTGATAGAAAAAATGGGATACTAGCGTTTTACTCACGGAAAGAAGGCTCGAGAGGGCTCAGCATGATTAGGGAGCAGGAATGAAAAGGACATCGCGTTTAGTAAAGGCTTCTTGGGCTATCCTTCTGCTTTCCAGCACAGGGCTTTTTATCTCCTATCAGGCGGTATCGGAACCTCAGCCGCCGTTGGCGGCGCCATCCTCAGGCGCGGAACGTGCTTCCCCAACTGTTTCAATCACTCCAAGTGCCGCAATCGTGCCCAAAACCAATCTGGCGCTGGGGCGCAGTGCTGAAGGTCAAATTGGCAAAACGCTGTACTATGACCCAGCTTACGTCTCTTTGTCTTATCCCAACGGTGACGTGCCGGAAGATCGGGGCGTGTGCTCTGACGTGGTTATCCGCGCTCTGCGTCAGCAGGGTGCCGATCTACAGCAGTTAGTGCATAAAGACATGAAAGCCAATTTTTCCTCTTATCCAAAGCGTTGGGGATTGAAAAAGCCCGATCCAAATATCGATCACCGCCGCGTGCCGAATCTTGAAACTTATTTTAATCGGCATAAAATGAGCAGGCCGATTTCGCAGAATTCTGCGGACTACCTGCCTGGCGACATCGTTTCCTGGCGTTTAGACAATGGATTACCCCACATCGGTATTGTGACCGATCGCTATACCTCTGACGGGCGGCCTTTAGTGGTTCACAATATAGGTTCCGGAGCTCGGGCTGAGGACATTCTTTTTTCATGGACGATTGAAGGGCACTACCGCTATTTTGCCAAATAGGCTATTTCGCCTATTCGGTGCGGGTCACTGCCTTTGCCTTTATCGCCCGGTGATGTCTGTCATTCTACTATAATAAATACGACGATTTTATGAGCTTTATATCCGTTCTACGCTTGCCGATCGCGCTGTTTCTTTTCGCCATCGGATTAACGCACGCCTACGCGCAGGGAGAAAGCGCGTCCATTATTCAGGTCAAACTGCTTCGCGAGAGCAGCATCATGGCGCCAGTTGCCGGTGAGGTTATTAACGTCGGCTCGCTCAATAAAAACGTCGAGCTGATGGTCTATCCGCTGAATGATGACTACTACGAATTTACCTTTGGTAACGGCAGAGGCCTTATTGATAAAGACGACTTAGAGCCGGTACAGAAGTCGAAAAAAGTGCTCGGCCTAGAGTTGGCAGATCTGCAAAAGCTGAATCAAAACCTGATCACTACCCGCACGACGGTGCTGTATAACCACCCTAAGGCGAAAAGCGGCGTTTTCGGCGAGCTGAGCGAGAACCTGCGCTATCCTATTCTAGGGCGCCTAAAGGGCGATGACGGCGTGCTGTGGTATGAAATTAACGTAGGTGATGACGTAAAGTACGTCCGCGCTGACGACTGTGAGCTGGACAACGGCATTCCGGTTCTGACTTACCATCACGTGCTGAAAGACGACGAAAATCGGCTGTTTCGCAACACGTCTACTACCACCTCCGATACCGCCTTTGATGCACAAATGGGCTACCTGAAAAGCGCGGGCTACCGCACGCTGTCTTTGGCTCAGCTTGAAGGGTACTTGAACAACAGCGTTAACCTGCCCGCTAAGGCGGTTGTGCTGACGTTTGACGACGGCCTGAAGTCGGTTTATCGCTACGCCTATCCGATATTGAAGAAGTATGGTCAGCAGGCAACGGCGTTTATTATCTCTTCGCGCGTTAAGCACAATCCGCAGCCTTGGGATGCAAACTCGCTGCAGTTTATGAGCATAAGCGAGATTAAGCAGATTCAGGACGTGTTTGACATTCAGTCGCATACTCACTTTCTGCACCGCTATTCCGACGATAAGCGCCCGGTGCTGCTTAGCCGTACTGAGCACAATATTCAGCTGGATTTTGAGCGCTCAGCGCGCGTGCTGAAGCCGTTTAACCCGAAGGTGCTTTACGTTTCCTATCCTTTTGGCGGCTATAACGATAAGGCTATTGAAGCGGCAAGGCTGGCGGGCTATCGCCTAGCGGTGACGACGGTAAGAGGGAAGGTGAAGCCGGGGGACAATCCATATACCCTGAAGCGCCTTTACGTGCTGCGCACAGATTCTATTGATGCAATGGCAGAGCGCATTGCCAATAACCGTTCAGACGTCAAGCCAATGGCGGTGAGGCAGTAGTCACTGCCGTTTAATCAAACCAGAGATTGATGCCTTCAAGGCTCAGCTGCGCCAGTTTCTGGCGCAGCGAGATGCCGTCCGGAAATATCAGTTCGGGCGCAATATCGGCGAGGGGATAGAGCATAAACGCACGGTTGTGCATGTCGTAGTGAGGGACTGTCAGCCGGGGCGTATTTATCACGCGATCGCCAAACAGCATGATGTCGAGATCCAGCGTGCGTGGCCCCCAGCGTTCGGCCTTTCTGACTCGTCCCTGTTGAAGTTCAATCTGCTGCGTGGCGTCCAGTAGCGCTTCGGGCTCTAGCGATGTTTCCAGCTCAACGGCTGCGTTAAGGTAGTCGGGCTGATCTTTTGGCCCCAGAGGCGCGGTGCGAAAATAGCGCGAGCAGTTAACCAGCCGGGTGTATTCAATGCGCCCAAGCGCATCCAGTGCCGCTTCAACCTGCTTAAGCGGCTGTTCCAGATTGCTGCCGAGTGCAATAAATACCTGAGTCATGAGGCTAGTGCCTTATTCCTGCGGCTTAGCCGCTCTAGGCACTCGCTTGCGCGGCCTGCGTGGACGACGCCCTCTGTCCGGCTCATCGCCCAGCGTGCTGAGCATGGTTTTCTGCCGCTGAGTGTCCGCTTCCTGAAACTCTTGCCACCAGATGCCCACTTTCTCCAGCTCGCCTCTTTCGATTTCGCCGCGAAGCAGCAGTAAATCGAAGGCGGCTCGGAACTTGGGATGCTCCATCAGCTTATAGGCTCTCTTGCCCTGACGGCGAGGAAGGCGAAGCTGCAGCTGCCAGATGTCGCGAACCAGAGAGGTAATGCGTTTGGGAATAGCCAGCGTGCGGCACTGTTCGTCCAGCGTATCGTTCATCGCTAAGGCGAACGCATCGTGGTAAGTCAGGCCGCTTTCCTGCGCCAGCTTTTGCGCAAGCTCAACCAGCGGGTACCAAAGCATGGCGGCGAACAGGAAGGCCGGATTGACGCGCTTGCCGTTTTGCAGCCGACGGTCGGTATTCTGCAGCACTTTTGCCAGCAGCTTTTCCATGTTGCCGTCGCTCTGAGGAGTAAAGTGCCGCGCAATTACCGGAAACAGCGGGCCAAACAGACGATATTCACGCATCAGTAAATAGGTGTCATAACCCTGACCGGACTGTAGCAGTTTGAGAGACTCTTCAAACAGCCGAGCGGGAGGGATATCGCTAAGCAGGTTGGCTAGACGAGGGATCGGCTCAGCGGTGACCGGTTCGATTTTCATGCCAAGCTTGGCGGCAAAGCGCACAGCCCGCAGCATTCTGACCGGGTCTTCGCGGTAGCGTACTTCCGGCTCGCCGATAAGGCGAATGATACCCTGTTGAATATCGCTCAGGCCGCCGGTGAAGTCGCGCAGCGTAAAGTCGCTGGCGCTGTAGTAAAGGCTGTTTACGGTAAAGTCGCGACGATAGGCGTCTTCCGTGATGGAGCCGTAAACGTTATCCCGCAGCAGCATGCCGTTATTCGCCTGCTGAGAGGCGTTTTTGTCGTCGCTGTCGCTGTGAGTGCCGCGAAACGTCGCAACCTCAATGATTTCTGGGCCAAACATGATGTGCGCCAGACGGAAGCGGCGACCAATCAGGCGGCAGTTGCGAAACAGCTTGCGGATCTGCTCTGGGGTGGCATTAGTGGTAATGTCGAAATCTTTTGGCTTTTTGTTTAACAGCAGGTCGCGCACGCCGCCGCCGACCAGATAGGCTTCATAGCCCGCTTTGTTCAGGCGATAAAGAACCTTCAGCGCGTTGTCGCTGATGTCTTGACGGGAAATGTTGTGCTGTGCGCGAGGAACGATGATGACGTCTTGAATGCTGTCGTCCTGCTGTTCGCCTGATTCAGGCTCTCGGGTGAATACCTTGCGGCAAAAGTCAGCTACGCGGGTAAAAATAGGACACCTCGATTGTTGTCTCTCTGTGAACGGTTGGCCCGAACGCGATCTGACGCCGTGAAGGCGATGCGGACGACCGGGCTCTGAAAAATTCGCTAGTCCCGCTTTCGCAGCGGGAAGATTTGTCGTCTTTTAGTTTAGGTGACGGCAAAATCGGCGGCCTATGATAGCTCACGCGAAGGCGTTTGAGAATGAAAACCGTATTTCCCTCTAATGCTAAGGATTTAGCGGGGTGGCAGTTGGGGGAGCGGTTAAGGGAATGGTCGACAACGACCAGCTATCAATAGCCCATGCAAGCAGTTCGTCCGTTGACGCGTATTCCCAGCCGACGGGCAAAGGTTGGCCAAGAAACGCGAGCGCTTTGGCAAGTGTCGGAACGGGGTTTCCCTCCGGCAGAGCGGGGGCATGATTTTGCTTCGACAGCTTGTCTCCGGTTCCGTTAAGCGCCAGCGGCAGGTGAAGGTAGCGCGGCTCTCGCCAGCCGAGTTGCCGATAAAGAGCAATTTGCCGAACGGTAGGGAGGATAAGGTCTGCGCCGCGGACAATTTCCGTCACGCCCTGAAAGTGGTCATCTACCACGACGGCGAGGTTATAGGCAAACAGGCCGTCTTTGCGGTGAATGATAAAGTCTTCTTTGGCGAAGTCCTGCGGTGTGGCAATGTCTCCCCTGAGCTCGTCGTGAAAGCTGAGAACGGGGTGAGTTAGCCTAAGCCTAAGAGCGGCCTGTTGTGCAGGAAGGTGCAAATCTCGACAGTGGCCGTCGTAAACGCCGCTCAGCTGTTGGATTCTGGCTCGGGTACAGTGGCAATAGTAGCAGTGATTTTGCTGATACAGGTCATCAAGCACCTGTCGATAGGCGTCAGAACGCTGAGACTGGTAGAGAATATCTTTGTCCCAGTGTAGCCCATAGCGTTCAAGGGTGTAGAGGATCCGTGAGGCCGCGCCAGCGACTTCCCGTGGAGGATCGATATCCTCGATGCGAACCAGCCAGTCACCGCAGTGTGCTCTGGCCTGTAAAAAGCTGCCCAGTGCGGCGATGAGTGAACCGAAATGCAGATCTCCAGAAGGAGAGGGGGCAAAGCGCCCCACATAGTGAGCCGTCATAGCTGCTGAGCCCGCGTAAAATTAGGCGGGCTCCTGTTAGTCACTGTGCTGAGCGATTAGCCCGCCATCTGCTTTTCGCGGATTTCGGCCAGCGTTTTACAGTCGATACACAGATCGGCAGTAGGACGCGCTTCAAGACGGCGGATGCCAATCTCAACGCCGCACGATTCGCAGTAGCCAAACTCGTCTTCGGCAATTTTTTGCAGCGTCTTGTCGATCTTCTTGATCAGCTTACGTTCGCGGTCGCGGTTGCGAAGTTCCAGACTGAACTCCTCTTCCTGCGTTGCGCGGTCTGCCGGATCGGGGAAGTTCGCCGCTTCGTCTTGCATATGGCTAACTGTACGGTCAACTTCATCCCTGAGCTGCCCGCGCCATGCTTCAAGAATCAGCCTGAAATGTGTAAGCTGGGCTTCGTTCATGTACTCTTCTCCCGGCTTCTCTTTATAGGGCTCGAGGCCCGCAATCGCCAGGATACTTAAGGACGAGGTCTTACGCTTTTGCCCTTCTTGCATTTTGCTTCTCCTACAAAATACGCGTTGTAGATTTGACTCTAAGAAAAAATCAGGCCGCTATAAATAACAGATGAGGATGAAGTTAGCAATTTTTCCTCCTCTCAGTATGACAATGCTGTGAGGGAAAGCACTTTCCTTTATAAGCACGATCATTTCTTCTCGTGAAACTACTTCACTCGTTATTTTTCATTCCTAATTCACGCTTTGAAATGCAGCGGTACTTGCAGGATCATTCCGTTAGGTGAGATCTCTGCTTTATAACAGACGACTTCGACACCGCATTTCCGAACTTGTTCAAAAAGCTTAGCGTAAGTCGGATCAATGTGCTTTGCCACATCGACGGATTCAATACCAGAATGCAGCACAGCGAACAGTAAAACGGCCCGCAGCCCCTGTTCAACAACGGACTGAAGCTCTCGAAGATGCTTTTGACCTCGGGTGGTCACTGCATCTGGAAAATACCCGCAGCCGTCTGTCAGCAGGGTGACGGACTTCACTTCAATATAGCAAGCGGGCTTCGTTTCACTTTCCAACAAAAAGTCGATGCGGCTGTTTTCTTCGCCATAGCGGACTTCGCTACGAAGCGAATCGTATCCCTGAAGCTGGGCAATGTTTCCCAGCGCCAGCGCTTCTTTAACCAGCTCGTTGGCGCGCAGTGTATTGATACAGATGAAATGGCCAGTGCGGGTTTGCGTCAGTTCCCACGAGTGAGCGTACTTTCGCTTTGGGTTGTCGGAAGTGGAGTACCACACCGTATCCCCCGGTTCTGCGCAGCCGGTCATTGCACCGGTATTGGCACAGTGCAGCGTCAGAGTTTCGCCTTCCGGCGTGACGACGTCGGCTAAAAAGCGCTTGTAGCGCTTCACCAGTGTGGCGGACTTTAGCGGGGAAGAAAACTGCATGGCCAGTGTATCCTTGGTTAAAAATCGGACATTATTCACGATGTTGGCCGTTTGGTAAAACAATGAAAGTTTTCTTTTCGGCTTTTATTCGGCTGATAGACTAACGGCCTCTATAATAGAGCCCTGATTTTGATACCACTACTCTGGCGATTAAAGCGTGCCTTTACCGATAAGCGACATTCTTGAACCTTTACTGGGCGAGCTTCAGCGCTCCCAGGCCGTGCTGCTTCAGGCGCCTCCCGGTGCGGGTAAGTCAACATGGCTGCCGCTGAGGCTTTTAGAACAGCCTTGGCTAGCGGGACGAATCATCATGCTGGAGCCCCGGCGACTGGCGGCTCGCAGCGTTGCCCAACGGCTGGCGGAACAGCTGGGAGAACCGGTGGGGCAGCAGGTCGGCTACCGCATGCGCGCCGAAAGCCTGTGCAGCGCCGCAACGCGCCTTGAAGTGGTGACCGAGGGCGTGCTGGTTCGCATGCTGCAGCGCGATCCGATGCTGGACGGTGTCTCCCTCATTATTCTTGATGAATTTCACGAGCGCAGCCTACAGGCGGATCTGGCTCTTAGCCTTCTTTTAGACGTGCAGAGCGGCCTTAACGAGACGCTAAAGCTGCTTATCATGTCAGCGACATTGGATAACCAAAAGCTCTGTCAGACTCTGCCGCAGGCGGCGGTGGTGAGTGCTGAGGGGCGAAGCTTCCCTGTGGAACGCCACTATCAGTCTTTACCCGTCGCAGGGTACTTTGAGGACAACGTTGCGCAGGCCGTTCGGCAGATTTTGAACCGGAATCAGGGTTCACTGCTGCTGTTTTTACCCGGCGTGGCGGAGATTCGGCGCGTGTACGACGCGTTGAGCGGTTCGGTGCCTTCTGATATTGACCTGTGCCCCTTGTACGGCGCGCTGTCGCTGGCGGAGCAGCAAAGAGCGATCGCCCCCTCTCCCGCAGGGCGGCGGAAGGTGGTGCTGGCGACCAATATTGCGGAAACCAGTTTGACTATCGACGGCATTAGTCTGGTGGTGGACAGCGGCCTAGAGCGCACGGCGCGGTTTGAGGCAAAAAGCGGTCTGACCCGGCTGGTGACCCAGCGCATCTCAAAAGCCTCCATGATCCAGCGCGCAGGGCGTGCCGGGCGGCTGATGCCCGGTCAGTGCTGGCACCTGTTTGCGCAGGAGCAGGCCGAACGGGCAGCAGAGCAGAGCGAGGCTGAAATCATGCAGGCCGATCTGTCGATGCTGCTGATGGAGCTTTTACAGTGGGGCTGTCGCGACGTTGAACAGCTGACTTGGCTAGATCGTCCGCCGGAAGCTGCGCTCTCGGCTGCACGCCGGCTGCTGACGCAGCTAGGGGCGCTGGCAGCCGACGGTGGTCTGAGCGCCAACGGTAGAAAAATGGCGGAAATGGGCTGCGATCCCCGACTGGCTGCGATGCTGCTTTTTGCACAAACCCAAAGCGCAGACTCGCTGGCAACGGCGCTAGCGCTGACAGCAATGCTTGAAGAGCCGCCAAGAAGCGGCAATAAAGACGTAGCCTATTGGCTGTCTAACCCGCTTCCCCAGTGGCAAAAGCGTGTTCGTCAGCTTTGCGGTCGCCTGTCTGGTCGGTCTGAAAAAATAGGGCGAATTGATGCTGACGAGGCACCGTTTTTACTGGCGGCTGGGTTTGCCGATCGCATTGCTCAGCGGCGCGCTAACGACGGTCGCTATCTGCTGGCTAACGGGCTGGGCGCGCAGTTGGAACCCGGTGACGGTCTGAGCCGTTCGCCCTGGCTGGTCGCCGCTTCTTTATTACAGGGGACAACCAGCCCTGATGCGAGAATATTACTGGCGAGCGCTGTCGATCCTGAGTGTCTGGCACAGCGGTTTCCTCATCTGGTGAACAGCCAGAGTGCGGTGGAGTGGGATGAAGAGAAGGGCACGCTGCGCGCCTGGAGGCGCCAGCAGATAGGTCGACTGGTGTTGAAGGCATCTCCGCTGGCAAAGCCGTCAATGGAAGAACTGCACGCCGCTTTTCTTAACTGGATCAGAACTCAGGGCATCGAGGCGCTCGGCTGGGATGACGATGCTCAACAGCTGCGGCTGCGCATGCTGCGCGCCCAAGAGTGGCTGCCGGGTTCGCCGTGGCCGGACGTCAGTGATGAAGGGCTGCTGGCGTCGCTGGAGCGCTGGCTACTGCCCTCTCTTGAGGGCGTGAAGGATATTAAGGGGTTAAAGCAGGTCTCCCTGTCTAAAGCCTTAGGCCAGCTGTTGGACTGGAAGCAGAAACAGCAGCTGGACGCCGCGCTGCCCTCAGCCTACCGAGTGCCGACAGACAGCCTGATCCCCATTCGCTATAGCGCTGAGGGGCCGCCCGCGCTGGCCGTGCGGCTACAGGAAATGTTTGGCGAAAAGCAGACACCAGCAATTGCTGACGGTCGCGTGGCGCTGGTGGTTGAGCTGCTGTCACCGGCTCATCGACCGCTGCAAATTACGCAGGACTTAGCCGCGTTCTGGCAGGGAGCCTATCGCGACGTGCAAAAAGAGATGAAGGGGCGTTACCCGAAACACGTCTGGCCGGATGACCCCGCTAACGCTGTGCCGACGCGTAGAACCAAGCGGTTTTATGAAGGGTAAACCTAAAAAATCAGTGGGCGAATCGCGTTGCATTCTGGGGTACAATACGCCCCGGCCGCGAGGGGCCTGTCTGGATACTGTGAGGAAAATACACCAATGCTGCCTGGAGTAATTGATGGCTAAAACAAAGAAATCCCGTAAGCCGGGTCTGATTAGGCGCCTGTTTGGGCTGACAGTCAAACTGGGGATTGTGGCGGTTGCGCTGCTGGCGTTTTACGGTGTCTATCTGGATTCTCAAATTCGCAGCCGCATTGACGGAAAAGTCTGGGATCTCCCCGCGGCGGTTTATGGCCGTATGGTTAACCTCGAGCCGGGGATGTCCTATAGCCAGAAAGAAATGGTCGATCTGCTTAACGGCATGCAGTATCGCAACGTCACTAAAATTACGCGTCCTGGCGAGTATTCTGTTCAGGGCAGCACTATCGAGCTTCTGCGTCGGCCGTTTGACTTCCCTGATGTCAAAGAGGGGCAGATCCGAGCGCGCCTTGAGTTTAACGGCTCCGGTTTAGCGCGAATTCTGAATCTGGATACGGGGCGTGAATTCGGCTTCTTCCGACTGGATCCGAAGCTTATTACGATGCTGCAGGCGCCAAACGGCGAGCAGCGGCTATTTGTTTCCGGCAAGAATATGCCTTATCCCATGTCGGATATGCTGATTGCCACCGAAGACCGCAATTTCTATCAGCACGACGGCATCAGCATTTACTCCATTGGTCGAGCAGTGCTGGCGAACCTGTCTGCCGGGCGGACGGTTCAGGGCGGCAGTACCCTAACGCAGCAGCTGGTAAAAAACCTGTTTTTAACCAACGAGCGCTCTCTGACCCGCAAGATGCGCGAAGCCTATATGGCGATTATTCTTGACGCCCGCTACAGCAAAGAGCGCATTCTTGAGCTGTACATGAACGAAGTGTTTCTGGGGCAAAGCGGCGCGGATCAGATCCGCGGTTTCCCGCTGGCCAGCCTCTATTTCTTCGGGCGGCCAATTAACGAGCTGAGCGTCGATCAGCAGGCGATGCTGGTGGGAATGGTAAAGGGCGCTTCTCTGTACAACCCGTGGAAGAATCAGCAAATTGTGCTGGAGCGCCGCAATCTGGTGCTGAAGCTGGCACAGCAGCAGAACGTCATCGATCAGGAACTGTATAACGTTCTGAGCGCAAGGCCGCTGGGCGTACAACCAAGGGGCGGTGTTATTACTCCTCAGCCCGCCTTTATGCAGCTAGTGCATCAGGAGCTTAATGAAAAGCTGGGAGACAAGGTTAACAACCTGTCAGGGGTGAAGATCTTTACCACCCTCGATCCGGTATCGCAAAACGCGGCGGAAAAGGCCGTGGAAGAAGGTATTCCAGCACTGCGCGCGGCGCGCGGTGTTAACGATCTGGAAGCGGCGATGGTGGTGGTTGACCGCTTTAGCGGCGAAGTACGCGCCGTCGTCGGCGGCTCTCAGCCTCAGTACGCAGGCTTTAACCGCGCTGTACAGGCAAGGCGCCCGATTGGCTCTTTAGCCAAGCCGCCGACCTATCTGACCGCGCTGAGCGAGCCGGAAAAATACCGTTTAAATACCTGGCTGGCCGATGAAGCGCTGGCGATCCCTCAGTCCGGTGGTAAAACCTGGCGGCCGCAAAACTACGATCGCCAGTTCCGCGGTCGCGTGCTGCTGGTTGACGCGCTGGCCAACTCGCTAAACATTCCGACGGTGAATCTGGGGCTGGAAGTGGGGCTGGATAAGGTAAGCGATATGCTGCAGCGCCTCGGCGTGCCGGAGAGCTCGATTCAGAAAGTTCCGGCTATGCTGTTAGGTTCTACCAGCCTGACGCCGATGGAGGCCGCGCAGATGTATCAGACAATCGGCAGCGGCGGCCAAAGGGCTAAGCTGTCCGTACTGCGTTCTGCCATCGCAGAAGACGGCACGGTTCTGTTACAAAGCCTGCCGCAGGCGCAGCGAGTCATTGAGCCTCAGGCAGCCTACTTGACGCTGTACGGTATGCAGCAGGTTGTCGAGCGCGGTACTTCTCGTTCGCTGACGGCTAAGTTTGGTAAATATAACCTAGCGGCGAAAACCGGTACTACCAACGATCTGCGCGACAGCTGGTTTGTCGGCATCGACGGTAAAGAGGTTGCTATTGCTTGGGTAGGCCGTGATAACAACGGCGTCGCCAAGCTGACGGGCGCCAATGGCTCACTGACGCTTTATCGCCGCTATCTGGAGAACCAGACGCCGCTGGCGCTGAATCTGGTTATGCCGGAGCGTATGTCGATGATGGGCATTAACGCTGACGGAAGCTTTGTCTGCAGTGGCGGTGTTCGCACACTGCCTGTCTGGACTGATTTCCCGAATGAGCTCTGTCAGTCACAGCAGCCCGCTCAGCAGGAAAGCGGCGCGCCGGACTGGGTTAGGGATATGTTTGGCAACTGATCTGTAACGATGAGATAAAGTCATGTTAAAAGGCCGCTTTAAAGCGGCCTTTTCTATTTAACGCTGTAAATATGAGGGTTATTTCTACATGATAACCGAAGGGTTATCTTTCGTATGCTTTATGATAAATGCTTCAAATATGTTCTGTAGCTCTTCTATATCATAGTCAATTTCATTAAGAGGAATATGCAATAGTCGAGAGTTGTTATTTTTCTTTTTCAAAGCAATAAACTGCTCCCGAAGTTTAACGGAGGGGATTTTCTGCGCGTACAACTCGACGTCATTAATATAAATTGCTAGTACAGGTTGATTGTTGACTACCTGTTGTTCGGTATAGGCAACGTCACTCCAGTCGAGTGGAGGAAGCTTTGTTCTATATAAGATTACTCCATCATTCGTTAGGGTTAACCATGGAGTCTTTGAACTGGCCTGGATAAAAAAGATAACTGAAGTAAAAAACATAACAGCGGTACATATAGCTAAAAGGATTTTTAAATCCGTCCTGTCCGCTAAAAATAGAGCCATGAGGGCAATCACGATTGCGATAATAAGTAAGACTACCGCAGTCTTCATTTTTATTTTTCTATTAGTATGAATGTGTACTGGTGCTGAGATATCCATTCCCTATATTTCCTCATTGATCGTCCCTGCTAATATAAACGCCAGTATGGGGGGTTGGCTTTGGGAAGTCTACGTTACGGTGCGTTATGGGTATTGTCATGCGATACCATTCTTGGCTTTTTCCGTTGACGAATTTGTATGGCTGACTAACAATCAGGCTAATAGAATAAGCCACCAACAGCAGGTGGCCTAAAAGGATGAACTCATGGCATGGAGCTTTACTTCAAACCCTTTCATTTCAATGTATGGGCCACTCTTCCTCGTTGTTTACTACGTGTTGGTCATTGCCCTATGGCAGCTGACCAAAGCGTTGTTGAAAAATTGGCCTCGTTTGCCTAAAGAAACGCTGTTGCCAAACGCCAATATATCCCCCTGCTTCATTGCCTGGCTTATGCACAGAAAAGATGGCGTACTGCTGCAGGGCATGGGAGTGCTGTTGCAAAGGGGCTATCTGGAAAAAGGTAAAAAGCTGGACTATTACCGAGCAGCGAAAACTTCTGATAGCGAGCTGGAGGACAGCGAACGACGGCTGCTGGCGCATTTTAGCAAGGCCAAGTACGCGTTTACCGTTAACGGCCTGATCGACAGGATATCTAATGAATATGAACAACAGGCCAGAGAAGAGGGGCTGATTCTGTCTGAGCGGCAGCTGCGCACTCAGTTTAGAATCGCACTGGGAGGCGGGTTACTCATTTTTGCGCTGGCGGTCTATAAGATTTGGGTGGCGCTAATGACCGGACACAGCAATGTTCTGTTTCTTGCTATTAGCGCCCCGATTCTCGCTATTGCTTATTACCTGCGCTTTAAGCCTCGAGACCGAATCGTCAACTCACCGAAGGGCCGTGCGCTGCTCGACTATTATCTTACCCAGCTTAGTCATCTCTCTAACCGAGAGGGAGCTCAGGCGTGGCTATATTTGGTGTTGGTCGGCACCGTGTCGATTGATTCTTTCTTTATGACGTCATATGCCCGACATGTGAATAGCGGTAGCGCAGGTTCGGGTGGCGATGGATCTCCCTCTTCATCCGACAGCGGTGGAGATAGCGGAAGTGGTGGCGACGGAGGCGGCAGTGGCTGCGGCGGTTGCGGGGGTGGTGACTAGCCGTGATCCACTTTCAGCCAGCGCGAATGACCGTTCAATGGCATATTACTCACGCCTGCAACCTGCGCTGCCAGCACTGCTATCAGGCTTCTTATACAGGCGCCAAAAATAACTTTGCTGAGCTTCGCCAGACGGCGGATCGCATACTGTCCTTCCATCAGCGTCTGGCTCCCGCTCCCTTGCTGATAACGCTGACGGGCGGTGAGCCTTTTGCTCACCCTAACTTTATCGAGCTGCTCGACTATCTGGTCGATCGCCCTGAACCTCCCAATCTGGCAGTTCTGACCAACGGTACGCTGCTCAACGAGCGAAGAATTGCCGCACTGCGCCGGGTAAATCCCACCTTTGTGCAGTTAAGCGTTGACGGTGGGCAAAGTACCCACGACGCCATTCGCGGAGAGGGTAACTTTGACCGGGTATTAGCCGCCAGCCGTCAGTTAAAGGCGCAGGGCGTTCGCGTACTGTGGTCGTTTACCGCTCATCGGCGCAATGCGCAAGAGTTTGCTGAGGTGGAGAAAGCCGCGCAGCGTATCGGTATCGACAGGCTGTGGGTAGACCGTATGATCCCCTGCAAGCAGAGCCAGCCCGATGCACTGGGCATTGCAGAGACTCAGGCGCTGTTTGCCGATATGCAGCGCATCAAGCGTCAGCGCGAGCAGCCCACGTTTATCCGACGTATCGTGCAGAGGCTTCATTCGCCGCCGAAAACGGAAGTCGCTATGAAGCGAGCGCTGCAGTTTTTATGGAGTGCGGGCGAGCCCTACCGCTGCCTAGCCGGGGAACGGCTTTTGACTATTATGCCGGACGGTGAAGTGCTCCCCTGTCGCAGAATGCCCGTTTCTGTGGGTAACCTTTATCAAAGCGATCTGGACGACATTTATCAAAATTCGCCTTTCCTTCAGCAGCTGCGGGCGTTTCGCCATCCTTCCGCATGCAGTCAGTGCCTTTTCAAAAACCAGTGCCGAGGCGGCCTGCGCTGCCTAGCCTGGGCACAGACCGGAAATCCTTTCAGCGCCGACCCCGGTTGCCCTTTAGTGAACAGAGGGAAAGGGAGCGGGTCAGTCTAAAAGCTGAGCATTTCTCTCTTTTCCCTCTCTCTGATTTCCTTTTTGTCATTTTGAAATTTACGGTTTTCATTTTGATATGAAAAGTTGATTTTTAACACTATGAAACGTGATACCAGTCACTAAGTAAAAGTGGCTTCAATAAAAATGAAAAAATAAAATATTTATATATCAAATGGATATTTTTTATTTCTTCCGGTTTTAGCGGTTTGGCACGGCGAATGCAATTAAGGAGGTGCAGAGACTAACAAACCTACTAAGGAGAAAGTGAATGACCTTTAAAATTCTGCTTCCGCAGGAAATCATGCAGGAAGGAAGAGAGTATCTGGAAAGCCGCGGCTATCAGCTTATCGACGGCTCGGGTATGGAAGAAGAGGATATTATCCGCGACATTCCCGACTGTGACGGCATTATCGTTCGCCTTTCCAAAATGTCCGACCGCGTATTTGACGCGGCGAAAAAGCTGAAGGTCGTTGCGCGCCACGGAGCAGGCTATGACACCGTTGACTTGGATTCCGCCAAGCGCCACGGCGTGACTGTCCTCAATGCTCCAATAGCAAACAGCATGTCAGTGGCTGAACTGGCTATCTTTTACATGCTTCACTGCTCCCGCAACTTCAAGCTGGTTCAGCAAAAGATGCTGGAGGACTATTACTTCGCCAAGCTGCGTACGCCAAAGGTAGAGCTAGACGGTAAAACTCTGGGGCTTATCGGCGTGGGTAACATTGGCTCCCGTGTGGCGCTGAAGGCTCTTCACGGTTTTAACATGAAGGTCATCGCTTACGATCCGTACAAAACCAAAGAACAGGTTCCTGAAGGCGTAGAGCTGACTGACGACTTCGATCGCATCTTTAAAGAGAGTGACTTTGTGTCGCTGCACTGCCCGGCAACCAAAGAGACCTTTGATTTTATCGGTGAAAAGCAGCTCGCCATGATGAAGCCAACTGCCTACCTGATTAACACTGCGCGCGGCAAAATCGTTGATGAAAATGCGCTCTATCACGCTCTCCAGAGCGGCGTGATTGCCGGTGCTGGCGTAGACGTTCTGAAAGAAGAGCCGTTTAATCCGGCACACCCTCTGCTCGGCCTGAGCAACATTATTATCGCTCCCCATATTGGCGCAGCGACGAAAGAGGCAACGGACAGGGCTTCCCTGCACTCTGCTATTGGCGTTGACGAAGTGCTGTCAGGTAAAAAGCCGTCTTGGCCGGTTCCTGGATTCTGAGGAGAATAAAAATGACTATTGGAAATCGAATCTTTACCCAGCGCCCTGACTTTGACGTTGCGCTACTTAACGGTTACAGAACGCTGCCCGCGGCGAACATTGCGGACAAAATGAATCGTATTGCGGTGCTGGGTAACGGCATCAGGCTGATTTCATCGCCAAAGGCGCCCGTGATGGCAGGCTATGCAATTACCGTGAAGGCCAGAGCCGGTGACAACCTGATGCTGCACGCCGCATTGGACATGGCGGGCGAAAACGATGTGATCGTTGTGTCAAACGAAGGTGACCGCTCCCGAGCGCTGATGGGGGAAATCATGGTGGCCTATGCACACTACGATAAGAAGATCGCCGGTATCGTGCTGGACGGCCCGATTAGAGACATCGATGCGCTTTCTCAAATGGATTTTCCCATCTATGCCACTGGCTCTAATCCGGCAGGTCCGTTTAAAGAAGGCCCGGGCGAGGTGAATACGCCGATTGCCGTAGGCGGCGTTGCCGTTTGCCCTGGGGATCTCATCGTTGGCGATGCTGACGGCGTTATCGTTGTTCCTTTGAATGATGCGGCGGGTCTGCTTGAAGCGGCAACGGAATACTCCAAGTTTGACGCCTCTAAAGTCGAAGCGGCGAAAAGCGGTAAGGCCAACCGTGCCTGGGTCAATAAGTCGTTAGTTGAGAAGGGTGTGGAATTTATCGACGACGTATATCGTTAAAAATAAATTCTAATAAATAATAATCAGCCATGCGAGCCGCAGGGCAGGGCATGGCTGTCTAAAAAAGGTCACAACAATGTTTTATTTAAAACTCTTACCGATTATTTTATTTCCCCTGCTTTTTTGGATTATCCCTAATCCTGAAGGCGTTTCTCCCCAGACGTGGCACATGGTCGGCATTTATTTGGCGATGCTGTGTGGGCTGGTTTTGCGGCCGTTTACCGATGCGGTGATTATGCTGATCATTCTCGGCATTGCCTCGGTCTTTATTTCCCCTAATTTACTTTTTGCCGGATTTGGCAGCCCGATGGTGTGGTTTATCATCAGCGCCTTTATTATCTGTAAGGCGTTTGTGATTACCGGGCTGGGCAAGCGAATTGCCTATTTGCTGCTGAGGAAATACGGCAAAAATACGCTGACCCTAGGCTATCTGATGATGGTCACTGACACTGTTCTGGCGCCAGCAACCGGTTCTAATATGTCTCGCTCAGGCGGCATTACTTACCCTATTTTTCGCAATATTGCCGAAGCGCTGGGTTCAACGCCTGAATCGGGCAGTCGCAGGATTGGCGCATATCTGACCATCCTGATGTATGTGGTGTCGATGGGAACCTCATCGCTGTTTTTGACCGGTATGGCGACCAACTCGATTACCGTTTCTCTCGCCAACGAAATCATGGGCGTCAACCTTGAGTGGATGGTCTGGTTTAAAGCCGCTATCGTTCCTGCCGGAATTATCCTGCTGACAGCGCCGCTTATCCTGTACAAGCTTTACGCTCCAGAGCTGAAAAAGATCGATAACGTGGCGGAAATCGCCAATCAGGGGCTGTCAGAGCTTGGACCGATTAAGCGGGAAGAAAAGCTGCTGATGGTGTTCTTTGCGCTGGGCGTTCTGGGATGGATGACCGGTTCGCTGACGGGCATTGCCTTTATTCCCGTCGGACTGGCGTTTTTGGCCTGTTTACTGCTGTTCAAAGTGCTGAGCTGGAACGACGTGGTGAGCGAAAAGAGCGCCTGGCAGACCTTCGTGTGGTACGGCGCGTTCTACGGCGCGGCGGTAGCCCTTTCCAAAGGCGGCTTCTATGTTTATCTGGTCGAGCTGATTAAAAACTATCTCGATCTTTCTCAGCTGAGTGAATTTAGCGCCCTGGGCGTACTGGTGTTTATCAGTCTGGCGGTGCGCTACTTCTTTGTCTCTAACAGCGCGTTCGTGGTGTCGTTCTATCCAGTGCTGTTTACGCTGGGTATGACCACGCAGGCACATCCGATGTACGTGGCGCTTTCGTTGGCATTCTCTGCGGGTTACGGCGCGCTGCTCACCCACTACGGCAACGGCGCAGGAGTGTTCACCTTTTCTAGCGGATACGTGCCGCAAAAGACCTTCTGGCTGCTGGGTACCATCATGGTGATTATCAACGTGCTGGTGTATTTCCTTATCGGCATACCGTACTGGAAGATGATCGGTATTTGATTCGCGGAGGCTGTGTATGAAACTGGATCTTTTAATTAAAAATGGCCGCGTGGCAGACGTTGAGAGCGGCGCTTTTGTTGAGCGCAGCGTAGGCGTTGTCGGCGACAGGATTGTTGACTTGACGGCTCTGGGCGAGTTCGACGCCGAAACGACGATTGATGCGAATGGCGCACTGGTGCTGCCGGGGTTGATTGACTTTCACGCCCACGTTTTTCACGGCGGTAGTGCTATTAGCGTTAATCCAGACGTTGTGTGTCTGCCTAACGGGGTGACTAGTGTAGTGGATGCGGGCAGCAGCGGCTGGGCGAACTATCCGTCTTTCTATAACGGGGTTATCACGCCGTCGACCGTCAAAATAAAAAGCTACCTCAACGTCGTTAACGTAGGGTTAGCGACGCTGGGCGGCGGTCCGACCGGCTATCTGGAAAACACCAATCCCGCCAACTATAACGCCGAAAGAATCAAAGCCACCTTTGAGCGCTACGGTGATAACCTGCTGGGGCTTAAGCTGCGCTATAGCAGAGATATCGCTAAAGATAAGAACTACAGCGCCGACCCGTTCCATTCAACGCTGGCGCTGGCGAAATCGCTAAAGGTGCCGCTGTGTGTACACGTCACTGACTCTCTTATGGGAGCCGACGAGCTGGTTCACCACTTCAGAGAAGGGGACGTTTATGCCCACTGTTTCCACGGTACCGGCAACACGATCCTGAACCCATCGGGTCGCCTCTTTGACTCTGTAAAAGAGGCGAAGGCGCGGGGAGTGATTTTTGACTGCTCCAACGGCGTGGCGCACTTTGACTTTAGCGTCGCTCGCGCTGCGCTGGCGGAAGGGTTTATGCCTGATGTGATCAGTACCGATCTGACGACTAAAAACAGCCTGAGAACCAACAGGGTTTACAGCCTGCCGTTTGTGATGTCTAAGTATTACGCCATGGGAATGCCCCTAATGGATATCGTTCGAGCGGTAACGCAAACGCCTGCTCGGCTGATGCGAATGGCGGGTGAGATTGGAACGCTGGCGCCGGGCGCAAACGCCGATATTGCCATTGTAAAACTGCGCAGCGAAGCGGTGACGTTTGAAGATACCCGCGGAGAGTCCATGACCGGAGAGGCGTATTTCGATAACTGCGCCACGGTGTGCAACGGTCAGATAGTTTATCGAAGATACCACTTCTGATAGGGCTTTAGATGACGCCGCGACGCAATTCGCGGCGTCTCTTTCCTATTTTCCCTTCTTGGCCAATCGCTTTGGGCGAAATGCAGTATCACACTTTTCACTCTCGCTCCTTAGCGAAGGCCGCTGAGATGGTAGTATCTCTTTAATGGTAGTATCTCTTTAACTGAAATCAGCAATGAGCGTGCGTGTTACCCATGGGCAAAAATGAAATTGTCATATTTTCGGTATCGCTGAGAATCACTCAGCGCATTTCTACGCTGTTGGCTGAAAGAAAGTTGCAGATACCGGTGTATGAGCTGAGCTATTTCGACGTGCTCGACAAGGCGAATGAGCTTATTCGAAACGGGACAAAAATCATTATTAGCCGGGGCGGCACGGCAGAGCTGCTGAGGAATAACGTCAATATTCCCGTCGTTGAGATATCGCACAATTTCTATGGTATCTACAGAACGATTCAGGAAGCGCGGGAGAAGTCGCATAAGATTGCGGCGGTCGGCTTTCCCCAGTTCTGTAACATGCTTAAGCACTACCAGAGCCTGACGAACGAAGAATTTAAGATCTGTCAGGTGTATAACCACGCCGACATTGAGAATGTCATCAGGCAGCTGTCTGAAGAGAACTATCAGCTGGTCATCGGCGGGCTTACCGTCGCGGAAAAGGCGAAGAAGTACGGCATGGGCGTTGTGATGGGGGATACCGACAATATCTCCATCGATCAGGCGCTGAACGAAGCCTTCAGCTTTTTAAAATATATCCGGCAGGAAAACGAAAAGCTGCTGATTTCTAACGCGGCGCTGAACCAAACCCGCGAAGGCATTATGTGTATTGATGAGTCAGGGGAAGTTATTCGCATCAATGCTAAAGGAATAGACCTGTTTCGATGTAATACCGGAGATAATATTTTTCGAAAGCCTCACTTTGAGTCGATGTACAACGGCATTATCAATGAGGTTGAGCTAAAAGATCGCCCGTTTGAGATTGGCGGTGAAACAGTCATTATCAACGTCAGGCACATCAAGAACCGCTCGAGCTTTTATTCGGTACTTACCGGGTATGCGATCGACGGCGTCCTGTCTCTTGGGGGGAAAGCCGGAGCCCGCCTGGCGTCAAAAAGCTTTCAGGCCAAGTACCGCTTTAGCGACATCGTAGGCTCATCAGAACCGTTGCAGCAGGCTATCGGTCTGGCAAAAACCTATGCCAAATTCGATTTTCCGGTGCACGTTTATGGCGAAACGGGCACCGGTAAAGAGCTGTTCGCCCAGAGTATACACAGCGAAAGCGAACGGCGCGGTGAACCCTTTATCGCCGTAAACTGCGCGGCGCTGCCGGAAAGCATTCTGGAGAGTGAACTTTTTGGCTATGTAGACGGGGCCTTTACCGGTACGCGCAAAGGGGGAAAGGTGGGCATCTTTGAGCTGGCCCGCAACGGTACAGTGTTTATTGATGAAATCAGTGAGGCTCCACTTTCTGTACAAATTAAGCTGCTGCGCGTCTTGCAGGAAAAGTCGTTTACTCGTCTGGGTGGTGAAGCCCTCATTGAGACCGATTTTCGGCTGATTACGGCAAGCAACAAGGATCTGCTGGCGCTGGTGCAGCGTAAAGAGTTTCGTGAAGACCTCTACTATCGGGTTAATGTGCTTAGCCTTGAACTGCCTAATCTTTCACAGCGGCGCGGTGACATTATTGAGATCGTCAATGCGTTGCTGGTTCAGCACGGGCGTTCGTTTACCTTTACCGACGATGCCGTTGGCTACCTCACAGAGAATGACTGGTCGGGGAACGTTCGCGAGCTTCAGGCTATTGTCTATCGGCTGCTGGTTTTATCGCCCAGTGAGACCATAGATCGGGACACCCTGTGTCGCTACGGCAACGCTGCGGGCGCAAAGGTTCAAGCTACGCCTCTTCTGGCGGGGGAAAGCGATCTGCTGAGAAAAAGTGAGGAGCGGCTGATTAAAGAAGTGATGACGATCACCGAAGGGGACAGGATTAAAGCTTCGGCCATACTGGGCATTAGCCCGTCGACGCTGTGGAGAAAAATCAAGTCGCTCTAACTGAAACAAAAAAGCGCCGAGTTCGGCGCCTTTTTGTCGATTTTCGCTGTTATTTGTCTTCTTGTGGTGAGTCTTTTAGCGACACGGGCACGACGTTTTCGCTCGGGAAGCACCCCAACACCTTGACTGACCGAGTGATAGGGCGCAGGTCTTCCAGAGCATTTTGCATCTCGATGGCATTCAGGTTGGCCTGAGTGTCGATATAAAACATCTCTTCCCAAGGATTGCCGTTAATCGGCCGTGACTCCAGCTTAGTCATCACAATATTGTGCTTACGCAGCACCAGAAGGGCCTCTACCAGCGCGCCGGACTGCTGCCCTGTCGCCATAATCAGGGTGGTTTTTGCCGGTATTTGCGCAGCCACTTCAATCGGTTTGCGCGCCACGACGATAAAGCGGGTGATGTTCTCTTTCTGGTTAGCCTGAATATGTTCCAGAACCTGAAGCTGATACAGCGCACCGCCCGGTTCACTGCCCACGGCGACCGCGTGCGGTGACTTCAGGCTGGCGACTTTTTCCATCGCCGCAGAGGTGCTTTCGCAGTACTCGATTTTCCACTCAGGGAATCCGCTGAGGTACTGAGTGCACTGCTGGAACGGCTGCGGATGGCTGTAGAGCGTTGTGACCCGATCTAGCGATGTCTCGACGGCGCTGAGCAGGCAGTGATTAATAGGGTTAGTCAGTTCGCCGACGATAAACAGGCTAGTGGACTGGAGAAGATCATAGACTTCGTTGATCGAGCCTGAGCTGGTGTTCTCAATCGGCAGTACACCGTAGTCTGCCTGACCTGTTTCAACGAGCTTGAAGACATCGTCGAAACGACTACAGCCGCACTCCACGAGTCCGTCAAAGTGGCGCGCAGCGTACTGACGCGCGGCCAAGTGTGAGTAAGACCCTTTAGGGCCAAGAAAGGCGATTCTGGCGGTGCTGAGCTTGTCCTGATTGATAAACTGTTGAAGCAGCGCCTGCTGGGTCAGAACGGAGTCTTCAATGATCAGCTGAAACACGCGGGTGATGTAGTGACCATCGAGGTGATGCTTTTTCCCTTCTTCAATCAGCCGATTTAGCAGGGCGCGTTCGCGCTCTTTATCGCGGATTGGCTTATGGGATGCCTGTTTGGTTTTGGCCACGTCCAGCGCCAGACTGCGGCGCTGCGCCAGCAGTTCCAGCAGTTGCAGGTCGAGCGCGGTAATGCGTTCTCTGAGTCCAAGCAGCGGATTTTCGCTCATAACGTTGTGTCACCTGTTTTTTTGTTATTTGGTATATACCCTAAATAATTCGAGTTGCATGACAAAACGCCGATGGCGTTTTGAACAGCGCTTGCGCAGCCAACGCACAGGCAACTTGAAGTATGACGGGTATAAAGCATTCAATAAAAAAGCCCCCCTTTAGGGAGGCTTTCGTGTTCGTCTTCGCTTTCTTTCTGCTCGCCTTGGAGCTACGGACGAAACGCCTCCCTGTCAGGGGTGGCTAAAAAAGAAAGCGAAGAAAAACGGCACTAAACGCATAATATGAAACATATCCTGAAGTAAAAAATCACCCCTAACTTAACCGCGGGCTTTCCGCTCTGTCAACCGATATTGTTTAAGTGGAAGAGAAAAGGGCGCAGAGAGGGTATTTTGTGGCGCCTGTTCGCGGCGGTGATGTAGAAAAATAGTGCCGAACCAATAAAAAACGCGCCCCGCAGGGCGCGCAATATCAAAAAACAGAAACTGAAATCAATCTTCTTGCAGCTGTTGCAGATTTGCTTCTTTCACACTGCCGTCAGCGCGGCGCGCTTCACCCTTGTGCTGCACTTTGTTGAGCTGACGCTCCAGCTTCAGCAGCAGTTCATTGATCGCCGCATACATATCTTCGTGCTTGGCGCTGGCGACTAGCGGGCCGTTCGGCGTAGTTATCGTCGCGTCGGCAACGAACACTTTGGGTTCTTTAGAGAGAACGATGTGTGGATTAATTAACTGAACCTGCCATTTCTCCAGCTTTTTAAGACGGTCTTCGACGTGAGTGCGAATTGCCGGGGTAATATCCATTTGTTTGCTGGTGATATTTACTGTCATATAACTTACCTCTTTGTCAGTCAACTGCCGTCAGATTCAATTTTAGAATACCGTTCCGGCCAAACTATTATGTGATCAGGATCAATTTTTTCCTCACCCTGAAACAAAGATGGCAGAAGTGTGATAACCGTAATGATTTATGACTCTTCGCTTGTATATTCAGTATAGCTCAAGCAATATTATTCATTGTGTTGGACTTACAATTCTGTACAAAAGAGCAGCAACCCTTCCTTTTTTAATCAATTATGTTTTTTCACGCTGGCCTGCCGTCTCGAAGGCCGACCTCAGGTATGAATTTTTCCAGTCATCATCGCTTGATTCACCGCTCAAAAACGCGAGGGTTGAAATGAGGTATGTGAGAGAGACTATCGACTTGATGAGGTTTTAGACGGAGGCGCCGTTTGCTCTTCAACAGGCTGACTATCACAAACCCTTTCTACCGAACTGAGCAGTATATGAACAGAAGCGCGAGTCGCGGCACTCGGCGTGACTATTTATCTCGAGTTATCTCGTGCTGTCAAAGACTATTGTGTGGTAGGTATTTAAAATAAATTGCCATACAGTGCATTTTTAAATAATATGAAAATATCTATATTTTTTAAAATATTAGCTTTTGGAAAATCGTTTTCATAGGGAATAAAAATGAAGAAAATAGTTACTCAGGCGTTGTTGTTGTTATTTTTGGCTCTAAACAGTACTTTTTCTTTTGCTGAAATAGCGTGTATTGACGCACAGACCCAATCAAAAATAGCTAAACCAGAGACGTTTCCAACGACGAATAAAAGCGTAGGGATTGCATGTGAATGGGAAGAGGGAAGTCAATCAGCCAAGTACCAAAGCGCTGCGCTGAATGACTATGATAACGCAGAAGATGTATCAATTAACACGCTATCTTTAGAAGACAGTAAAGGCATCGACGATGATTTATTAGGGGATAATTTGGATAAAAACTACATTGCTAACGTTCCCTATCTAGTTAAAGATGCAAAAGGTGTTAAAAACAGCATAGAGCTATTTGAAATAAAAAGAACGAATAGCGGTGAGGTGCGGATATATCTCATTAATAAGAATACGCCCAGAATCACTTTTTCATGTTTAGATAAAAGCATAAATTATAAAAAGAATGAAGCTAGCCATATTAGCGATATCCTGCTTTCAGATACTTGCCAAAAAGCCATGCAGGAATTCAACATACCGTTATCGAAAGAAGATATTAAAAACCTGGTAGTGACAAAAGGTTCTATTAATTAACCTGTTTTATCGATGTAACATCAATAGGCAAAATGCACGCCTTGAGCTGACCGCTTCCGCAGTGGATGTGTGGCCTAGCGAGTAGATACCCAAGGGGATAACGGGAAGGACAGACTTGCAACAGCAAATCACTTCCCCTAACCTTGTAAAAAGTAAATTGTAAAAAGTAAAAAAACTCAATCAACATGACTCGGGGTGCCCCGCTAACGCGCGGGCTGAGATATTACCCGTATTACCTGATCTGGATTATGCCAGCGTAGGGAAGTCGCCGCGTTCCAACGGGCAGCCTTCTTCACGCCGGTTGGGAGCTTTATGACACAGACTCATCCCATACCGCTTTCCGGCGCGATTGCCGCCGATGCGCTTGCGCGCCTTCGAGAACGTACACCGCTTATACACTGTCTGACCAACCAAGTGGTTCAAAGCTTCACGGCTAACGTGCTGCTGGCGCTGGGCGGCTCTCCTGCGATGGTGGTTGCCAGGCAGGAAGTCGCTGAATTTAGCGCGATAGCCGATGCCCTGTTGGTGAACGTCGGTACTTTGCATGACGAGCAGCGTAAGGCAATATCGCTGGCCGTGGTGGCCGCCAATCAGGCTGGCGTTCCCTGGGTGCTTGACCCCGTTGCCGTTGGCGGGTTGAGCTATCGCACTGAATTTTGTCGCACCCTGCTGGAACAGGGGCCTGCGGCAATTCGCGGTAACGCGTCGGAAATTATTGCGCTGGCGGGAAAGACGACTAGCGGACGGGGTGTAGACAGTGCTGATGTGTCTTTGGACGCTCTGTCTTCAGCGCTGTCTCTGGCGCAGCAAACCGGTGCGGTTGTGGCCGTCACCGGCGATGTTGACTATGTCACCGACGGCCGTCTCACTTATGCGCTTCCCTACGGTTCCCCTTTGATGACGAAAGTGGTCGGCACCGGCTGTGCGCTGTCGGCTGCGGTGGCGGCATTTATTGCCCAAAAAGACGGCGAGCGCCTTGAACAGGTAGCCTCCGCATGCATGGTGATGGCCGCGTGTGGCGGCATGGCGGCGGCTGAAGTTGGTGGCCCGGGCAGCTTTGTGCCGCGATTTTTGGATTTACTTTATCAGTTAGAACCGAAGCGTCTACAGGAGATGACGGTATGAGAATTAATGCACTGACGATTGCTGGTACTGACCCTAGCGGCGGCGCGGGGATACAGGCCGACCTTAAAACCTTTTCTGCGCTGGGCGCCTATGGCACGAGCGTGATGACCGCTCTGGTGGCGCAGAATACGATGGGGGTGCAGTCGGTCTATCGCATTGAACCGTCGTTTGTTTCCGCTCAGCTGGATTCAGTATTGAGTGACGTGAGAATCGACTCCGCCAAGATTGGCATGCTGGCAGAGTCTGACATCGTGCATACCGTTGCTGATGCTCTAGAGCGCTACACTATTCCCCACGTAGTGCTGGATACAGTTATGGTGGCCAAGAGCGGCGATCCGCTGCTGGCGCCCGAAGCCGTGGAGGCGATTCGCCAGCGGCTGTTGCCGATTGTCTCTCTGATCACGCCAAACCTGCCCGAGGCTGCGGCGCTGCTGGAATGTAAGGTAGCGACAAGCGAACAGGAGATGCTGACTCAGGGGGAAGCGCTGCTGGCAATGGGATGCCGCGCCGTTTTGATGAAGGGCGGGCATTTAAGCGAGTCGGAAAGCCCTGACTGGCTGATAACGGCAGAAGGCAGCACGCGGTTTACTGCGCAGCGTATAGTGACTAAGAATACCCACGGTACCGGCTGTACTCTGTCGGCAGCGCTGGCGGCGCTGCGTCCGCGTCACGAAAGCTGGTCTCAGACGGTTGAAGCGGCAAAAGCCTATTTGCAGGCTGCCCTTAAAGCTGCAGATACGCTGGAAGTTGGCCACGGGATTGGCCCAGTGCACCACTTTCACCGCTGGTGGTAAAGATCATAAGCAGTCAGGGGCGCATAAGGCGCCCCTTCTTTTTTTATCGGTATTTTATTATCGGTATTTGTATCGTCAGTACGCTCTTTAGGCCTGAGAGACGTTTTCTTCCACCTGAGCGCGCTGAGAAGTCGCCAGATCGCTGTTGTGCATGGCCCAGGTCGTGTCCAACATGCGATTGGCAAAGCCCCATTCGTTATCGCACCAGACCAGCATCTTAACCAGGTGCTGACCGCTGACGCGGGTCTGGGTTCCGTCGACAATGGCGCTGTGGGGATCGTGATTAAAGTCCGTGGACACCAGCGGCAGCTCGGTGTAGTCAACGATGCCGCTTAGCGCGCTGTTGGCGGCGTGCTCCAGCAGGTTGTTGACGTCGCTGACGTTAACCGGCACTTCCAGCGTAACGCTGAGGTCTATGGCGGTGACGTTGACGGTCGGCACCCGTACTGAAATGGCTTCAAAGCGATCGCAGAACTTGGGAAAAATGCGGGTAATACCTGCCGCCAGCTTGGTATCTACTGGGATAATTGACTGCCCGGCGGCGCGAGTGCGGCGCAGGTCTTTGTGATAGGCGTCAATCACCGGCTGGTCGTTCATGGCAGCGTGAATAGTGGTAACCGTCCCCGACCGAATTTCAAAAGCGTCGTCCAACAGCTTGATGACCGGAATAATACAGTTAGTGGTGCAGGACGCATTAGAAACGATGCGGTGCTCTGATCGCAGGGTAGTGTGGTTTACACCGTAGACGATAGTGGCATCGAGGTCGTTTCCTCCCGGATGAGAGAACAGCACTTTTTTAGCGCCAGCGGCGATGTGGGCTTCGCCGTCAGCCCGACTACCGAACACGCCGCTGCAGTCTAACACGATGTCAACGTTGAGGGATTTCCACGGCAGGTTAGCGATCTCCTGCTGGTGAAACAGCTGAATGGCGTCATCGTCAACCCACAGCATTTTTCCTTCCTGTCTGACGCGGCGAGCAAAGCGACCGTGGGTCGAGTCGTACTGCAACAGGTGCGCCATTCCTTTTGGATCGGCCAGTTCGTTGATGGCTACGACGCTAATATCTCTGTTTCGACCGGATTCATAAAGCGCCCGTAAGACGCTGCGGCCGATGCGGCCAAAGCCGTTGATGGCGATTCGAAGGGTCATTGTTGTTCCTTACCAGTGCCAGGGCCGCTTGGCGTCATTAGAAAGGCAGCCCGAATGATCGTGTCGGAAGGGCAGAATAACACAATGGAGGGAGGGAAAAAGCCTTCCGAAAGGCGTTTAATAGCAAAACGTGATAGTGAAAGATGACGGAAATATTGACGGAGGCGTAGCGCTAAATGAACAGAACGTGCGTTTTCCAAAGCGTTTTGGGTGCTTTACCTAATCATCGCTGATGGCGTTGGCGCTATAATCCGCGCGCGCTGACCGATTCCCGCGATTTTTTCTTTTTACACGCAGTAGACGCCATGAATACAAACCCCTTTATCGCCCGATGGAGCCGTTCCGGCAATCTGTTGTGCCACGGAGAGTGGCAAATTACCTATAGTGGAACACCGTTAACGCTGCCCGAACCCCTGAGAGACAAGGATATGGGTACTTACGGCATTTACGACATTATGGATCCCGACAACGAGCTGTTTGCCGACGGTCTGAAGGAAGATGACTGGATTTTGGCCAATCTGGAATGGCTAGCGGACGTTTTTGTTGACCACGAGATCCCTATTGAGGAGTCGCTAGTCCGAGATTTCTACCAGGCGGTTAACCGCACGGACTGGCGCTGCACCAGCTGTGCCGGATGCATGTAGTTTATCAGTCATATGTAATAATAATGGTTGAATTGAAATATAAGGATTATATAGTTGCCTTTGTAAATTAATTTCAAAGGAAATGCTGTATGAAGCCGATTTTATACGCTGCCGCGCTGCTGCTGGCAGGGTGCGGTACCTATCAGGGCGGATGTGATATCAGCGAACCTTCCCCCATTTATAAATACGATCCCGAGTCGGGAGAGTATCGTCGAGATCGGCGAATGGAGCGGGTGAGGGAGCAGGGCGCTCGCGACGGTTCGGCGGACAGCGGTCCAACTGTCTGTCAGTAGCTCACTGGCTATCCTTCGAGAAGAGTGGGCGAAAGTTCAGTGACATAGACACTTCCCTCCGTATAGGCGGCGACGAGATGACCACGCATGCAGTAGAACGCATCAGTCAGACGTTTACCGTCTGCGGTTGTAAAAACCAGATCGTCCAGCTTCTTCATGCGCTGGCCGCTGGTGCGCAGCAGAGAAAATTTACCGTGTTTGGAATAGCCGTTGTCCATCACCAGATAGGGATGGCATACCGCAAAGCAGCTTGCGCCTTCAATAGGAACGCGATAGCGGGTCGTAGCTTCTCCTGCCAGGTGAATAAGATCGAAGTCGGTGTAGTAGTAAAACCAGACTGAGCGGTCGTTTTCTACATTCAGTGCGTAGCAGTCACAGATATCAAACTCTTCTGCCTGCCAGAGCGGGGTGCCGTTGGCGTCATAGTTTACCAGCCCGTTTTGACCCATCGGCTGCGCCCAGCCGTAGTTGCCGAAAACGCCTTCATCAAAGTAGCTGACCCACAGAGTGTCGCGCTTTGTTGCGATAACGTCCTGAATGCCATCACCGAGGGTAAAGCGACGCAGCAGCCTGCCGTTGAGGTCATAAATTGCAGCGTTCTTTTCTCCTTCACCATTACGATAGTGGCAGCGGGCGCAGACGAGCAAAATCTGCCCATCGTTCAGCGTCTGTACATAGTGAAAGTTGATTTTTGACTCAATGGGAGGCAAAACCTGAGGCGGCAAGCCCGGTGCGTAAAGCGTGACGTACCAGCTTCGCTTATCGACTTCCGTTGGTGTAAACATACCGTTGATTCGCTCGGGCGGCGTTTCAACTTCCAGAACGGCGAGACGACCGTCAGCGCACCAAGAACAGCCGACCAACTTTCCTCGAGCGTGATGGGATATCGGCGTAAGGGGAATGCGGATCACGCCTCGGCCTCCGCTGTTCTGGGCTGATATCCATAAAGAAAGCAGCGAACTGCCTGACGCACGTGCTCGTCAATGGCCTGTTTGGAAGGAGGAGGAAGGCCGAACTGGGCGTCCTGTAAAAGGTTACCTTTGAGAAGGACTATCAGGTGATCGCAGACTATCCGGGGATCGGCATGAACAAGCTTGCCTTTGTTCATGTAGCTTTCCAGAAAGTCTTCCAGATAGCGGGAAACGCGCCCCGGTCCCTCTTTCATAAAGAACTCGGCCAGCTCTTTGTCATGGAAGGATTCGGTAACCAGTAGGCGGAACGTCTGCACCATGCAGGGTTGCAGAACAGTATGCAAAAAATTGTTGCCGAGCTGCACCAGCTGCTGCTCCAGCGGTGAGTCGTCGTCGTGGCGAAAGTTGAAAATTGCCGCCACGCGCTCAATGCTTAATCCGATAACGGCGGTGAGCAGACCCCGCTTGTCGCCAAAATAGCTGTAAATGGTCTGCTTGGATCCGCCGCAGCGTTCAATGATCTGATCCAGATTGGTTTGGGTATATCCTTGCTCAAGAAAAAGATCGCTTGCGGCCTCAATAATTTTTTTCTGTTTTAGCTTTGTCGATGGGCGCATGTAAATACCTCGCAAATTCTATGCCATTAGAACAGCTATCCCTTTTCTATGCAATTCCTCTTAATCCATTGATTGATAAAAACTAAATGAAAAAATCAGAGAGGCTTTGGCTGTTTTATGTACTCTCTAGTACATATTTTGCTCTTAGTGCCCCTTAAATTTCGCTAGGTACTGATGTTGGAAAATGCACATACGGATGGCATCACGATACTCTCCGTTGATAAAGAACTCGTGCTTTAACGTGCCTTCAATGTCGAATCCCAGCTTGGCATAGATATGAATGGCTTTTTCATTTTCCCGATCGACGATCAGGTAGAGCTTGTACAGGTTAAGCACGGAGAAGGCGTAATCCATTGCGGAGTGGGCGGCAGCGCCTGCGTACCCCTGCCCTTGAAACTCTGGGTCGATAATAATCTGAAACTCTGCGCGGCGATGAACGTGGGTAATTTCTACCAGCTCAACCAGCCCAACGCGCTGCTCTGCCGCTTCAATAATAAAGCGACGCTCGCTCTGGTCGTGAATGTGTTTATCGTACAGGTCTGATAGCTCGACGAAGGCTTCGTACGGCTCTTCGAACCAGTAGCGCATAATGCTGGCGTTATTGTCTAGCTGGTGAACGAACCTGAGGTCTTCGCGCTCAAGAGGGCGAAGTTTAACGGTGGGGCGGCGGGTTGACATGAAAACACTCCATCAGTGTAGTTTTTAAATAAAAAATAACAGGGCGTGATGAAAACGCCTGATGAATCTAGCTTAGTAGGGTTTTTATGACGGGAAAAGCGTTGCGGATAAGAAAACGGCCGGGGAAACCGGCCGCAGGGTAAATCGCAGTGAGATGTTTTAGCTTTGGAAGCCTTGTGCCGACAACGGCTTTCCGTCCATCCAGGCGCTGCCGTCGCGCATGGTGAGCCGCCCGTCGACAAACCAGCTGACCACCAGTGGATAGATGCGGTGTTCCTCTACCTGCACGCGCTTAGCGAGGGTATCTTCCGTATCGTTCTCAATAATCGGTACCACGGCCTGAAGAACGACAGGGCCGCCGTCCAGCTCTTCGGTGACGAAGTGAACGGTCACGCCGTGCTCGCGGTCGCCGTTTTCCAGAGCCCTTTGGTGCGTGTGCAGACCGGGGTACTTCGGCAGTAGGGAAGGGTGGATGTTCAGCATGATACCCGCGTAGCGGTTAACAAACTCTGGGGTCAGAATGCGCATATAGCCTGCCAGAACAACGAGGTCTGGGCGATAAGCGTCAACGGCGTCTGCCAGCGCGGCGTCGTAGGCCGCGCGATCGGCAAACGCACGGGGTTCAACCACCTGAGTGGCGATCCCAGCTTGCTGGGCGCGAGTCAGGCCGTAGGCGTCAGCAACGTTGCTAAATACTGCACAGATGTTCCCGCTAATCTCTTTGCGCGCGCAGGCGTCAATCAGCGCCTGAAGGTTAGAACCGCTGCCGGAAATGAGAACGACGATCCGTTTCATCAGCGGATCACCACGCGCTCGTCGCTGTTGGAGGCCTGAATGTGGCCAATTTTCCAAGCGACTTCGCCGGAGGCCGCTAGGGCTGCGATGGCATCGTCAGCCAGCTCTGGCGACAGTGCGATAATCATGCCGACGCCGCAGTTAAAGGTGCGGTACATTTCACGCCGCTCAACGTTGCCCGCCTGTGCCAGCCAGTCAAAAACCGCAGGCCAGCGCCAGCTGTTTTCATCAATCACTGCCTGTGTTCCAGCAGGCAGAACGCGAGGAATGTTCTCCCAGAAGCCGCCGCCGGTTAGGTGGGCGATGGCTTTCACGTCAATGCGTTCAATTAGTGACAAAATGGACTTCACATAGATACGGGTTGGCGCCAGCAGGTGGTCAGCCAGCGGCTTTCCTTCCAGCGTTTCGGCTTGAACGTCGGTTCCACTGACGTCAATAATTTTACGAACCAGAGAATAGCCGTTGGAGTGCGGCCCGCTAGAGGCCAGAGCGATCAGCGTATCGCCGTCGCCGACACGGCTACCGTCGATAATTTCAGACTTTTCAACTACGCCGACGCAAAAACCGGCAACGTCATAATCTTCCCCGTGGTACATGCCTGGCATTTCAGCCGTTTCACCGCCGACCAGCGCACAGCCGGACTGCTTACAGCCTTCGGCAATGCCGGTAATCACTCGGGCTGCGGTATCCACATCCAGTTTGCCCGTAGCGAAGTAGTCGAGGAAAAACAGCGGCTCAGCGCCTTGGACAATCAGGTCGTTAACACACATTGCCACCAGATCGATGCCAATAGTATCGTGGCGCTTGAGATCCATCGCCAGACGGAGCTTGGTGCCCACGCCGTCAGTGCCGGAAACCAGCACCGGTTCGCGGTACTTTTGCGGCAGCGCGCACAGCGCGCCGAATCCGCCAAGGCCGCCCATCACTTCGGGGCGGCGGGTTTCTTTTACGGCGCCTTTAATGCGATCGACCAGTGCGTTACCGGCATCAATGTCTACACCGGCGTCTTTGTAACTTAAGGACGTTTTCTCAGTCACTTTGGGATCCCCTGGAAGGTATCGAAAGGTAAAATTCGCAAACCGCCGCTATTCTATCAGGGGAAGCAATCGTTTGCTCATCTATTTTGACCTGAGAAACCCTCACCGAGCGGAGTGCGTTTTAGCGCGCAAACACCGGATCCGTCTCTCACTATTCGAACAAGGCGTAGCCGTTTATGATCTTAATCATGCATTTGTCGATCTTTTAGCAACCGTTATAGGGTATAATTTGCCGATTTTTTTGAGAACGACGAGTGCCATTTGCAGCAGGGGAGAATATAAGAATGAAGATCGTAGTAGTTAGCCATCCGTTAGTTAAGCACAAGCTGGGCCTGATGCGCGAAGAAGACATCAGCACCAAGCGTTTTCGTGAACTGGCGTCAGAAGTTGGCAGCCTGCTGACCTATGAAGCGACTGCAGATTTAGAAACTGAGAAAGTGACCATTAGCGGCTGGAACGGCCCGGTTGAAGTCGAGCAGATCAAAGGCAAGAAGATTACAGTAGTTCCTATCCTGCGGGCAGGCCTGGGCATGATGGAAGGCGTGCTGGAGCACGTACCGAGCGCGCGCATCAGCGTGGTCGGCGTCTATCGTGACGAAGAAACCCTTAAGCCAGTACCCTATTTCCAAAAGCTGGTTTCCAATATTGAAGAGCGCATGGCACTGGTGGTTGACCCTATGCTGGCGACCGGCGGCTCTATGATTGCCACTATCGACCTGCTGAAAAAAGCCGGATGCCACACGATTAAAGTGCTGGTACTGGTTGCCGCGCCGGAAGGCGTTGCCGCACTGGAAGCGGCGCATCCTGACGTTGAGCTGTATACCGCGTCTATCGATCAGGGGCTGAATGATAAAGGCTACATCATTCCTGGCCTCGGCGATGCGGGCGACAA
This sequence comes from Leminorella richardii, assembly GCF_900478135.1. NCBI lineage: Bacteria > Pseudomonadati > Pseudomonadota > Gammaproteobacteria > Enterobacterales > Budviciaceae > Leminorella > Leminorella richardii. The sequence goes on from NZ_LS483470.1 coordinate 1,002,149, forward strand.
GATTTTCGGTACAAAATAATTTGTCGGCGATGGCTTATTCCGGCATCGCCTTCGTTTTATAGCGGCGCGTTAGCTGTGCCTGTTGCACTAAAGCGCCTCTTTTGACCAAATGGATAAGGAGTTTCGCATGTCTCGATATCACAGCCTGTTGGCTGCCGCGCTGACACTCACGCTTACCGCTCCGGTATGGAGTAAGGAAGCGCCGGTTAGCAACGCTAACAGCAACGTCAATAGCCGCGAAGTGGCAAGTGCGCTGGGCGGCATCACTAACAAGACGTTCTCGCAAAAAGAAGCGCCGGTTCTGAAAGTGGCTTCGTTTAATATCGCCGCAGGCAAGGTCAGTAAAATGACTGATATCGCCGTTGCAATCAGGGCGATGGATGTTGATATCGTGGCGCTTCAGGAAGTGGACAAGCTAACCGGTCGCAGCGGTAAGATCGATCAGCTGGCTGAGCTGATGAAGCTGACGGGAATGTACGGCGTGTTTGGTCGGGCGATTGACTTTGACGGCGGCGAGTACGGGCTAGCCTATCTGTCGAAATATCCGATTAAAGATACTGAGATCTATCCACTGCCTTCCGGCCAGCGCGAACAGCGCATCGCCTTCGTTGCCAAGGTTGACGTACCGCACTTTGCTGCGCCGATTACCGTGGTGAACGCGCATTTGGACACCAAAGAAGATCCGGCTATGCGTCTGGATCAGGTGCGTGAGCTTAACGATCGCACGATCGAGATCCGCGGCATCAAACTGCTGTTTGGCGACATGAACGACGTTCCTAACAGCGTGACTTGGCAAGAGCTTAACCGCTACTGGAACGACACTCAGCCAGCGGATAAAGACGGCCGCAGCTGGCCTGCGGAAAACGCCGAAATAAAAGTCGACTATATTTTTACCGGCAACGCTCAGCGCTGGCATCTGGATAACATCACCATTCCGAACACAAGCGGTGAATGGGCGGGTGTTAACTGGCCTTCCGTCAGCGACCATCTGCCGATTGTGGCAGAGCTCAGGATGATTGAGCAATAGTCAATGGAGACACGGAATATGGGCGATATAATCGCCCATATTTATGTCTGTAGTTTTTGTAGCTTCTGTAGTTCGGCTGACGCACGAGATGCGGGCAAACCGCCGATTGGCCATCGGCAATAGGGAAATAATAATAACGAATAACGGGCAAGGGTTGCCCGCGGCAGGTCGCGGGCGCAAATATCACCATTTAGATTAGAGGTCTACGCTATGCAACAGCCGTCTACAGTCGGCACTCACCCCCCAACCTGGCAAAACGTTCTGGTTGGCGCACAGATGCTGTTCGTTGCCTTTGGCGCGCTGGTTCTGGTTCCGCTGATTACCGGGCTAGACACTAACGTGGCGCTGTTTACCGCCGGTGTGGGGACACTTCTGTTTCAACTTTGCACAAAGGGAAAGGTGCCGGTCTTTCTGGCGTCGTCTTTCGCCTTCATTGTGCCTATCAGCTACGGTGTGCAAACCTGGGGTATTCCCGCCACCATGGGTGGTTTGTTTGCCGCGGGCGTGGTGTACATGATCTTCGGCGGCTTGATTAAGCTGCGCGGCTCTAAAGTCATTGAGACGCTGCTGCCGCCGGTCGTTACCGGGCCGATGATTGCCATTATCGGCCTGACGCTGGCTCCTGCGGCCGTTAATATGGCGCTGGGGAAAAGCGGTGACGGCGGCTCGGTGATTTTAGCTGACTACCGCGCAGCGCTGATTATCTCAATGCTGTCACTGCTGACCACGCTGCTGGTGGCGGTGTGGGCCAAGGGGATTTTCCGCCTGATCCCTATTCTGTCGGGCATTGTTGTCGGCTATGCCATTGCGCTGGCGATGGGGCTAGTGAACTTCCAGCCGGTGCTAGACGCGCCGTGGTTTGCGCTGCCGAACTTTACCGCCCCTGAATTCCACTGGCAGGCGATTCTGTTTATGCTGCCGGTGGTCATTGCGCCAACCATTGAACACGTCGGCGACATCATGGCGATAAGCTCTGTCACCGGTAAAGACTATGCCAAAGACCCAGGCCTGCACCGCACGCTGGGCGGTGACGGTATTGCAACGTCAGTCGCAGCCTGCTTTGGCGGCCCGCCCTGTATTACCTATGCAGAAGTTATTGGTGCCGTTACTCTGACGCGCAACTTTAACCCGATGGTCATGACTTTTGCGGCCTGCTGGGCGGTATTCATGTCCTTTATCGGTAAAATTGGCGCGTTCCTCAACACCATTCCTACGGTGGTAATGGGAGGCATTATGGTGCTGCTGTTCGGCTCTATCGCGGCAGTTGGGATCAATATCCTGATTAAAAACCGCGTTGACCTGTCCGTTGCGCGCAACCTGTGCATTGTGTCTATCGTGCTGGTGTTCGGCATCGGCGGCATGGTGTTCAACTTTGGTCAGTATTCTCTACAGGGGATCAGCCTGTGTGGTGTCATCGCCATCCTGCTAAACCTGATCCTGCCGAAGGCGCCTGCTTCTTCTAAGACGGACAGCGCAGCCCACTAAGCAGAATGACCGGCGGCTGTCTATTTGCCGCCGGTTTTCTGTCAGCTCTATGTCAGTTCTATGTCAGTTCTATGTAGTATCTCGCTGTGATAAACTAAACGCATCGCTAATTCGCTTTTACCGGGGCTTCTCTGAACTCGTCCATGCAGCTTTCTTTCCCGCTTTACCTCTCTGATGATGAGGTTTTCGCCAGCTTTTACCCTGGGGAAAACGGCGTGCTGCTGTCGGCGATCCACGGCGCTTTAGCGCAGGAACACAGCACCTATATCTACTTTTGGTGCTCAGAGGGGGGAGGGCGAACCCATCTGCTTAACGCCGCCTGTAGCGAGCTTTCTCAGAAAGGGCTGGCCGTTGGCTATGTGCCGTTGGACAAGCGCGCCTACTTCGTGCCGGAAGTGCTGGAGGGAATGGAGCATCTGTCTTTGGTGTGCATTGACAACATTGAGTGCATAGCGGGCGATGAAGCCTGGGAAATGGCGATTTTCAATCTTTATAACCGCATTTTAGAAACCGGCGCTACCCGCCTGCTGGTAAGCGGAGATCGACCACCGCGCCAGCTTAACCTGATGCTGCCGGATCTTGCCTCTCGCCTCGACTGGGGTCAAATTTACCGCCTTCATCCACTGTCGGACGACGACAAGCTTCAGGCGCTGATCCTGCGCGCTAAGCTGCGCGGCTTCGAACTGCCAGAAGACGTCGGCCGCTTCTTGCTCAAGCGTCTGGACAGAGACACCCGCACGCTATTCAACACGCTGGACCGACTGGACAGCGCCTCCATCAGCGCACAGCGCAAACTGACTATCCCGTTCGTTAAAGAGGCGCTGGAGCTGTAGGCCGCGTTTTTCTTGGTTTTATTCTGCTGTTAATCGTGTTTTGTCATTAAACAATGAAAGTATATTGATCATTTCAATTGCTAATATAACTCTGGTTATTATTTTTATTAGCGATAAAATGCCGACGTAAGTCAGTCAATACGCGGCATTATCAAAAATAAGGATATTAAATGCCAATACCCTATAAAGCACTGCTTCTTGCGGCAATGCTGTCGCTGTTTACCGTTCCCTCAATAGCCTGTTCGCTGGGCCCCGATCCCGCTTATCACTATCAAAAGAAGGGTAGCGGGGTGATATACGTTAAAGTCTTTCAAGATAGACAAACGCTACTCTCTCGTCTGCCAGAGGTAAAGTATAAGCGTCTGCGCCGCATTGACGATCTGTCGATACAAAAAGACGAATGGGATACAGAAACTGACTCACTGGCAGACTTAACCACTGACAACGCGATTGGAACCGGGCGCGGTGACGTCGATATCTATTCTTATCACACTGACGGACGCTACGTCGTATGGGCCGGTAAAATAGTGCGTAATCCAAAGGGCAAGCCGAAGGTTGATGCCACAAGCTTTCGTGCCTTTGGTCGCTTTGGTATCGATAAAGACAGCCTCTACTTTGACGGCGTGCGCACTGACGACAATATAGGGGAAAAGCGGGTCGATATCGCCTCTTTGGAAAGAGCCAACGGCAGTGAAAAAGAATATATGCCTTTTGCCGAGTTTAATACCGAATTGCTGAAAGACCGCAATAGCCTGTATCTCAACGGTCGCTGGCTGGGGAGTGCGGCGGGTTTTGCGATTGTGGGAAAGAAAGGATGGAGTCCACGAGGTAAATTTGACCCAGAGCAGCGCAATCACTGTGGCTTTATCGACTCGCGGAGCTTTGATGTCATTGTTCGTACAGACAGGCTGGTTATTGTTAACAGCACGCCGATAGACGCCGATCCCGAAACCTTTCAGATTGTTCGCTGGATCCCTGACTCACTGCTTGTTTACCGCGATAAGAACGGCGTTAAGCGCTATACCTTCGGCTGGCCGGATGAAGGGCCGTTTGCCAAGGAGTACTGCCGCTATACCTTTAACCTGCTGGAAGACCGAGTTACGTGGCGAAGCCGCGGTTCACAGAATGGCTATCCTGTTGTAGAACAAGAACCGTGTCAGACGGAAACGATCCCAGATCTCGATCCTGAGCTGTTTCATCCCATTAGCGACACCGTTGCGCAGTATAAGGATCGTCTATACGTGGTGAATACCACGGAGTTTGGTGAAAGACGGCTCGACGTGATTACGCTGGACGATCCTAACCTGATTGTTGATAAGCGCTTTAACGCAGGAAAAAACCACGGTTATCTATTGACTGAGTGGCGCAGGGGCAGCGCTCAAACGGGATTTGAGATGTTTGAATCATCCGGGCCACTGGTTATGTTAAATGATGGGGGTAACAAACGCCTATTCGAAGGCGGCTGGTATGCCCGTGATGATCGCTACGTTTATATCTTTAACGGCTTTCAGCTTTATCGGTATGAAACTGCCGACCCTGCTGCGGCTCGGGTGTTTGAGGCAGATAGTTACTGCGGTTCAGAAAAGTGCGCCTATCTGGCAACTGTCGAAGGCGTTTATAACAATAGCGGTGTACTCATACCGCTTGGGCAGTAGGGCGAAATATGACCATGGCATTTACTTCGAACCTGCTTCTGGCGAGCGCGCTGCTTCTGTTTGGCTTTCCTGCACAGGCGGAGATTTATTATAAATATTCCCGCCAGGAAGGAGGGAATGCTGCGGTTTACCGAGAAACAACCGACTATATAACTACTGAGGGGCACCACGGAAGAAGAGATAAAGTCATCGCGATACTGCCTGAAATAGACTGGAATAAAGACTTCGATAAGCTAAGAAGCGTTGACCTTTCTATGCTTCAAGAAAAATGGCTTAGGCAAGATCGGGACGACTTCTCCAATGAAGATGACGAATGCTATGGCTACATTACCAACGGCAGTCACATTATTCGCGCGGGAAAGATCGTCAGAAACTCTTTTGATGCACCCATTGTTGACGTCGCCAGCTTTCGAGCCTTCGGGCGCTTTGCCGCCGATAAAGACAGCCTCTACTTTGACGGCGTGCGCACGGACGACAACACTGGTGAAAAGCGCGTCAATATGGCAGCGCTAAAGGCTGTGGCAAATAATACAACCATGCTGACTGACGGTCACAGCCTCTATGTGAAGGGGCGCTGGCAGGGCAGTGCGAGTCGTTTTACTGCGTTGGCACAAAAGCCGTGGCGTAAGAGCGGGTCTCTCGACGATAGTGTCTGGAAGTGGAAAAGCAAGTGCCCTCAGTCTCCGCAGGGGGCTTTTGACGTGATTGCCCGCACCGATTCGGGGCTACTGATTAACGGTGAGCCGATTGATGCCGATCCGGACTCTTTCAAGATCGTCCGCTGGATGCCCAATGCGCTTTTAGTCTACCGCGACAAAAATGGCATCAGGCGCTATGTGTTCGGCAAAGGTAAAATGAACGAGACTCTCGTTGAGCAACAGCCCATTGACTGCAGCAGAGCGTTTGAGCTGCGGGCTGATAAAGTGACTTGGCAGAAGCAGCGGGCGACCAAAAGGGGAGGCGACTGCGTTGTTGAAACACTGTCAGGCGTCGACCCTGAACTGTTTCGCCTAGTGACCGAGCGGGTTGCGCAATATCAGGATCGACTGTACGTGGCTACGGAGACAAAATTTGGTGAAAAACAGCTGGAGGTGATTACGCTGGATAAGCCCGATTTGGTTATCAATAAGCACCTTAATGCGGGAAATCGCTATGGCTATCTTGTTCGAGACTTCTACGGTTTAGATAAGAGGAAGATGGTTTTTGTCTTCGCCACGTCAGGACCTATGGTGGTATTGACGAACAACTCATACCCTAACGGCGTTTTTGCCCATGACGAGCGCTACGTTTATATTTTCGACGACTACGGTCAACTGCATCGCCATGAAACTGCTAACCCGGAAAGTGTATGGATCCGTGGGGGAAGACTAGCCACTGCCGAGGGATTCTATAGCTCTAGCAATGGGGCGTTTTCCCCTCATGCAAAGAACGCTGACGATGTACCTTAAACGCGTAGAAGAGGAAGAAGATGAGGTTATTCATCATCGCCGCGGTATTCTAGTGGCTGCGTTAACAGCGGCAAAATAGAACAGCAAAGGATGGATGTGAAGATAAGTCACCAGCAACAGGGCATTGAGGTACTGCGTCAGGAAATTAGAGCGGCAAAAGATGAATCCGAGCGTGTGAACTATAGATTAGATACAGATTGGAGTCTTAAGAATAAGAACATATGCCTTTGATTGGGCACTTTCTGACAGTATTCTCTGCACTTTGGGAATAGTATTTTCACCCCAAAGTGCAGCACTATCGCCTCTACTGAGCCTGATACCTTTCAAACTCCGTTTTTACGCTTCCTTCCGCGCTATAGGATACGCCGATGGTCATTTCATCCAGATCGGAGACCATTGAATAGGGCTTGCCGTTTAGCGCTTCTTTCATCGCCTGGTAAAACGGCTGATAGAAGTCCTGCGTTTGACCCTGTGGGTCGTACTTCAGGCTGACGTAAAAGACGGGATACTCGTCGGCATTGCACAGCTGTGCTGATGTAACGGTAATCGCGAACCGATCAAAGACCGCCAGAGCGGGGTTTTGCCAGCCGGGTATTTGAACGCTGTGGCAGCCGCTGGTGAGTTCGGTAAACAGGCGGGTTTTGTCCAGCGTCGGCGCAGCCTGTGTGCTAGCCGAGGCGATAAACAGCAGGGCGGCCAGGGGTAATTTCTTCATAAGGTTCATCCTTGATGCTTTAAAGAGAGACTAAAGAATGTCCAAGACGTTCTCAGGCGGGCGGCCTAAACGAGCCTTATTGCCGACAATAACGATCGGGCGCTCAATCAGTTTAGGGTGCTGAATCATGGCATCAATCAGCGCCTGCTCGGATGCGTCGGCCAGCTTCATCTCCTTATACAAATCCTCTTTGGTCCGGATTAGCTGCTGGGCGGAGCTAAAGCCCAGCTTGACCAGAAGATCCTGTAGCGTTGCGGCGTCCGGCGGTGTGTCCATATACAGATTCACGTCGGGAGTGATGCCTCGTTCTTCCAGCAGCGCCAGCGTGGTTCGGCTGGTGCCACAGCGCGGGTTATGATAAATCGTCACGTTTTTAGCGTTTGAGCTATTAGACATTGAGTTTTCCTTTCTTGTTCTTACTGCCTTGAATACTGTTTAAAGCGCTGCTGCATCTGGCGAAGCTGATCGATACGGGCGTCATAGCGAGCCTGTTTCAGGCTGCCGGTTGAGACGCTGGCGCTGGCCGTGCTGAGCATTTCAATTGCCTGATCCAGACGGCCGATCAGCGCCATACTTTCGGCTCGGGCTGCCAGTTCTTCATCGCGCAGCCCTTGCCCGGCACAGGCCTTAGCCAGAAGCTCCCAGCCGTTAGGGTCATCAGAGTGAGAATAGGTGTAGCGATAAAGCAGGGTAGCGGCCTTAGCCGGTTGCCCGGAAGCTATGTAGGCATTGCCCAGATTCACCTGCAGCACTGAGTTATTGGGCTGGCTTTTTATCGCCTGTTCAAGGCGGCTTACCGCAGCCGGAGCTCGGTTTTGCTCCAGATCGATATCCGTTGCCAGATCGAGGAACCAAGGGTTGTTGGGCTGTGCGCTCAGCAGGGATTGAATCGTTGTGCGCGCTGCGTCGTAACGCTGGGACTTGTAGTCCATTACGGCCTGACCGTAACGCCCGGCCAGCTGTTCGCGGGCGTTGCCTTTTTTGTAGTCGTCTAGCAAGTACTGATTCAGGCCGTCCGCGCCGCCGTACATCCCCATAACGCGCATTTTGGCAAATAGATAGTCCTGAGAGGATGGAACGCTTTTTTGACCCATTTGAGACGCGCGGCTACGGGTATCGGACATTCGACTATCGGGCATGGGGTGGGTCAGCAGCATTTCCGGCGGCCTGCTGGCGTAGCGATATTTGTCTGCCAGTTTCTGCATAAAGTCCGGCATGCCCATTGGGTCGAACCCCGCGCGCTGCAGCACGCGAATGCCGATGCGGTCAGCTTCCTGCTCGTTGGACTGGGTAAAGCTGATCATGCCCTGCTGTGTTCCGGCAATGGTGGTGCTCAACGCCGCCATACCCGCCTGCGGATTAGCCATTGTCAGCAGAATCGAGCCCAGTGCGCCGACCCAGGTTAGCGGGGCGTTACGCTGCTGCTCTTCCATTGCTCTGGCCAAATGGCGCTGAGTGACGTGAGAGATTTCGTGCGCCATAACCGAGGCCAGCTGGCTCTCATTGTCGGTTTCTTTAAACAGCGATGAGTGCAGCACGACGTTACCGCCAAAGAAGGCGAATGCGTTGATTTCGTTATTTTGAATCAGGTAGAAGTGAAAAGGCGTGCGTACTGAATCGGCTTTAGACACCAGCTTCATGCCCAGACCGTTGACGTAGTTTGTCAGCAGCGGATCGTAAATCAGCGGCGCTCCGGCTCTTAGCTGACGAAGATAAAAGTCACCCATTTGCAGCTCTTGGTTGATGCTGAGGGTGCCTCCCGCTGTGGTGCCGATATCGGGAAGATCGGTAGGCGCGTTCGCCGCGCTGGCCGCCATTGAGCCGCACAGGAGGGCGCTGCCTAACAGCGTCGCGAAGAGGGACTTACGAAAGCTCGTGGACATAGCGCTATTCATTCCTGAAATTGTTCATATCATTCACGTTGTGCGGCGTGGCCTGACGGCGTTCTGCCATTCGATATCACACCATGATGCCGTTGAAAGCCTAAACCGACAAGGTTTTAAATATTGTCGGTGTGGTCAAAATTTATTGCTATTATAGCTTACTGTTTTATAAAACGGCCGCTTGTATTGGATAGACAACAAGAGCGGTGCTTTGTCCCATAAATTTTGCTTTTTCACTGCCCAAATAGAGCGGTCGGGAAAGCATTTGTTTTTCCAGGCCGGCGGTGAATGCGTTGCTGACGGGCTTAACCGGAGGTTGTCTATGTTGGATATGCTGTTGCGCTGGTATCGTCGGCGCTTCTCCGATCCTCAGGCCGTTGCGCTGTTAATTATACTGGTGGTCGGGTTTGGCATTATCTATTTTTTCAGTGACATTCTGGCGCCGCTGCTGATTGCGATTGTGCTGGCCTACCTGCTTGAGTGGCCCACCACTAAGCTGCAAAAGATGGGTGTCTCCCGGGGGCTGGCGGCAGGAGGGGTGATCGTAATGTTTGGCAGCATTATGTTTGCCACCATCATGTTCGTGGTGCCCACCGCCTGGCAGCAGGGGGTGAACCTGCTGACGGATTTGCCCAATATGCTTAACCGCCTCCATGACTTTGCTGCCACGCTGCCTGCGCGCTATCCCGCTTTGGTTGATGCGGGCATTATCGATTTGGTTGCAGAGAACCTGCGCTCAAAGCTGAGCGGCGTAGCAGACTCGGTTGTTAAGTACTCGATGGCGTCCCTGATGGGGGTGCTAACTCTGGCTATTTATCTGATTCTGGTTCCCCTGATGGTGTTTTTCCTGATTAAGGACAAGAAGCAGATGATTTACGCCGTTCGCCGCATTCTGCCAAGAAACCGCGGGCTGGCCGGCAAGGTCTGGCTGGAGATGAACCAGCAGATCACTAACTACATTCGCGGCAAAGTGGTGGAAATCGTTATCGTAACGGTGGCGACTTACCTCGTCTTCTGGGTGATGGGGATGCGCTATTCCCTTCTGTTGGCTGTGCTGGTTGGCGTTGCGGTACTGGTGCCCTATATCGGCGCGGTGCTGGCGACGGTGCCTGTCCTGTTTGTTGCGCTGTTTCAGTGGGGGATTGGCCCGATTTCTGGACCATGTTTATTGCCTATCTGGTGGTGCAGGGGCTAGACAGTAACCTGCTGGTGCCGCTGCTGTTTTCTGAAGCGGTAAACCTACACCCTTTGGTGATTATACTGTCGGTGATTATCTTCGGCGGCCTGTGGGGCTTCTGGGGCGTTTTCTTCGCCATTCCGCTGGCGACGCTGGTGAAAGCGGTGATCCACGTCTGGCCGGATGATTTGATTGCGGAAAATCTGGAGTAGGTCAGTCGGCGAAAGAGAAAAAAGAAGCGAACAAAAAGAAGAGCAAAGAGAAGAGAGCTAGGCACCTACAGTGCGGCGCAAAGAAAAAGGCGGTCGCTTCCCCTGACGGAGCGGCCGCCCTGTGTTTAGCCAGATTAACCTTTGCCGTTCAGATAGTTCAGAACAACATCCTGATGGTTGCTGGTTTTAAAGTCGTCAAACACTTTTTCGATTTTGCCGTCGGTGCCGACCAAAAAGCTGATGCGGTGAATACCGTCATAGGTCTTACCCATGAAGCTTTTTTCACCCCAAACGCCGAACAGTTCGCACACTTTATGCTCCTCGTCCGACAGCAGGGTAAAGTTCAGCAGGTCGCGCTCAACAAAGCGTGACAGCTTCTCGGGCTTATCGGTACTGATGCCCAGCACGTCAACGCCCAGTTTTTTAAACTCATCCATATTGTCCCTCAGCCCGCACGCCTGTACGGTACAGCCGGGCGTCATGGCCTTAGGATAAAAGTAGATAAGCACTCTTTGCCCTTGAAAATCGCTAAGACTGATATCTTCACCATCTTGATCCGGGAGTGTAAATTCAGGGGCGATATCACCGGCTTTTAATGGATTTATCACGAGTTTCCATCCTTTTGTTCATGCTGTGGGTTGATGACGATATTAATACTGCCCTGCGCGTTAAGCTCTGCGCAGAGACGGTTAAAGTTCTGTTCAAGGACGTCGTGGTGGCCGGTTAAGGCGCTGTGCAACGTCATTTCAATGCCCAGCATGGGGGTATTGGTTTCCTCACTCATGCTGGTGCGGGATATCAGTTCCGCAATATTGGTCTGCGCCGAATCGAACAGGTTCGTGAATCGCTCGATAATATGGGGCGAATCCTTGACCTCTACTTTTACCCACATTGTGACCGGCATGGGAGGGCGAAGATGCTGGGTTGTGCGTTTCATCACAATCAACAGATCCAGCTCGACGCCTTTTTGTACAAGCGTCGATTCCAACAGGCTCATCGCGTTCCAACTGCCTGACAGCAGCATGATAAAAGTAAACTCTTCCCCTAGCAGAGCCAGGCGACTGTCTTCAATATTGCATCCACAGCTGCTGACGTGCCGTGTAATGGTATTCACAATACCCGGTCGATCGGTACCTAGTGCGGTAATGACAAGGTAGTGTTCAGATTGCTGTGGCACGTTAAATTTCCAGCTCAAAATAGAGAGTACTATATGGTAAACATAAAAAAATCACCCAGACAAGCCGTTAGAGTGATGTTGTTACTTGCTTTTCGCTATGAGTCAAAAGTACCATGCTTACTATGTTCATAAAGGGGAATCGCTTATGTTTACGGGAGTATGGTTGCGCTGGTAACACCGATGGATTCAACGGGATCTGTTGACCGTGCCAGTTTGAAAAGTTGGTTGATTATCATGTGGCTAGCGGCACTGCCGCCATCGTCTCCGTAGGTACCACTGGGGAGTCCGCCACGCTGAACCACGGTGAGCACGTAGACGTTGTTAAAATGACGCTGGATCTGGCGGATGGCCGTATTCCCGTTATCGCAGGCACGGGTGCTAATGCGACGGCTGAGGCTATTCTGCTGACAGAGCATTTCAACAATACCGGCGTTGTCGGCTGCCTGTCTGTTACCCCTTACTACAACAAGCCGACGCAGGAAGGCCTGTTCCAACACTTTAAAGCCATTGCTGAACATACCGATTTGCCACAAATCCTCTATAATGTGCCGGGGCGTACGGGCTGCGATATGCTGCCTGAAACCGTTGCCCGCCTAGCGGAAGTCCCCAATATCGTGGCGCTGAAGGATGCAACCGGTAACTTAAGCCGCGTGTCTCAAACGCAGGCGCTGGTCGGCAATGAGTTCAAGCTTCTCAGCGGCGATGACGCGACCTCTTTGGACTTCATGCATTTGGGCGGCCACGGTGTGATTTCAGTGACTGCCAACGTGGCAGCGCGCGAAATGGCGCAGCTGTGTAAATTGGCAGCAGAAGGGAACTTTACTGAGGCGCGCGGTCTTAATCAGCGACTAATGCCTTTACACGTGAAGCTGTTTGTTGAAGCTAACCGATCCCGGTCAAGTGGGCCTGCTACCGTCTGGGCCTGATTGCTGAAAATACGCTGCGCCTTCCGATGACGCCGCTGACTCAGCAGGCGCATCCGGTTGTCGAGCAGGCTTTGACGTCTGCAGGTTTGCTCTAAACTTTAGGAAGATTTGATGGTTCATTCATTACAGAAAGCTGCTGGTGTTTCTCTCGTTATGCTACTGGCTGCGTGCTCTAACGATCAGTCGTACAAGCATCAGATTAACGGCAACGAAGACTACTTGAAGGCACCTGAGCTGCGGGAGCTGCGAGCACCGGCAGGCATGGTTCTGCCGATGTCAAACGGGCAGTATGCGGTTAACAATCGCGTTTCCGATGTGGGTAACGTGGGCTATGCCCTTGATATTCGTCCGCCGTCTCAGCCGCTGGCGCTGGTGTCAGGGTCTCGCGTTCAGTTTAGCGGTAACACCGCGACGCTGCTGCTGGAAGACAGCGCGAAGAATCAGGGGCTGTGGAATCAGGTGATTTCCGTGATTGAGAGCAAAGGCTACCGCATCACTGGTCATCAGGAAGCCAATCAGACGCTGACCACTGACTGGATTGAATGGCCTCGTGGCGATGAAAGCGTGGTGTATCAGGCGCGCTATCAGGTTAACGTTCAGCAGCAGGCCTATCAAAACCAGCTCTCTGTCAGAGTGCTGGAGCTGAAGGCTGATGGCAAATCCGTTTCCGACTCGGCAAATATGCAGCGCTACAGCATCAGTATGCTGAACGCGATTACCGAAGGGTTGGAAAGCCGCCGTAGCGCCAGCAGTACGCAAGGTGCAGTAGCGGGATCCATGGTTGTTCAGGCCGCTACTGATGATACTGGGCTTCCGGTTGCCATTGTCCGCGCGCCTTATTCCACCGTTTGGGAACGCCTGCCTGCGGCACTGGACAAAATGGGCATGAAGGTGAATGACAGCAACCGTCCTCAAGGCACGATTGCGGTAACCTTTAAGTCTTCCAATAGCAACTGGTCTGCATTGAGCGTTCCAAACCCTGACCTGAGTAACGGCGATTACAAGATTCAGGTAGGAGATTTGGATAACCGCAGCAGCCTTCAGTTCAGCACCGATAAAGGTCGCGTGCTGAAAGAGGCGGACAATGCGGCACTCGTGACAATATTGCAGGCAGCGCTCAACCAGAGCGCAGCAGCCGCAAAATAACGAAAAAGGGGCTCACGCCCCTTTTTTATTCCATTCATATGAAATAAAACGGAGAACACTGAAGATGCAAAAGGTCGCCGAGCTTTATCGCGGTAAGGCAAAAACCGTTTATACCACTGAGGATCCCGATTTATTGGTGCTCGAGTTTCGCAACGACACCTCAGCGATGGACGGCGAACGTATTGAACAGTTCGATCGCAAAGGCATGATCAACAACAAGTTCAACTTTTTTATCATGAGCAAGCTGGCAGAAGCCGGTATTCCTACCCAGATGGTAAGCATGCTGTCGGATACGGAAGTGCTGGTGAAGAAGCTTTCCATGGTGCCGGTTGAGTGCGTGATCCGTAACCGCGCAGCGGGCTCACTGGTGCGTCGCCTGGGCGTTGAAGAAGGTCTGGAACTGAATCCTCCCGTATTTGACCTGTTTTTAAAGAATGACGCCATGCACGACCCGATGATTAATGAGTCCTATTGCGCAACGTTTGGCTGGGTGAATGAAACCAATCTGGCGCGGATGAAAGAGCTGACCTATAAGGCGAATCAGGTGCTGAGCAAGCTGTTTGATGACGCAGGTCTGATTCTGGTGGACTTCAAGCTTGAGTTTGGCCTGTTTAAAGGCGAAGTCGTCTTGGGTGACGAATTCTCTCCAGACGGCAGTCGGCTGTGGGACAAAGAGACGCTGAACAAGATGGATAAAGATCGCTTTCGCCAACGCATGGGCGGCCTGATCGAAGCCTATGAAGAGGTAGCACACCGTCTGGGTATTTCTTTGGACTAAATACGCAAACGATTACGTCTTTCTACACCTTTCCAGAGCCGGCGTCAGCCGGCTTTTTTATCGTCCGCGCTTGAGCATTTATCCCAGAGCCATTTTTGACTTTGTCACACACGTTTTTCCTCACGTCGTTTATACTATTGGCAGTTTTGCCAGAAACAGATGGCGATAATTTTAGGCTTGTTAAATTGAGCCAGTGTGAACGAGAGATAACATTATGCGGTGGCAAGGTCGTAGAGAAAGTCAGAACGTAGAGGATCGTCGGCAGCAGTCTGGAGGATTTCCTTCGGGGATGGGCGGCGGCGGTTTTCGACTGCCGAGCGGTAAGGGTGGTCTGGTCTTGCTGGTTGTCGTGCTGGTGGCGGGCTACTACGGTGTCGATCTTACTCCATTGTTGACCGGTGACGGCGCGGCGACCTCCCAGCAGGCTCAGCCAGTGTCAGAAAAAGACAACGAGCTGGCCAAGTTTACGTCAACGGTGCTGGCCTCAACGGAAGACTCCTGGAGCGCTATTTTTAAACAGCAGGGAGCGCAGTATCAAGATCCCAAGCTGGTGCTGTACCGGGGCGCTACCCGCACCGCCTGTGGAACCGGTCAGTCCGTTATGGGGCCGTTCTACTGCCCGGCGGATAAAACGGTCTATATTGACCTCTCTTTCTATCAAGACATGGAGAAAAAGATGCGCGCAGGCGGTGACTTCGCGCAGGCCTACGTTGTGGCTCACGAAGTGGGACACCACGTGCAAAACCTGATGGGTACAGCAGATAAAGTGCGTGCTCTTCAGCAGCAGGCAAAAAGCCAGACTGAAGTTAATCAGCTGTCCGTCCGCCTTGAGCTTCAGGCCGACTGTTACGCTGGCGTTTGGGGACATAGCCTGAAAAATCAGCAGATCCTTGACGTTGGCGATCTGGAAGAGGCGCTCAACGCTGCTCAGGCTATCGGTGACGATCGGTTGCAAAAACAGAGTTCTGGGCAGGTTATTCCCGATAGCTTCACTCACGGCACTTCTCAGCAGCGCTACACGTGGTTTAAGCGTGGTTTTGATACCGGAGACTATCGCCAGTGTGATACTTTTAGCGCAGCTAAACTGTAAGCGAGCTGCATTAGGTGGGCGTGAAGCCTATTTCACGCCCGCTGTCGTTTATATTTGTTACCATAATCATCACAACTTTTATCACAATAAGCAGAGCGTAAATGCCCCATATCGATCCCACGCTGATAGTCCTGCTGGTACTGGCAGGGCTGGGAATCTTAAGCCACAACAATACCGTTACTATCGCCATTTTGACACTGCTGATATTGCGCCTGACGCCGCTGGAAGCCGCCTTTCCTTGGGTGCAGAAGTACGGTTTGACCATTGGTATCACCATTTTGACCATTGCGGTGATGACGCCGCTTGCAAACGGCAAGATGACGCCCGCTATGCTGGCGCAGGTTTTTATTAACTGGAAGTCGCTGGTCGCTATCCTAATAGGTATTCTTGTCGCCTGGCTGGGCGGGCGAGGCGTAACGCTGATGACAAACCAGCCGAGCATTGTCGCAGGGCTTCTGGTGGGGACGATTATCGGTGTAGCGTTCTTCCGGGGTATTCCCGTTGGGCCTTTGATTGCTGCCGGCGTTGTGTCGCTGATAGTGGGTAAAGGCTGACTGAGGATTCTCTAAACACCGGATTAAGAAAGCGTGATAAACGGTAGGACTTATTGCCGCAACCCTTTATAATCCGGTCTAACTCATTGTTATTACAAAGCCTCTATTTATGCACGACATGCACGTCGATCTCTCTCCTCATCTGAATCAGATACGCGACTGCGGTATGCGGCGTTTGCTCGTTTTGAGCGGCGGCGCGGCGTGGCAGCGAATGCAGATTGAATCGCTTATCGCGCAAAGTGAAGGTGACTGGCTGTGGGTGTCGGAAACGGAGCCTGATATCCAAGGCGTCCAGTACCAGAAACCGTCAGGCATTCATCGACTGCTGGGAACAGCGCTGCGCCATGCGGTCATTGATGTGAACAGCGGCTTTCACGCTGAAGCCTTTGCCGTCGTTTCCGGGCTGCTGGCGGCGGGAAGCCTGCTGGTGCTGCAGGTTCCTGAATGGGATGGGTGGTCATCTCTTCCCGATGAAGACAGCCTGCGCTGGAGCGACTGTTCTGAGTCGGTAGCAACGCCTCACTTTATCGAACGCTTTCGCCGGTGCTGCCGTGAAGATGCAGACGTTATGCTGTGGCGGCAGTCAGAGGCGTTTACTCCCTCTCTGTTGCCAAGCGTTAATCGCTGGATAGCTCCAGACGGCCTGCCCACGCCGGACCAGCGGGAACTGCTCTCTCAACTGCTGCGCGCGGAAAAGGGCAACTACGTGCTGCTGGCGGATCGCGGGCGAGGAAAGTCAGCCGTTGCCGGTATGCTGGCCGAGCGCTGGGCAGGGCAGGGGGAATGCTGGCTGACGGCGCCCGCTAAGGTATCGGTTGAAACACTGCTCGAATGGGGGCAGGGGAAGGTTCACTTTTTCTCACCTGACGCACTGCTTGAACGCTGCGGGCAGACGCCTCCGAAAGGCGTTGACTGGCTAATCATTGACGAAGCGGCGGCGATCCCCGCCCCGCTGCTTTATCGGCTGGCGTCGCTTTTTCCCCGAGTGCTTTTTACGACCACTGTGCAGGGCTATGAAGGAAGCGGTCGAGGGTTTTTATTAAAGTTTTGCGCCAACCTGAGTGATTTACACCTGCTGCATTTGAGACAGCCGATCCGCTGGGCGCAGGGAGATCCGTTAGAGCGCTTCACTCGGCGGTTTTTGCTGATGGATGCGGAAGACTCTCTTAGCAGCACATCTAGCAGGAGCTACCGTATAGATAGTCTGAGTCGTCAACAGCTGGTTGAAAACGAAGCGCTGCTTGAACAGTTCTATGGTCTGCTTACCAGTGCCCACTATCGCACCAGCCCGCTGGATCTTCGCCGCCTTCTGGACGCGCCCGGGATGGCATTTTCTGTCGCTAAAGAAGCGCGTGGAGGGATCGCTGCTGCGCTGTGGCTGGTGGATGAAGGCGGCCTGTCTCCCGAGCTTGCCAGAGACGTTTGGGCGGGGCGCCGCCGTCCCAGAGGAAACCTGATCGCACAGTCGCTGGCGGCGCACGGTTCGGAATATCAGGCGGCCAGGCTTTGTTCTGCGCGAGTCACCCGTATTGCTGTGCTGCCGCCGCTGCGTCGTCAGGGCATTGCCAAAGCGCTGATCGAAGGGGCTATAGCAGACGCCCGAGGGCGAGGCCTTGACTATCTGTCCGTCAGCTTTGGCTACACGGAGCCTCTGTGGGCTTTTTGGCAGGCCTGCGGTTTTGAGCTGGTTCATATGGGGAGCCACCCAGAAGCGAGCAGCGGCTGCTGTGCCGCTATGGCGATTGTTCCTTTTACTCCAGAAGCCCATGCTTTGGCTCGGCGCGCTAAGCGTCAATTTTTGCTTAGTCAACTGACACAGTGCTCTGGCCTGCGGCACATTGGCGCCGTTGCGCCATCGCCGTTGGATGACGACGACTGGCGGGAGCTAGCGGGTTTTGCTTTCGCTCACCGTTCGGTTCGTGGGGCTCAGGTCGCACTGTATCGGCTGCTGCGCCATCGCGAAGCTGAGTGCCCGAGTCTGCGCCAGCTGCTAGACAACCGCCAGAACGAACAGCAGATTATTGAGCGCTTGGCGCTAAGCGGCCGCAAGGCGTTAATTCAGCGCTGGCGCGATGAAGTCGCCAACGCGCTGGTAGCGATAGATGCCGAGTGTTGTCGAGTTTGGCAAGCCTGGGCGACGGGCCAGACGGCGCTGGCGCGCTGAGTTTCGCCGCATCCTGCCTGAATAATTACTCTGACTGCTCTCTTTTTTACCGACGATCGGGGTCACACTTTTTAGATCTCCTTTTGGCATCGGCTCCGCGCGTGATATATTGATACGGTAGTTTTCTTTTCTTTTTACTCTCACCGAGGCATTGATGCTGGAGAATGTAATCATCAGATAATCAGCTTCCCGACCTTTGTAGGCCGGACTGATTATCGCTGCGCTAAAACCTTACGCGAACACCTGCGGGTGTTGGCTCGTTTTTGCACATGATGATTAACAGGTTTTCAGTATGAATTTATCCCGTCAGGAACAGCGTACCCTACACGTTCTCGCCAAAGGGGGGCGTATTGCGCACGAGCGCGATACATCAGGGCGTATCACTTCTGTTGAATGCTATAGCCGCGATGGGCTGCTGCTCAGCGACTGTACGCTCGCTGTCTTTAAAAAGCTTAAGACTAAAAAGCTGATTAAGTCCGTCAATGGGCAACCCTACCGTATTAACACCACCGGGCTGGCAAACGTTCGCGCACAGCCAGACAACCGCTAAGGAGTGCATGATGAAGGACAATACGATGAGCGCGCTGTTTTCCCATGAATTTATCAATGCCAACATGATGGGGCCGAATGCCCTGATGCTGGCTGAGGAAGTGTGCCCGGCTATGGGACTAAAGCCCGGCATGCGGGTACTCGATCTCGCCTGCGGCACAGGGCTGACGTCCATGTACCTAGCCAGTCAGTTTGGCGTCGAAGTTGTGGCAATGGATCTGTGGATCCCCGCTGAGGAGAACGCAAAGCGCTTTGAAGAGCGAGGCTTTAAGGATCGCATCACGCCAGTTTACTTTGACGTGGCGGACATGGCCGACCATTCCCCGTTTGAAGAAGAGAGCTTTGACGCGCTGCTAAGCATTGACGCCTGGCACTACTTCGGCGCCAATTCCTCTTTCTTCGACCGCCATCTTGCTCCGTATCTTAAAACGGGTGCGAGTGTGGCTGTTATGGTTCCGGGTTTGAAAGCGTCGTTCCCTAACGGCGTGCCGCCGGAGTTAGCGCCCTGGTGGCAGCCGGAAATCAACTTTTTCACCGTGGACTGGTGGCGGCAGCTTTGGCAGCAAAGCGCTTTTTTGCAGATAGACAGCTGTGAAGAGAGTGCACGCTGTAGCGAAGCCTGGCAGGCGTGGTTAGCCTGCGATCATCCTTATGCCATCCGCGATCGTGACATGATGGCGGCAGAAGGCGGGCGCTGGTTTAATTTCACGAAAATGACAGGACACATCAAACGATAGGCTAATGCCCCCGTCTACGGGCGGGGGCTAACGCGACGCTGACCGGAAGTGGCACAGACGTTTTTACTTCTTATCCTTCTTCTCTTTATTCCACTCGTCGTCTTCCTCTTTATCCCACTGGGCGTTGTTATCGCGGTGGGGAGGCAGATTCGACTTCTTTCTCAGCGAGCCGTCATAGTTAATTCTGGACAGCGCTTTAATACTGTTGATCAACATCCCTACCAGAACCAGCAAAATAACCCACCAGTAGTCAGCTAGCCAGTGCATGAGGGCGCTCCTTGGGGAGGGGATATATAGCGTTGAAACACCTCATCGAGGTGAGCGGACAGCCATTCATAGCCCGCAATTTCTTGCCCTTCCCAAGATAAGAGTAGCACCTCAGGAGTCAGTCGTGTTGAAAGGGGCTCAGCCAGCGGGTGATAGCTAAGGTGCCAGGGTTCAACCGCAACGCCGCCGTCGTTCTTTACGAAAGGGCGATAAAAGCCGTACTGCGCCATGTTGGCGCTTAGCCAGCGGGTGAGAGCGTAAAAATAGCCGCCGCGCTCATATTCCCAAGGTTCCAACTGAAGCTTTTGCCCTTCGGGCAGCAGGTCAGGATCGTAAACGTCAAGGTCGGTTCCCCAGTGGTGACGACTAGCACCCGGCAGGGCTGACCAGCGCAGGATTGCGCGACAGCGCTGCTCGTCGCTGAGTGCTGAGATGTCTATTGGCTGACTGTCTGCGTCTAACACTGGCCGAAGACCGTTGAACTTGTCGTTCCAGATCTTTTGCTGGCGGGCGAAGTCGCGAAAGGTGCTGGCAGGCTGTAGGCTAAAGCCTGCCAGTGCCGCTGCCGCTTGCATGGCAGAAAACGCAGTAACCGCCTCCGGCTGAAGGCGATGAGAACCAGAAAGCGCTGCTAAATGCCCGTCGCTTTGGCCAGTCAGTTCGGAAAGCGCGATCATGCCAGCAGCTGCTCCATGATTTTTTGGTACATGCGGCTAAGAAGCTGAAGATCCGCCGCGTTGACGCACTCGTTCACCTTGTGAATGGTGGCGTTTACCGGGCCAAGCTCAACGACCTGAGTCCCCAGTTGGGCAATAAAGCGACCGTCAGAAGTGCCGCCGTTGGTCAGCAGTTCAGGGCGAATGCCTGCGTAATACTCTACGGCAGTGGAGACGGCGTCAACGAGTTTGCCGCGCGGCGTTAAAAATGGCTTGCCGGACAGGTTCCAGTCAATACGGTAGCGCAGCTGGTGGCGCTCTAGCATGGCCTGAACTTTAGCCACGATCTGTTCGTGAGTCAGTTCCGTGCTGTAGCGGAAGTTAAACTGCACAAACAGATCGCCAGGGATAACGTTATTGCTGCCGGTGCCCGCTTTAATGTTGGCAATCTGCATGCTAGTAGCCGGGAAGAATTCGTTGCCGCGATCCCACTCGACGCCGACCAGCTCTTGAATAAAG
Organism: Leminorella richardii; assembly: GCF_900478135.1. Lineage (NCBI taxonomy): Bacteria > Pseudomonadati > Pseudomonadota > Gammaproteobacteria > Enterobacterales > Budviciaceae > Leminorella > Leminorella richardii. The sequence continues at coordinate 1,023,147 of NZ_LS483470.1, forward strand.
GCTGCGGAGCGGTGAACGGGGTTGTCAGCCAAATGAGGATAGGCTACATGCCCCTGAGTGCCAAACACCGTCAGGTTAGCAGTCAGCGAGCCGCGACGACCGTTTTTCACCACATCGCCGACGCGCTCGGTGCTCGAGGGTTCGCCCACTAGGCAGTATTCGATTTTCTCTTGGCGAGCGGCGAGAGCCTCAACGACTTTGACCGTGCCGTTTACCGCGCTGGCCTCTTCGTCAGAGGTAATAAGAAACGCCAGCCTGCCGGTATGGTGAGGGTTTGCCGCCACGAAGCGCTCGGCAGCAACAACCATGGCCGCCAGTGAGCCTTTCATATCGGCAGCGCCTCTGCCGTAAAGGAAACCGTTTTCAATGGTTGGCGAGAAGGGCGGCTGCCGCCACTGGCTTTCGTCTCCAGCAGGGACAACGTCAGTATGCCCGGCGAATGCCAGCGTAGGGCCTTCGCTCCGGCCTTTGCGACAGGCCCAGAAGTTCTGCGTATCGCCAAAGTTCATCTGCTCAACGTGGAAGCCGATGGCCTCCAGTCGCTCAATCATTATTTGCTGGCAGCCCTCGTCGTTGGGGCTAAGAGAGGGGCGGGAAATTAGCTGTTCCGCCAGAGTGAGTACCGGGCATGCCATGGGCTACTCTCCGAAAACAAACTGCTGGTAGCCGCTATCGGCAAAGCCGAGCAGCATGTCATCACCCTTGACCAGCAGAGGGCGTTTAATAATGGCGGGCTGTTCAAGCATCAGCGCCTTAGCGCCCGCTTCATTTGAAGCTGCGGCCTTTTCGGCGTCGCTCAGCTTGCGCCAGGTGGTACCGCGCACGTTGAGCATGGCTTCCCAGCCTAGGCGGTCGATAAAGCTTTGCAGCAGGTCACCGTCTAGCCCGTCAACGCGATAGTCGTGAAAGCGATAGTCGACATCGCGCTCTTCCAGCCAGCGGCGCGCTTTTTTAATGGTGTCGCAGTTTTTTATTCCGTACATGCAGTAAGTCGTCAAGCGGGGCTCCCTGTAGTCAACTCCGCGTCTTTAAAGGCATCACGCGGGAAAAGGTCAAAAAATGGAATAGGTCAATTTACCATTTTATTGGCAACAGAGGGGGAAAAATTACGGTGTCTTTTTCGTTGTGCAAAAGGAGAGCAGAAAAGGTTTATCAGTAGACGAGAAGAGCCTACACAAATCGGTAGGCTCTTCGCACAAGAGAGCGCTATTGGCTTCTTCTTTCCAGATACATCACGGTTGCCGCCACGCGGGAACGGACGTTAAGCTTGCGCAGCATGTTGCGGATGTGCACTTTTACCGTTTCTTCAGAAATGTGCAGATGGGAAGCCACCTGCTTGTTAGACATACCGCGAGCCACTTCCTGCAGCACGTCCAGTTCACGTTCAGTGAGCAGCTCTAGGGGGTCGGTGTCTCCGTCGCTGCGGGAGGCGAGGTACTCAGAAATGATGTCGCTGTAGACGTTTTCACCCTGAGTAGCCTGTACGATCTTGGCCAGCAGCTGTTCTGGTTCACTGTCTTTAAGCAGGTAGCCGTCGGCGCCTGCGTCAATGAGCGCGTAGATATCGTTGCGGTTGTCTGACACTGTCAGCACGATGATGCGGGAATCAATGCCTTCGTTGCGCAGCGCTTTGAGCGTATCCAGACCGGACAGCCCCTTCATATTCAGGTCAAGCAGGATAAGGTCGGGCAGAAACTGGCCGGCATAGGTGATGGCCTCGTTGCCGTTGCTGGCTTCGGCGACGATATTGAGAGTAGGTTCGAGTTCTAGCAGCTGCCGTACGCCGCGGCGCATGAGAGGATGATCGTCGACGATTAAAACGCTGTACTGTTCTTGCACCATTATTACTCCCTATCTTTATGCTGGCGGAATATTGCGCAGAAGGCGCTTTGTCCGCTTCTGTTGTCGTCTATCTAATATCAGGTTCTGTATCGCTTAACGTGTTGTATATACAGTATACAGAAATTTTATTTACCAGAGCCTATCATTGTGCGCCGCGCTATTGTTGAGGAAAGCGCAGGCAAACGCTGGTTCCCCCGCCGTCCCGCTGGAGGATATCCAGCGTTCCGCCTAAGCGGGACGCTCGTTCATTCATAATATTCAGCCCGTAGTGGCCTTCTGGCTCGTTCAGGCTTTTGATCCCTTTGCCGTTGTCGGCAATGGTAATCATGTTTTGTCCATCTGACGTTGGCTCACAGTTTACTCTAATTTCGCTGGCGTGAGCGTGTTTTATGGCATTGAGCACGGCTTCTCTGACTATTTGCAGAGCGTGAACCTGCTGCTGAGCGTTCAGCGACTGAGACGACAGCGCGCAGTAAATGTGAATAGGCACGTCCGTTTGCGCCTGAAGCGGCGTGATGAGCTGATTGAGCGCCTCGTGCAGATCGGCCTCCTGGATGGTCAGTCTGAAGGTCGCCAGCAGTTCGCGCAATTGACGATAGGCACTGGCCAGAGCCCGATCGAAGTCTTGAATGACCTCCATCGCTTTACCGCTGTCGGCGGGCACTTCACGCTTGAGCAGGGTCAGCTGAATGCGCAGGAAGGAGAGCGACTGAGCCAGCGAGTCGTGCAGCTCGCGGGCAATAGTGGCGCGTTCTTCCATCAAAATGACCTGAAGATAGCGCTTTTGGGCGCGGTTAAAGTAAATGCCCCGACTGATGACGTTAGCCACGTTTTCGATAAGCTGTGGGTGAACGGCCGTTTCTGAACACTGCCAGCTCAGCTTGCCCAGCGTCTGTTCATGCTGCTGTAGCGTCAGATATTGCCAGTGAGCGTTAGGATCTTCATCCCCTTCAATCAACACCCAGCGGCCTTCACCGCTGTCCTGCACTTCAAGGCGAATAGTCACCAGATTCTCGCTGTTGTGGACGATTTTCAACACTTGTTCAAAGCACTGGCGGTCTACCTGACTGACACTGAGCGCCTGCAAGCAGTCATACAGTACGCCGAGAGAGCGATTGGCCTGAGTGAGTTCCAGTGTTTTCTCTTCAACTTTTTGTGCCAGAGAGTCGTAGCTCTTGGCCAGATCGGAGGACATGGACGTAAATGCCTGCGCCAGCACCCCCAGCTCGTCCGGTTGCTCAACGTCCAGCGGCAGGTGGTTAAAGCGACCGCTCTGAATTTGATGACTTGCTGTTACCATGCGATTAAGTGGCGCAACGATTTTCCGGCGACTGAAATGAATAACAAAGAAAACCAATCCGACAGTAATCAGAAAACTGATAATGCTGATAGCGCCGGTCACCTGAAGCTTTAGCTCTGAAAAACGCTGAATAGCGAGAACAAACTCATTGATTTCGCTGACGTACTCAGCAAGCTGGCTGACGTAGACGTCGCCGTTATTGCGATAAAGCTCCTCTTCTAATCCCTTCCAGCGGGTAAGGAGGTGCTGATACTTGTTCTGTATATGCTCAGGGTAATAGAACTGATTTACGTCCTTCAACGCGGGAGCGTTGATGGAAACGTCGTATTGGCGAATATGGGAATTCAAATAGGGTGACTGAGTCGTCAAGTCGTAGGCCAAACGATAGCTCTGCATGCGCAGCGAGCCGGAAATGTTGATCGCTTCCGCGTCAGTGCGGCTGGCTATCAGTGTGACCAGCGCAAAGCCAGTGGACAGCACGGAAAGCACCACGATAGCGAGCAGCATCCGGGCGATGGTGCTGGTGACAGAGCGTTTTACAGAGACGGCCATAGTTCCTCAGGCTGTATTAGTGCGGTGTTGATCCCGACGTCCGACAAAAATGTATCCGCTATAATTAGAAAGCGGGGGAAAGATAAAACACGCTGTATTTCCAGATAGCTGTATTTTCGGATAATGAGGACATAAAACGCCAGCGATACGTCACGATTATTTTGCCGCGTTTAGTAAAAAAATGCAGAGGTGAAATCGCGGCTGTGTCAAAAAACTGATTAAAAAACCGGCGAACGCTTGATCTAGCTCAATTGAAGCAGTGATTTACCCCTTAAGAGTAATTATCACATTCCTCCCTAAAGTTTACTTTACCCTCGCCGGGTTCTATAGGCAAAAGCGTTGATAAAAATACACAAGAGATCCTTTGGATAGTTTGAGGTAGCAAATGTCGACTTTGTCCAGACGAAACCTGCTTCGGGGCCATTGGCGAACAGGGGCTAGCGCCGTTAGGCCTCCCTGGTCAGTGGACGACGCGCGTTTTGTTGACGGATGTACCCGCTGCGGAGCCTGTGTTGAGGCCTGTGAAACGGGAGTGTTGACCCTTGCAGGGCGGCTCGACTTTCCCGAGCTCGACTTTCAGCGAGCTGAGTGTACGTTTTGTCGTCGCTGCGTTGAGGCCTGCCCAGAGCCGATTTTTCGGCGTCATGACAACCTGCCTTGGCGGCGCACTGCCGTGATTAGCGAGTCCTGTTTGACCGTGAAGGGCGTTGCCTGCCGCAGCTGTCAGGACGTTTGTGAACCCTACGCTATTCAGTTTCGCCTTTATCCCGGCGGTATAGCCCGGCCGCAGCTGGATGCAGACACCTGCACTGGATGCGGTGGATGCGTGAAAAGCTGCCCCGTCGGGGCGATAACAACCCGTGAGAGCAATAAAGAAAATGACGAAATCGCGTAGTTGGCACGACAGTTGGCACGTTTGCAGTTTAGTCATTCAAGTTAGACCTGAAGCAATTGAAACAGTAAGCAAGGCGTTGTGTGAGCTACCGGGGACAGAGATCCCTGGAGCCAATAACGAAGAAGGGAAACTGATTGTAGTGATGCAGGCAGAAGACGCCGACGCGTTGTATGCCCAAATTGAGTCAGCGCGAGATATCGCAGGCGTGCTGGCTGTGTCGCTGGTTTACCACCAGCAAGATGAGCAAGGTGAGGATACGCCATGAAACTCAGTCGTCGAGACTTCATGAAAGCTAATGCAGCTGCCGCCGCCGCGGTCGCTGCGGGAATGACGATCCCAACTGTCGCCGCTGCGGCAGGAGAAGACGCGTCAATCAAGTGGGATAAAGCACCGTGCCGTTTCTGCGGTACTGGATGTAGCGTTCTGGTCGGAACACAAAACGGCCGCGTGGTCGCCTCTCAAGGCGATCCTGATGCGCCGGTCAACCGTGGCCTTAACTGCATTAAAGGCTACTTCCTGCCCAAAATCATGTACGGAAAGGATCGCCTGACACAGCCGCTGCTGCGTATGAAAAACGGCGAATATGATAAAAACGGCGAGTTTACCCCAGTCAGCTGGGATAAAGCCTTCACCGTCATGAGTGAAAAGTATAAGAAAGCCTTTAAAGACCAAGGGCCGAACGGCGGCGGCATGTTTGCCTCCGGTCAATTCACCATTTGGGAAGGCTATGCGGCCGCCAAGCTGTTTAAGGCGGGCTTCCGCTCTAACAACATCGATCCAAACGCGCGCCACTGTATGGCCACTGCCGTTGTTGGTTTTATGCGCACCTTCGGGATGGACGAACCAATGGGCTGCTACGATGATATCGAGCATGCCGACGCCTTCGTCCTGTGGGGATCCAACATGGCGGAAATGCACCCGATCCTGTGGTCTCGCATTACCGATCGTCGCCTGTCGAACCCGAACGTAAAAGTGGCGGTAATGTCGACGTTTGAAAACCGCAGCTTTGAGCTGGCGGATAACGCGATTATCTTTAAGCCGCAGACAGACTTGGTGATCCTGAACTATATCGCCAACTACATTATTCAGAACGACGCGGTTAATCAGGACTTCCTGGACAAGCACGTCAACATTCGCCGCGGCGCGACAGACATCGGCTACGGCCTGCGTCCGTCCCATCCGCTGGAAAAAGCGGCTAAGAATCCGAACAGCGACGCCTCTACGCCGATGACGTTCGATGAGTACAAGGCGTTTGTTGCCGAGTACACGCTGGAGAAAACGGCTGAAATGACCGGCGTGCCGAAAGATTCTCTGGTGGCGCTGGCCAAGCTGTATGCGGATCCGAATGTGAAAGTTGTTTCCTACTGGACCATGGGCTTTAACCAGCACACCCGCGGCGTATGGGCTAACAACCTGTGTTACAACATTCACCTGCTGACCGGCAAGATTTCTACGCCGGGCTGTGGGCCGTTCTCGCTGACCGGTCAACCGTCAGCCTGTGGTACGGCGCGTGAAGTGGGCACCTTTGCTCACCGCCTGCCTGCCGACATGGTGGTCACTAACGAGGCGCACCGTAAAATAGCCGAAGAGAAGTGGAAACTGCCAGAAGGCACCATTCTTGGAAGTCTTGGTCTGCACGCTGTCGCGCAGGATCGGGCTCTGAAAGACGGTACTCTCAACGCCTATTGGACGCTGTGCACCAACAATATGCAGGCCGGTCCAAACATCAACGAAGACCGTATGCCGGGCTGGCGCGATCCGCGCAACTTCGTGGTTGTTTCTGATCCGTATCCGACCATTAGTGCATTAGCCGCTGACCTGATCCTGCCTACTGCTATGTGGGTAGAAAAAGAGGGTGCTTACGGCAACGCCGAGCGCCGCAGCCAGTTCTGGCGTCAGCAGGTGAAGGCACCGGGCGAAGCAAAATCTGACCTGTGGCAAATCGTTGAATTCTCTAAGTACTTCAAAACTGACGAAGTCTGGCCTGCCGAACTGCTGGAAAAGAACCCAGAATACCGCGGTAAAACGCTGTACGAAGTTCTGTTTGCTAACGGTCAGGTTAACAAGTTCAGCGTTGATGAACTGGCGAAAGATCAGCTTAACGACGAATCTCGCGAGTTAGGCTTCTATCTGCAAAAAGGCCTGTTTGAAGAGTACGCCGGGTTTGGTCGCGGCCATGCTCACGATCTGGCCTCGTTTGACGACTATCACAAGGCGCGCGGTCTGCGCTGGCCGGTGGTTGACGGAAAAGAGACGCTGTGGCGCTACCGTGAAGGCTACGACCCGTATGTCAAAAAGGGTGAAGGCGTTCGCTTCTACGGCAAGCCGGACGGCAAAGCGGTTATCTTTGCGCTGCCCTATGAGCCACCTGCTGAGAGCCCGGACGACGAGTTTGACCTGTGGCTGTCCACCGGTCGCGTATTGGAACACTGGCATACCGGTTCGATGACGCGCCGTGTGCCGGAACTTCACCGCTCGTTCCCTGAGTCAGTGCTGTTTATCCATCCGAAAGACGCCCAGAAGCGCGGTATGCGCCGCGGTGACAAAGTAAAAATTCAGTCTCGTCGCGGCGAGGTGCTGTCTACCGTTGAGACACGCGGTCGTAACCGTGTGCCTGAAGGTCTGGTGTACATGGCATTCTTTGACGCGGCACAGCTGGTGAACGCATTGACGCTGGACGCAACAGATCCTCTGTCTAAAGAGACTGACTACAAGAAGTGTGCAGTCAGGGTTGTGAAAGCGTAAGGCGGATGAGAGCGCATCACAATGGCTAACGAACGGGATAAGGGACCAGCACGGCGGCGCTTTTTGCGCGATGCCGTGCGCAGTGCGGGCGGCCTGGCTGGGCTTGCGCTGCTGTTAAGCGTTCCTCAGCGTCAGTCTCTGGCAAAAGAGGGGGTAGCACTCAGACCCCCCGGTGCGCTGCCGGAAGAGGCGTTTAACCGCGCCTGTATCCGCTGCGGACAGTGTGTGCAGGACTGCCCCTATGACACGCTGAAGCTGGCGACGCTGTTGTCGCCCGTTTCCAGCGGTACGCCTTACTTCGTGGCGCGGCAGGTTCCCTGCGAAATGTGCGACGACGTACCGTGCGTTAAGGCCTGTCCAAGCGGCGCGCTCGATCCTCGGCTGACAGATATCGATCAGTCCCGCATGGGGCTAGCGGTTTTGCTCGATCACGAAAACTGCCTTAACTGGCAGGGGCTGCGCTGTGACGTGTGTCATCGGGTATGCCCACTGATTAACAAAGCCATCACGCTAGAGCACCAGCACAACACGCGCACCGACAAGCACGCCAAGTTCATTCCTACCGTCCACAGTGAATACTGCACCGGATGTGGGAAGTGCGAAGAGGCCTGTGTCTTAGAGGAAGCGGCGATTAAGGTACTGCCTCTGTCGCTCGCGCTTGGCAAGCTGGGGCAGCACTACCGGCTGGGTTGGGAAGAGAAGGACAAGGCGGGTCATTCGCTGATCCCTGAAGCCCTGACGATGCCAACCCGTAAACCGGAAGGAGGGCTATAGTGGCAAATGCACCTATGCTGGCGGGCCGAGAGGCGCGCGTAAAGTTTGGCTGGTGGTACAGCCATCGCTTTCTCCTTCTGCGCCGGTTAAGCCAGATGCTGATCTTGGCGATGTTTCTGGCGGGGCCGTGGTTCAGCCTGTGGATCCTGCGCGGTAACTACAGCGGCAGCATGCTGCTTGGCGTAGTGCCGCTTGGCGATCCGCTGGTGGTGCTGCAAACGCTGGCTAGCGGATACCTGCCCGAGATGCCTACACAGGGTGAAGGTTGGACACAGTGGTACGCGGTCATTGGCGGTGTGATTATCGCTTTGGCCTATGCACTGTTCGCCAGCCGACTGTTCTGCGGCTGGGTGTGCCCTCTGGCGCTGGTGACCGATTTGGCTGCCTGGATGCGCCGCAAGTTTGGCATTCGCAACAGTGCGACCCTTCCTTCATCGCTGCGCTACGGCATTCTGCTGGCGGTTTTAGCAGGTAGCGCCGTGAGCGGTACGCTGATCTGGGAATGGGTTAATCCAGTGTCTGCCTTTGGGCGCGGGTTGATTAACGGGCTGGGGCAGGCGCCGACAGCAGGTCTGGTGAGCGGCCTGATGTTCGGTTTCGGCGCTAGCCTGTGGCTTATCGTTGCAGTGTTCCTGTTCGATCTACTGGTGGTTGAGCACGGCTGGTGTGGGCATCTATGCCCGATCGGCGCACTGTATGGCGCGATTGGCTGTAAGGGTGTGCTTCGCGTTAGCGCGGAAAATCGCCAAGACTGCACCCGCTGTATGGACTGTATTCACATTTGCCCTGAGCCTCAGGTGCTGCGTGGCCCGCTGTTTGGCAAAGGGGAAAGTCCTCTGGTGCTGAGCAAAGAGTGTATCTCCTGTGGCCGCTGCATTGATGTCTGTTCAGAGAAAGTATTTCAAATAAAAACACGATTCCATCGTTCGGGAGAAGAGGAATGAAGAGTAACGTCTTGAAAAAGCGAGTTACCTTATGGACTATGCTAGGCGTATTGGTTTTTGGCGGCGTGGCGTTTGCCGCTAATAATGGCGTGGACTTATCTCAGTCACCGGAAGTGTCAGGCACGGCGGATGGACAGATCACGACGCCGAAAGAGCAGCCTCGCATCGCCCTTGACTATGTAAACCAGCCGCCGATGATCCCGCACAGCGTAGACGGCTATCAGGTAACGACAAAAGTAAACACCTGTTTGAAGTGTCACGGCGTTCAGGGCTACCGCACGACGGGTGCTCCGCGAATCAGCCCGACTCACTTTATGGACAGCAATGGGCATGTTAACAGCGAGGTTGCACCTCGCCGCTACTTCTGCCAGTCCTGTCACGTGCCTCAGGCTGACGCCGCGCCGATTATCGGCAATACGTTCCAGCCTGCGCCTGGCTATGGTAAATAAGCGGGGATGACCATGAGTAAAGAGAAAAAGCCGGGTATTATTCGTCGTGCGTGGCGCTGGTTTCGCACTCCCAGCCGGCTGGCTATCGGCACGCTGCTGGGGCTGGGCTTTATCGCCGGTATCGTCTTTGTGAGTGGTTTTAACACCAGCATGACGATGATGAACAGCGAAGAGTTCTGCATCAGCTGCCACGAAATGCGCGACAACGTGTATCAGGAATACATGGACACCGTGCACTACAGCAACCGCACAGGGGTTCGCGCTGTTTGCTCTGACTGCCACGTTCCGCACGAGTTTGTGCCGAAGATGGTGCGTAAGATCAAGGCGTCTAAAGAGCTGTACGGTAAGGCAATGGGCATCATCGATACGCCTCAAAAGTTCGATGAGCACCGGCTACAGATGGCAAAGAACGAGTGGGAGCGCATGAAGGGGAATAACTCTCAGGAATGTCGCAACTGCCATAACTTCGACTTTATGGACTTTACCGAGCAGAAGGGCGTAGCCGCCAAGATGCACAGTCTGGCCATTAAAGAGAATAAAACCTGTATTGACTGCCATAAGGGCATTGCCCACAAGTTGCCTGATATGACGGGGATTGATACTGGGTTTAACTGATAGCCTGAGATTAATGGCTAATAAAAGAAAACCGCAGACAAGACGTTCTGCGGTTTTTTTATTGCCTTGAAAATGACTCTGCGCTATTTAAGCGCCTGTAGCCACTTGCTCAACTCGTTGGCAAATGCCTGTCGATCGCGCTGGCTCAGCGTGTTGGGACCGCCTGTTTGAATGCCGCTGGCGCGCAGGGTGTCCATAAAGTCGCGCATGGTTAGGCGTTCGGCAATGGTGGCTTTGGTATAGCGTTCACCGCGAGGGTTCAGCGCGGCGGCGCCTTTCTCTATGGCCTCGGCAGCGAGCGGGATATCGGCAGTAATGACCAAGTCACCTTCTTCTGCTCGCTTGACGATCTCGTTGTCCGCTACGTCAAAACCGGCAGCAACCCGCAGTGCGTGAATAAAGGCCGACGGTGGCGTTCTGATGCTTTGGTTAGCGACCAGCGTAACGTGAACCTTCTCCCGGTCGGCGGCGCGAAACAGCACCTCTTTTATCACGTTGGGGCAGGCGTCGGCGTCGACCCAGATTTTCATAGCGTTTCCTTTATGGGAATAGGGTATTAGGGAGATGGAACATAGGGCGATTCTGTCAGGTGCCAGCAGCCGTTTCGCAGCTCAAAGCGGTAGGCGTTGCCTTCGGACATGCCGTATTGATAAGAGACAATTCTGACCTTATCGCTGCTGGCGTCAAGGTTCATTTTGGTAGGCTGGGGATCGACCTGTCCCTGATAGTCAACCACGTGGAACCCGTCGGGCTGATGGCGAAGATTAAAGCCTTCATAGTCAGCACTGGCGAGGTATACCGGTTCTGTGTCAAAACCAAGATCGCCGTCGAATACCGGTTCAAGCACTTTTATCAGCGGGTCAGTGAAGCCTTTTTTCACCGAGTCATCGTTGGCGTAGCGAATAAGAAACTCAGTAAAGTCTGTTGCCGGGCAGGTGGCATTAGGAGAAGGGCTAACGGCTTGGCTTTCCCAAAAGCGCACGGCAAAAGCGCTCTTGGCGGCACTGTCATTCCAGCGAGTATAGTCACCTTCAGCGCCCACGCGCATAATATTCCCCTGCGATTTATGGGCGAAATTCATTACACAGACGCCGGTACCGCTACAGCTGTCGACTTCCGGCAGGTCGCTGCACACTTTTGCCTCTCCGCCAACGTTTGTTTGGCAGTTGAGGTTTCTCAACGGAAGCCAGCCGTCGGCTAGCAGCGCTTGGCGCAGATCGGCATAGGCCATGCCCTGCTTAAATTCAGCGTCGACAGCGGCAGATGCCGTTGCGCTGAACCAGCATAGAGCCAGCATGGAAAGAATAGCGAGTGGTCGGCGTAGAGTAAGCAGAGAGAAGCGAGGTAGCGTCATGGGTATCATCCTGAACGTATGGCGTGTCGAACATCATAAACGATATTATCTTGGGACGGTACGGGCTTAAAACGTGTGTCTAGTCGTTCACAAGGTAGGGGATAGATAAATCATCCTTGCGCTTGACGTTAATCCCATCATAATCAAGGGTAATAGCTGAAGGCGTGGTGGAAATTATGGAAATCCGTATTTTTCGACAAGATGATTTTGAAGACGTTATCACCCTCTGGGAACGCTGCGATCTGCTGCGCCCGTGGAATGACCCGGAAACCGACATTGAGCGTAAACAGCACCATTCACCGGAACTGTTTCTGGTTGCTGAGGTCGGAGGAGAGGTAGTAGGAACGGTTATGGGCGGCTATGACGGGCATCGAGGTTCGGCATACTACCTTGGCGTGCATCCGGACTATCGAGGCCGCGGTATTGCTAATGCTCTGCTAAACCGTTTGGAAAAGAAGCTGATTGCCTGCGGCTGCCCCAAGCTGCATCTGCTGGTGCGTGATGAAAATGACGCGCTGGTGGGCATGTATGAGAAGTTGGGATATGAAATTCAAGAGACGGTGTGCGTTGGCAAGCGTCTGATTGAAGATAGGGAGTACTAGGGCTGTCTGGTACGCTCTGGTTGAATAACACAGTGGGACTATTAATGAATATTCGTGCAGTTTTACTTTTAGCCTGTTTTTCTTTAGCTGGGTGTTCTTCTGTTAGCCAGTTTTCCTGGTCTAGCCTGTCGCCTTTTAGCTGGTTTGGCAGCGATTTGACGCTAAGCGACAGTGGACTAGGCGAAATCACCGCCTCAACGATGATGGATGAGTCCACGCTGGACAAGGCGCTGGACGGTGACTACCGCCTGCGTAAAGGCATGGGAATCGAAAACGGTCAGGTCGTCTCTTTTTATGAAGCCATGGACGACGATGACGTGGCGTTGATTGTTCACGGCGGGGCCGATAATCGCGTGGCGCGTATTGACGTGATGGATAAATCGGTAAAAACGCCGAAGGGAACACAGGTCGGTACGCAGTTTGCCGATCTGTACAGCAAAGCATTTGGTATCTGTCAGGTAGCAGAAGACAGCAGCGGCAATGTGGTTTGCCGTTCACCGGAAAGCCGACGCATTTCCTATGTGTTTGGCGGTAAATGGATGGGTTCAAAGAGCATTATGCCTCCTGACGATACGCTGAAGGGCTGGACTGTTAAAAAAATGGTTTGGCAATCGCAGTAATCGTAGAAACCGTATAGAAACCGTTGGTAGATGTTGCGTCAGCGCAAGGTTCTGTCAGCGGTTTTCGCTATCATAAACGTCCATTTTTTATTTCACGCGTCGACGCCATTGGCTATTTTCCTCCGGCGTCGCACGATCATGATGAGAAGGAGTTAGACATGGCTCAAGTGCAGAGCGGTATTCTGCCGGAACACTGTCGTTTTGGTATTTTTATTGAGGCTACGGCGGGAGACGACCTAGAGTCTATCCGCAGCGGCTGTAAGACTTTTATTTCAGCCCTGACGGAGCTGCAGCAAAAGCATCCCGATGCAGCCCTTGGCGCGACTATCTCTTTCGGTTCCGATCTTTGGCAACGCCTGTCGGGCAAAGGTGCGGCGGAGCTCAAGCCGTTTCGCCCGCTGGGCAATGGTCTGGCTCCTGCCACCCAGCGCGACGTGCTGATCCACATTCTTTCCCTGCGTCACGACGTGAACTTCACGCTGGCTCAGGCGGCGCTAAAGGCGTTCGGTAAGGCGATTTCTGTCGCTGAAGAGATCCACGGCTTCCGTTGGACGGAAGAGCGCGATCTGAGCGGATTTGTTGACGGTACAGAAAACCCAACCGGCGACGCGCGCCCGGGAGTTTGCGTGATTGCCGACGGCGAAGATGCTGGCGGTAGCTACGTCATGGTTCAGCGCTATGTGCACAATCTGGACGTGTGGAACACCATGCCGGTCAAAGCGCAGGAAAACGCCATGGGTCGCACCAAGGTGGATAACGAAGAACTGCCGGGCGACAAGCGCCAGCCTACTTCACACCTCGGTCGCGTAGATCTGAAAGAGGACGGGAAGGGGCTTAAAATCGTTCGCCAGAGCCTGCCGTACGGCACCGCCAGCGGTGAGCACGGTCTGTACTTTATGGCCTACTGTGCTCGTTTGCACAATATCGAGCAACAGCTGCTGAGTATGTACGGCGAGCTGGACGGCAAGACCGACCAACTGCTGCGCTTTAGTAAGCCGGTGACCGGTGGCTACTACTTTGCGCCGTCGTTGGATAAGCTGTTATCCCTGTAAGAGTGGTTTATAGCGATGGAAAAGGGGCTTTATGCCCCTTTTCCATCGGAGCGTGATTGAAGCCTGACCTACTTGGCTAAAATCCGCTAGAAACCGAGATGAAATTTTAAAAGTGCAACAGCGTCAGCTAAGAGTAGACGTTTAAGATTTATCTTTAACGTATCCTCTTTTTTTATCCCTTCTGCTTTCATTTCCCGCTATCTCCCGCCGTTCGGCCTATATGCCTTTTTGCTCTTATTCAGTGCGAAACAGTCTATGAAAAGGGTATATACGCGCAAAATCAGGCCATACACTATGACTTAAGACGCGTTGGCTTCCAACGCACTTTTTAATCATGGTGAGAGCGCATATGAAAAAAACGATTTTGAAAGGCTGGGCCCTGGCTGCGCTGATGGCGACCGGAACGGCTTCTGCTGCTGAGCTTTTAAACAGCTCCTACGACATTGCCCGTGAACTGTTTGTCGACATTAACCCTCTGTTTGAAAAAGAGTGGAAAGAGCAGACAGGCGAAACTCTGACGATTAAACAGTCCCATGCTGGTTCGTCCAAACAGGCGCTGGCTATTTTGCAGGGGCTGAGAGCTGACGTAGTGACCTACAATCAAGTGACGGACGTGCAGATCCTGCACGACAAGGGAAAGCTTATCCCCGCTGACTGGCAGGCGCGCTTGCCGAATAACAGCTCTCCTTACTACTCCACCATGGCGTTTCTGGTGCGCAAGGGCAACCCGAAAAACATTCGCGACTGGAACGATCTGGTTCGTGACGACGTGAAGCTGGTGTTCCCTAACCCTAAAACCTCCGGCAACGGTCGTTACACCTATTTAGCCGCCTGGGGGGCAACCTCACAGGCCAACAAGGGCGACGAGCAGAAAACGCGCGCCTGGATGACTCGCTTTTTAGGCAACGTAGCGGTATTTGACGTTGGCGGCCGCGGTGCAACCACCTCATTCGTTGAGCGCGGGCTGGGTGACGTGCTGATAAGCTTTGAATCCGAGGTGAACAACATTCGCAAGCAGTATGGCGAAGCGGACTATGACGTCGTGGTGCCGCCAGTCGATATTTTGGCGGAGTTCCCCGTCGCCTGGATTGATAAAAACGTCGAGCGCAACGGCACGGAAAAGCAGGCGAAAGCCTATCTGAACTTCCTCTACGGTCCTCAGGCTCAGGCGGTATTTACCCGTTACTACTACCGCGTTTATGACCCAGAAGCGATGAAGGCGGCAAAGGCGCAGTTTCCTGACGTGAAGCTGTTTAAGGTTGAAGAGCAGTTTGGCAGCTGGGAGAAGGTCATGAGTGGACACTTCGCCACAGACGGCGTGCTGGATCAGCTGCTGAGTGCGGGACGTAAAGGCTAATGATTCTGTCAACCTCCGTTAAGCGCGTTCTGCCGGGGTTTTCGCTTAGCCTGGGGAGCAGCCTGCTGTTTACCTGCATCATTCTGCTGCTGCCGATGACGGCGTTAGTCATGCAGCTTGCCGGGATGAGCTGGCAGGAGTACTGGCAGGTGGTGACGCATCCGCAAGTGGTGGCGGCCTACCGGGTCACTCTACTGTCGGCGGCTATCGCCAGCGTGTTTAACGGGGCGTTCGGTATGCTAATGGCCTGGGTACTAACTCGCTACCGTTTTCCCGGCCGTAATTTGCTAGATGGCCTGATGGATTTGCCGTTTGCGCTGCCAACGGCGGTAGCTGGCCTCACGCTGGCAAGCCTGTTTTCTACTACCGGATGGTACGGCCAGTGGTTAGCTCCGCTGGGAATTAAGGTTTCTTTTACCTGGCTCGGTATTGCAGTAGCGATGGCGTTTACCAGTATTCCCTTTGTCGTTCGCACTGTTCAACCAGTGCTGGAAGAGCTAGGGCCGGAATATGAAGAGGCGGCGCAAACTCTGGGGGCTAGCCCCTGGCAGAGCTTTCGTCGGGTAATTTTGCCAGAGGTTGGCCCTGCGCTGACGACCGGCGTCGTGCTGTCGTTTACCCGCAGCCTCGGCGAGTTTGGCGCGGTGATCTTTATTGCAGGCAACATTGCCTGGCAGACCGAGGTGACCTCTCTGATGATTTTTATCCGCCTGCAAGAGTTTAACTATGCGGCGGCCAGCGCGATTGCCTCCGTGATACTGGCTGCATCGCTGGTGCTGCTGTTTATCGCCAACGTGCTGCAAAGCCGCTACGGCAAGCGTGTAGGAGGGCATTGATGGCAGACGTTATTTGGCAGCAGACTGCGCCCCGCAGCCGCGTTAACTGGGGCAAATGGATCCTGATAGGGCTAGCCGTGCTGTTTTCCTTTTTGCTGCTGGCGGTTCCGCTGGCGGCGATCTTTGTTACCGCGTTTTCTGACGGTATTTCCGCACTGTGGAATAACCTGCTGGACGCGGACATGCTGCACGCAGTGTGGCTGACCGTGCTGATTGCGCTGATTACCGTACCGGTCAACGTCGTGTTCGGCACGCTGATGGCGTGGCTGGTAACCCGCTTTGAGTTTCGCGGTCGGCAGCTGCTGCTGACCCTGATCGATATTCCGTTTGCCGTGTCGCCAGTGGTGGCGGGCCTGCTCTACTTGCTGTTTTACGGCGCTAACGGCGTCGCTGGCGGATGGCTAGAGGCACACGATATTCAGTTGATGTTTTCCTGGCCGGGAATGGTGATGGTCACGGTATTTGTCACCTGCCCGTTTGTGGTGCGTGAACTGGTGCCTGTGATGATGAGTCAGGGTAGTCAGGAGGATGAAGCCGCCGTTCTGCTTGGTGCTTCCGGCTGGCAGATGTTCTGGCGTGTGACGCTGCCAAATATTCGCTGGGCGCTGCTGTATGGCGTGGTGCTGACAAACGCCCGCGCTATCGGTGAATTTGGCGCGGTGTCGGTGGTTTCCGGCGCTATTCGGGGCGAGACCTATACGCTACCGCTGCAGGTTGAACTGCTGCATCAGGACTACAACACTGCCGCGGCCTTTACCGCCGCAGCGCTCCTGACGCTAATGGCGATAGCGACACTGTTTTTGAAAAGCGCGCTGCAGTGGCGGATTGCCCGTCAGGCAAAGCGTGACGTTTGGGAGGTGGAGAATGAGCATTGAGGTGAGAGGCATTAACAAGGCTTTTGACGGGACACAGGTTCTGCATAACGTATCCTTAGACATTGCCTCCGGTGACATGGTTGCTTTATTGGGGCCGTCTGGCTCGGGAAAAACCACACTGCTGCGCATTATTGCCGGGCTGGAGTTTCAGAATTCAGGCGGCCTGAGAATTAACGGTCGGGAAGTCAGTCGCCTGCATGCGCGAGACCGCAAAGTCGGCTTCGTATTTCAGCACTATGCGCTGTTTCGCCACATGACGGTATTTGACAACATTGCCTTTGGTTTGACGGTTCTGCCGCGCCGCGAGCGCCCGTCACCGCAGGCGATCAGGCAAAAGGTGGAAGGGCTGCTGGAAAAAGTGCAGCTGTCCCACTTGGCCAATCGCTATCCCTCACAGCTTTCCGGCGGTCAGCGCCAGCGCGTGGCTTTGGCGCGCGCGCTGGCCGTTGACCCACAGATCCTACTGCTGGATGAGCCTTTTGGCGCACTGGATGCACAGGTGCGTAAAGAGCTGCGCACTTGGCTACGCCGCCTGCACGAAGACCTGAAGTTTACCAGTGTGTTTGTGACTCACGATCAGGAAGAGGCGATGGAAATCGCCGATCGCATCGTGGTTATGAGTCAGGGGCACATCGAGCAGGCTGGGGCGCCGGAGGAGGTTATTGACGAACCGCAGAGCCGCTTTGTACTGGAATTTTTGGGTGAGGTAAACAGGATCCCCGGTGAGGTTAAGGGGAATCATCTGCGGCTGGGGCAGCACGTCTGGCCGGAAACTGTGTCGCCGCTGCATCAGGGGAGTGTTGACCTGTACCTGCGCCCTTGGGACGTAACGCTAAGCGCCCAGTCAACGGCGGACTGCGTTCTGCCCGTAGTGGTTGTGGATTCACAGCCCAAGGGACACTATCGCCAGCTGACGGTACAGCCTTTGGGCTGGCATGATGGGCCGCTTAGCGTTACCTTTAACGAGGCAGGTGCCGCGGTACCGCAAAAGGGCGCTCGCTATTTTATCGGCGCGCGGCGCTTTTATCTTTATGCCGACGATAGGCCGCTAAACGCTTCGTTTCCGCTAGCCAAGACGGCCTGACAGCCGCTTTTAGGGAGTAACTGCAGTCGTGTCAACGTTGGAAAACTATATAGGTAACACCCCTCTGGTTCGTCTTCAGCGTCTGACCGAGGGGCTTGACGCTGAGGTATGGGTTAAGCTTGAGGGCAACAATCCCGCCGGTTCGGTAAAAGACCGCGCGGCGCTTTCAATGATTGCACGGGCCGAGCAGCGCGGAGAGATCCAGCCGGGAGACCGACTGATTGAAGCGACCAGCGGTAATACCGGCATTGCGCTGGCAATGATTGCGGCGCTGAAAGGTTACCGCCTGCGCCTGATCATGCCTGAGAACATGAGCCGCGAGCGGCAGGCATCCATGCGCGCCTACGGCGCCGAACTGGTACTGGTGAGCCGGGAGCTTGGCATGGAAGGCGCGCGCGATTTAGCGGCAGAGATGGCGCAGCAGGGAGAGGGGAAAATACTCGACCAGTTTAACAATGATGACAATCCCTATGCCCACTTTACGACGACGGGCCCAGAAATTTGGCATCAAACTCAAGGGGGCGTGAGCCACTTTGTTTCCAGCATGGGTACAACGGGCACCATCACTGGCGTGAGCCGATACCTGAAATCGCAAAATGAAGGCGTGCGGACAATAGGCCTGCAGCCGGCTGAGGGCAGCAGTATTCCCGGCATTCGCCGCTGGTCTCCGGGCTATTTACCGGGGATTTTTCGCCCTGAGCTGGTGGATGAAGTACTGGATATTTCGCAAGCCGAGGCTGAAGCGACCATGAAGCAGCTGGCGACTCGAGAAGGCATTTTCTGCGGCGTCAGCTCCGGTGGCGCAGTGGCGGGTGCACTGAAGATTGCAGCACAGAATCCCGGCGCGAAGGTAGTCACGGTGATTTGCGATCGCGGAGATCGCTATTTGTCGACAGGGGTGTTTGACGAGGCTTAGCCACAGAGCTTGATTTTAGCTCCTATAAGACTTGTTAACAGGTCTCTTTATTATTAGTATGAGACCTATTAACAGGTTTTTTGGGGGATATATGCCAAATTTGATTTTAAGTGATATCAGCGCCAGCGTCAGTGAGTTAAAAAAGAACCCAATGGCAACGGTTAATGCAGGAGCAGGATATCCAGTGGCAATTTTAAATCGTAACCAGCCCGCTTTTTACTGTGTCCCTGCGGAGCTGTATGAACAAATTTTAGACGCGCTAGACGAGCATGAACTGGTGAAACTGGTCAAGGAGCGTCAGGGCCAGCCGCTGGTTGAGGTGGATTTGGACTCATATCTATGAGTTATGCGGTCAAGTTTAGACGCGATGCATTGAAAGAGTGGCAAAAGCTGGATAAAGCCATTCAGCAGCAGTTTGCTAAAAAGCTAAAGAAGTGCTGTGAAGAGCCTCATCTTCCTGCGGCTAGGCTAAGCGGCATGCCGGATTGCTATAAAATTAAGCTTCGATCTTCTGGATTCCGCCTTGTTTATCAGGTTATTAATGACGAGCTGCTTGTTGTCGTCGTTGCAGTAGGCAAGCGAGAGCGCAGCGGTGTTTATCATCTGGCTAGCGAGCGTATGAGATAATTCTTAAGGGCTCCGATGAGCGGCTTTGGCCAGAAATTTTTTGGCAGAAACTTTTTGTTAGAAGAGCAGTATCATCTAAGAAAAACCCCGTTACCGGGGTTTTGTCATTTCAGTGGTTCAACAGAGGGCTATTCCCTTTCCAGCGCGTTGATCGGATCCATTTTCGCCGCTCGGCGAGCGGGGAAAAAGCCGAATACGACGCCAATCAGCGTCGAGCATACAAAGGCGGCGACGATGGAGGAAATGGAGTACACCATTGAAAAGCTGCTAACCAGCTGATGGAACACCACGCCAATGCCGAGGGCTAGGCCGACGCCAAGCGCGCCGCCCAGTAGGCACACCAGCACTGCCTCAATCAGAAACTGCTGCATAATGTCGCTGCCGCGCGCGCCAACCGCCATGCGAACGCCGATTTCCCGCGTTCTTTCGGTGACGGATACCAGCATAATATTCATCACGCCGATGCCGCCAACCACCAGTGAAATGACTGCAATCATGGATACCAGCAGTGTCATGGTAGCGGTGGTTTTCTCAATCGTCTGGCGGATGCTGTCGGTATTCAGAATGAAGAAATCCTGAGTGCCGTGGCGCTGGGTGAGCAACTTAGTGACGCCCTGTTCCGCTACGCTCATGTCTACATTGTCTTTAATTCTTACCGTAATGCTTCTCAGATAGGACTGACCCAGCATGCGTTTCATCACGGTGGTGTGGGGAAGCCAGACGTTGAGGCTTTCACTGCTGCCGAATCCGCTCTGCTGTTCTTCTGCTACACCGATAATACGGGCCGGCAGGCTGCCTAATAGAATAACCTGCCCGATAGGGTTGCTGTTTTTACCAAACAGCTTTTCGCGGGTATTGGCGTCAATAACCGCCTCTTGGGCGAGGGCGTCTACGCCGCTTTGGCTGAACGTTTTTCCTAGCGCCATTTTATAGCCGCGCACGTCAAAAAACTGTGGACCTACACCGTTCACCGTACCGGTTACTGACTGGTTGCCAACCCTGAAGGTGGTTGACGAAGAAACGCTGGGCGTCACGCTGTGCACATAGCTCTGCTGCTGTAATGCGTCCGCGTCGGTATCTCTTAGGGTGTGGATGGTCGAGGACTTTCTGTCGCCAAAGTCTTTACCGGGGAAGATCTCTAGGGTACTCGTGCCCATAGAGCTAATGTCCGACAGAATTTTCTGTCTTGAGCCTTCCCCCAGTGCTACGACGGAAACTACGGAGGCAATACCGATAATGATGCCAAGCATGGTGAGAAAGGTGCGCAGCCGCTGGGAAAACATCGCCAGTAGCGCCATTTTGAAGGCTTCAACGAAGCGATCGCGTAGGGCTCCGACGCCGTTATTGGTTTTGATTCGGTGGGCAGTTGCGTCTGCTGGAACGGCTGTTGTCTGCTTGTCTTCCGGATGGTGGCCGCGATCGTCGACAATCAGACCGTCGCTGATTTCAATAATTCGCTCTGCGTGTTCGGCAATCTGCATATCGTGAGTCACGATTATTACCGTATGCCCTTGAGCGTGCAGGTCTTTCAGTATTTTAAGCACTTCCTGACCGCTGTGAGTATCCAGCGCGCCGGTTGGTTCGTCCGCTAAAATAATCTGCCCACCGTTCATCAGCGCGCGGGCAATACTGACCCGCTGCTGTTGGCCGCCGGAAAGCTGGCTAGGGCGGTAGCCTATGCGCTCCTGTAGCCCTAGCCGAGTCAGTAGCTCCGCCGCCCGCGCTTTACGCTTTTGGCGTTCAGTACCGGCATAAATGGCAGGGATCTCCACGTTGCCGGCAGCGGTTAGAGCGTTGAGCAGGTGATAGCGTTGGAAAATAAAGCCAAAATGCTCTCTACGCAGTTCAGCGAGATCGTCCGGAAGCAGGCTGTTAGTGGCTCGGCCGTCGATGCGGTAAACGCCTGAACTGGGTTTATCCAAACAGCCCAGAATGTTCATCAGCGTAGACTTGCCCGATCCAGAGGCACCGACGATTGCCACCATCTCCCCACGGTTAATCGTTAGATTAATACCGTGCAGAACGGTGACAGTCTGTTCGCCAGTCGGAAAGGTGCGGGTAATGTTTTCAAGCTGGAGCAGCGGCTGAGTCATTACGTTACATCCTCATGCGCATGCGGGCCGGTGATGAGCCGGGCGCTCCACTGCCTTCGCTAACGATGACGCTGTCTCCTTCTACCAGACCAGAAAGGACTTGGACATTCACATTATTGTTGATGCCTACAGTGATTTTCTTTTCTACCACGCTGCCAGAGGCATCGACAACGCGCACAGTGGCGTTACCCTGAGGATCGAGGTTGTCTACTGCTGTGGCGGGAACGATCAGAGCGTCTTTGGCCTGAGCGAGCACGATGTAAACCTGTGCAGTCATCGAGATACGCAGCTTGCCGTCGGGGTTTTCAACGTCGAACAGGCCGTTGTAGTAGATAGCCGTAGTGGTCGATGTTGAAGAGTTGGAGGTTGTAGTGGTGTCGTTGTTGATAGAATCAGGCGCAGGCTCGATAGCGCGAAGCTTAGCGGTGTAGTGCTTGCCTGGCTCACCGAGGATAGTGAAGTATACCGGCATGCCGACGCTGACTTTTGGTACGTCGGCTTCGGAAATCTGTGCCTCGATGGTCATGGTGTCTAACTGAGCGACTTTAAGGATCGTTGGCGCACTCTGAACGGCGTTAACGGTTTGACCTTCTTCCACCGGAATGGCAACGACAACGCCGTCAATGGGTGACGTAATTTTGGTATAGCCGAGGTTCAGCTGAGCAGTGTCTACAGCGATATTTGCCTGAACGATTTGCGCATCCAGCGATTCGATTTCCGCCTTGGTGGCATCCAGCTGGGCTTTTGCGCTGTCGTAGTCAGCCTGAATGCCAACGCCGCGCGCGAGGATTTTACGCTGGCGCTCGAAGGCCAACTGGTTGTTTCTTAACGTAGCCTGCTTGGCCTGACGCTGGGCTTGGGCGCTTTTCAGCCCGGCTTGTGCATTTTGCAGATCGTTTTTTTGCGGCAGATCGTCGATTTCTGCCAGCGCCTGTCCTTTTGTCACCTTATCGCCAAGCTCAACGTGTAGCGCTTTAATCTGGCCGGAGACCTGAGCACCGACGTTAACCTGCTTAAGGGCCTTGATAGAGCCGTCAGCCAGAACGTTTTGTTCTATATCCGCTTTAACGACCGGAGACGTGATGTAGGCGGGCTTAACGTCTTCAGAAAAAAGGAAATGTTTGATTAATCCGCCAACTGCGGCGATGCACAGAATAATCAATGCGATGCGGAATTTTTTATTGGCTAATTGCATAAAAGAGGCTGCCTTAACGCCGTGAATAAAATGTCTAAATACTCCGCAAAAGCGGACTTATTAAGAATACAGGTCAATGTACAATGAGTTTATCCGCATTAGGGTAAGGGCGGCATAAATAAAATGTAAGGTTTAGGTAAAAGTAGCTGCATCTGAGAGAGTAACGGGCAAAATGATATTCAGTGAAAATAATTGGAATGAATCAGGAGATCGACATGCAGATTCTGTTGGTTGACGACGACGTGGAACTGGGCAGTATGCTCAAAGAGTATCTGACAGCAGAAGGCTTTTCGGCGACGGTTGCGCTAACCGGTCAGGGCGGCATTGACGGCGCGCTGTCAGGGCGATACGGCGCCATGATTTTGGATATCATGCTGCCTGACATGAGCGGTATCGACGTGCTGAATAAAGTGCGTAAACAGAGTCGGATGCCAATTATTATGCTGACTGCGAAGGGCGACAATATCGATCGAGTGATTGGGCTGGAGATGGGCGCTGATGACTATGTGCCAAAGCCCTGCTATCCAAGAGAGCTGGTTGCACGACTGCGTGCTGTTCTTCGCCGCTTTGAGGAACACATTGAACCGCAGAGCGGGGCGATTGTGAAACTGGGCGGCCTGTCCCTTGACTCCTCTCAGCGCATCAGCGCATGGCAGGGAACGCCTTTTGAGCTAACCGCCTCTGAATTTAATTTGCTGATGCTGCTTGTGAGGGAGAAAGATCGCGTAGTGTCAAAAGACGAGCTGTCTGAGGTGGGCTAGGGCGCCCGCGTGAAGCCTACGACCGCAGCGTCGACGTTCATATCAGCAACATTCGTCAAAAACTTAGTCAGGTAGCCGGTGACACGCTTTCAATTGAGACCGTTCGCAGTATTGGCTATCGCATCCGGTAACCCCTATGCGTAGAAGCCTGTTTTGGAAGATTCTGGTTGGTTTCTGGATAACGTTTATCGTGATTACCCAGGCCGTTTGGCTGGTGTTTTACTATTATGCTAGCCAAAAGGAGCCGTTTGAAAACCGCATCGCTAACCGCATAGTGTCGCTACAGTTTACGTCGGCGGTTTCGGTCCTGGAGACGGAGGGTCTTGACGGGCTTAACCGTATGACCAGCGGTTGGCCGGCTGTTGACCAGCGGCATATCGCCATTATTCCTCTTAAAGTGCCGTTAACGCAAAGGGCGGGGCCGATGTCGATGATCCCGCTAACTGACGATGTTCGTTTAGAACACGTGAAGGGGGGAGACGGGCGCTATTACCTGCTCAAGTATGACGTTGAGGCTCTGCGTAAAGAGTACCGACCTAACCGTTCTGGGAGAGTGCTGATTTTCAATATGCCGACACCGCTGCTGGTTTTGGGCGGTATTGGCGGGTTCTTATTTAGTGCGCTGCTGGCCTGGAACCTGACTCGGCCTATGCGGCAAATGCGTTCAGGGTTCGATCGCGTGGCGCAGGGCGATCTCGACGTTCGACTCTATCCGGTGATGAAAAATCGTCGCGACGAGCTGGGGGACATGGCCCGTGACTTTGACTCAATGGTTGAGCGACTGAAGCTGCTGGTTGGTGCCAGAGAGGCGCTGCTGCACGATGTGTCTCACGAGCTTCGCACGCCTCTTGCCCGCCTCCAGTTGGCTATCGGGTTAGCAAGGCAGAATCCGCAAAACGTGGAAAATGAGCTTAAGCGCATTGAGTTGGAGTCCGAACGGCTGGATAAAATGATCGGTGAACTGTTGACGCTTTCACGTACCGACGCGGCGGGCATTTCCGATGAAGAATACTTTGACCTGTACGGGCTGCTTGAAGCGGTGGTAAGTGATGTGACTTATGAGGCACAGGTGCCCGGCGTCGATATTGTTCTGCATGCGAACCCTCAGGCGCAGGAAATGTCCACAGTGAAGGGAAACTCTGAGCTGATGCGACGAGCGGTAGAAAATATCATTCGTAACGCGCTGCGCTTTTCTAAACAGGGCCAGAAAATAGAGGTGGAGCTCTTCTATGAAGAAGGGGAGCTGCTGATTCAGGTTAACGATCGGGGCCCGGGCGTAGATGAGGACAAACTGTCGAGCATCTTTGACCCCTTTGTGCGGGTGAAGTCAGCGTCGTCAGGAAAGGGCTATGGTTTAGGGCTGGCGATTGCTCGCAAGGTGGTTAATGCACACGGCGGCGCGATTGAGGCTAAGAATCGGCAACCTCACGGCCTGTCTATCGGTATTCGGCTTCCTGCGTGGCAGGGGTGATTGCTGAATAGTGAGTCTATAAAAAAGCAAAAGCGGCGCAGGAGCGCCGCTTTTGCTTAGTATGATTCTGTTGATTACTTCTTAACGCGAATAACAGGTGTTTCACCTACAACAACGCTTCCACTGAGCTTAGTCAGCTCTTTGATTTCATCCATATTGGAAATTACAACCGGCGTCAGGGTTGATTTAGCCTTCTCTTCAAGAAGAGCCAGATCGAACTCAATAATAGGTTCGCCTTTTTTAACGTGCTGGCCTTCTTCAGCCAGACGCTTGAATCCTTCGCCCTTCAGCTCAACGGTATCAATACCAAAGTGAACGAACAGCTCAATGCCGCTGTCGGATTCGATAGAAAATGCGTGGTTGGTTTCAAAGATTTTACCAATGGTGCCGTCTACCGGAGCAACCATCTTGTCGCCGGTAGGCTTGATGGCAATGCCATCGCCGACGATTTTTTCCGCGAAGACAACGTCTGGCACGTCCTCAATATTGACGATATCACCGGACAGTGGCGCAACAATTTCAATGCTGCCGGCGTCTTTCTTATCATCAGAAACAAGCTGTTTCAGTTTATCGAACAGACCCATGATTTTCTCCTCAGAAATAATATTTTTAACGGCCCTGCACCCATCTTATAACGCCATTTTACATGTTATTTTGGGCCAGAGTAGTGTTCATATTGCCAGCAGGTAAGGTTTCCCGCTGGCTCTGTGACACTTCTCGGGCCCAAATTGACCGCGCTATGCAGCGGTACTGTGGGTTGCCTTAGTTATAATAATAACTTAGCAGAGCGTTTTTTCTTCGATAAATTTATTCACCACCTCCAACACCTCCTGTGCGGTCGGCTGGGCCAGTGCATTTTCTGCCAGCGTTTTGACATCAGAGTAGTTAGCGTTGCGAATGATTTTCTTAATTCGCGGAATCGAAATGGCGCTCATGCTGAACTCATCCAGACCCATGCCGAGCAGCAGCAGCGTTGCTCGCTCGTCACCGGCAAGCTCTCCACACATGCCAGTCCATTTCCCTTCTTTGTGGGAAGCGTCAATCACTTGCTTGATTAACGACAGAACCGATGGAGAAAGCGGATTATACAGATGAGAGATCAGCTCGTTACCGCGGTCAACGGCCAGAGTATACTGGGTTAGGTCGTTTGTACCAATACTGAAGAAATCGACTTCTTTTGCCAGATGGTGGGCAATCGTTGCAGCAGCAGGGGTTTCTACCATCACGCCCACTTCGACGGTTTCATCAAAGGCAATGCTTTCGTCGCGCAGCTGCTGTTTCAGCATTTCTAGTTCGGCCTTCAATAGACGAACTTCTTCGACGGAAATAATCATTGGGAACATGATGCGCAGTTTGCCAAAGGCTGACGCTCTGAGTACAGCGCGCAGCTGCGCGTGTAAAATCTCTTTACGGTCCAGGCAGATACGGATCGCGCGCCAGCCAAGGAACGGGTTCTCTTCCTTTGGCAGGTTCATATAGGGGAGGTCTTTGTCGCCACCGATGTCCATAGTGCGCAGAATGACGGCCTGATCCCCCATCGCTTCAACGACGGCTTTATAGGCCTGAAACTGCTCTTCTTCGGTAGGGAACGCGTCGCGATCCATGAACAAGAACTCGGTGCGGTAGAGGCCAACGCCTTCTGCGCCGTTGCGCTCTGCGCCAGGAATATCGCGCACGGTGCCGATGTTAGCGCACACTTCTACCAGATGGCCGTCCAGCGTGATGGCGGGTAAATCTTTCAGCTTCGCCAACTCGTTTTTGTCGTTCAGGTACTGTGCCTGCACCTTCTTCATCTGCTCTATGGTTTCAATAGGCGGATTGACATAGACGCGATTTTCGACACAGTCGAGTATTAGGTAGTCGCCGTTTTTCACCTGCTTGGTGACGTCGTTGGTGCCGACAATAGCCGGAATTTCCAACGAGCGCGCCATAATGGAGGTGTGGGAGGTGCGGCCGCCCAGATCGGTAATAAATCCGAGGACTTTATCCAGATTAAGCTGAGCGGTTTCTGATGGCGTAAGGTCGGTTGCTACCAGAATAGCTTCTTCCTGAATGGCACCGAGGTCGACGATGGTCATTCCGAGGATGTTCTTTAGTAAGCGCTTACCGATATCGCGGATATCGGCCGCGCGTTCTTTAAGATATTCGTCCTCAAGGCTTTCCAGCTCGATAGCCTGAGCTTCAAACACGGCATGGGCTGCCGCATCAGCGCTTTCCTGCTTGGTTTTAATCCGGCTTTCGATTTCCTGCTCGAGGTCTTCGTCCTCCAACAGCATGATGTGGCCTTCAAAAATAGCGGCCTTCTCTTCGCCGAACGTTTCGCTGGCCTTCGCCATAATGGCGTTAAGCTGTTCGCTGGCCTTGTCGCGTCCTGCTTTAAAGCGGGAAATTTCTTTTTCGACGTCGTCGGCAGAAATTTTTCTGTTATTAACAACGATAGGATCGTCTTTTAATATCAGCGCTTTGCCAAAGGCGATGCCGGGAGATACTAAGATGCCTGAAATCATAAGCCTACCTTCAAATAAATACGGGATTAAAACGCGAGCGGAATTTCCTTCTTATTCCAGTTCCGCCATCAGTTTAACCAGATGCTCAACGGCTTCTTTTTCATCTTCGCCTTCGGCAGAGATGGTGACAACGGTCCCCTGAGTCAGGCCGAGGGTCTGCAGCTTAAACAGGCTTTTGGCACTGGAGCTTTTGCCGTTAGACGTCACGGTAATGTCGGAAGTAAAGGCTTTTGCTTCTTTAACGAACTGAGCGGCAGGGCGAGTGTGCAGGCCATTTGGAGCGGTAACAGTAACGTCTTGCTGGTACATAATATTCCTCGACTTGATGAGTAAAGCGCCATTGTTGTAGCACTTAAGTTTAGTCTAATTTTCATTGGTTCCCGCCCCAATACTGCGAAAAATGGCGCTGAGGTACCAACGGGTTAACGAATCAATATTCGACAGAATTTTGCTCTTTAGGTGCATGCCCGCTGGCTGGGTGCTTCGAGCCGTTACTATCCTAAATCGTCCTTTTTTACCTCTGCATGGAGGTGAAAAAGATTTAATTCGCGCATCGAAAAAATTAATAGCTTGATACTTTTCACCGGCTGATAAAGCAAATGTTAATGTGAAAAATCGAGATCTGGCGCACATAAAATGCGCATATTTTACCAGAATTGACTTTTTGCGAAGGGAAAATACATAGCTAAAAAGGGGGAAGGGGTTACTGTCAGACAATAAAAACGCCTCGACCTATTTGTTGGCCGAGGCGCGCAGTGCATTAAGTCAGTGAGTATCTACTACTGCTGTAGCTCTTGTTCAGTAAATAAACCGGCAAACAGTGGGGTGCTGAGATAGCGTTCACCGGAAGAGGGCAGAATGACAACAATATTCTTGTCGGCAAACTCAGGCTGTTTGGACAGCTTGATGGCTGCTGCGACAGCGGCGCCCGAAGAAATACCGGCCAGAATGCCTTCTTCTTCCATCAGTCGGCGAGCTGTTTCGATAGCCTCTTCATTGGTAATTTTTTCTACACGATCAATAAGGCTCAGATCGAGGTTACCGGGAATAAAGCCAGCGCCGATACCTTGGATTTTGTGCGGGCCCGGTTTGATAGGCTCACCAGCCAGCGCTTGGCTAATGACGGGGGAATCGGTTGGCTCGACTGCAACACTCACTATTTTCTTGCCCTTAGTCTTTTTGATATAGCGACTTACGCCGGTCAGCGTACCGCCGGTACCAACGCCAGCAATGAAGACATCTATGTTGCCATCGGTATCTTCCCAGATCTCAGGCCCTGTCGTTTTCTCATGAATCTCTGGGTTAGCTGGGTTATTAAACTGCTGCAGAAGGATAGTATGTTCAGGATCGGCAGCGACCAGCTCTTCCGCTTTTTCAATTGCGCCTTTCATACCTTTTGCCGCTTCAGTCAAAACTAAATTGGCCCCCAGAGCTTTTAACAGCTTGCGGCGCTCTAGGCTCATGGATTCAGGCATGGTCAACGTCAGCTTGTAGCCGCGGGCGGCTGCGACAAATGCCAGAGCAATCCCGGTGTTACCGCTGGTTGGCTCAACAATTCGTACACCCTGCTTCAAAATACCGCGTTTTTCAGCATCCCAAATCATATTGGCACCGATGCGGCACTTTACGCTAAAGCTTGGATTGCGTGATTCTACCTTGGCCAGGATTTTCCCATTACCCAAGCGGTTCAGGCGTACAAGCGGCGTGTGACCAATCGTTTTTGAGTTGTCTTCATAAATTTTTGTCATGGGTTATCCTTTTAAATTTGATAGATTTTTATCAGGCAATAGCTACAGCATAGCGATAAACCGAAGATAGGGAAGGAAAGAATAGGCATATCGATATGTGATTAAGGAATATGTAAATAATAGAGGAATGATAAAAGTTATAAGATAAAAGGCTTATTAGCGTACGTATTGGAAGGATAAAAGTGTTGTATTTTCGAGAGTTAAAGGTGGATATTAACTGCTGTTGTAATTTCTATCACTTAGTGACTATCTGGTTTTAAATTAATAAATAATGGTTATTAAATCATCAGCTGTTATGGGTTTTTCTCGTTAAATCAATGTATTAATATCGCACATTTGAACCTTGTAAATAGGGGTTTACTTGCGATTGAGGGGTAAGCGCGTATAATTAGGGCGCACTAACGCAGAGCGTTTTTCCTCTGCTATATGAAACATAACGTAGTTGCTTTGCTTACTGGCTTTTGGAGAACTGCCTCAGCACAAGTCAGCAGCAGCGCTACGCCTTTTTTACTGCCTCATTGGGAGCGTAACCCAAGGGCGGTAGCGTACCTAAAAAGTACCTAACTGTTTTTTCATTATCTTCCTTTTTCTCTTTTTTCTTTGATTATTTGGATAAGTTCAATGAGCAATAAAGCGCCTTCCCAGCCTCTGGCTATGCAAAGCGGTGTGGATTACTCCGCCTACCATCCGCAGAATAGAGACGAGATCGATCTGTTTGAACTGCTAGCCCAGCTATGGAAAAAGAAGCTGTGGATAGTGGGCTGTATGGTAGCAACAACGCTTATTGCCGGTATTTATGCTTTCACCGCAAAAGAGCAGTGGACGTCTACAGCCGTCATAAATGCTCCGACGTTTAATACGATGGCTAACTACTATCAGGGATTTAGGCTGGTTGAGGGCGAGACGGATAAGCCAACGACGTCAGAGGACGTGTCTATTAAGCTGTTTCAGCAGTTTGTTAGCCTGGCTTCGTCTTATAATGAGATTAGTCAGTTTGTGCGAGACACTGAGTATTTTAAGACATTGTCCAGCGGAATGACGCCGCAGGAGCAGGCTCGTTTGCTGGAGGATATTGTTGATAACATCAAGTTTGCCAAAGATAAGGAAAGCGGGGTCTACACAGTGAGCTTCCCTGCGCTGACTGCGGAGCAGGCTAAGATGCTGTTAACCGACTATATGTCAACAGTGAATAAGAATGTCGGCAAAATCCAGTACTCCCAGCTGGCGGCTCAAATTGAAGGTAGAAAACAAAGCGTTGAAAATCAGATGGCATCGCTGAAAAAGATTGCCGAAGAGCAGCGCGAAGAAGAGATAGAAAACATAAAAATGGCGTTAGCCATCGCCGAAAAGGCCAATATTCAGAAACCGGATACAGCAGGCCTGGCCAAGCTAGACAGTTCTAATATGTTCCTGTTGGGAAAAGATGCACTGATGGCGATGTCTTCCTCTATTGAGAAACAGCCCCTAACATTGAGTGATAAATACTACGAGTTACAGGGTCAATATATGGCGCTGACTGGATTTAAGTCCGGGGATGAAAAAGCTCAGGCGTTTAGTTACTTGAAAAACCCGATGGAGCCAGTGACCAAGGATAAGCCTAAGAAGGCGTTGATTTTAGTGCTTGGGGCACTGCTTGGGGGGATTTTGGGGGCTGGGGGAGTGTTGGGAATGGGGGCAATAACTAATACCAAACGAAGCGAATCTGTATCTAATTAATGTCTATTTATTTTTGAGTTAACTATGAAAAAAAAAGTTATTTTTATTGGTGCTTCTGGATTTGTTGGTACTCGCCTCATTGAAAATACCCTAAATGAATTTGATGTTAAAAATTTAGATAAACAACAAAGTCATTTCTATCCCAGTATTACTGTACATGGTGATGTGCGGGAATGTTCTTCTTTAAATGATGAGTTGGCGGGGCGAGAAACCGTTGTTCTACTTGCAGCGGAGCACCGCGATGATGTAAGCCCAACATCACTGTATTACGACGTTAACGTTCAAGGTACGAAAAACGTTTTAGCCGCTATGGATAAAAATAATGTTAAAAGTATTATTTTTACCAGTTCTGTTGCCATATATGGTTTAAATAAAGAAAATCCTGATGAAGGGCACCCACATGACCCTTTTAACCATTATGGAAAAAGTAAGTGGCAGGCAGAAGAGGTACTGCGTGAGTGGTATGAGAAAGCTCCAGAAGAGCGTTCCTTAACGATTATCAGGCCTACGGTTATTTTTGGTGAGCGTAACCGAGGAAATGTTTATAACTTGCTTCGACAAATATCTAGTGGAAAGTTTGCAATGATAGGTTCTGGCAATAATTATAAATCAATGGCCTATGTTGGTAATGTTGTGGAGTTTATTAAGTATAGACTTCAAAATGAAACGGTTGGCTATCAGGTTTATAATTATATAGATAAACCTGACTTAAGTATGAACCAACTGATTTCGGAAGTAGAGAAAAGCCTTAATAAAAAAGTGCCTTCAATCCATCTTCCATATGCTGTTGGCATTATGGGGGGGCTGTGTTTTGACCTGCTTAGTAAGGTCACCGGTAAGAAATATACTATCAGTTCTGTACGCGTTAAAAAATTCTGTGCGACGACGCAATTTGATGCCACTAAAGTACACAGCTCAGGATTTATAGCTCCTTATAGCTTATCACAGGGATTGGATAGGACTTTGCAGTATGAATTTGTTAAGAATAAGGAAGATGACATTGTATTTGTATCAGAATGAGTTAATTTTTAATTTAAGATAAATGGCAAATAAAAATTATGAAAGAAAAACTTATCATTATTGGTGCCGGTGGTTTTGCAAAAGCTGTAATTGATAGTTTAAATTATGATTTTTATGAAATTTATGGTTTTATCGATAGTAATAAAGAAGGGGTACATCAGGGATATCCAATAGTTGGAAAGTCTTTAGATGATATAGCAGATATATATAAATATGTCTTTTTTATTGCAATCGGTGATCCAGAAGATAGAGATACTTGGTTAAGACAGCTCAAATTTTTGTCTCTAAAGACAATAAATATTGTAGATCCTACTGCAATAGTATCAAAAAGATCCAAGTTAGGAACATGTATTTATGTAGGGAAAATGGCTATAGTAAATTGTGACTCAGAATTGGAAGATGGAGTTGTTATTAATACTAGAGCCTTAATAGAGCATGGGAATTATATTTCTTACTGTTCAAATATATCAACGAATGTTGTTTTAAATGGAGATGTTTTTGTAGGATATAAAACATTCATTGGAAGTTGTTCTGTTGTTAATGGGCAGCTTAAAATTGGAAATTTATCAATTATCGGTTCTGGCTCCGTAGTTATAAGAGAGATACCTGACAAAGTTGTTGTTGCTGGATCGCCTACTAGGCTAATAAAGGAAAGAAAATAAAATGTCTAAAGTATTTATTGTTGCTGAAATTGGATGTAATCATAATGGCGATTATCAGTTAGCTAAGAGAATGGTTGACGAAGCTAAAAAGGCGGGTGTCGATGCTGTAAAATTCCAGACATTTAAGGCTGATCTACTAATTTCAAAATTTGCACCAAAGGCAGAATACCAAATAAAAAATACGGGTGAAACTGATTCTCAGTTAGAGATGACACGAAAATTAGAATTAGCATATGATGATTATATTAAACTAGAAGAATATGCAAAAGAGTTAGGTCTAAACGTATTTTCTACACCATTTGATCTAGAGTCCATTGATTTTCTTGCAGGCAGAAATCAAAAAATATGGAAAATTCCATCAGGAGAGCTTTTAAATCTGCCATATTTTAGAGAAAATAGCCAAATTAAACATACCAGATAAAGAAATTGTAATATCTACAGGTATGTCAACTATAGATGAAATAGAAATGGCATTATCGATTCTTTGTGAAAATGGAATGAGTAAAAATAAAATCACAATATTGCACTGTAATACAGAATATCCAACGCCATACGAAGATGTTAATTTAAATGTTATAAGTTCTTTCAAAGATATTTTTAATGAATACAAGATAGGGTTTTCCGACCATTCAATTGGATATTTTGCTGGTATTGCAGCAGTTCCATATGGAATTGTTTTTATAGAAAAACATTTTACATTAGATAAAAAACTATCCTGGACCAGATCATAAGGCGTCAGTTACTCCTGATGAGTTGAAATTATTATGTGATGGAATTCGTTGTGTTGAAAAATCATTGGGTTCTAGTACTAAAATAGTAACAAATTCAGAAAGAAAAAATAAAATAGTAGCTAGAAAGTCTATCGTTGCAAAAGAGAATATATTAGCCGGTGATATTTTTAGTGAAGAAAATTTGATTATAAAACGTCCTGGTAATGGCATAAGTCCTATGAATTGGTATAAGCTGATTTGGAAAAAGGGCGAGTAGAAATTTTTCCATAGATGAATTGATTATACATGATGATTTCCCCAGTCAAGAGATTTGATGTTATGTATAAAAAAATAGCTATAATACCTGCGAGATCTGGTTCTAAAGGATTGCCAAATAAAAACATTCTTACTCTAATTGATCGGCCCCTTATTGCTTATACTATAGAGGGCAGCGCTTGACTCGGATGTTTTTGATCGAGTTATAGTTTCTACTGATTCTGAAGAATATAAATCTATTGCTGAAAAATATGGTGCGGAAGTCATATTAAGAGAAAAAGAACTTGCATCAGATACGGCAACTTCTTTTATGGTTGTTAAGGATGTATTATCAAGAATAGAAGTTAAACCACATTATTTTGTACTTTTACAACCAACATCTCCATTTAGGAATTCTAAGCACATTAGAGATGCTGTAAATATATATGAGAATAATACATTAGCAAATTATTTAGTCTCTGTTACTGAAAGTGAAAAAAGTTCATCTTTAATTAAAGAGATAAATGATTTTTCTATGCGCAACTATGATATTGATTATTCAGGATATAGACGACAAAAGCATAAAGAGTATTATCCTAATGGAGCGATATTTATAGGGGATGTAGATAGCTATTTGAAAAAAAAAGCATTTTTTTGGTATTGATAGTATTCCTTATTTTATGGATAAGAGGGATTCGGTTGATATAGATGATGAATTAGACTTTTTATTTTCTATTACAATAGCTAATAAATTAAAGTCTAGAGAAGCTTAGATTTAAGAATAAACAATAGAATTGAAGAAAAGAAAAGTCAAATGACATGATAGTAAGTCAATTACTCTAATTGGCCATTCAATTTTTGATTACTGGAATATTGAAAAGATAAAAGGTAGAGAGGTAAATAACTTAGGTATCGCAGGTATAAATACAAAAGAATACTTAGACAAAGTTATTTTTAAAAAATAAAATACTTGCTCTTAATGAGTATGTGATTTTACTATGTGGTACGAATGATATGGTATTAGATGGCTGGGAAAAAAATGATACATTGAATTGGGTTAATGAAACGATAAGATGTATAAATAAAATAAATCCAAATACAAAGATAATTTTACTTTCAGTTCCTAGGACTAGGGGCGAATGGATCGTAATAATAAAATTATTGATGAATTAAATGTTTACTTAGAAAAGAAAATAAATAAAAACATATGTTTTCTTGATATAACGACAGAATTATCTGATGAATATGGTAGTTTAAAATCAGAATTTACTTTAGATGGATTGCATTTTACTGATTTAGCCTATTTAAAATTGAAAGAAATAATAGAAAGGATCTTGTAAGATGAAGAAAATAATTTATATATCTGGCTCAAGAGCTGAATATGGAATTATGAAAGAGTTATTAGTTAAATTGAAAAATGACTCTGAGATTGAGCTA
Source organism: Leminorella richardii (assembly GCF_900478135.1). Classification (NCBI taxonomy): domain Bacteria; kingdom Pseudomonadati; phylum Pseudomonadota; class Gammaproteobacteria; order Enterobacterales; family Budviciaceae; genus Leminorella; species Leminorella richardii. The sequence goes on from NZ_LS483470.1 coordinate 1,058,161, forward strand.
GTCATTGCTGTAACTGGTATGCATTGTGAGGTGGCATATGGTGAGACATATAAAGTTATTCAACAAGATGGTTTTAAAATAGAGAAGTTTTTTCCTATTTCAATTAATACAGAAAATAATTCATCTATATTAACATCAATGTCTATTTGCCAAAAGAAATTTGGTGAGTACTTTGAAGAGAAAAAATTTGATGCTGTAATGTTACTTGGTGATAGATATGAAATATTTTCTGTAGCGATTGCAGCTGCTATGCATAATTTACCTATTATCCATTTTCATGGTGGTGAAAAAACGCTAGGTAATTATGATGAATTTATTAGACATTCTATTACTAAAATGAGTCGATTGCATTTAGCATCAACAGAGATATATCGAAAGCGTATTATCCAGTTAGGTGAGAACCCTGATTATGTATATAATATTGGTGCTCTAGGTGCTCAAAATAGTTTGTTAATGGGTTTGCCTGAGAAAAGTGAACTTGAAGCGCGTTTTGGGAGATTAGATGTTCCGTATTTCATGGTCGTTTATCATCCTGAAACACTATCTTCACTATCTATAGAGTTTCAATTAGATGAATTACTTAGTGCATTAGAAGTATTTATCTCTGATTATAACTTTATATTTATTGGATCTAATTCAGATACTGGTGCTGATTGTGTAAGAGAAAAAACACTGCAATTTTGTCAGCGCAATAATTCTCGCTATCTGATTTCAGTAAAAGTAGATGAATATCTTGCTTTAAATAAATATTCTAAAGGATTAATTGGTAACTCTTCTTCCGGATTAATTGAAATACCATCGTTAAAAATACCAACGATAAATATAGGTGATAGACAAAAAGGAAGGGTTAGAGGAGCTTCAGTTATAGATATTGCCTGCAAAAAAGAGGAAATAGTGCGTGCAATAGAATTAACTAAGAAAGAACAATTTATAGAATTAGTCAACAATTCTACTAATCCATATCTTCAGGATGATTCATCTGAAAAGGCTCTTCATATAATAAAAGAATTTATTTTTAATGAAAATATTACTTATCAAAAGGATTTCTTCGATCATGAGTTTACCTTTTAGTTATGGTATGTTAGCTTTTTCTTATTGTGATACAAATCATGTGTAATGTAGTTCATTTGTGTATCACATATCGTCAATTAGTTATGGCTATATGTGATACATATTCTAATGAAGAAAATTTGATAAAAAGAAACACATCAATTATATGTTTAATTGATTTTCAGTTTATACCTATCGATATAAGATATAATTTAATTAAAAACTTTAATGACATAAAGTTTTATTTTCTGAGAGAGTCCTCAATAATTAATGAATTCTCTATATTACCACATTTTTTTCCATCAATAATTAGACGAAATATTACTTTTCGGAAACCATAATCCGATAATATACCCTCATCAATGGAAACCTAAAGTATTGAATGGTTTGTCATTTGAAACTGGATACGTATATCATTCCGGACCATTTTTATCAAAAGTTTTTCGTGGGATTTGTAATACTCTTATTTTAAGAGAGGATGGGCTATCAAATTATATACCCCATAATGTTTCTTTATCTAAAGGTATTATTCGTGCATTATTTGGTCTGTCTTATCGTGATCAAGTATGGGGGGAAGAAAAGTGGATTCATATGATAGAAGTTGAGAGACCAGTTGATTTACCTCAAAGGGTACGGCATAAAGCAAGAGAATATAGTTTTGGAAACCTTCTTCATCATACCAGCACAGAAACAAAGAATCTTCTTAAAAAGACGTTTTTGTTAGATGTATTGGATTTAAATAAAAATAAAAAGACATGCATAATATTAACACAACCAGTAGATGATGATAAATATTGTAGTACTGAGTTAAAAATGGAACTATATAATATTATTGCAAAAAAATTCTTAGATAGAGATTATTTAGTTTATTTAAAGCAACATCCAAAAGAAAAAGCATATTCAATACCAGGAACTCTTTCTTTCCCATCTAATTTTCCGATAGAGTTATTACCTTATATTTGTCCTCACCCTTTTGATTCCTGTGTTGCATTATGTTCAACTTCATTATCAATAAAGAATGTAAAGATAGCAGATAGAGAGATTCAATGTATACCTTTAAAACTTTTTACACCATATCATTCTGAAAAGTGGTTAGATATAGTTAAGAAAATTGGAATTGAATGATAGTATGTCTAAATTATATAAAGAAATCATGGGGCATTCATTTATTTATTTACTTTTTGATATGATAAATAAAGCTATTCCATTTCTTCTTTTACCATACATAACACATAATCTCATAACTGCTGACTATGGACGATTAGAACTATTTAATACATATGTATCATTTTTTTCTTTATTTGTTATGTTTGGCATTGATAGTTGGTCAGTTGTTTTTTTTCATAAACAAGATAAAAAAAGATTTAACTGGCAACTAAAATTATCTATCATTTTTATATCTATTATATCGGTAGTTCTATTTCTTTCTTTCTTTCTTCTTCAATTGAATAGAATATATCTCATATCTATTCTCTATTCTTATTGTATTAGTATTGTTCAGCTACGTGCTGTTTTATTTCGTGTTACACTTAAGACGATACATGCATCATTATTATTTTTAGTGAATATATCTATTAGCACATTATTGACGTATCTATCTTTCGAATATATCTCACCATCATTTGAATTTCGGATTATATCATTGCTAACTCCTCTAGTAGTATTATGCATATGGTCTATTTATTCCATATTGAAAGAATTTAATGAAGATGATAAAAAGCTAGGATGGAAATTAGAGTTTTTTCAGGTGTTGAATTTTGTTTTTCCTTTACTACCCAATGGAGTAATTAATTTTATTCGATTTGGTGCGGACAAAATTTTTATTGCAACTTTTTTTGGAATCACTCAATTAGCAGTATTTGGTGTTGGATATCAATTTTCGATGGTTGCCAATATTTTTATGTTATCGTTGAATCAAGCAACAATGCCATTTATGGTTAAGTTCTTTTCTGCTAAAAATATGGCTAAATATATTAAGTTAGCTATATGTCAATTTTTTGTTTTTTTAATATTTATTATTGTATTTTATTTTTCATTTCCATTTATACTTAGAGGCTTTTTTTCAAATCAATATGCTCACGCATCAGAGATAATAAAAAATATATCTGTGGGCATATCCAATTATTTTTTTATCAATAATGTCATCTAATACATTATTCTTCATGGAAAAAACTTGGGCTGTGCTGTTGATTACTGTTTTTTCATCAGGTCTACACCTAATAGTTTTATCATATGTGTATATGTATGATATTGCATATGAAAATGTACCATACGCATTACTGATTTCTAGTATATTATCATTAATTACTTCATTGTTCCTTTCTGTTAGGTATGTGAGGAGCTTTTAAAAATGTATTTGTCTGAACCAATATTTATTGTTTTCAAATTTTTTATTAATTTCTTTTGCTATTGGATTAGCTTTTTTATTCTCAATTAGAGAAGTATATTATAATATAGTTAAAGAGAGTACGACGTTATACGTTTTTATTTTTTTTATCTTTATCTTAATTGCATTTAGAACCAGAGGGTGGGATGTTGAACAATATTATAATATATATTACTCCATAGATATTAATGAACTTAGTCTAAACTCTTGGACGGAACCAGGTTACCTTTTTGCAAATTATATATTTAGACTTTTTGATGCGGATTATTTCCTCTTCAATTTATTTTTCTCCCTCATTCTTAGTATTTTTATATTTTATAGTGTAAAATTAAATTCCTATTACTTTATAGTGTCTATATTTTTTCTCTTTTTGTTTTATTTTTTTCGTGGACCATATGGACAGATTAGACAGGCACTATCTATACTGATTTTTTTCTACTCAATAAAGTATGTTACGTATGAAAATCGGTCACTAAAAAAATATTTTATTATTAATGTTTTTGCAAGTTTATTCCATGGTGTATCTTTAATGGCATTATTGGTGCCATTTTTTATTGGGATTAAATTAAATAAAAAGAGAATTCTATTTTCATTAATGTTGGCATCTACAATATTATTAGCGAATTGTCTTTTGTTTAATATTAGCGATTATATATTGCTAACACAAGATATATCAGTTCTATCGAAAATATATTATTATGTAACTAATTATCATGCTAATGGTAGCTATTTTAATCCAGATACTGCAAGGATTATTTTTATTTATGTAGTGTTATTAATGTGGCCCAATGATAAGTTGATAATCCCTGGGACATTGTTGCATACGCAAATTATTATCTTTATTCTAGGTGCTATATCTTATTCTATTCTCGCTTTTGATTTTAGAGTGGCATCTAGGATATCTTCTTTCTATTATCTTATAGATATATTTATCTTATCTAATTTTATATATTCTATTAATAATAGAAGTAATAAACTATTCTATTTTTGTATTTTCTCTTTTATTGGATTAATTTATTTAATTTATGAAATTATGATGATGTCAAATTCTGAAATAAAATATGAGTGGAGTTTTTAATGCTGGAAATATTAATGGCAACAATGCATAGGAAGAATATATCAGAAATAGATTGGATATATAAAAATATACAGACTCCTATCTTATTGATTAACCAGTCTGACTTCTCTTCATTAGAGATACAGGATAATATTAGAATGATTTCTTGCATTGAACGAGGTTCTTCTAATAGTCGTAATATGGCTTTAAATAATGCTATTGGAGATATCTGCTTAATCGCTGATGATGATGTTGGATATGTTGATAATGCAGAGGAAATAATAAATTGTGCATTTAGAGATAATCCTTCAGCTGATATTATTACTTTTCAGATTATAACTCCTGAAGGTAAACCTTTTAATAAGGGATATCCAGTACATAAACAATGGCACAATAGTCGTTCTATTCTTCGATGTGCATCAATAGAAATAGCCTTTAGAAAAGATAGTATAATTCAAGCTGGTATCAAGCTAGATGTGGATTTTGGATTGGGAAGTAAATATAGAGTACATGATGAAATAATTTTTTTGAAAGATGCTTTAGATAACAATCTGAAATTATTATATATTCCTATCCCTATTGTTATTCATCCGGCTGAAAGCTCTGGTACTGACTTCAACGATCATTTGATCGTATCTAAAGGGGCTGCATTTGTCCGATTATTTGGGTATAAAGGTATGTTCCTCAATATTTTATTTGCCATTAAGAAACACGCTGAATATTCTAATAAATATAGTTTTTTGGGGTTTTTAATGAAAATGTTCGAAGGTTCAATTAAATATATAAGAGAAGATTTGAAATGAATATTTCCAAGTGCAAGTATTTGATTATTGGTGGTGGTGCTTCAGGACTTATGTTTGCTAACACTAAGAAAAATGATGATATTATTCTTCTAGAAAAAGAAAATGAGCTAGGTGGATATTGTAGAACAATATACCAAGATGGTTTTGTATGGGACTATGCGGGACATTTTTTCCATTTTGCTAATGAAGATATAAAGAACTTCTTTAGAAGTAAAATTTCAGATAGTGATCTTGTTTTAAGAGAAAAAATTACTAAAATATTTTATAAAGATCTAGTAATTGATTTTCCATTTCAAACTAATATTCATCAATTAGATAAAGAAGAATTTATTGATTGTTTATATGATTTGTTTTTTAAAAATGAGTCAGAGCATTATAATTCCTTTTTAAGCATGCTATATGGAAAATTTGGTACATCTATAACCGACAAATTCTTGAGGCCATATAATGAGAAATTATATGCCTGTGATTTAAACTTATTAGATCAGAATGCGATGGGACGATTTTTTCCATATGCTGATCTAACTAAGATCATAAGAAATTTTAAGAGTGAATTTCAAGATAGTTATAATTCAACATTTTTGTATCCTAGAAGAGGAGCTAAGGTTTTTATAGATGCCTTAGCAGAGGATATTAGTAGTAAACTAATATCAGTAGGTGAGAGTGTTATATCTATTAACGTTAAAGATAAAATAGTTACTACAAACAAAAGAAATATTTCTTATCAATTCTTAATAAACTCTATGCCTTTCAATTCTCTCTTAGAAAGTATTGTCGATATAAATTATAAAGATATTATTAACACCCTTTCTTGGAATAAGGTTTTAGTCCTTAACTTGGGATTTGATAAAGCCTCTAAATATAATGATATTCATTGGTCATATTTTCCAGAGAAAGAATATAACTTTTATCGCGTCGGATTTTATAATAATATTCTTGGGGATGAAAGATTGAGCCTCTATGTTGAAATTGGTTTTTCTCCTAATGAATATATTAATGTTGATGAACAGTTGAGATTAGCTATTTTAGGGCTAAAAAAATCTGGGATAATTGATGAACATAAAGTTATTTCATACATTCCAATAATTATGGATCCTGCTTATGTTCATGTAGATAATAAGCTTGATAGCATAAAAGACAATATTAAAGAAAGCCTTTCCGAAAGAGGTGTTTATACAATAGGACGTTATGGGGATTGGAAATATTGCTCAATTGAAGACTCAATGCTTGACGCAATAAAAATTTCTCAAGAAATTTAATTTATGTTTATTCTATGGATTTAGAATTTAGATCTTATAGTAAATTTTTAATACTGCACGTTTTTCGGAAATATTATGTGTAATGATCTAGTCTCTATAATTATGCCAGCATTTAATGCTGAGAAATATATTGAAGAAGCCATCTCTTCGGTCCTAACTCAGACATATAATAATATTGAGCTGATTATTATAAATGATTTTTCATCTGATAATACTTCATTGATTTTAAAGAGATATGAGGATTTAGAACAAGTTATCATTATTAATTTAGATGAAAATATTGGAGTTTCAAAAGCTAGGAATATTGGAATTAATAATGCTAAAGGTCGTTATATTTCATTTCTAGATAGCGATGATGTCTGGCTTCCTACTAAGCTACAACTACAAATTGAATGTATGAAAGATTCTAATGTAGGATGTTCTCATTCATCATATTTCCGTATGTCTGAGGATGGTAAAATTCTTACAAAGGTATTAGCAAAAAGACTTTTGACATACGATATTATGTTGAGAGGCAACCAATTAGGAAATTTAACAGGAGTTTATGATACCTTATTTGTGGGCAAGATTCTACAGAAGTGCATCGGGCATGAAGACTATAAAATGTGGCTTGATGTATTAAAGAGTACAAATTCTATAGGGATTATTACTCCTTTGGCAAAATATAGGGTATGCGAAAAGTCTGTTTCTTCTAATAAATTCAAATCTATTGCTTGGCATTATACTATTTTAAAAAATGAATTGAATAATAATAAATTCTTATTTTTTATCTTATGATTAGATATGTTATTCAGGCTTTATTAAAAAGAATATAGATTTTGTTAAAGATTTATTATTGGAGATGAAAATGGCAATTTTAGTAACGGGTGGTGCTGGCTATATAGGTTCTCATACAATCCTGGCTCTATTAGAGCAGAAAGATGAGCATGAGGTTGTTGTTCTTGATGATTTGTCTAATTCATCTAAAGAGTCATTAGATCGCATCTCTAAATTGACAAAAAGAAAATTCATTTTTATTTGGGTAGTGTATTAAATAAGGAATTATTGTCTAATATATTATCAATGCATAAAATTGAATCTGTAATTCATTTCGCTGGATTGAAGTCTGTCGGAGAGTCTGTTAAAGACCCTGTGAAATACTATTATACTAATATCGCAGGAACTCTAGTCTTATTAGAAGCAATGCTTCATTATAATGTTAGGACTCTCGTGTTCAGTTCTTCAGCTACTGTCTATGGCGAACCTGAATTTATTCCATTGACAGAAGCTGCACGTGTTGGAGGGACAACTAATCCTTATGGAACATCTAAGTTGATGGTTGAAAGAATACTTCAGGATTTCTCTCTTGCTAATCCAGATTTTTCTATAACATGTCTTCGATATTTTAATCCTATTGGCGCTCATAGTTCGGGACTTATTGGTGAAAGCCCTAATGGCATACCGAACAATATATTCTTCTTATATATGTCAAGTAGCTATAGGAAATATTGATCATTTATCTATTTTTGGAAATGACTATCCAACTAAAGACGGAACAGGGATTAGAGACTACATTCATGTTATGGACTTAGCTGAGGGACATCTGGCTGCGCTATCACGTTCTAATTTGAATGATTCTTTTGAGGTTTATAATATTGGCACGGGAGTTGGATATTCTGTTCTTGAACTTATTAATTCATTTAAAAAAATGACTGGTATTAATATTAATTATAAATTTGTTGAGCGAAGAAAAGGTGATATTGCAGAATGTTGGTCAGATCCATCATTGGCGGCTCAAAAACTAGGATGGCATGCTAAACGCAATATAGAAGATATGATTTGTGATGCATGGAGATGGCAGAAAAATAATCCTAATGGATATAGATAGTAAACAAGGCCTTTAGAGACCTTGTTTACTTAAGGAATAATTCCTAAACAAACCTCCCCCTATACCTCTCCACCCACATCGCCGTCGCACCGCATACGGCAACTGGCATGATGAACAGATTCAGGATGGGGATCATCGTAAACAGGCTGACGACAGCGCCGAACTGAACGTTGCGAACCTTCTCTTGGCTTAGGGTCAGCTTCATGTCAGAAAAACTGATTTTATGGTTGTCGAACGGATAGTCGTTGTACTGGATGGAAAGCATCCAGGCGCTGAACAGAAACCACAGAACAGGAAAGATGGTCTGACCGACTCCGGGAATAAAATACAGCACAAGCAGAAGCAGCGCGCGGGGCAGGTAGTAGACCAGCTTGAGCCACTCGCGTTTCATAATGCGAGGGATGTCTTTTACTAAGCCAAAAATGCCGGTATCCGGTAGAGGCTTTCCGGTTAGCTTCGCCTCTAACTGTTCAGCCAGCAGGCCGTTAAAGGGCGCGGCTATCCAGTTGGCTATTGTGCTAAAGAAGTAGCCGAAAATTAGTAAAATGGATACAACGGCAAGTGGCCATAGCAGGTAGCTTAACCATTGAAGCCAGTCGGGAACGTAGCTCATCATCGAGGGGATCCATTCCCCCAGTTTGCCGTATAGCCACCAGAAGGCGCCTCCGACTAGGAGAATGTTGACCATCAGCGGCAAAATCACAAAACGCCGGATACCCGGTGTTCTTACCAGCTTGAAGCCTTGAGTGATGTAGTGAAAGCCGCTTTTTTCAGGCAAATTTTGTCGAACTGAGTCTTGTGTCATGCGTTAAAGTTCCCGTTATAAACGCAAATCAGGTTATCATATCCTATGATAAATACATTACTAACTTTGTGAAGACTAAAAAGTAGGCATAAAAGCGGAAAAAATCGTATTTATCGCGAATAAAGATCAGCATAGACTTGCACTTGGATACGCAGGCAAATAGATTATGTATACTTTACATAGTTCGAGTAGTCGGAAGGCGGCAAGCAAGTGAATCCCTGAGACCACGATCGCGATGTGACCAGAGGGTGAACGATGGCAGCCAACGCGTCGGCAGCTTGAAGTATGACGAGAATAGGTAAATGTTTGCCGCGGTGGCACGTATAAAAAGCAGAGATAGCAACGATGCAGAATTTGCGTCTGGTATTGATAGTAGTTGGCGCTATAGCAATCTTAGCGTTATTAATACACGGCCTATGGACTAGCCGTAAAGAACGCTCATCAATTTTTCGTGATAAACCGCTAAAGCGCGGGATAACACAGAAGAAAGAACAGTCTTTCGACTCACTGGACGAAGGTGTTGGTGAGGTTCGCGTGCGTCCTGCGTTTATCCCATCGGCCGATCCCTTGTCTTCATCATCTTCTGAACAGAAGCAGGAAGAAGAACCTGAGATGTCATTCTCTTTGACATCAGATGCCATTGAGGAGACTCAGAGTGGTGTTCGCGAGCCATCCCCTGTGCAAATGTCTTTTGATGATGTCCTGCTTGGCGATAATGAACCTGAAGCACCCGTACAGCAAGAAATTGCGCCTGAACCTATCGCCGAACAGCAAATCGAACAACATGCTGCACCAGCTCCAGAGCTAGTGAAAGAACTGGTTATCGTTTTACACGTATCGGCGCTTAACGGCGGTACGATCGCAGGAGAGCCTCTTCTGCAAAGTATTTTGCATGCGGGCTTCAAGTTTGGTGCGATGAATATTTTCCATCGCCATGTGGATCCTGCCGGTAGCGGAGCGGTTCTGTTTAGCTTAGCGAATATGGTGAAACCAGGCTCGTTTGATCCAGAGCACATGGCCGATTTCTCAACGCCGGGCGTGTCTATTTTTATGATGGTGCCTTCCTACGGCGATGCCAATCAGAACTTTAAGCTGATGCTGCAGTCTGCACAGCGCATAGCGGACGAGGTCGGGGGCGTTGTTTTAGACGAGTCTCGCCATATGATCACGCCCCAGAAGCTGGAAACGTACAAAACGCAAATCCGGGAAGTGCTGGAAAATACGGCTAAGCCAGCAAAGTAATACAATCTGTTTTTATTTAGCAAACCCCCGCCAGTCGGGGGTTTTTTATCATATAGATGGTGAAATATGTCGTCATTAGAGCAGCGTTTAAATCAACTTCGCGACCAACTGCGTCATCATGAATACCTTTATCACGTACTGGATGCGCCAGAAGTACCGGACGCCGAATACGATCGCCTGATGCGCGAGCTGCGCGAGCTTGAAGCTGAACATCCTGAACTGATTACTGACGATTCACCGACACAGCGCGTTGGCGCTGCCCCGCTTTCTGCTTTCGATCAGGTGACTCACGAAGTGCCAATGCTGTCTTTGGACAACGTGTTCGATGAAGCCAGCTATCTGGCGTTTGATAAGCGTCTGCACGATCGGCTGAAGAGTGATGACGAAATAGCCTTTTGCTGTGAGCTGAAGCTAGATGGTTTGGCAGTAAGCCTGCTGTATGAAGACGGTCGCTTGGTACAGGCTGCAACTCGAGGTGATGGAACCACAGGTGAGAATATCACCTCCAACGTGAGGACTATTCGGGCCATACCGCTGCGTTTAAAGGGCGAAGGCATTCCCCGCCGCCTAGAAGTCCGCGGTGAGGTGTTTATGCCTCAGTCAGGCTTTGAGGCGTTGAACGATCATGCGCGCCGTAATCATGAAAAAATATTTGCCAACCCGCGCAATGCTGCTGCGGGCTCTTTGCGCCAGCTCGACCCTCGCATTACGGCCAAAAGACCTCTGACCTTTTTTTGCTACGGTGTTGGCCTAATCGAAGGCGGAGAGCTGCCGAGAAGCCATATGGCACGTTTGCAAACCTTTAAAGCGTGGGGGTTACCCGTAAGCGACCGCATTCGCCTGTGTCAGAGCAGTGAAGAAGTGCTGGCGTTCTATCATCAGGTTCAGGAGGACAGGGCGACACTGGGCTTTGATATCGACGGTGTGGTTATTAAAGTCGACTCTTTGGACCTTCAGGAGACGCTGGGATTTGTCGCCAGAGCTCCCCGTTGGGCAACCGCCTTTAAGTTTCCCGCTCAGGAACAAATGACTGTTGTGCGTGATGTGGAATTTCAGGTTGGACGCACCGGCGCTATTACGCCTGTTGCTCGCCTGGAGCCCGTTAGCGTCGCTGGGGTGACGGTCAGCAACGCGACGCTGCACAACGCTGATGAAATTGCTCGTTTGGGGCTATGTATTGGCGATACCGTTGTGATCCGACGTGCAGGGGACGTGATCCCTCAGGTTGTTGGTGTAATCGAAGCGCAGCGCCCATCTGATGCTAAGGCAATTGTTTTTCCCAGCGCTTGTCCTGTATGTGGTTCAGACATTGAGCGCATTGAAGGAGAGGCCGTGGCCCGCTGTACCGCAGGCTTAGTATGTGCCGCTCAGCGTAAAGAAGCGCTCAAGCACTTTGTCTCTCGCCGGGCGATGGACGTTGAGGGAATGGGAGATAAGATTATCGAGCAGTTGGTGGATAAAGAGTACGTTAAAACGCCTGCTGATCTATACCGCTTGAGCCTCGGCATTCTTACCCGCCTTGAGCGTATGGGTCCCAAGTCGGCACAGAACCTGTTAGAGGCTCTGGAAAAGTCGAAGAGCACTACACTAGCGCGTTTCCTATTTGGATTAGGGATCCGCGAAGTGGGCGAGGCGACGGCCGCCAATTTAGCATCACACTTTGGTTCTCTTCAGGCAATTGAACAGGCCGATATTGACGCGTTAAAAGAAGTACAGGATGTCGGTGAGGTTGTCGCTAAGCACACCTACCACTTCTTTAAGGAAGAGCACAATCAGGCGATTCTAGCTGAGCTTGTAGGGCCTGAAATTGGTATTCATTGGCCTGCACCCGTCATGATTGTGGCTGAAGAAATTGATAGCCCGTTTGCGGGCAAAACAGTAGTGCTAACCGGATCTCTTAGTCAGATGTCGCGTGACGATGCTAAGGCGCGCTTAATTGCGCTAGGTGCCAAGGTGAGCGGCAGCGTGTCTAAGAAAACTGACATGGTGATTGCCGGTGAAGCCGCAGGCTCTAAACTTGCCAAGGCGCAGGAGTTAGATATTCCTGTCATTGATGAAGCGGAAATGCTGCGTCTGCTGGGCGTGTAGATTCAGGTTATAGAGATGATAGAAAAAACTCACCTGATAAAAATTGCCAATACGCCCATGCCGTTTGGTAAATACAAAGGGCGTATGCTGGTCGATTTGCCGGACGAGTATCTTTTGTGGTTCTCTAAAAAGGGCTTTCCAAAAGGTGAACTTGGCGAACTGATGGAGCTCACGCTGGCTTTGAAGATTGAGGGGCTGGATAGTGTGATTAGGCCTTTGAAGGGGCGAGCATAAAGGTGCGTACGGCAGAATGAACGGGGCTTTAAATCCCTCGTTTTTTATTTATAAGCGTTTTTATTTATCGATAAAAAACAGGTACAAAAAAAGCGCCTTAAGCGCTGAGATAAATAATGGTGGGTCGTATAGGATTCGAACCTATGACCAATTGGTTAAAAGCCAACTGCTCTACCGACTGAGCTAACGACCCGATGTAGACTTGATAGTTGGTGGTGGGTGATACCGGGTTCGAACCAGTGACCCCCTCCTTGTAAGGGAGGTGCTCTCCCAACTGAGCTAATCACCCCAAAAACTATCTTGATGAGAACGCTGGTGGGTGATACCGGGTTCGAACCAGTGACCCCCTCCTTGTAAGGGAGGTGCTCTCCCAACTGAGCTAATCACCCTGAAACCGCGTACTCTCATCATTACTACTAAAACTACTAAATCACACGAAAAGATGGTGGGTGATACCGGGTTCGAACCAGTGACCCCCTCCTTGTAAGGGAGGTGCTCTCCCAACTGAGCTAATCACCCTTCTCGTGTGGAGTCGCATTATAGGGAACGAACCAACTGAGTCAATGGTTTTTTCTACGAATCTGACCGTTCGTCGTAAAATTAGTCACCCTCACGGTATTTTTTCTGACTCAGGGCGTTTGGATTGCGCAGGGACATTGAGGATTCAACGGTGAGTGGTAGAATGTGGGCTACTTTTTTATCGCACCCGCTAGCTGTGCTGTAGTTCGCGACAGGCGATAGTGTTTATACCACCTTGAACAAGGCCAACGTTGAATGTCCATGAAAATAAAAACACGTTTTGCTCCAAGCCCAACGGGAGATCTCCACGTTGGCGGCGCTCGTACCGCTCTTTACTCTTGGCTTTTTTCTCGTCACTTTGGCGGCGAATTTGTTTTACGCATTGAAGATACCGATCTGGAGCGTTCAACTCAGCAGGCAATTGACGCCATTATGGACGGTATGAACTGGCTTAATATCGACTGGGACGAAGGCCCTTACTTTCAGACCAAGCGTTTCGATCGCTATAATGCAGTTATCGATGAAATGCTGAAAGCGGGGACAGCCTATAAGTGCTACTGTTCCAAAGAGCGCCTAGAGCAGCTTCGCGAAGAGCAAATCGCCCGTGGAGAAAAGGCTCGCTACGATGGCCACTGCCGCGACAGCGCTTGCCAACACGGCGACAGCGAACCGCACGTTGTGCGTTTTCGCAATCCGCAGGAAGGCTCAGTTATTTTTGATGACAAGATCCGCGGGCCGATTGAGATTGGTAACCAGGAGCTGGACGACCTAATTATTCGTCGGACAGACGGTTCTCCGACCTACAACTTCTGTGTGGTCATTGACGACTGGGATATGGAAATTACCCACGTTATCCGTGGTGAAGACCACATTAACAATACGCCGCGTCAGATCAATATTCTGAAAGCGCTGGGCGCCCCAGTGCCGGAATATGCCCACGTTTCCATGATTCTGGGTGATGATGGTCAGAAACTGTCTAAGCGTAACGGTGCTGCCAGCGTGATGCAGTATCGCGATGCAGGCTACTTGCCAGAGGCACTGCTTAACTATCTGGTACGTCTGGGCTGGTCTCATGGCGATCAGGAAATCTTTAGCGTTGATGAAATGAAAGAGCTGTTTACGCTAGATGCAGTTAGCAAGTCCGCCAGTGCGTTCAATACCGAAAAGCTGCTGTGGTTAAACCACCATTACATCAACCATCTGCCTCCTGAGCGCGTAGTGGTTCATCTGGCATGGCAAATTAACCAGCTGGGTTACAATACGCAGAATGGCCCCGAACTGGTCGATATCGTCAAGCTGTTGGGGGAGCGCTGCAAGACGCTTAAAGAGATGGCAGAGTCCTGCCGCTACTTCTATGAAGAGTTTGATGAGTTCGATGCCGATGCAGCGAAAAAGCATCTGCGCCCGGTCGCTAAAGAGCCGCTGGAGCGAGTGCGCGATAAAATCAGTGCCGTTGTTGACTGGACTGTTGAGAACGTCCATCAGGCCATTGAGGGAACAGCCACTGAACTGGAAATCGGCATGGGTAAAATTGGTATGCCTCTGCGTGTTGCCGTCACTGGCTGTGGTCAGTCACCGTCAGTTGATGCAACAGTCCACGCGATTGGTAAATCCCGCTCGCTGGCGCGTATTGATAGAGCGCTGGCGTTTATTGATGAGAGGGCGGCACAGCAGTAGCCATATGCGTTAGCCGCGAAAAAGCCGGGCTTTGCCCGGTTTTTTATAGACGGCACAGGCGATTTGCTCTCTTTTTCAGCATTTAAACAATTTGTTTTAATTAGGCGTTGACAGACATCCCCCATGTTTCATATTATGCGCCCGTTCCGTTGAGACAGCATCTTGCTGGGGCAGCGAAAACGATTTGGGGTTATAGCTCAGCTGGGAGAGCGCTTGCATGGCATGCAAGAGGTCGACGGTTCGATCCCGTCTAGCTCCACCAAATTATAAGAGGCCGATGCGAAAGCATCGGCCTTTTTCGTTATGCATTATGCAAAGTTATGCATTAAAAAGGGCCTTACGGCCCTAAATGCATTTATATGGCTTCTTGTTTACTTCAACATCGTCGACATCGCTGAGAAGCAGTTCAGAATGCGGATCGCGGACTGAACGGACTCGGCGTTGAAGCCAACTTCATCGCTTGCCAGTCTTTCCACAATCGGCAGTTGGCCAAACAGGTCAGCCAGCGCTGGAGTTTGGGTTTGCAGACGGCAGGTAATAGGTGGCTCGATTTTGAAAGGCTGCCACTGGGATGGGTTTTCCACCAGCATGCGGGCTGCGTCGTAAATAGCGCGGCAGGACTCTTCCGGCGTAATAGATAGGCCGCTGTTTTGCCCTTCGGCCTGCTTAGTTTCCACGAAAGTGACTTCCGGAAAGAGCGGTAGGGTTTCTTCGATAAATACGTCATCGCCGGCGATAAGGGCGACAGGAACGCCGAATTCGCCCGCCAGTGCGCCGTACAGGCCTGCTTCACCCAGTTCCATATCGTTCAGCCAAATGCGGGAAAACGCAAAGCTGTTGATGGTATGGGCCAGAATGCCGCGGGTTTTTGACTTAGAGTGGTAGCCAATCATAAACATGGCGTCAGGAGCGCGCTCAACGCCGGAGGCCATGCTCAGATAGCGAGGCTTGCCCTGAAGCAGCAGTGCGCGCGGATCGATGCGATCGGCGATGATGTTGCGAAAACTGCCGTGGGAGTCGTTGACAATCACCTCTTTTGCCCCGCCGTCCAAAGCGGCGCGTACGGCGGCGTTGGCTTCATTGGTCATCCAGATGCGGGCGCGTTCATATTCACCGTTGCCCGGGCGTACCTGCTCGGGATGAAATACGCCAGCGACGCCTTCAATGTCGGTCGAGATAAGTATTTTCACAGTCGAACTCTCCTTTATGATACGAGTAAATTCTGTAGGTCTGGCGCCAGATCGCGCAGCGAGACTCGGCGATGGCCGTCTCGTCCTTCCGTTGTTGTTGCATGCCACAGCGCGTGAATTATTGCCTGTTCAACGCTGTCGGCGGTAGCCTGAAACAGTGGATCCATCAGCGCATCGTGCAGAAAGGCAACGGAAGGCATAGGGCGATCGGTTTGCTGAGGGAGGGTATAGGCGGTCGAGAAGGCCAGAGAGATATCGCCGCTGCCGTTGCCAAAAAAGGCACCCGTGCGCGACAGGCCTACGCCAGCCCGCAGAGACAGACGCCGCAGCTGGCGTGAGTCCAGCGGTGCATCTGTGGCGACGATCATAATGATGGATCCCTTTTCTTCCGTTAGCGGTCGCTGCTCAAGCCGCTCTTTTAGCAACGTTCCCAGATGTTTGCCTGCTAGTGTAAAGGTCGGCAGGCGGCCAAAGTTGGATAAAACCAGAGCGCCGACGGTGTAGGTTTGCCCTGTCGCCAGCGTAGCGACGCGGGAAGCAGAACCAATACCGCCTTTAAGCTCGAAGCAGGACATGCCACGCCCCGCGCCCACCGCACCTTGGGTAAACTGTGTGTCGGCAGCGCCTAGCGCCGCAGCGTAGTGGCTGTCGTTAAGGATCATCGCCTGAATGTCATTGAGATAGCCGTCGTTGCACTCAAAGACAAGCGGATTCACCGTTGACCAGGCTCTGCCGACTTCCGGGTTCTCATTAATTGACTGGCGGATTTGTGCCTGCGCCATTGCGCCGACAGAGAACGTATTGGTGAGCGCAATAGGCGTTTCTAACACGCCAAGCTCTTCAACCTGTACCAGTCCTACGCTTTTTCCAAAGCCATTAAGCACGGTTGCGGCAGCGGGAACCTTATCGCAAAACAGGTTCCCAGAGTGGGGCGTAATCACTGTGACACCGGTCTGATGGATGCCGTCGCTGACGGTACTGTGCCCGACCTTTAGGCCTGATACGTCAGTAATAAGGTTGTTTTTTCCTGCGGGAAGCAAGCCGATACAGGGGGGAAGCGCGGGCGTGGTCATGGAGGAAGTCTTCTTTTTCTTATTCAGGACGATAACGCGTTGTATCACAGAGCACATCAAGACTCTGCGATACAACGCGTATATTTTACTATTTCTGGTCGATTTTTGGGTCTAACGCATCGCGTAGCCCGTCGCCCAGCAGGTTAAACGCTAGCACTGTCAGGAAAATGGCGATACTAGGGAAAATAGCGACATGAGGCGCCATCACCATATCCGCACGGGCTTCGTTAAGCATCGCGCCCCATTCCGGCGTTGGCGGCTGTGCGCCCATCCCCAGAAATGACAGGCTGGCAGCGGTGATGATCGAAGTGCCTATACGCATGGTGAAATAGACCACAATCGAGGACACGGTGCCGGGCAGGATGTGCCGCATAATGATGGTCCAGTCCGACGCTCCTAGGCTGCGAACCGCCTCAACGTAAGTCAGGTTTTTAATCACCAGCGTATTGCCGCGAACTAGCCGAGCAAAGGCGGGAATACTAAAAATCGCCACCGCAACGATAACGTTTGTCATGCCGCTACCCATAATGGCGACGACGCCGATTGCCAGTAGAATACCGGGGAAGGCGAACAGCACATCGGAGATGCGCATGGTGATACGATCCCACCAGCCTTCATAGTATCCGGCCATCAGTCCCATAAAGGTGCCAATAACGGCGCCGAGAGCGACGGAAAAGAAGCCTGCGGCCAGAGAGATTTTAGTACCGGCGATGATGCGGCTAAAAATGTCTCTACCCAGCGAATCAACCCCAAACCAGTGCAGTGCGGAAGGGCCTTCGTTGAGCTGGTCATAGTCAAAGTAGTTTTCTGGATCGAAAGGCGCAATCCAGGGGCTAAAAATGGCGATAACCACCAGCAGCAGAACGAAAATACCCGCTGCCACAGCGACGTGCTGTTTGCGAAACTTGCGCCAGAACTCGCTCCACGGCGTACGGACGTTTTTAGCACCGGAGCCGGATGCGGCAGTCGGTTCGACGGTCGTTGATGAACTCATATCGGCTCCTCCTATTTGTACTTGATCGTGGGGTTAATGGCGGCGTAGAGCATATCGACGATCAGGTTGATCAGAATAAACTCTAGAGAGAACAGCAGCACTTCAGCCTGAATAACCGGATAGTCGCGGGCATCAACGGAATCCACCAGCAGGCGGCCGAGCCCGGGCCAGTTAAAGACTTTTTCCACGACGATTGAGCCGCCTAGCAGAAAGCCGAACTGAAGCCCCATCATGGTGACTACTGGGATCATGGCGTTGCGCAGGCCGTGCTTAATGACCACTACGCGCTCTTTCAGGCCTTTTGCCCTTGCTGTACGGATAAAGTCTTCCTGCAACACTTCCACAAAGGAGGCGCGGGTGAAGCGCGCCATCACGGCTGCAACGGCAGCGCCTAGCGTAATGGAAGGCAGAATATAGTGTTTCCAGCTCTCCGCACCGACGGTTGGCAGCCAGCCGAGGTTGACGGAGAAAACCTGCATTAACAGCATCCCCAACGCAAAGGAAGGGAAAGAGATACCGGATACTGCCAGCGTCATGCCCAGCCTGTCGGGCCATTTGTTACGCCAAACGGCAGAAACGATACCAATGGCCATGCCGAAAATAACGGCCCAGACCATGCTCGTGACGGTAAGCCAGAATGTTGGCATAAAGCGAGAGGCAATCTCTTCGCTTACAGGGCGTTTAGTGCGAATTGAAGTACCAAAATCGCCCTGTATCATATTGGTAAAAAAGCTGACGAACTGTTGGGGCAGGGGCTTGTCTAGTCCAAGATCCTTGCGCACCATGTTAACGACGGTTTCGTCGGCTTCAGGGCCTGCCGCTAGCCGCGCGGGATCGCCGGGCAGCATGTGGACAAACAGGAACACTAATACCATAACGATAAGCAGCGTCGGTATCAGGCCCAGAAGTCGTTTTATAAAGTAACTCGACATGTTATGAACTCAGAAAACTGCACTTTCTTATAAAACGCGCCCCCCGATAAGAGGGCGCGTGGCGACATGGTTATTGCTTCAGATCGACATCGTCGAAGTTAAACGAACCGTCCAGAGTGATGTACATACCGCTCAGCGCCTTGCTGTGAACGTACAGCAGCTGGTCAGTTGTCAGGAAGATCCACGGGGCATCGGCCCAGACCTGATCCTGCACTTCTTTATACAGCTTGGCTTTTTCGTCACGGTTGGTGGTTTTCAGCGCTTCGATCAGGGCATTGTCCACTTTTTCGTTGCTGTAGTAGGCGGTGTTAAACATTTTCGGCGGCCAGGAAGCCTTAGACAGCAGCGGCGTCAGCGCGAAGTCTGACTCCATGGTGGAAGAAGACCAGCCCGCGTAGTACATGCGGACGCCCGCTTTGTCTGGCGTTGGTACGCTTTCTACTTTAGCAACGCGCTGACCGGGTTCCATCGCTTCGATTTGCACTTTTACGCCCACTTGGCCTAACTGCTGCTGAACAAATTGAATCACTTTTTGGGCGGTGGTGTTGTTGCCGTTGGCCCACAGTGTGGTAGAGAAGCCGTCAGGATAGCCCGCTTCTTTCAGAAGTGCCTTTGCCTTAGCGGGATCATACGGCCATGCGTTGTAGCTTATGGCAAAGTCTACGCCCTTGGGCACGACGCCTTCAGCCGGCATGGCATAGCCTGCAAAAGCGACTTTGGCGAGGGCCTGTTTGTTAACCGCATAGTTGAGAGCCTGACGGACTCTTACGTCATCAAACGGCTTTTGCAGCACGTTGAGGCTGACATAGCGCTGAATAATGGACGGTGATGAGACCATCACCAGCTTGTCATTTTTCTCCAGCAGCTTGGCCTGCTCAAAAGGAATGGTATAGGCAAAGTGCGCTTCACCGGTTTGCATCATGGCTGCGCGAGTGTTGTTTTCAACGACGGGTCGCCAGGTAATGGTGTCAACTTTGGGGAGCCCCTGTTTCCAGTATCCGTCGAACTTCTTCACCTTCATATAGTCGGTAGCGTTCCACTCTTCAAACTGAAATGGACCCGTGCCCACTGGGTGGAAGGCAATTTCCTTGCCGTACTTTTTCAGTGCGGCTGGCGAAATCATGATTGCTGAGGGATGCGCCAGCGAGTTGATAAAGGCGGAATAGGGGGCATCTAGCGTGATTTTTACCGTATAGGGATCGACCACTTCCGTCTTGGCAATGCGCTTAAACATGTTGTAGCGCTTAAGGTGGTTATCCGGGTTGGTCACGCGGTCGAAAACGGCTTTCACTGCCTCGGCGTTAAAGTCGGTGCCGTCGTGGAACTTCACGCCCTGACGCAGCTTAAAGGTATAGGTCAGGCCGTCCTCACTGGTGGTGTAGCTTTCTGCCAGCACGTTAATTAGCTTGGCGTCTTTATCGAAGCCGAACAGCCCTTGATAGAAGGACTTGGAAATAGCCTGAGACAGGGTGTCGTTAGCGTCGTAGGGATCCAGTGTGGTGAAGTTGGAGTAAACAGCGACGACAACGTCTTTGGCGGCAAATGCCGGCGAGGCCGAGAAGCCCGCCATAGCAATAAGACTAGCCGCCAGTAGCGTTCTTTTTGGTAATGAAACGATGGACATAGGTGAAGTCTCCGTGTGATGTTGTGTTGTTTTAATATATTCCGGCGATTTGGTGACGAGCGACAAAGTGGTTTTCGCTGACCTGAACCAGCGGCTGTACCACAGGCTCATCCCCTAACGCGCGTATTGGACTTGGAATTTCATCCGAGAGAGGTTCTCGCTTAATGTGGCGTCGGGCCGGATCGGCGATCGGCACGGCGGCCATCAGCTTTTTGGTGTAGGCGTGCTGTGGGTTTTCGAAAATCTCTCTTCTGGGGCCAATCTCAACGATTTGCCCGAGATACATAACTGCGACGCGATGGCTAATGCGTTCAACCACTGCCATATCGTGAGAGATAAACAGGAACGCCACGCCAAACTCTTTCTGAAGGTCGAGCATCAGGTTGATGACCTGCGCCTGAATGGAAACGTCCAGCGCGGAAACAGACTCATCTGCGACAATCACTTTCGGATTGAGCGCCAGAGCGCGGGCGATACAGATCCGCTGGCGTTGGCCGCCTGAGAATTCGTGCGGATAGCGCTTGGCGTGCTCCGGCAACAGGCCGACTTTCTCAAGCAGCCAGGCCACACGCTGCTCGGCCTCTTTACCGGTAGCAACGCCGTGAATCAGCAGCGGCTCCATGATGGAAAAGCCTACCGTGACGCGAGGGTCGAGAGAGGCGAAGGGATCTTGGAAAATAAACTGAATGTCCCTGCGCAGTGCCTGTAGCGATTTACCTTTTAGCTGATGAATTCTATTACCGCAAAACTCGATGGTGCCGCCCTGACTTTCCACCAGCTGTAGGAGGGAACGGCCTGTCGTTGACTTACCGCAGCCTGACTCACCCACCAGCGCCAGCGTTTCTCCCGGATAGAGGTCAAAGCTGACTTTTTCCACGGCGTGAACGCGCCGCTTAACACGGTTGAGAAGACCGCCGCGTACGTCAAAGCGGGTAATGAGATCGTGAACGCGTAAAATAGGCTCGCCTGTACGTTCTACCGTGCGTGGGGTTTCTTGTGCTTCGGTGACGCTGCTGTCGTTGACGCTTAGCAAAGGAAACTTGGCCGGAAGGTCGGTACCGCGCATCGCGCCCAGCTTTGGTACTGCTGACAGCAGCGCTTTGGTATACGGATGCTGGGGAGCGGCAAACAGAACGTCTGAATCGCCTTCCTCAACCTTTTCGCCTTTGTACATCACCAGAACGCGGTCGGCGACTTCAGCGACGACGCCCATATCATGGGTAATAAAGATCACCGCCATGTCCATCTCTTCCTGAAGCTCACGGATAAGCTGTAGGATTTGAGACTGGATGGTGACGTCCAGCGCGGTGGTTGGCTCGTCAGCAATGAGCAGCGACGGCCGACAGGAGAGCGCCATCGCTATCATTACGCGCTGCCGCATCCCGCCAGAGAGCTGGTGGGGGTAACGGTCAAGAACGTTTTCTGCTTCGGGAATACGCACTCTTTGCAGCATTTTTAGTGCTTCTGCCCGAGCGGTTGACCGGTCTTTCTTTTGGTGAAGTCGAATCGACTCGGCGATCTGCTCTCCCACGGAGAAGACGGGATTCAGGGAGGTCATTGGCTCCTGAAAGATCATCGCGATGTCAGCCCCCCGGATGCTGCGCATCGCCGCACCGTCGGCTTTAACCAGATCGAGCTGGTGTTCGCCGCGATTAAAAAGAATGCTTCCCTGAGTAATTTTACCGCCGCCCTGTTCTACGAGGCGCATCAGCGCCAGAGAGGTGACAGATTTTCCTGAGCCTGATTCACCGACGATAGCCAGTGTTTCCCCCTTTTTAATGCTGAATGAGAGGTTGCGCACAGCCTCAACAGTATGCTCGGATGTTTTAAACTGTACGCAAAGATTTTCGACAATAATCGCCGTGCCGTCGGAAGACGGCCTGGAAGTTTGCTTTTGTGTCACTGTGCGATCCCTGAGTTTGCTTTATTTTTATTGGTACTACTGCTACCGATCGGTAGTCTGGACGCCGTGGCTTATAGCGCCACTGTTATCGTCCGATTTTTGTGGCGAACCGAGAGTGTAAACCGCTTTATAAGAGCGGCTCTGCACGGCATCGGTTGCCACGTATGGTTTTTAAACAGTATTAACTGCGATAGATATCAACGAATGCGTCCTGGCCGACTCGCCCAACGCCGCGATACATGCCTTCTGTATTGAAGGGTAAGGCCACGTTGCCGAGGCTATCTACTGCAATCAGGCCGCCGTTGCCGTTAATTTTTGGCAGTTTTTCCATAACGACTTTGTGGCACGCCTCATCGAGAGTCAGCCCGGCATATTCAATCAGCGCTGAGACGTCATAGGCAGCAACCGCGCGCATAAACATTTCGCCAGTGCCGGTCGATGACACGGCGACAGTTTGGTTATTGGCATAGCATCCCGCTCCGATAATCGGAGAGTCGCCCACTCGGCCAACCTGTTTGTTCGTCATGCCGCCGGTAGAGGTTGCGGCAGCCAGATTGCCGCTGGCATCCAGAGCAACGGCGCCGACGGTGCCAAATTTTTTATCGGGATCGATAGGATCCCCTTGAGGTGCTTCTGCCGCTCGTGAGGCACCGTCGTGATCGAGAACGACGCCCTGATCCAGCAGCGCTCGCTGAAGCTGATCGTAGCGCGCCTGTGTAAAGTAGTAGTCAGTGCCGACCATTTCTATGTTTTGAGTTTTGGCGAACGCCTCTGCACCGTCACCGATAAACATCACGTGCCTGCTGTGCTCCATGACGGCTCTCGCCGCGAGGATAGGGTTGCGGATGTGGGTTACGCCCGCAACAGCCCCTGCATTCAGTGTTGAACCGTCCATGATGGCGGCGTCAAGCTCGTGAGTTCCGGAGTGGGTAAAGACCGCGCCTTTTCCAGCATTGAACAGTGGATTTTCTTCCAGCAGACGAACGGCTTCAGTCACAGCATCCAGTGCGCTGCCTCCGTTGGCTAGAATAGACTGCCCGGCAGTAACAATAGATGTTAGGGCGCTACGGTATTCGGCTTCTTTTTCAGCCGACATTGCGGAACGCGTGATCGCGCCAGCGCCGCCGTGGATAGCAATTACGGGTATACGACTCATTTCTTTCTGGGATCCGTTAGTGTGTTTGTGTCTGGAAATATCTTTTTTGCCAACCAGACTGTTTTTCTTTTCTATCCCTGAGCCTGTTTATATATTCCTTTATGTATCGCTGATAAATCGATTTTTTAACTGGGCCGCGTTTTCCCTATTTTTCGACTATATGTCTTTGGATCTTGCTCGTAAAGAGAAATGTCATACACAAACGGGTCTGGAGAGTGAAAAAAGGGCTGGCTAGCGATGAGAACGCATGAATAAGTTATAAGGATATTAATGTTAATAACTTATTTTTCCATAAGATGATAGGCGTGGATATTGTCTTTCATTTTTTAAATGAAATGATGTTTTATGATTAGGCGATTAGATAGAAATATATATTGTTATAGAGCGGTGTTATTAGGGCAACCTCTCTGTTATTTTCGCTTGAGTAGATGATTTCTTGTTAACCGGCATTTTTGTCCATCCTCTTTCCCTGTCCCCTATGTGATTTCTGTTAAACCAGTATGTTAAATTTGTTACTTTATGTTTTTTAAATGTTGTATAAATGATGTGGATTTTTGTTGAACATAGTATAATCACTTCAGGTTCTGCCTCATTCCTCCCGACAGCTGGGATGCCGCTCTCCGGTTGATTTGTTCTTTTTGAGCGATGTGTATAACCTTCTTGATGTTAGTAATGATAATTATTATCATTTAAAAAAGAGCAAATGGGGAGGCGCAGAATGTCCGATTCAAGTGCCATAGTGAGATCGGGAAAGATATCGCGAAAAGTCAGGCTTTCCCTGATGGGCCCCGCGTTTATTGCTGCCATCGGCTATATTGACCCCGGTAATTTTGCTACTAATATTCAGGCGGGCTCTGCATTCGGCTATCAACTGCTTTGGGTGGTTGTGTGGGCTAACGTTATGGCGATGGTGGTGCAGCTGTTTTCTGCCAAGTTGGGGATTGCCACCAATAAAAACCTTGCTGAACACATTCGAGACAGGTTTCCTCGGCCTTTGGTCTGGTTTTACTGGGTTCAGGCCGAGCTTATTGCAATAGCCACCGATCTGGCAGAGTTCATCGGTGCCGCTATCGGTTTCAAGCTGCTGCTGGGCGTTAGTTTGCTGCAGGGGGCGCTGATTACCGGTGCCTGTACTTTCCTTATTCTTATGCTGCAAAGTCGCGGCGATAAGCCTCTAGAAAGAGTGATCGGCGCATTTCTTCTGTTTGTTGCCTGTGCCTATATCATTGAGCTGTTCTTTTCTGCTCCCGACATAAAAGCCTTGTCGAAAGGCATGCTGATACCGGGGCTAGCAAACCACGATGCGGTATTTTTAGCGGCCGGGGTGCTGGGGGCAACGATTATGCCTCACGTTATCTATTTGCACTCTGCGCTAACCCAAAATACTAAGGGGACGCGCGAGGAGCGCTATAGCGCCACGAAGTGGGACGTGGCGGTCGCTATGACCATTGCCGGATTTGTGAATCTGTCCATGATGGCGATGGCGGCAGCAGTTTTTCACTTCAGCGGCCATACGGGTATTAGCGAGCTGGATGAAGCCTACGTGACGCTGGAACCTCTATTGGGCAAGTTTGCTGCGGTAACTTTTGCTCTAAGTCTAATCGTGGCGGGACTTTCTTCTACCGTGGTTGGCACGATGGCGGGTCAGGTTGTTATGCAGGGCTTTATCCACGTACGAATTCCGCTGTGGGTGCGGCGTTTGGTCACGATGCTGCCTTCACTTGTGGTTATTATGAGTGGTATGGATGCAACTCGGATCCTGATAACAAGCCAAGTCTTTCTCAGCTTTGGGATTGCGCTCGCGCTGATCCCATTATTACAGCTAACGGGGAACAGACAGCTGATGGGGGATATGGTCAATGGACGATGTATGCAAAATTTAGGCAAAGTCATCGTGGTGCTGGTGGTAGGGCTAAACGCTTACCTGCTGGTTGGATTTTTCGCTAGCGCCTAAACGGCGTGGCTCTCTTTTGGCCTAATCGGCTGACCCCGCTTCTGTTATTCCGAACGTTCTCTATTTGCTTTTTCCGAGTATTTTTCTGCGCGGGGCGTCAGTTTGTCGCTGAGCGTGGAGGAAATAGGGGTATTTGTTGTGTGAAAATATTCCGGCCGGCGAACCGACCGGAATAGAAAAGGGAAAAGAAAAGCCTTATCCCATCAGTAAAACCATCAGATAGGCAACGAACATCGCCAGGTGGGCAGCACCGTTAAGCACATTGGTTCTTCCCGTGGCAAATGAGCTTTGGCACAGAATAAGCACGCCAGAAAGTAGAACAATGTTTGGCATGGAGAGCCCGAATACCAGCTGCTGACCCGTGATAAGTGCAATACAGACAACGGCAGGAACTGTCAGCGAGATAGTGGCGAGCACTGAACCAAAAAAGAGGTTCATAGCGCGCTGCACTTGGTTATTCATTACCGCTCTCATTGCGCCCAAGCCTTCCGGCGAAAGGATCAGAAGCGCTATCAGGAAGCCGGTAAACTGAGGCGGCGCGTTCATGGCTGTCAACAGGTGCTCTAGGAGCGGTGCGTTAATTTTTGTAATGGCAATAACGGCAACCAGATGAACAATCAGCCAAACGGCGTGCCAGAGGTTACCGTGTGCCGAGGGCTTACCGTGAGGATCGTCAGGGTTGTCGCTTTCGTCTTCATGCTCGTAAATAAACAGGCTTTGGTGTGTTCTGGTTTGAATCACCAAAAAGACCAGATACATACCGGCAGACAGTAGGGCAACGATGCCAAGCTGTCCGGAAGTAAAGGTGCCGTTGTCGAAGAAGGCCGGTAAAATTAGCACAATAATTGCCAGCGGCAGCAGCGCGGTCAGGTACTGTTTAATGCCTGCCAGATTGACGTGCTGAGTTGCAAACTTGCGCCCGCCTAACAGTAGGGATACACCGACTAGACCACTCATAACAATCATTATGACGGCGTAGAGCGTGTCTCGCATAAGCGTTGGCCCAGTATCTCCGGTGACCATGAGCGCAGAGATAAGGCTAACCTCCAAGATCACCACCGCCAGACTGAGGATCAGAGAACCATAGGGTTCCCCTAGGCGGTGCGCCAGCACGTCTGCGTGACGAACCACGCTGAAGGCGCTGCCGAGTATGGCGACTAGAGCAAGAAGGTTAACCAGAGAAATTGTTAAAAGGCTGGTACTGTGCTGCATATAGAGCAGAACCGGAATTGCTATCATCGCTAGAATCAGCGAGTACTCTTTGTGACGCGTTTTGACGACGGGGTGATCCTGTGTTTGAACCATAAATTCTCTCTAAGTCTGGAAAGTTAATTTCATTATTGAAATGGGAATAACTCAGTTTTGCCAAATGTTACAGGCGAAATCAGGCAGGCCAATAGGCTAATAATCTGTAAGATATGCACATATTAGCCTATGGACAGCTTTGGTATATTCTTCTTAAAACTGCCAGCGCGCCCAGGTAAACAGTACGTTGCCGTTGTTATAAGTACCGGGAATATACGTGTTTTGCAGCGCAAAGTTTTTGTACTCAATAGAGAACAGCGGCAGCGGCAGAGGAATGGGAATATAGTTATAGTCGTGTCGAGCGGTGACTGCGGCAGTAAACCCTAACCCCAAACGCCAGTCGCGCTGGTCGCCGAAATACCAGTTTTTCTGATACCCGTAGCCAACGATAGGTTCAAATTGGTTATGGGAGTCCTGAAATTCCATGGCGTAAATAGAGTGCCAGTTTCCGTCTTTATCAAAACGTGACACTCCGTAGCCAATGCCCCACGGCCTTTCATTATAAGAATCTATTTTATCCTTGTCATACATAGCCCGGTTGTGCCAGGTATTTAAGGGAACGTAGAGATCTCTGGTCGGGGAATTCCACGTCTCTTTGACATTGCTTTTTATAGTTTCCCAAATGCCCTGATCTTCCATATTTGCATCTTCAGCGAAGGCGTTGAAGGAGAGCGCGGATAACAAAGCGATACTAGTAGTAATGGTTTTCATAAAGTTCATGGCTATGTGTGTTGATATCCATATCGTTGTGCGCTCTAGATGAACGCCTTATTCGGCATATTCGGGCAGTTCTATAGCCGAATATTATAGTAAACAGCTCTATTATAGATGAATTTCTATAGCGAATTCATTAATTACGCGTCGTTTTACCGGTACGTTAGTGATAACATTTTGTAATTACGCTGATATTTTTATGTAAAGTTACGTAGCGCGTTTTTCTTCCCTGATGGATAAAAAGCGGTGAGCGACATCAACACGGTTTTAGGCTAAAGTAGCGTCATCGTTTTACCCACTCAGTCAAGCGACACGAGGTTCGTTATGTACGACCACTATCAGGGACTTATCTTTGATATGGATGGAACGCTGCTCGATACGGAAGAGGGGCACCGCAAAGCCTGGGATGAGGTTCTTGCCAAGTATGGCATGAAGCTTGATTTAGACGCGGTCGTGGCGCTCAACGGCTCGCCCTCGTGGAAGGTTGCAGAGTTTGTCATCAATAGCTATCAGGTGGATATGGATCCTCACAGTCTGGCGCAGGAGAAGTTCGCCATTGTTGAGGAGATCGTACTTGATATGGTGAAACCACTGCCCATCGTAGAAGTTGTAAAACGCTATCGCGGGCAGAAACCTATGGCAGTGGGTACCGGCAGTATGCACGGCTTTGCCGATCGCCTGCTGAGGCACGTTGGCCTCCGCGACTGTTTCACTGCGATCGTCGGCGCTGACGATGTGACTAATCATAAGCCAGCACCGGACACTTTCCTGACCTGTGCATCGCTGATGAAGGTACCGGCTAAGGCGTGTGTGGTGTTTGAAGATGCTCCGCTGGGGCTACAGGCCGCGAAGGCGGCGGGAATGGATGCCGTTGACGTTCGGACGCTATGAATGAGGCGTGGCCTTTATTAACGCTGTTTGGCAGCAGCTTTCTCAGTGCAACCCTGCTGCCGGGCAACTCAGAAATTGTATTTATTACGCTGCTTTCTACGGTGGATACCCCGCCGGAGTTATTGCTATTGGCGGCGGTAGTCGGTAATACGCTGGGCGGCTTAGTGAACGTTGTCATAGGCCGTTTAGTTCCGGTGCTTAAGCACCATCCTCGTCTGGCATTAGCCACGACGTGGTTGCAGCGCTACGGTTCCCCCGTGCTGTTGCTAAGCTGGTTGCCCGTTGTGGGTGATTTATTATGTCTGTTGGCAGGCTGGTTACGTTTACCCTGGTGGTCGGTTACTTTTTTTATGTTGGCAGGGAAGTCATTACGCTATGCGGTAGTGATGATGATAACGCTGAAAAGCGCCTCTTTCTTTAGCTAAAAAAGAGTTAACGCTCTCAGAATGACGGTTTGTGCGGCAGGTGGTATGAACATGAATTGCGGGAGGTCAATTTGATCCCGGATGTATCGAAAGCGCTGTCTTGGTTAGAGGCGCACCCTCACGTTTTAAACGGTATCAAGCGCGGTATTGAACGGGAGACGCTGCGCGTCACCCCACAAGGGCACTTGGCCACGACACCACATCCTGCTTCTTTAGGCTCTGCGCTGTCTCATCGTTGGATAACGACCGACTTTGCCGAGGCGCTGCTAGAGTTTATTACGCCCGTTGACGACAGCGTCGATCACACGCTGGCCTTTCTGCGCGATATTCACCGTCACGTGAGTCGTGAGCTAGGCAGCGAGCTGATGTGGCCTTTAAGCATGCCCTGCTTTATCAATTCGGAAGATACCATTGAGCTGGCGCAGTACGGCTCTTCTAACGTTGGGCGCTTTAAAACGCTCTACCGTGAGGGGTTAAAAAACCGGTACGGTGCGCTGATGCAGACTATCTCCGGCGTTCACTACAACTTCTCATTACCGCTGGAGTTCTGGCAGGCAAGAGAAGGGGTCACTGATGAGCAAAGCGGTAAAGACAAAATTTCCGAAGGCTATTTCCGTTTAATCCGTAACTACTACCGCTTTGGCTGGACGATTCCTTTCCTGTTTGGTGCTTCCCCAGCGATCTGCTCTTCCTTCATTAAAGGTCGCGAAACTCAGCTCCCCTTTGAAAAGCTGAAGAGCGGTGCCTGCTATCTGCCTTATGCCACATCTTTGCGCATGAGCGATCTGGGCTATACCAACACAGCGCAAAGCAATCTGGGGATCACCTTTAACGATCTGGACACCTACGTTAAGGGTATTAAGAACGCGATTTCTACTCCTGCGCCGCAGTTTGAAGCGCTGAATGAGAAGAAGGACGGTGGTCACCAGCAGATCAACAGCAACGTGTTGCAGATTGAAAACGAATTCTATGCGCCGATCCGACCTAAGCGCGTGACTAAGGGGGGGGAATCACCCTCTGACGCTCTGCTTCGCGGCGGTGTGGAATATATTGAAGTCAGAGCGCTGGATATTAACCCGTTCTCACCTATCGGCATCGATGCGGATCAGGCTCGTTTCCTCGACCTGTTCCTGATTTGGTGTACGCTGGCTGACGCGCCGATGATGAGCAGCGAGGAGCTGCAGTGTACGCGCTATAATTGGAACAGAGTGATTCTGGAAGGGCGCAAGCCGGGGCAAACCATCGGTATTGGCTGTGACAGTGACCGCCAGCCGCTGGATGTGGTTGGTAAAGCGCTGTTTGCCGACCTGATGCGGGTTGCTGAAGTGCTGGACAGCGGTAATGACAATACGCTGTATCAGAACGTCTGTAAAAAGCTGGTGTCTGCGTTTGACTCTCCTGAGCTGACCTTCTCCGGCAGAATGCTGCAGGCAGTAAAGGACGTTGGTATCGGTCAGTTTGGGCTAGCGCTGGCTGAGCAGTACCGGCAGAGTCTGCAGTCTGAGCCATTGAGCGTTCTGACTGAAGAAGCTCTGGAAGCCGAACGAGTCGCCTCTTTACATCGTCAGGAAGAGATGGAAAAGCGGGACACGATAAGTTTTGATGAGTATTTGGCTGAGCAGAATCGCCGCTGATTTAGAGATAAAAAAAAGGCCACAGTCTAGTGGCCTTACAAAATATCTTTAATGAGGGATGATAACGAGTGTTCTTGTAATGATAAGACTCGTACTTTTAGAAAAGGTTCTGGGTTGAGCAAAAAAATCTCGTTTTTTTTAAGAAGGTGATGAAAATGCCACTGTTAGACAGTTTTACCGTAGACCATACCCGCATGTCCGCCCCAGCGGTTCGGGTAGCTAAAACCATGAAAACGCCTCTTGGCGATACCATCACGGTGTTTGATTTACGCTTCTGCCACCCAAATAAAGAAATTTTGCCAGAGCGGGGCATCCACACGCTTGAGCACCTGTTCGCTGGCTTTATGCGCGATCGTTTAAACGGCGACGGCGTGGAGATTATCGATATTTCTCCTATGGGCTGCCGCACTGGTTTTTACATGAGCCTTATTGGCGTACCGGATGAAGTAAGGGTGGCAAAAGCATGGGAAGCCGCCATGCAGGATGTACTGGGCGTACAGGATCAGGCGAAGATCCCAGAGCTGAACGAATACCAGTGCGGTACCTATTCAATGCACTCCCTGCAGGAAGCGCACGATATCGCGCGGCAAGTTATTGCTTCAGGGGTGGGCGTTAATCGGAATGAAGAACTGGCTTTACCGGCAGAGAAACTGGCTAGCCTGTAATATCGCGTTAATCGTAGCCAGAGCCCTGCCGTTTAGGCGGGGTTTATTTTTTGAAGAGCGGAGGAATTCGAGAAAAGAAAGATAACGCTAGACTTTTTCTTTCCCTGAACTGACCTGTGAACCTTTGGGGCGAATAACAACCTGCTTGATCATGTTGTTGCTGACCTTAACGATGTCC
The DNA here is from genome assembly GCF_900478135.1 of Leminorella richardii. Lineage (NCBI taxonomy): Bacteria > Pseudomonadati > Pseudomonadota > Gammaproteobacteria > Enterobacterales > Budviciaceae > Leminorella > Leminorella richardii. Next base: position 1,089,786 of record NZ_LS483470.1, read on the forward strand.
ACACTGTAGTTCTTAAAATCGATATGGGTTCCGGCTTTGGGAATGTCTTCCAGATACTCCAACAGCAAGCCGTTAAGGGTTTTTGCCGCTGAGGTGGGCAGATGCCAGCCCATAGCCTTATTCAGGTCGCGAATGCTGGTGCTGCCGTCAACGGAAACCGAGCCGTCGGGCTGTCGAATAACCTCATCTTCCAGCGTTGGGGACATCGATGTGGTAAAGTCGCCAACGATTTCCTCAAGAATATCCTCAACGCTAACCAGCCCCTGAATATCGCCGTATTCATCGACAATTACGCCGACTTTTTCTCTATTGCGCTGAAATTTGACTAACTGAACGTTAAGCGGCGTTCCTTCTGGAATAAAGTAAATTTTGTCGGCAGCGCGCAGCAGCGTTTCTTTATTGAACTCGCTTTTTTCCATCATTAGGCGATAGGCCTCGCGAACCCGCAGCATGCCGATAGCGTCGTCAAGGGAGTCTCTATACAGCACTATACGGCCGTGGGGAGAGTGGGTGAGCTGCTTTAGAATGTCTTTCCAGTCGTCGTTAATGTTGATACCGACGATGTCCTGACGCGGCACCATGATGTCGTCAACGCTGATGGCTTCCAGATCCAATACCGACAGCAGCATGCTCTGATAGCGGTGGGAAATAAGCGGATTCGAGGCGTTAACGATAGTACGAAGCTCATCTTTACTGACGGCGTCAGAGCTTTTTACGTCGGAGCGCAGTCCGAACAGGCGCATAATAAAGCGCGTGATGCCGTTGAGCAGCCATACCAGCGGCGCCATGAGCTTTTGCAACGGCTTAAGCAGCAGGCTGCTGGGAAAGGCGACTCGCTCGGGATACAGAGCGGCTACCGTCTTGGGCAGGACTTCGGCAAACACCAGAATGATAAACGTGAGCAGACCGGTGGCGATAGCAACGCCGATGTCACCATAGAGGCGAATACCTATTACCGTTGAAAGGGCTGAAGCGAGAATATTGACCAGATTGTTGCCAATCAGCACTAGGCTGATAAGCCGGTCAGGACGCTGCAAAAGCTTTTCTACCCGCCGCGCCTGAGGATTGCCTTTGCTGGCCAGATAGCGAAGCCGATAGCGATTCAGAGTCATCATGCCGGTTTCCGACGCAGAGAAGTAGGCGGAAATCAGCACCAGAATAATCAGTATGATGATAAGCGTACTGGTCGATACGGTGTCCACCGAGTATTGCCCTCAAAATTATTAGCGGTTGGGTAACTCAAGTATAGGGCGTCTTGCCTACCAGCGCCCCAGCATCAGCTGAATAAAGCGGCTGCCAAAGTAGCCCAGCGTGAGCAGCACCGCGCCCGCGATGCTGAACCATACCACTTTACGCCCGCGCCAGCCCTGACGGAAGTGGCCCCAAAGCAAAACGAGATAAACCAGCCAGGCCATAATAGAGAGCACGGTTTTGTGCACATTTTCTCGGCCGAATAGGTTATCCAGATAGATAACGCCTGTTAGCAGCGTGAGCGTTAGCAGAACGACGCCAACCTGAGTGATGTGAAACATTTTCCGCTCAGTGGAAAGCAGGGGCGGCATGCCTGGCGCAAACGTCAACTTTTTATGCTTTAGCCGATAGTCAATCCACGCCAGCTGCGCGGCATAAAGCGCAGCAATAATCAGCGTTGCGTAAGAGAACAGCGCCAAAACGATGTGGGCAAGCAGCGTTGGGCTACCTTCCAGATGCAGGATAAATTCCCAAGGGGTGAAGCTGGCCAATGCAAGGTTAATGATAGAAAAACAGTACACAATGGGAAGCAGTACCCAGCCGCGATTTTTCGACGCCACGAAGGTCATGATGGCACTAATCAGCAGGCTGGCACCGGAGGCCATATTGAGCAGACTGATGTTTTGACCGTAGTCAACGTCGAAGACACGCTGCTGAAGCGCAATGCCGTGAAAAATAAGCGCAAATATCGCTGACACCAGCACCCAGCGGCGATGGAGACCTTTATTCTTTATCAGGCCGGGAATAATTAACCCGAGACTGGCTAAATAGGCAATCAGCGAAAGTATGGCAAAAACAGGCATAGTCGTTAACGTCTGGTTTATATAACCTTGAGATAAGTGAAAACAGTATAGCGTTAGTGGCGTCCCCCTCCAACCAATAACTGTTCTTCAGGCGGTTCATGGTATACTGGCCGAAATCTTTCCCGCGAATCGCGGATTATCATTAGTTAAAGCCATAGTTGAGCAGAAACGATGTTTGAAAATTTATCTGACAGATTATCGCGTACTCTTCGCAATATCAGCGGCCGTGGGCGGCTGACCGAAGACAATATTAAAGAGACTCTGCGCGAAGTGCGTATGGCGCTTCTGGAAGCTGACGTCGCTCTGCCAGTCGTGCGCGACTTTATCAATAGAGTGAAAGAGAGCGCTCTTGGGCAGGAAGTTAATAAAAGCCTGACGCCAGGGCAGGAGTTCGTCAAGATCGTCCGCAACGAGCTGGTGTCAGCGATGGGCGAGGAAAACGATGCGCTAAATCTCGCTGCACAGCCTCCCGCCGTTATTCTGATGGCCGGTCTACAGGGTGCCGGTAAGACGACCAGCGTCGCTAAACTGGCGAAGTTTCTGAAAGAAAAACAGAAGAAGAAAGTGCTGGTGGTGTCCGCCGACGTTTACCGCCCGGCGGCTATCCGCCAGTTGGAAACGCTGGCTGAGGCCATCGAGACGGACTTCTTCCCTTCCGACGCACAGGAAAAGCCTGTTGATATCGTCAACCGCGCTTTGTCTCACGCTAAGCTTAAGTTTTATGACGTACTGATCGTCGATACCGCCGGTCGCCTGCACGTTGATGAAGCCATGATGGACGAAATCAAGCAGGTGCACGCGGCGCTGAATCCGATAGAAACGCTGTTTGTGGTGGACGCCATGACCGGTCAGGACGCCGCCAACACCGCTAAGGCGTTTAATGAAGCGCTGCCGCTAACGGGCGTGGTGTTGACCAAGGTTGACGGTGACGCACGAGGCGGTGCGGCGCTTTCTATCCGCCATATTACCGGTAAGCCTATCAAGTTCCTGGGCGTTGGCGAGAAAACCGAAGCGCTAGAGCCGTTCCACCCCGATCGTGTTGCATCCCGCATTCTCGGCATGGGCGACATGCTGTCCCTGATCGAAGAGCTGGAGAGCAAGGTTGACCGCGTGAAAGCGGAGAAACTGGCTTCCAAGCTCAAGAAGGGGGACGGTTTTGACCTGACGGACTTCCTCGAGCAGCTCAAGCAGATGCGCAACATGGGCGGTATGGCCAGCATGATGAGCAAATTGCCGGGCATGGGGCAAATTCCGGACAACGTAAAGTCCCAGATGGATGACAAAGTGCTGGTTCGTATGGAGGCCATCATTAACTCGATGACCTTTAAAGAGCGCGAAGCACCAGAGATTATCAAAGGCTCCCGCAAGCGCCGCATTGCTGCCGGTTCCGGCGTGCAGGTGCAGGATGTCAACCGTCTGCTTAAGCAGTTTGACGACATGCAGCGCATGATGAAGAAAATGAAGAAAGGCGGTATGGCCAAAATGATGCGCGGCATGAAGGGTATGATGCCGCCGGGCATGATGCGCTAAGTGCTGAAAGAGAGGGCGTGATGACGTGCTTAATGAGGCTGTCTCAGGGAATGGCGCAGTTTTCTCCGTCGGAGAAAAAGATGGCGGCGTTTATTCTCGAGTCTCCCAAGCGCATTGTGACGCTCTCTTCTCAGGAACTGGCTGCGGCATTGAACGTGAGCCAGTCGGGCATTATTAAGTTTGCGCAAAAGCTGGGTTTTAAGGGCTACACGGCGCTTAAGCTGGCTATCAGTGAAGAACTGGGGCGTAATCGGCAGGTAGAGAAGTCAACGCTGCACCTGCACAATGAAATTACCGGCGATGACGATCTTCTGGCTATCGCTAACAAACTGCTGCTGGAAAAACAGAGTGCCCTTCGGGAAACCATGAACGCGCTGGATGCAAAGGTTTTCAACCAAGTGGTAGAAAAGGTGGCGGCCGCGCATAAGGTTCACATTGCCGGCATCGGTGGGTCAGCGCTGATTGCTAAAGATCTGGCCTATAAACTGTTGAAAATAGGCATTCCTGCCTTTTCTGAGTTCGATAGTCACGTGCAGTTGACCATTGCTCAAACGCTGGGGCCGAGCGACGTTCAGATTGCTATTTCCTATTCCGGCGTTCGGCGCGAGGTCGTACTGGCAGCAGAAGTCGCCAGAGCGCAGGGAGCGACGGTAGTTGCTATCACCTCTCTGAGAAACAACGCGCTGACACAGCAGGCTGACTTTGTGCTTCATTCTGTTGCAGACGAGGTTCAATGGCGTAGCTCTTCCATTTCTTCCCGCACGGCTCAGAACGCTGTGACCGATCTGCTGTTTATGGCGCTGGTGCAGCACGACCGCGAACGGGCCAACGGCCTGATCCAACAGAGCGGCGAGCTGGTGAAAAAAATACTTCTCTAAATCCAGCTTCAAGGCTCTTTTTTCTTATCTCTACCTATCTTTCTTTTTCCTCTCTCTCTCTCTTTCTTTCTCTTTAGTCTCTGGCGATGTGAATAGCGTCATAAAAATCGACAATGTCTATGTGCCTTTTTGAATAATTTATTATAATTACCTGTAGATTATTGGAATAAAAAATTCATTAAAGAAAACGCCTGCGCAGGAGATAAGCCCCATGATCGATCTGAGTCAAATGGTGACGGAAAGCCGTAATCCGGCCAGTGAACGCATTGATGAACTAACCACATTGGAGATGCTGCGGGTCATTAATGATGAAGATAAAAAAGTGGCTTTTGCGGTAGAAAAAGAGCTGCCTCACATTGCTCGCGCGGTGGATGCTATCAGCGAAGCCTTTAGCCTCGGTGGCCGGCTGGTGTATTGCGGTGCAGGAACCTCTGGAAGGCTGGGGATTCTGGATGCCAGCGAGTGTCCGCCAACCTATGGTACGCCTCCAGAGCAGGTTATTGGTCTTATTGCCGGTGGGCATCGGGCGATTCTGAAAGCGGTAGAAAACGCCGAAGACAGCCTTGAAATGGGCGTTGAGGATCTGAAAGCGATTGGTTTTAACGAGCGCGATGTTTTGGTGGGGATCGCCGCCAGCGGACGGACGCCTTACGTGTTGGCTGCCATGGCATACGCTGACTCGCTGGGAGCGACGGTTGTTAGCCTAAGCTGTAACCCAGAAAGCCCGATGGCTAAAGCCGCAAATATTGCTATTACGCCCGTTGTCGGCGGAGAGGTGGTGACTGGCTCGTCGCGCATGAAGGCCGGAACAGCTCAGAAGCTGGTGCTTAATATGCTGACAACCGGTGCCATGATCCGCACCGGAAAAGTGTATGGCAACCTGATGGTTGACGTAGAGGCGACCAACGCCAAGCTGATTGAACGGCAAAAGGGCATTGTGATGCAGGCGACGGGCTGTGACCGTGACGAAGCACAGGCTGCGCTAGAGCAGAGTGACGGTCACTGTAAGACGGCAATTGTGATGGTTTTAACCGGTGTGTCCGCCGAACAGGCAAAGGCGATGCTGGCAGCCCATCGCGGATTTATTCGCCCGGCGATAGAAGCCGGGCGTGAATAGCCAGGAGACAGCGGCAATGGCGAAAATAACCCAAGAGACAGTAGCGCAGATAGCGAAAGCCATCGGCGGGCTCGACAACGTGGTAAAAAGCGGCAACTGCATGACGCGGCTAAGGCTGACGCTAAAAGATAGCGGTCGTGCGGACACCGCGCAGATAAAGGCCATTCCCGGCGTGCTGGGCGTTATCGAAACTGATGAGCAGCTTCAAATTGTTCTTGGCCCGGGAAAGGCTCAGTCAGCAGCCGATATGATGGCGGCACTGTTGGCACAGCCCTATAGACAAGACAGTTCTTCAGAAAAAGCGCCGGAGGTTACCCTTAAGGATATTGCTGCGGCCAACAAGCGCGAAGTGAAAGCGCGACAGGGTAGCGCTATCCATAATTTTCTCAGCAAGTTTGCCACCATCTTTACGCCGCTGATACCGGGCTTTATTGCCGCCGGCCTGCTGCTTGGCGTGGCGACGCTGATTGAGCAGTCCGTTGTTCAAGGCGGTGGGGTAGTGACGGGTAATTTGCTTTATGTCATTACCTTTATGAAGGTATTTAGCAAGGGGCTGTTTGCCTTTTTAAGCATTATGATCGGCTATAACGCCCAGCAGGCGTTTGGCGGTACTGGTGTTAACGGGGCGATTATCGCCGCGCTGTTTATTCTGGGCTATGACCCCAAGGCCGTGACGGGGATCTACTCAGGCATGGAAACTTTCTTCGGCCTGACGATTGTGCCCAAGGGGAATATTATCGGCGTTCTGATTGCCACCCTGCTAGGCGCCTATGTAGAGCGAGCGGTCAGGCGCATTATTCCCGGCAATCTGGACATGATCCTCACCTCGGGCATTACTCTACTGATTATGGGGACGGTGACCTTTGTTCTGATCATGCCTTTCAGCGGCCTGCTGTTTAACGGCATGTCGTGGCTCTTTTTACACTTGAACAGTAACCCGATTGGCTGCGCGGTATTGGCTGGGCTGTTTCTTATTGCAGTGATGTTCGGCATTCATCAGGGATTTATTCCCGTCTATTTCGCCTTAATGGACGCTCAGGGTTTTAACTCGCTGTTTCCTATCTTATCTATGGCCGGCGCAGGCCAGGTCGGTGCCTCTCTGGCGCTGTACTTTAAGGCGGAAAAGAATTCGTTGCTGCGCACGCAGATCCGAGGGGCGATTATTCCCGGCATTTTGGGGGTTGGTGAGCCGCTTATCTACGGAGTTACGCTGCCAAGACTTAAACCATTTGTCACCGCCTGTATCGGTGGCGCAATAGGCGGCTTTTTTATCGGTACAGTTGCCTACCTTGGTCTGCCGATGGGGCTTAACAGCGCGTTTGGCCCCTCAGGGATTGTGGCGCTGCCGCTGATGACGTCGAACCACGGCATCTTTGCCGGCATGGCGGTGTATGGCTGTGGGCTGCTGGTGTCATATTTCGCAGGGTTTATCATTACCTGGTTCTTTGGCACCAAAGATGTCGATCTAACGTAGTTACTTAGTGATGAATGAAGGAATGCGCTCCAAAAGGAGCGCATTTTTTCTTTTTAAAGCCGTACGATAAGCTCAGCCAGCAGAGCGGAGCGTTTAACCAGATCGTCGAGGACAATATGCTCATGCTCAGCGTGCGGGCCTGCGCCGGTTGACCCCAAGCCGTCAAGGGTTGGAATACCTAGCGCTGCCGTGAAGTTACCGTCACTGCCGCCTCCGACAGAAGCTTCTCCGATTTCAAAGCCTAGCGCGCTGGCGGCCTCTTTAGCCTTGTCCATCAGTTTGCCAGAAGCTTCACTACGCTCCATCGGTGGGCGTACCATGCCGCCGCTGACGGTGAGTTGAATTCCCGCCATAACGGCGACTGAGTCGTAGATTGCCTTGTGGATCCGTTCTGCTTCATCCAGTCGGGTAACGCGTACGTCAATACTGAGGTTTGCTTCTTCAGCTACCACGTTAATCTTACTGCCGCCGCAGGCTACGCCAACGTTAACGGTTGTTCCGTTTTCCGGCGCGTTTAGGGAGTGGAGATACTGGATTTGGTAGGACATTTCCTGAATGGCGCTGATGCCGTCTTCTGGGTTGTTGCCCGCGTGGGCAGCGCGCCCTTTGATGTGCACGTAGAAACGCCCGGTGCCTTTACGACCGGTTTTTAGTGCGCCGCTGGCTGTAGCGGGTTCGGGAACTAGAACGGTCTGGTAGCCGGGGGCAATTTGCTCAATCAGCGGGCGGGAGCTCGGGCTGCCAAGCTCTTCGTCGGCATTGCAAAAAAAGCGGATTTGGCGATCGCCAAGCAGGTTGAGCTCTTTTAGTGCCCGAACAGCCCAAATCGCCTGTGTCAGACCCCCTTTCATATCCAGAACGCCGGGGCCGTAGAGTTTACCGTCTTCCTTTCTTAGCGTTAGGCGGCCGATGTCCCAAACGGTGTCAAAGTGCCCGATAATCAGTGTCTTTTTAGTACCTCTACCGATTTCAACCGTCAGGTGATTACCATATTCCGTTTGAGGAAAAACCTCAGCCTTTACGCCAAGATAGTCAGCAAACAGCGACTGAACCAGATCGCCGCAGGCGTCTACCGCCTGCTTGTCGTGAGAGGGTGATTCAGCACGAGCCAAACGCTCAAGATCGGCCAGAATGTCGTGCTGATGCTGGGTCAGGTAGGCAAGAATTGTGGACATGGTTTCACCTTTGATTTTTTAGGATGTGCTTCAAGCATATTCCTCTAAAGGGTGAAAACAAAGTCAAAAACTACACATCTGTCGGGGAGAACGATGTCGGTTTTGCATGGCGACTTCGTTCTTTGCATTGTGAGTTTATCGGGCGATTGCTAGCTTGTACTGAATGAATAACAAACAAAAATGAGAAAACCTATGTACCAATATGACAAGGTAGTAAAAGGCGTTTGGGTAAAAGATCCGATTAACGGTGTGGATTGTCGGGCGGATATTGCCATTGTTGATGGAAAAATTGCCGCCATTGAAGCGGATATTCCCATGAGCCAGGGAAGAACGCTGATTGACCTTGGCGGCTATACCGCGATTCCCGGCATTATCGATCCCCATACGCACGTCAGTGCATTCTGGGGTAGCGACAACGGCCAGACAATGCTGGCCAAGGCGGGGGTATGTACAACGTTGGACATGGCAGGGCCGATGGAAGATATTCTTCAGTCGATCCCTCAGCACGGTGCAGGGCTTAACGTGGCGATTTTGCAGTATGCGAGTCCACCCTATACCTTTAACAGCGCTTCGCCGTCATCGGCAGAAATCAGTGGACTGGTAGAAAAAAGCCTGCGCGACGGTGCCTACGGTGTGAAGCTGCTGGGCAGGCACTATCCGCTAACGCCGGATGCTTCAGCACAGCTTATTGCTGAAATCGCCCGTCAGGGAGGGTACGTAGCCTGGCATGCGGGAACCACAGAGCACGGCTCCAATATTGAGGGCATGCGTGAAGCTATCGCTATGGCTGACGGTCATTTTCTTCACCTAGCGCATATCAACAGCTACTGTCGTGGAGCGATCAATCCTGAGCTGGAAGAGGCTCAGGAGGCGATTTCTCTGCTGATTAAGAACCCCAATATTTACAGTGAGTCCTATATTTCTCCCCTTAACGGGACCAGCCTAGCCTGTAAGGACGGCGCGCCGATCAGCAAAGTCACCTGTAATAGCCTGATTAAGCTCGGCTTCGAGGCGACGGAAGCAGGAATGGAAAAGGCGTTTCGGGCAGGGAAAGTCGGATGCGTGGTGAACGGCGGCAGTGAGAGTGTACGCGTGACTGGCGAAGAAGGCATTCGGCTGTGGCGGGAGCACGAAACCGAATTGGGGGGAATGTTCCCGGTCAATCCTCCCATGCCTAGGATCATGCTGGCTGAAGCCAAACGACCGAGCGGTGATTTCGTTGTGGACTGCCTGTCCACCGATGGCGGCTGCCTGCCGCGCAACGTACTGATCGAGAAGGGACTTGGTCTGGTCTTCCTTGATGTGCTCAGCCTAGATGAGTTCATTATTAAAACCTCTTGGAACCCTTCTCGTATGCTGCGTTTGACCCAAAAAGGTAGTTTAGGCATCGGGATGGATGCGGATATCACTGTGCTGGATGTTGAACGAAGGCTACCGGTTGCGACCATCGTTGGCGGTGAGGTGGCGATGTTTAAAGGGTTGGTCTGTGGACGCGGTTCGACCATCATCTGTACTGAGAACGGAGAGGCGAGCCTACAGGCAAGAGGGATAAAAACCTGTGTCGCCGATCCGTCTCAAAGGCCGCTGGCAATGAGTGCAACTCGCTGACCTAGAGAGGCCCTTTGTGCGGCAGTTGACAGTAATACTCGGTTTTTCATGCTCGGTTTGCGATTAAAGCACCAATAGCGGGCGCTTTAAGTTGCTTTTTGCGCCAAAACGAGTAAAATTTTTGGGCTTTTTATATAACACCAGACCCCGTTCCTCGATGGGGTCTGTGTGTTTTATTAACTCAAAAGAGGATGTTATGGTAACAATTCGTTTAGCTCGTGGCGGCGCTAAAAAGCGTCCGTTTTATCAAGTTGTCGTGACCGACAGCCGCAATGCGCGCGATGGTCGCTTCATTGAACGCGTAGGCTTCTTCAACCCGATCGCTACCGGTCAGGCTGAGCGTCTGCGTTTAGATCTGGATCGCGTCAATCACTGGATCGGTCTGGGTGCAACGGTTTCTGACCGTGTTGCACAGCTGATTAAAGAAGCTGGTAAAGCAGCTTAACTTGTCTGGGTGTCATTCATTATGAGCGCGCTATTAAATCCCGTAGTCCTTGGTAAGCTAGGGTCTGCATATGGAATTCGAGGCTGGCTCAGAGTGTTTTCATCCACCGAGCAGTCTGAAAGCATTTTTGACTACGGGCCGTGGTATATCAAGCGGGCCGGTGAGTGGCGAATCGTCGAGCTGGAAAGCTGGAAACGCCACAATCAGGATTTGATCGTGAAGCTGAAAGGCGTTGACGATCGCGATGCTGCCCACGTGTTGGCTAACTGCGAGATTGCCGTTAACACTGAGCAGTTGCCTACCCTTGAAGAGGGCGATTACTACTGGAAAGACCTCATGGGCTGTAAAGTAGTAACCACTTCAGGATATGAACTGGGAAAAGTCACTGACATGATGGAAACCGGTTCTAACGACGTTTTAGTCGTTCGGGCAAACCTGAAAGATGCTTTTGGCGCCAAGGAGCGCTTAATTCCGTTCCTTGATGGGCAAGTGATTAAGAAAGTCGATCTCGCTGCTCAATCGATTGAAGTCGATTGGGATCCCGGTTTTTAATTCCGTGCCTCGCGCATTAGGTGCAGGGCGGTTGTTACAGATGGAACGTTAAGCATGTGGATTGGGGTTATTAGCCTGTTCCCGGAAATGTTCCGTGCGGTAACCGACTATGGAGTAACCGGCCGAGCAGTAAAGAATGGCCTGCTGAGTGTCAACGTCTGGAGTCCTCGCGACTTCACGCACGACAGGCATCGCACCGTTGACGACCGGCCTTACGGCGGTGGTCCCGGCATGTTGATGATGGTTCAGCCCTTACGGGACGCCATACACGAAGCGAAAGCGGCAGCGGGTGAAGGGGTGAAGGTGATCTATCTTTCACCACAGGGGCGCAAACTTGACCAGACTGGCGTTTGCGAGCTGGCGATGAATGAGAAGATGATTCTGATTTGTGGCCGGTATGAGGGAATAGACGAGCGCGTGATTCAAACCGAAGTCGATGAGGAGTGGTCCATTGGTGATTACGTTCTCAGCGGCGGAGAGCTTCCCGCGATGACGTTGATTGATTCAGTCTCCCGCTTTATTCCGGGGGTGCTGGGGCATCAGCAGTCAGCCGAAGAGGACTCGTTTGCCGACGGTCTTTTAGACTGTCCGCACTATACCCGACCTGAGGTGTTAGACGGCATGGAAGTACCGGAAGTGCTGCTTTCGGGCAACCATGAACACATTCGCCGCTGGCGCCTGAAGCAGTCGCTGGGTCGAACCTGGCTTAGAAGACCTGAGCTTCTGGAAAGCCTAGCTCTGACTGATGAGCAAGCAGCGCTGTTAACCGCATTCCAAAAAGAATGGGAAGAACAGCAAGACTAACGGGTAACGTTGTGTTCCCGACGTTTCAGTTTACCTAGGGTAAGAGAGATATTATGAGCAACATTATTAAGCAACTTGAAGACGAACAAATGAAGAAGGACGTACCTGCATTCCGTCCGGGTGATTCCGTGGAAGTTAAGGTATGGGTCGTTGAAGGCAGTAAGAAACGTCTGCAGGCATTCGAGGGCGTGGTTATCGCTATCCGTAACCGCGGTCTGCACTCTGCATTCACTGTTCGCAAGATTTCTAACGGCGAAGGCGTAGAACGCGTGTTCCAAACTCACTCTCCAGTGGTTGACAGCATTACCGTTAAGCGTCGTGGTGCCGTTCGTCAGGCTAAACTGTACTACCTGCGTGAGCGTGCCGGTAAGTCTGCTCGTATCAAAGAGCGTCTTGCTAAAGCTAGCGCTTAAGCGACATCCAAAAGCAATATGCAAAGGGCTTAGCAGTGCTAAGCCCTTTTTCTTTTCTATCTTTCAACTCTATTTTTTAATTTCACTGAAGGTGATTACACCCAACCTTTGGCGCGGAATTCGTTAAGCACGCTGACAAAGGTGGTCATTTCTTCGGGAGTACCCAGCGTTAGGCGATTCCAGCCCGTTGCCGGAGGAAATTCGCGGCCAACGAAAACGTGGTATTCCTTCATGCGATTCTGATAGGTTTTAACGTCCCCGGGTACTTTATGGAAAATGAAGTTTGCCTGTGAGGGCAGATATTCCAGTCCCAGCTTGTCTAGCGCTGCAGTAACGATTTTTCGCGCTGTATCTACAGAGGTTTTGCTAATCGTCAGGAAGGTTTTGTCTTCCAGCGATGCGAGAGCCGCCGCCGCGCCTGCTGCGTTAGTATTGTCGATAGACATAAAGGCTTCGATCTGGGCAATGACCTCTGGATGGGCAACCGCATAGCCAATGCGCAGACCTGCCAGCGCATAGATTTTTGAGAACGTGCGGGTAACGATGACCTTTTTGTTCCCTTTCAGAACCAGTTCGATGCCGCTGCGGAAGCTGGGATCGGTCACGAATTCGGCATAGGCTTCATCCAGAATAAACAGCGTGCTTTCTGACGCATCGGCGATCCACGGCTCTAACTGATCGGCGGGAGTAATCGTTGCGGTAGGATTATTCGGGTTACACAGATAGACAATAGATACACCGTCAAATGCATCAACCGCTTTCTTTAAGCCGACAACGTCGAATCCTAGCTTATCGTTCAGTGGAACTTTAACAACGCTGGCCCCTAAGGAAGATGCATAGAGTTCCGCATAGTTGAAGGTGGGATCGGGGGCAACCAGCTGAACTTTTTTACCTGCTTTTTGCGCCTGATATATCCCCATCTGAACGGCAGCCTGAATAGATTCAGAGGAACCATTGCCTAAAGATAAATTGGCTACCTGAAGTTTATGCACTTCGGCGATTTTCTCGACGAGTTTTTCTCTGGCGGCATCAGGGTAGCGGAAGGCCTGTGTTAGCGCTTCAACCGCAGCCTGATGAGCCTTTGGGGACATACCCAGTGAGTTTTCGTTAAAGTTCAGCAGCAGTGGACTTTCTTTAGTCGGTACTGGTAGTGCAGACGATGGGCTTGCTGGTTTTGTACCCTGGCTGGCTCTTGCGGTACCGGTGACGAGCTGGCCAAGAGTCAGGCCGCCCAGCAAAAGGCCGGATGATTTAAGAAGTGTTCGCCTGTCCATATTGTTTTTACCCCATAGTGAATTATTATTCATAAAAATCGATATCTGAACTAAATTAGCGGGTTTTATAAATGATGTAAATAAGGGATCGGACAGGAAAGTAGAAACAACACGGCCGCGATATACGCGGCCGTGTTTAAAGATAAAACGAAAGGTTACGACTTAACGTCGTTGGCTTCAATAATGCGTTTGACCTTATCAGCCTGAGGTGCCAGATTTAATTTCTGATAGGCATTTTCCATCAGCGGCAGCGCGTTACGCGTCGCTTCAGAGTCCGGATAGTCGCGCATCATTTGCTCTACGCGGTTAATGACAGCGACATAGGCGCCGCGCTTAGTATAATATTGCGCGACGGAAAGCTCGTAGTTAGCCAGACGGTTGTGCAAATACACCAGACGCTTCTGCGCATCGTTGGCGTAAGCGCTCTGTGGAAAACGGCGAACCAGCTGTGTGAAGTCGCTGAATGCGGCACGGGCGTGCTGCGGATCGCGATCGGAGCGGTCAATTCCGAAGAAGTTCTGTATCATGTTGCCGTCAAACGCCATATCCGTCAGGCCGCGCATGTACATGACATAGTCAACGTTAGGGTGCGTCGGGTTTAAGCGAGCGAAGCGATCGATAGTGGCCTGTGCCAGCGGCAGCTCGTCAGCCTTGTAGTAGGCGTAGATGAGGTCAAGTTGAACCTGTTGAGAATAGGGGCCAAACGGGTAGCGGCTGTCTAGCGCTTCCAGTTCAGTGATAGCGCCACGAAAGTTACCGCTTTGCAGCTTTTCCTGGGCGGTTGCATACATTTCCGCTGGCGGAGTATCGGGAACCTTGTCCGATGAGCAGCCGGCCAATGTCAGGCTTACTATGGCCGCAGCCACTAACTTTTTCATAGGCATCATGACGCTTTGATTATCCTCAGAGTGTTGTTTCAGAAGCTATCCTTTCAGCTTCTGAGAAGTAACAGATACAATAGCATAATATTTTAAACGGCATTGCCGCTAAAACCCAACTGAAAACTTAAGAAGTCACTTTATGTCACAGCAAGTACAGCTTACTGCAACAGTTCAGGAATCACAGCTCGGTCAGAGATTAGATCAGGCATTGGCCGAATTGTTCCCCGATTATTCACGATCTCGTATAAAAGAATGGATCTTGGAAGAGCGCGTGTCGGTTAACGGCCAGATTATCTCCAAGCCGAAAGAAAAAGTGCTTGGCGGGGAGTGTATCTTAGTCGATGCGCTGATAGAAGAGGAAACGCGTTGGGAGCCTCAGGATATCGCTCTGAATATCGTCTATGAAGATGATGACATTATCGTTATCAACAAGCCGCGCGATCTGGTTGTGCACCCTGGCGCGGGCAATCCTGATGGCACAGTGCTGAATGCGCTTTTGCATCACTATCCAGCCATTGCCGACGTGCCGAGAGCCGGCATTGTGCACCGTTTGGATAAGGATACTACGGGTCTGATGGTGGTAGCGAAAAACGTACCCGCCCAGACTCGTCTGGTAGAGGCGCTTCAGGCACGGGAAATTACCCGTGAGTATGAGGCCGTAGCGATCGGTATTATGGCCGGTGGTGGTACAGTAGATGCCGCGATTGCTCGTCACCCGACCAAGCGTACCCATATGTCAGTTTACCCAATGGGAAAACCGGCAGTGACTCACTATCGCATTATGGAGCGCTTTCGTGCCCATACCCGCCTGCGCCTGCGTTTAGAGACCGGCAGAACGCACCAGATTCGTGTGCACATGGCGCATATCAGCCACCCTCTGGTGGGCGATCCGCTGTATGGCGGTCGTCCTCGTCCGCCAAAAGGCGCGTCTGAAGCCTTTATTCAGCAGCTTCGCAACTTCGACCGTCAGGCGCTGCACGCGACAATGCTGCGTTTGTATCATCCCATTAGTGGTGAACTGATGGAGTGGCACGCGCCGCTGCCCGATGACATGGTGGAACTGGTTGCTGCACTGCGTGAAGATACTGAACAGTTTAAAGACCAACTGGACTGGACATGATCCCGCTAATTTATCCTGAGTGGCAGGGGCCAGCGAACGTTAAGGCGCTGGCGACAACGCGAATAGGCGGCGTTAGTCCGCCGCCTTATGAGTCGCTAAACGTGGGCGATCACGTCGATGATTCACCGCTAAACGTGACTGAAAATCGTCGGCGCTTGGGTGAGCAGTTAGGTTCATCGATTGAGATTGGCTGGCTCTCTCAGGTACACGGCACTGACGTTTTGTCGATGGACGCTTATCGCGCCGCCGATAACTGTGCCGATGCGTCCTATAGCTGTTTGCCAGAAAAGGCCTGTGCGGTAATGACGGCAGACTGTTTACCAGTGCTGTTTTGTTCCGTCCATGGCAATGAAGTCGCTGCCGCTCATGCTGGATGGCGAGGCCTTCAAAGCGGCGTTTTAGAGCGAACTCTTGAACGTTTCAACGCGCGGCCGGGAGAAGTGATGGCCTGGCTTGGGCCAGCGATAGGGCCAGAATGCTTTGAAGTTGGTGCGGAAGTGCGGGATGCCTTTATGGATATTGATCCTCAGGCCGCTTTGGCGTTTCAGCCCCGTGGAAATAAATATCTGGCGGATATCTACCTTCTTGCTCGCCAGCGTCTCATCGCTGCCGGAGTTGAAAAAATTTACGGCGGAACTTACTGCACAGTAAGCCAACCTGAACTATTTTTTTCCTATCGGCGTGAAAAAACGACCGGCAGGATGGTGAGTCTTATTTGGTTCGAGTAATCGCCTGACAGAACGACTGACTGTTAATCTGTCGTTTCCTCATAGCGTCAGGCAGAGAGCTGCCTGACGCACTAGTGTTAAAAAATCTCTCCATTCTGTGACTGATGTTGATAAAAATATATTGACTTTAGTCTTGAAAACCGCCTTGCCAGCCTCATCTATACGACATAGCAACATTGCTAACCCTATTTTTCTCTGGAGGTGTTATGCGTCTAGATCGTTTAACCAGTAAGTTTCAACTCGCTTTGGCCGATGCTCAATCATTAGCGCTGGGGCGTGATAATCAGTTTATTGAACCTATCCATTTAATGAGCGCGCTGCTAGCGCAGGAAGGGGGCAGCATTCGTCCTCTGCTGACGTCCGCGGGTGTTGACGTTAATCGTCTGCGTAATGATTTGAACGATGCGCTAAGCCGTACCGTTCAGGTTGAAGGGGCCGGTGGTGACGTTCAGCCGTCCAATGAGCTTATCCGCATGCTGAACCTGTGCGACAAGCTGGCGCAGAAGCGCAGCGACAAGTTCATTTCTTCGGAGCTGTTTATTCTTGCCGCGCTGGAAGAGCGCGGGCAGCTGGCTGACCTACTTAAGAAAGCAGGGGCTGTGGAAAGTAAAGTCAGCCAGGCGATTGACCAAATGAGGGGAGGAGATAACGTGGACGACGCCAGTGCAGAAGACCAGCGTCAGGCGCTGAAGAAATATACTGTCGATATGACCGAGCGTGCAGAGCAGGGTAAACTCGATCCGGTTATCGGTCGTGATGAAGAAATTCGCCGGACTATTCAGGTACTACAGCGTCGTACTAAAAACAACCCTGTGTTGATCGGTGAGCCCGGTGTTGGTAAAACCGCTATTGTTGAAGGTCTGGCTCAGCGAATTGTTAACGGTGAAGTGCCCGAAGGCTTGAAAAACAAGCGGGTGTTGGCGCTGGACATGGGGGCTTTGATTGCTGGCGCAAAGTATCGCGGCGAGTTCGAAGAGCGTCTAAAGGGAGTTTTAAACGATCTGGCCAAGCAGGAAGGCAGCGTTATTCTGTTTATTGACGAACTGCACACTATGGTCGGTGCCGGTAAGGGCGACGGCGCAATGGACGCGGGCAACATGCTTAAGCCAGCTTTGGCGCGGGGCGAGCTGCACTGCGTTGGGGCAACAACCCTAGATGAATATCGTCAGTATATTGAAAAAGATGCGGCGCTGGAGCGGCGCTTCCAGAAAGTTTACGTAGCGGAGCCGACAGTGGAAGACACTATCGCTATTCTGCGCGGTTTGAAGGAGCGCTATGAGCTACACCACCACGTACAGATTACCGATCCGGCTATCGTTGCGGCTGCGACCCTGTCCCATCGCTATATTTCGGACAGACAGTTGCCGGACAAAGCCATTGACCTGATCGATGAAGCCGCTTCCAGCATCCGTATGCAGATGGACTCCAAGCCTGAGTCGCTGGATCGCCTCGATCGACGCATAATCCAGTTAAAACTGGAACAGCAGGCGCTGCTTAAGGAGTCCGATGACGCCAGTAAAAAGCGCCTTGATATGCTGAATGAAGAGCTTGAGCAAAAAGAGCGCGAATATTCTGAATTGGAAGAAGAGTGGAAAGCGGAAAAGGCCGCAGTGTCTGGTACGCAAAGCATTAAAGCCGAGTTAGAACAGGCCAAAACAACGC